>JBCCQY010000060.1:0-45085 GCA_039208735.1 Myxococcota bacterium | reverse complement strand
GCCATCCGCCCGCATTTGGCTCACAATCGACAACGCCCCCTGGGTAAAACCGAGGTCGAGCCACTTCCGAGCGACGCCGAGGCGCACCTCATCGCCGTCTTCCATCCATGGAGGCAACCCGTCTGCGACCGGCTGTTCAGGAAGTCGTTTGGTCGCGGGGCTGCACGCCGTGACGACCAGCATCGACAGCAATGCCACCATCAGCCTGCCGCATTCCCGGCGAAGGTTTCCATGACCTTGATGATCGCAGGACCGATGAGGACGGCGCCCAAAACCGGCAGCAAGAAGAGAATCATCACGACGGTCAGCTTCGGCGAGACCTTTGCGGCCTCTTCTTCCGCGCGCGACATCCGCTTCTGACGGGTCATCTGGGAGTGGATGCGCAAGCCTTGGGCAATCGAGGTACCGAACCGCTCCGCCTGGGCAAGCATATTGACCAGCGAGCGGATTTCGTCGAGTCCCGTTCGGGTTTCGAGGTGGCGCAGCGATTCTACGCGGGGCACACCAGCCGAAATCTCGTGGTTCACAATCTGGAACTCACGCGACAATTCGGGCGCGGCCGTCTCCATCTCGTTGGCCACCCGTCGGAACGCGGCATCGAGACCAAGACCCGCTTCGACGCAGCTCACCAGAAGGTCGAGCGCATCGGGGAAGGCCGCGAGGAGCCGCCGCTTACGCTTGTTGATGATGTTGGTGAGCCAGATGCTCGGCGCGTAGTACCCAAAGCTCGCCATGAAGATGACGAGGAACGCGATGTTGAGCGTGGACAGCGATGCCGCAAACGGCAGCGTGAGCAGCGGCAACGACAGGGCCGCCGTCACCCGGATGCTGTTGAACATCTCGAGTGCATGGCGGTTCTTGAAACCCGCCTGCAGCAGCATCTGACGTTGCTTGTTCTTCTCTTCTTCGGTGGTGGGTGCGGCGAGCTGACCGAGGCGGCTCACCACCCCTGCGCTTTCCGAGCCCGACTCGACGGTGATGATGTCGAACGCTTCGACTTCTTCGGCGATTCCACCTTGGGTGCCGGCGAACTCACGCAGACGGTCGCCCGCGGTCCGCGTCGGGTTCAGCAACAAATACAGTCCGTAGAAAAACGCTCCAAACACGATGATGATGAAGCCGCCAATCAGGACGATGGTGACAAGTTCGCCCATCTTAGACCTCCACCTTCGACAGATCGCGCATCAGGAGAATGCCGAGCGTATAAGACGTGATGCAGGCCACGATGATCACGTTGCCGATCGTCGTCGTGACCATCGGCTCCAGGTACTCGGGGTTCCCAAGCACGAGGACCGCAAGCACGAACAGCGGCAAGCTGCCGAGGATGAGGGCCGAAAATTTGGCTTCGGCCGTCATGGCAGCGAGCTTCGCGTCAAACAGGAAGCGGGCCCGAATCGTATCGGAAATGTTCTTCAGGATTTCGATGAGGTTACCGCCGGTGTCCCGCTGAAGCATGACCGACGACACGAAGATCCGAAGGTCGAAGACCCCCGGATTCCGTTCGAGGAGCTTGTTGAATGCCTCGCGGTAGTCACGGCCGAACCGGACCTCTTCCTGCACCCGACCAAACTCGGCCGCAATCGGCATCGGCATTTCTTCGGCGACGAGGCGGAACGCGTCGGACAAGCCAAGCCCCGCAGAGAGTGCGCGCGCCATCAGGTCGAGCGAATCAGGAAGCTGTTCCACCAACTTCTTGATGCGAGCGTTGCCTTGCTGCTGAACGATGAAGAGCGGCACATAGGCCAGCGGAATGCCGACCAACGCCCCAACGAGGCCCGCCGGCGAGAAGATGGCTCCCACCATGGAGCCAATGGCGCCCAACATGCCCATGCGGATCAACAGTGAGCTGACATCGTAGTTTACGTCGGCCTTGCGAAGCGTAGTCTGCAACGCCTCGCCGATGTTGCCGAGCGAACCGGCGACCTGGTCGACCGCCTGATCGCGGAACAGCGACAGCTCGTTTTCTTCTTCGTCGTAGCCCGTGCCGCTGCCAAGACGACGGAGCAGCTCTTCCTGCTCCCGCTCGCGCTTTGCGACCCAAGCCCAGTACAGCCCCTGTCCCATGGCGAGCACCGCGGTGAACACGATGGCCAGGACGATGACCAGAACCCACTGCTGCATGGACTCAGACCTCCATCTCGAAGCGGAAAAGCTCGGGAGCGAGCCGGATGCCCTTGCTCGCGAGGCGTCCCGCGAACTTGGGACGAATTCCCGTGGCGCGGAATGCGCCTCGGACCTTGCCTTGTTCGTCGATCGTACGCTGCTCGAAGATGAAAATGTCCTGCGTCGTGATCACGCTGCCTTCCATGCCCGTGATCTCGGTCAACGCCATGATGCGTCGCGACCCATCCGAAAGCCGTTCCTGCTGCACGATGACGTCGAGCGCACGAGCGATGGTCTCGCGAATCGCCTTGTCGCCCATGTTCGGCATACCGATGCCGACCATGGTTTCGAAGCGCGCAAGCGCGTCCCGGGTGTTGTTGGCGTGAACCGTAGCGAGGGAGCCATCGTGGCCCGTGTTCATGGCGGTGAGCATGTCGATGGCCTCACCCCCACGAATCTCCCCCAGGATGATGCGGTCAGGACGCATCCGGAGGCAGTTCTTCACGAGGTCGCGCTGGTTAATCGACCCCTTGCCTTCAAGGTTGGCCGGGCGGGTTTCGAGCCGAACGACGTGGTTCTGCTGGAGCTGCAGCTCGGCCGAGTCCTCGATCGTGATGATTCGTTCAGAATCCGGGATGAACGAACTCAACACGTTGAGAAGCGTGGTCTTACCCGATCCGGTGCCCCCGCTGATGATGATGTTCAGACGGCTGCGCACCGCTCCACGAAGGACTTCGAGGATGGGCCGAGGACAGGAGCCGAGCGCCACGAGGTCTTCAGCGGTGATGGGGATCGTCCCAAACCGCCGGATGGACACACAAGGCCCGTCGAGGGCCAGTGGTGGGATGATCGCGTTGAAACGCGAGCCGTCGTGCATCCGCGCATCGACCATCGGGTTCTGCTCGTCGACACGACGACCCACCGCGGCCACGATGCGTTCGATGATCTGCAGCAGGTGCTTGTTGTCGTTGAACGTGACGTTCGTTTTGACCAGACGCCCCTTCCGTTCGACGAAGACCGTCTTGGGGCCGTTGATCATGATGTCGGACACTTCGGGGTCGCGAAGCAAAGGCTCGAGCGGTCCGAGTCCGAGAATGTTGTCAAGAATCTCCTCGACGAGCCGCTCGCGCTCCATCCGGTTGAGCGGAAGCTGCCTCGCCTCGACCCGTTCGGTCAGCGTTTGGCGGAGACGCTGGGCCAACTCCTCACGCGGCGTGTTGCCGACTTGCTCGAAGTCGAGGGACTCGATCAGTTCGTTATGGAGTTCGCGCTTGATTTGGGCGAACTCGACATTCAGCCCGCTCGCCTGAGCTGGCCCGGTCTGCCCAGTCCGGAACCTCTGTGCGCCCCGAACCCGGTCAATCAGCCTTCCGCCGCCCATTCACTCACCTCCGCCCGCCGAACAGGCCCGAAAGCCAACTGCCGCTGCCTTCCTGCTCGGGATATTCGCCGTAATCCTCGGGATCCTCGGTGAGGACGGCCACAAGGTTGGCGATGTCACGAGCTGCGTCGCACCGGCGATTGACCTCCCGAATGATCTTCCCTTCGTTGACCGCTTGCTCGACATGACGCGCATCGTCGGCAACCGTCGCCGCAATTTGCAGCCCGAGGTTGGTGGAGATGTCCTTCTTCGAGACGTACGCTGCCTTGTGGTAGCGATTGACCACCAGTCGAACCCGGTCGCGCTCCATACCGAGCACATTGAACGTTCGGACGCGCCGAAACGCGTCGCGAACGCTGGTAACGTCTGGGGTGGTCACAAGCACGATCGTGTCGGCGAGCTGCAACGTCATGGCAACCGCTTCGTCGTAGTAGGTGCCACAGTCGACGATGACCCACTGGTAGGCCTTCGCCGCCACGTTCAACACGTTGTAAATGTCGTCCGTTTTGACGGGCCCGATGGCTTCCATGTCGTCGGGGGTGGTGAGCACATTCACCTTGGTGCGGTGCACCATCACCGCCGAAGTGAGCATGCGCTCATCGAGTCGGTCGGCTCGAGGAAGCAGATCCGCGATGGAGTCGCGGCTGCTGATGTCCATCATGGGCGCCACATCGCCCATGCCGAAGTCCATGTCGACGAGCAAAACCCGGTGGATACCCGCAAGTTCGGCCGCAAGGTGGACCGCCAACGTGGTCGTGCCCACCCCGCCCTTGGCTCCGGTGAGGGCGACCACTCGGCCCCGTTCTTCGTCATCGCCCGGTCGGAACGCGGCTTCATGAACGACGGTCCGCAAACGCGCAGCGTCATCCGGAAGACACACAAACTCCTTGAAACCCGCTCGCATCGCACCCAAAATGGCTTGCGAGTCCGGCACTTCAGCCAGCGCGACCATCACCGAGCTGGATTGACTCTTTCGCATCTCCTCTGCGAGGAACAACGAAGCTTCGACCGAACGGGTGTAGCCGACGATGACTACGTCGGGGTTGGTCTTCTCGATGACCGGCAGGGCATCTGCGAAGGGAACCGATGCGTTTGGCAGCACCGCTTCGGCAGCCAGAGCCTCCTTCACCATGCCCATGGCATCCGGATCGAGCCCCACCAAAACCACCGAGGCGGCACCAGCGCTTCTCCCGATGTTGCGCACGAGCTGACCTCCTCAACGTCGACAGGGGCGCATCTTAGGCCATTGTCAGGCGCGGCCCCACGCCTTGAGTACCATACCTTCGGTTGTTGCCCCGGGGGAGTCAAGCCTGGGGCACCAACCGGTCACACTACCTATCGCTGGAGCCCCACGGCCCCCGTCGGCGACGCGGTTCGCGAGTTCGGGCGGTGATCCATGCCGAGGATGTACAACTCGAAGTCGCTCGGGTTGTTGTTCTCGGTCGTACCCGGAGCCGCCGGAACCTCACCGGGGGCCATCGGACGGACGAGCCGCGGCGTGACGTAAATGACCACTTCGGCCTCTTCGCGAACGTGGCGAATCGTCCGGAAGAGAGATCCAATCAAGGGAATTCGCCCCAGACCAGGAACGCCAATGCGAGAATAATTGCTGTTCTCGGAAAGCAAGCCCGCCACCGCGAAGGTCATGCCGTTCTCGAGCCGGAGGTGCGCCTTGCTCTTGCGCGTGATGAACCCAGGCACGCTCACGCCCGCAACGCTGGTGGCCACCGCGAAGTCGGGCTCGGAAATCTCCAGGTACATCTGGATGTCGATGACGTCGCTCGCCAACACCGTCGGGATGAACCAAAGCTTGATCCCGTATTCTTTGAACTGAATGGTCACCGTGGTACCGCCCGCACCACCGCCCTGAGGCGTTGGAATCGGAACTTCACCACCGGAAAGCAGCTCGGATTTCTGACCCGAGAGCGACAACAACGTCGGCTGGGCGAGAATCTTCGCGACGCGGTAGTCATCGAGCGCACCGATGACCGCCCCCGCCGTCACCTGCCCGAGCTGCGCGATGCCCGCGAGGTTGAATCCGCCGATCACGGGGTTGCCGATGACCCCCACCGTCTGTGCGGTCTGAATGCCCCCCTGGATGCCCGTGACCTGGATGTTCTGGCCGTTGGTCGGCCCAACGATGCCGCCTCGGAACTGGCCTGCACTCGCGAGCGCGTTGATGCCCAACTCGCGGGTCGCAGTCCGCGACACTTCGGCAAACACCACCTCAATTTGGACTTGGTGGTCACCCCGAACGCTCATCAGGTTGACGAAGTTCTCATCGAAGATGCGCGAGACCAACGCCACCTGCTCGAGCGTATCGAGGTCGTCCACCCCTCCTTCGACGACCACCCGCTCACCAAGCGGGTACACCCGCGGCGGCTCCCCTTCCACGATGGAGTCGATGCGGCGGATGAGGTCGGAAAGGTCGCGAGCGACCGTGACCTCGTAGATCTCCGGCGCAATCCCGCCAGAAAACTGAACGACGAGGTCGGTCGTCCCAATGGCGATCCCCTGGACCTGGATCTTGGTCGCACTCCCAAGGGTTACCGCCGATGCAATCTCGGGGTCGGTAATCGCGATGGCCTTGGGCACCCGGGGAAGAGTGAGCACGAGACTCTTGCCGAGGGTGATGTCGAGCCAGTCGGAGCGTCCGTCCTGCGCGTGCGCCGTCGTGGTGCAACAAAGCAGGACCGCAAGCAACGCAGCCCACCTGGAAAGTAAGGAATACATCGGACGGTTCCTCTCGGGGGGTGAATCGGTCGGAGCGGAGCCTACCTCAAATCGACAGATCGGCCAGTGGGTTTTCCGACCGATCGGAGGTCCGGTCCACGATGGCATCGGTAGGCCTTTCGATTTCTGTTCTCGTTTCTCGATCGTCAACGTTGACCACGTGACGGGATGGACCTTTTACTGCGGTCTCGGAACGGTTGCTGCCTCGGACAACACGCGATCCCAAATCCGGTTCAAACACGCTCCACCACACAGCAAACGCCTCGCTGGTGACCCGATTGGATCACCAGCGAGGCGTTTGATCCCGCGATCGGAGGTCAGGGTCGCTGAGCTTGCGACTTCTCCTTCTGGACCGATTTGCCCTGGATCAGCAGGAGCGTACCGTCGCCACCTTTCTCGCGACGCTCCGTCCACTCCTTGACGGTGATGCGCTTCGCGGTGTCTTCGTTCATGAGCATCTTGGACGCCATCGCACCGTGGGTCTCGACGTGGGTGACGTCGATGTCGTTGCGAAGCGTGAGGGTGACTTCACCCTGGGCCACCGCATGGGTCAGCTTCTGAGCGTCTTCGGGCGTCACAGCCAAGGTGACGGAAGGCTTGTAGCTGCCGTCGAGCTGCTCGACGCTCGTGCCCAGTCGGTTGTTGACCGCGAGCACCGTCACCGCCTGCAGCAGCGTCTTGGTCGTGGCCTCGGGACGCGTCGAATCTCCATCGATCGTGACGAGCACATCCGCGTAGTTGCCCGGATTCAGAAAGCCCGACACCGCCGATCCATCGCTGATATTGATGGAAAGGGCGCGCATGCCTCGGGGGATGATCGCGTTGAGGCCCAAGCCGGCCTCGGGATCGGCCAACCGCTCCTCACGGATGAACTCACCCTTCAAAATGCGTTCTCGGGGCACCCGACCCTTCGCCTGCTCTTTCTGACGGAGCACCGAATCCGGAACGTAGTCAGGCGGAAGCGCCTCCATCGCAAGGTCCTCATCGATGATGGTCTTGCCGGGACCAAGGTTCCGGTCCGCCACCATGACTTCGACCGTCTGCTCGGGAAGCTGCGCGTTGTCGAGCTGGCTCTGGTAGGAGCTGATGACGAAGTAGATGACGACGCTCGCGACCGCCGCGGCCGAGAACGAGATGAACAGGAAGAGGAGGGCGCGAAGCCGTCCACCGGTATTACGACGTGCCATTCATTCCTCAGCTGCAGAGCTTTCCGCTGGTAGTCTACCGCTGCGCGCGCTGCACGCACAGGATCGTCTGCCTATCGTCCAACGAAGTCGAAACGTCTTCCCCAAACCGAAAGAAGCACTGCCCAGCGGACAGTGCTTCTCTTGGAATCGCGGTTTCGGTTGCGTAACGGCCACCGAATCGCGTCCACCGGCTCGGCAACCTTAGGGCGCCGTGAGGTGGTTGCTGACACCGGTGAAGACCGCGTTCAGCTGGGTGCCGAGGAGGCCGACGCCGGTGATGATCACGACGGCGACGAGCGAAGCGATGAGGCCGTACTCAATCGCGGTGGCGCCATTTTCGTCCTGGATGAAGCGAGCGATCATGATGAACTCCGTGTTCCGGGATGTCCGGGGATGGAACGGGGGAGGGGTGCTGACCCCCGCTGAGTTGAAGGTACCGGTGGCCCTAAACCCACGCAAGAGTTCGACATAAAAAATTTTTGGGCGAGAAATTTATCCTGCGCCAAGGCGCGCAATGAGCAGGAGGAAAATCTCCTTCAACTTTCAGACGAAAAAAGCTGAAGTGCGCCAGCATCCAGTCGAAGGGCGGCGCGTCCGGCGACGGCATTGAGCAATTCAGGCCAAACAAGGCCTGCCCGCCATGGCCCAATCGCCGCTTTAATCCCTGCTTCCCCGTCTGCGAGGACCACATCCTCAATGACCGAGCGCGGCAAGACTAACCCAGGTGCAAAGGAGCAGTCATGCCCGAGCGCCATCGCCCAGACCTCGAGAAAAGCAACCACCTGCCATTCCGGGGTTCGGCGACGTATCGCTTTGGGCCACGCCATCGACGGCCGACGGACCGCGCGTGCGATCCGTTCGAGCAACACCTCGGAATTCTTGTGGAGGGCCTTGGGGATGCGTCGATTCGCGGTCAGGGCCCCTCGCGTGGTGGGCTGACGACGGGCCAACTCGATCATGGACCCATCTCCCAACACGCTTCGTTCGGGCTGGTTGATCATCCGTGCCCGCTCGAGCCGCCAGGCCGCAATCTCCTGGAGAACGCCCAACTGCGGTGGCGTGAGGGCCGCAGACGCCTTCAGACGTCGCCATGCGGTGTCTGGATCCGGTCCCTCGACAATCTGCTGACGTGCATCCGCACACGCTTGGAGGGCCAGCTCGGTGCGACCGAGTTCCAGCAGGCGGTCCGCGAGCCGGGTCCAAAGCTCTTCGAGCTGCGCCACATCTGAGGCCGCATAGGCGATTTGCTGGTCGCTAAGCGGTCGCCGGCTCCAATCCGATAACGTGGCCGATTTATCAACTTTCTCGCCGAGATACTGTTCCACGAGACTCGCGTAGGGAGCGGGGAACCACGTTCCGACCAGTCCTGCCGCAATCTGGGTGTCCCACACTTGGTCGGGGAGCCCTCCCAGGGCGCTTTGAAGCACCTCCATGTCCCATCGGCCGCCGTGCAAGATCCACGTGGGCGTCCGCAATGCTTCGGCTAAACCCGGCAACAACCCATCCACGAGGGGGTCGATGATCCAGGTGGGCCCGTCGGGCAAGCGCAACTGAACCAGAAACAGCGCCGGCAGATAGCGCCGTTCCGCATGAAATTCAGTGTCGATGGCGATGGCGGGAGCCTCAAGAAGGCCCTCGCGGATCTCTGGCACATCGCCGAGCGTCGCAACACGAACCGTCATGACGATGCTCCCCAACCCTCCCGGGCCCAATCGGGGAAGGTAAACCGGCAGTTTGGACAGTTCTTGCGGCGGCGGTGCGCTTCGGGCTTCGGGATCAGGCAGCGCACGCAGGTGTAGCGGTCGAACGACGTGATCGCGTCCTGGGTCAAGTCAGCCAGCGCATCGATGAATCGTGGCTGCATGCCGAGGGCCGGCGCCCGACCGAAGAACTCGATGCCCATGGCCTCGGCATCCTCACGGTACTCGATGTCGATCTCATGCAGGGTCTCGATGTGCTCCGCCGCAAAACTGATGGGAACCAGGCAGACCCGACGCCCTCCGGCGTCCTTGATGCGCTGCATGACCTCGGGCGTTCCCGGAGTGAGCCACTGCACAGGTCCAACCCGGCTTTGCCAGCCAATGTGGTAGGGGTCAGTCCATCCCAATTCCGCGATGACGGCCCGCACCGTCGACCGGATGTGATCGGGGTAGGGGTCGCCTTGACCCTGTACAAACGAGACGGGCAACCCATGGGGCGTGAACAACAGGTGGATGGGCTCGTCCGCCGGCCCTTCCATGGCCTCCGCCCCTTCGCGGATCGTTGCGGCCAACGCTTCGATGTAGGCGGGGTGCTCGGGGTAGGCCGACACCCAGTGGACCGGTGCCTTCTGCATGCCTCGACGTTCCAACGCTTCAAAGAAGAAGTTGAACGCTGCTCCCGTCGTGGCGAGGCTGTAGTGCGGATACATGGGCAGCGCGATGAACCGGTCCACGCCTTGCGACACGAGGCTTTCCAGACAGTCATCCATCGTGGGCGCCGTGAACTGCATGCCCGAGGCGACGGGCGGGCCATCCGGGCCCAGCCGTTCCCGTAGCGCGTCGGCCTGGGCGTAATGCGTGGGAACCAACGGCGACCAGCCGATCTCCTCGTAGTTGGGCCCGACGATCTTCGCGCGACGAGGGGCGATGAACCCGGCCGCACCTGCCCGGAGCCATTTCGGACCCGGCAAGACATCCGTCAGAAGCTCCGTGAGGAAGCCCACCAGCTCATCGGGTCCCTGAGGGCCTCCGAAGTCGAGCAATGCGACACCGATCGTCACAGTCGTTTCTCCTTCTCGGTGATCCGTCCGTCCCCGCGTCGACGGTGTGAAGGCCATACCATTCGCAGTGCCATAGTCGGGCTCGCAGTCGCAGGTTGAACCCGAGATCGCTCGGGCGGTTCGACGAGGTGGACGGGTAGAGCCCTCGTCAAACGCTCGAGAGCGGGTCAAGTTGGCGCCGCCATGGACCTGACCCTTCCCGATCGCTATGAGCTCAGCTCGCCCACGCCCATCGGCGAAGGCGGCATGGCGCGGGTGTTTTCTGCCCGCGACGTGCTCCTCGACGTTCCCGTCGCGCTGAAAGTGGTGCGGCCCGAGCTGGCTAAGGAACCCGGATTTCAGCGTAGGTTTGACCTCGAGATCCGGTTGTCGGCCCGCTTGAGTCATCCTCATGTGGTGCCGTTGCACGACCACGGTCGAACGCCTGATGACGTGCCCTTCTTGGGTCTCGCCTACGCCGATCGAGGGCACTTGCTCGAGCTTCGCAAAGACCCACCCCCGTGGTCGGAATTGCGGCGTCTCACGCTCGAGTTGCTCGATGCGCTGGCGTACCTGCATGCGCGCGATGTGCTCCATCGGGACGTGAAGCCCCGAAACGTCTTGCTGCATGCGGGCGACGACGACAAACCTCATGTCTGGCTTGCAGATCTCGGCCTGGCGTCCCTTCAGTCTGTGGCCTCCCAAACGGTGGGACAACGCGTAGGAACTCCCGGCTACATGGCTCCCGAGCAGTCGCTGGGGCAGCCCCGCGAAGCCGGACCCTGGACCGACTTGTTCTCAGTGGGCGTGATCCTCTGGGAGCTGATCACCGGTCACCTTCCCTACGCGCCAGAAGCCTCCCCGGACGCCACTCCGTTACCCGCGTTCTTCCCACGCATCGATGTGCCAACGGGGCTCCGCAAGGTGCTGGGCAACCTCCTTCGGCCTGAACCCCTTGGCCGCTACGATCTCGCCGCAGATCTTCGGACCGAACTGCTGGCGCTCGGGGAGGCCGACGCCCTGGCTGGGGTTGAGCTCGAAGCTGGTGAATCGGGCATCATTGCCCCAGGCTGCCCCCCCCTCCCCCAGGAGCCCGACACAGACGACGATGAGGCGGTCGACGAGCCTGACGATCGCGCTCTGCTCGGTCTCGTCGATGAGACCAAGGCGGTGGTGCCGATCTACAATCGGCCCTTTCCAGAAGCGCTGCCTGAAATCGTACCGCCCCCCGCGCGATCTCCGCATCGGCCTCCGGCGTCATTGCAGCTTTGGGCCCTCCGCGAGCCGCAGCTGCTTGCCCGCGAGACCCAACGCCAAGCACTCTGGGACATCGCTCGCAACGTGATCGAAACCGGAGCGGGCCGCGTGGTGTTTGTGGTGGGGGACGCAGGCAGCGGCAAGAGCTACCTCGTCGACGACATCGTGCGCACTCTTGAGACCGGTGGTTGGGCCGAAACGGTTCGCATCGGCTACCACCTCGACCCCACGGACCGAGACGGGTACGTCGGCGCGGCTCGACAATTGCTGCGGCCCTTCAACGAGACCCCCGAGTCCCTCGAAGCCCGGCTTCGCAGACGACTCGCACGGGAACGCGAAAGCTTGGACCAAACGGTGCCCCAAGTGGCTCGCGATCTGGCTCGGTGGTGTTTGCCCTCGCCCGATGACGCGGTTCCCGCCGGGGTTGGCCTCCGCGAGATCTATCGTCACCTGCGGGCACGGGAATGGCGACGTCTCGCAGTCATGGTGCTCGACGACGTGCATTGGGCGACGACCGACGACGAGGGATTGTCCATCGCAGAAGCCCTCATGCAGCGATGGGGAGAAGGTGGACCGCCCTCTCCCTGGCTCGTCCTTGTCACGGTGGGGGGCGAGGAATTGTCGGGGCAACCCGCGCTCGCCGACCGGCTCGCACGCGCCGTCGACGCGGGCGCAGAACGCATCGATCTGGGACCCCTTGACGAATCGCAGACCCAGCTGGTGCTGGCCGACGCCCTCCACCTGACCGACGATCTGGCCGAGCGCGCACGGGTGCTCTCGGGCGGAAACCCCCAATTCGCCCGTCAGTTGCTTCTCTTCTGGACGGAACAGGACTGGCTCGAAGAGGTGGGCGACCTCAAGTATGGCCTCAAAGCCGATGTCGAGGTCGATCAGGCGGTGCCTGCCGACGCCGACGCGGTGTTTGGACTTCGGGTGGCCAACCTCTCCATCGCTTCGGGCAATCCAAAGCGCTTCCAAGACACCATGCACCTCATCGCCCTCGCCGGGCAGACCGTTCCCGTTGCGCTTGTCGAAGCGGTGGCGGGGCTTGAACTGCTCGCGTTCGTGCGGGGTTGCGGGTTGTTCGTCGAACGCGGCGACCGGCTTTCGTTCGATGGCAAGGCGCTCTACCAGGCCGTCCGACATCGGGCGCGGAGCCGCGACGACCTACGCTACCTGCACCGGCGGCTCGCTCGCGCTTGGGCCCGCATCGGGGAGCGGCCAGGGGTCGAGTCAGACCGGCTCTCGGGAATCCACGCGCTGCTCGCAGGTGATGTCTCCTTTGCCGTGGGTCCGCTGATTCGAGCCAGCGAACAGGCATGGCACAGCGGGCGCGCCACGACACTCGACGACGTGACGAAGCGCCTCATGGAGGCCGTCGAAGCCCTCGACACACCCGATCCCGCCGAGGCGTGGGCAGCGCTTTGGAGAGGACGAGCCCTTGATGCATTGGGTGATCCAGCAGGAGCCGCCGAGCAATTCCTCGCCGCACGCAACCGGTTCGAAGAGCGCGACGATATTGCAGGGCTCACCGATGCGCTGATCGGGCTGGGAAGCGCCGAACTCGATCAAGGCCACGTAGAGTCGGCCGAGGTCTTGTTCGCCGATGCGCTCAACAAGTCCAAGGCCCAAGACCTTCCGCTTCAGCAGGCCCGCGGACTCGCCGGCAAGGCATGGCTCGAGCAGAAGAAGCACAACTTCGAAAGTGCAGATGTGCTGTTTGGCCAGGTCCTCGATCGCTTCCGAGAGGCAGACGACGCGCGAGGAGCCGGAGAGGCCCTCCTTGGCCGAGCCTACGTCGCCCGCCGCACCGGCGCCTTCGCCGATGCACGCGAACTGTACGGCGAGGCCGAGTCGGTTCTCGACGCCGCCGGAAATCCGCTTGGTGTCGCCCAGGTGCGCATCGGGTTGGCCACCCTCGCCCGACAGCAACGTGCTTGGGACGAAGCCGAAGCGTTGTCCCGCGAGGCGATGGCCCTCGCCGAGGAACTCGGTGCGGTGCACCTGCGTCTCGAAGCCCGGTACGGACTTGCCGAACTCGCCCGTTGGCGAGGTGATCTCGAACGTGCACAAAGCCTGTACGAGGAGCATGCGCGGGCCGTTCGCAACCTCGGACGCTTCGAGGACGGCATCTTTTCAAGCTTGGGCTTGGCGTTGGTGGCCCTCGAACGCGGCGACCTCGACTCGGCCTACGACCAAACGCGGCAAGCCGCCGCTCGTCTCGACCGATTCCCCGGTCATTGGATGTGGCCGGTCTACCGACTCATCGTGGCCACGCTTCTCGCACGACGAGGCGACCACACCCAGACTTGGCAGTGGCTCTGGTCTGCGTCTGAACTCGGTTTGGGCGACACGGTCGACCTGGATGCCGCGCGGTGTCTCCAGACCATTTGCAACATCGCTGCGGAAGCGGGATGGGCCAACGTGATTCGAGTCGCCGGCAAACTGGGCGTGGCTCAGCTGGGTCAGCTCGGCCTCCAAGACGATGCCGACGCACTGCAGACCCAAGTCGACGAGTCCCTCACCTAACGACGTGCCGGTTTGCCTCCGCGGTGCGAAACGGTTCAGCGTGCGAGTCGTTCGGCGAGACAACGGGCCACCCACTCGAGTTCAGCCAGCTGTTTGGGCTCGAACCGCTGCCCATCGGTGAGGTTCATGACTTCAATGACCCCCATCGCATCAGCGAGACCTTGCTCTGCGGGGCCTCCCCCTCCAATGGGGATGACCGCAATTTGGCGAGTGACATAGCCCGTCAGCGTATCGATATCGGCGCAGTGCCGCGCATCAACTTGAGCATTGTCCACGACAATGGTTCGTTGATGCGCCATCGCAAAGCCGGCCACGCCGCTCCCGGGCGGCAAGCGTGTCCCCGCAAGCTTGGCGCTCGCTGGCCCATGCACTGCATTGAAGCGAAGGAAACCCCGCTCCTGGAGAATCACCGCTCCACTCTCTGCAGGAACGGAGGCCAGTGCCGCTTCGAGGGCCGCCTCGCAGGCAAGTGCCGTCGTCGAGGCCTGGCCAATTCGAACGTCGAAGCCCGCTGGCTCGGGAAGCCCTTCGGCCACGAACACCGACTCGGCCTCGGCATCCTCGGCTTCGATCAACGGATGGTCTTCTCGATTGGGGGCGTCTGGCGAGCCTTCCGCGTCCACCGCGTGCACGACATAGCCCGTGCCCGTACTCACATCGCGCGCGATGACGGTTCCGTTAGGCAACACCTCGCACGCCAATCGCTCGAGGCTGTCGGCCTGCCCGAGTTCGTCGAGTCCGCGCCCGAGCGCCACCATCCAGTTTCGAGCGGGCACTTCGACGCTTGCGACGCCCTGCGCCGTGACGCTCCAATGCTTCATGGACGGTCACTCCCCTACAAGCGTACCCTCCGCCGCGCCTCGACGCCGTGCTTACTCGGTCGAATCGAGCACCAACCGGGCCACCGCCTGGATGTTCCGATCGCCGAATGACCGTTCCACTGCAGCCGCGTAGCGGCGCCGCACGGCTTCCAGCAGCGGGAGATCCGCCTGGCGAGCCGCGTAGCCCAGATCCTTCTCCACCAGTGCAACCGGAAACCGGGGGGCCTCATCCTTCGCGCGCAGGAGCGCCGCAATGCCCGTCAGGACGGGAGCGAACACGGGCGTCGTCTCGAGAAGTCCCAGCCCTCGGTCCATCGATACGTCGTGGCGCTCAAGCAAGGCCAGCCCTTCCGAAAGCAGGACCACCTGACCCGCGAACATGGAGTTGATGGCTAACTTCAATGCTGCGGCTTGGCCCACCGGCCCCACAGGGACCACCTTCCCAAACGATTCCAACACCGACCGCACGTCCTCAAGCACCGCACCGTCACCGCCCACCAACACCGTGAGGATGCCTTGATCCG
Organism: Myxococcota bacterium; assembly: GCA_039208735.1. Lineage (GTDB taxonomy): Bacteria > Myxococcota_A > UBA796 > UBA796 > DRPG01. The sequence continues at coordinate 29,810 of JBCCQY010000060.1, read as the reverse complement.
CGTGCGGGCGCGTGCCCACCACCGGTGCCTCGAGAAACCGAACCTGGGCCGCATGGGCCATGTCCTGCAAGGCAACGGTAGCCGCAGGCGTCAAGGTGCTTGATTCGATCGCCACCGTGCCGGGTCGCATGCCGGCGAACGCGCCCGTTTGAGGGTCCTGCCAGACCGTCCGTGAAGCCTCAATATCGGTGAGCATGCTGATCACGACCTCCGCCTCGCGGACCGCCTCGCGAGGCGTGGCCACGAAGCTGGCCCCCTCGACGTCGCGCCGCGTTCGATTGCTCACCGTCACCGTGTGGCCCGCTTCGACCGCGCGTCGAGCCATTCGGATGCCCATCGCCCCAAGACCCAGGAAGGTTGCGTTCATTGTCGACGTCTCCGTTCGTTCTGTCCGACGTCAGTGTGACGCTCCACAATTCGCACGACCAACTTCCATTCTGCATTGATTCATGCGAAAGTCGCAGCAATGCATGTCGAACAGCTCGAACTGCTGATTGCGGTGGTTCGCGAGGGCAGCTTCGCAGCCGCGGCCCGGCAATCCCGGGTGCATCCGTCCGCCGTCTCGCGAGCGATCACCGGTCTCGAACATGAACTGGGGTTTCGCCTGCTCCAGCGCTCCACTCGCTCCCTTCGGCTCACCGAAGCCGGGGAGCGCTACCTTGACCGGGTGGAGCCTTTGGTTTCCGGGCTTGCTGACGCGGCGCGGTACGCCAAGGATGCTCACGAGGTGCTGGCGGGGTCTGTACGGGCCACCGTCCCCACCTCGTTCGCATGGGAAGCCCTGACCCCGCACCTTCCCCACCTGCACACCCAGTTCCCCGACATCCGTTTCGACTGGGTGGTGACGGACCGGCGCCTCGATCTGCTGGAATCCCGACTCGATTTCGCGGTTCGACTCGGCCAGGTAGCCGATGCCCACGTCGTGGCCCAGCGCGTGAAGCGCATGACCTACCGGCTCGTGGCCTCGCCCGACTGGATCGAGCGGCACGGCCTGCCCTCCACGCTCGACGCGCTTCCCGTTGACCAGACGTTGCGGTTCCCCCTCGACGAAACGCCGGTGTGGCGATTCCGGACCGCGGATGGCCTCGTCGAGGTTCCCGTCCGAGGGCCCCTGATCGCCTCCAACACCCGAATCCTGCGAGACGCGGCCGAGCAAGGCTTGGGGGTAACCGTGCTGCCCGATTGGCTCGTCGACGAGGCCATCGCACAAGGTCGCCTGGTGGTGCTGCTCGAGGACCTCGCGGTCACCTTGACCACCTTCGACGCGAGTGTCTGGATCGTTCTGCCCACCCGTCGCTACGTGCCTGCGCGCGTACGTGCGGTGTGTGATGCGCTTCGCGAGGCTTGGGCCCCCGCGAAGGAGTCATGACGCGTCATTGGCCCCACCTCGTGCCTCAATCGGCATGACATCGGCACGACGATTGACTACTGCGGTGCCAACAGGCCGTTTGGCGAAAGGAGCCCCATGCAGACCGCGGAAACCGCGGAAACCGCGCCCCCCGATGCGATGAAGCGGTTCCGCCGCTGGATCGCCATCGCCGTCGCGCTCGCGACCCTCGGCTACTTCGCCTACGCCATGCTGCGCGGCACAACGGGCGATGACCCTGACCTGGTGGCGCGGACCACCGAGGCCCTCATCACCTTCGATTGGGCGCTATACGTCCCTATTCTCCTGTTGACCCTCGTGAACTACGGTCTGCGCTACTTCAAGTGGTCGTACCTGCTCGGTCGGCTGGGCATCGACGTTCCCCATCGCACGAACCTCTGGATCTTCACCGCGGGCCTCGCGATGGTGATCAGCCCGGCAAAGGCCGGCGAACTCGTCAAACCCTACCTGGTGTGGGTGACGGCAGGGGCACCCGTCACAAAGACCCTCCCCGCCCTTGCCGTCGAACGCATCACCGACGGCATTGCCGTGGTGTTGCTCACCGCGGTGGGCGTCTCAACATTTCTGCCCGAGTCTCGCGAACTCATCTACGGCACGATTGGCGTCGTCATCGTGGGATTGGTCGTTCTCTCGTTGCGTCCCCTGGCCCGAGGCCTCCTCGGTCTCTTGTCCAAGATCCCTGGCCTGTCTGGCATCGCACACCGGCTCGAGGAGGCCTATGAAGCCACCCGAGTGTGCATCGCGCCAGTGCCGCTCGCCATCACCTTGGTCGCCTCCCTCGTCGCCTGGTTCGCAGAGTGCATCGGCTACTGGCTTGTGTTCATCGGGCTTCAGCAGACGGTGTCCCTCGATGCGGCCACCTTCCTCTACGCATTCGCCACCGTGTTTGGCGCCCCTTCGCCAGGCGGCATGGGCATGGCCGACGCGGCCCTTGTCGAAGGAGCGGTGGGCATCGCCAACGTCGGACCCGCCGAGGCCTTCGCCGCGGCGCTCCTCATCCGCGTGGCCACGTTGTGGTTCGGAGTCATCCTTGGGGCCATTGCGATGCTGCGGATGGAACGCGTGATCGAAGATGCGGCGCTGACGATGCGGAAGGCCGGGTGAACTCCGAGGCGGTGGTGGCCGCGGTCGTTCAACTCAACACGCGCGATGACGTTGCCACGTCGCTGGACCGTGCCGAACACTGGATTCGGCAGGCCGCCGCGGCCGGTGCCGGCTTCATCGCAACCCCAGAAGCCACGCCGTTTCTGGGGCCTGCCGACCAACGGGTCGCCTTGGCCGAAGGTCTGCGCGGCCCCACGATGACGCGCATGGCAGGACTCGCGGCCGAACTGGGCATCCATCTGTTGTTGGGCTCGTTCCATGAACGCAGCCCGATTCCAGGCCGGACCTACAACACGTCAGCGTTGTTCGACCCCAATGGTGAAGCGCTCGCCGTATACCGAAAAATCCACCTGTTCGATGTAGACCTGTCCGACGACGTCCGCCTTCAAGAGAGCGCGACCACGCTGCACGGTACCGAAGTGGTGGTCACGATGACGTCGTTTGGCCGGGTTGGGATGAGCATCTGCTATGACCTACGCTTTGCCGAGCTGTACCGCGCACTGGCCGACGCCCGCGCCGAAATCCTAACCGTCCCGAGCGCGTTTACGGTACCGACAGGCCAAGCCCATTGGCGTGTCCTGCTGCGCGCCCGGGCCATCGAGACGCAGTGTTGGGTGGTGGCGCCGGCGCAGGTGGGTCGGCACGATGCGGCAGGCACCCGTGAAAGCTACGGCCATTCGATGATTATCGACCCTTGGGGCATCGTTCAGGCCGAGGTGACTGAGGGCGAGGGGTTCGCACTGACCGCCGTCGACCGGCACAAGGCCTTTAACGTCCGCCGACGCATGCCGGTGCGGAATCATCGTCGGCTCGGCTAACGCCCCAAGACGTTGGCCAACCGGTCGAAGCCTTCCAGGGTTCGAGCCGGCTCGGTGGCTGTGAAACACACCCGCAGGTGCGTCTCATAGGGCCCAAAGCTCGGCCCAGGCGCCACGAGCACCCCCTGATCGCCCAGGTCGTCGAGAACGCCAGCGAGCCCACGTTCATCGATGCGGTCCGCAACATCCACCCAGAGGAACGTCGAACCTTGAGGGGCCGGAATCCCCAAGCGCGAAGCGGCTGCCCGACCGACCTCGGCGTACTGACCCGCCGTGTCCGCAAGCCACGTCGTCCCTCGTTCGAGCACCCGAGCCGCGGCAACCTGACTAGCGGTCGGCGCCGAATAGATCGTGTGAACGCCGAGCTTACGCGCCTGGGCAATCGCATCGGCCGGGCCCACCACGTAGCCCACCCGGTTGCCCGCCATGCCGTAGGCCTTCGAAAAACTGTAGGCCGCGAACGTCCGGTCGGGCGCCAGCGGTCGCGTGTAGGTGTGACCGCCGTCGTAGACGTAGTCCTCGTAGACCTCGTCGGCGATGATCCACAGGTCATGCGCCTTCGCGAAGGCGACCATGGCCTCGACCCAGTCGCGGGGAATGACCTGGCCCGTCGGGTTGTTCGGCGTATTCAGGTAGATCGCGGTGGTACGGTCACTTCGACCGGCCTCAAGGCGCCGGGTGACGTCCGCCACGTCCGTCGCCGTTCCCATGATCGGCACGGCTCGAGCCTGACCGGAGATTGCACGCGCGATGCCCGCGATGAGCGGCCAGTAGGGCGCGACGATCATCAGCTCGTCGCCTGGGGCCATCAACGCCCCCAGCACCGCTCCCAGGCCTCCGGTCGCGCCAGCCGTGACCAACACCTCGCTGGGGTCGGTATTGAGGCCGGTCCGTTCCGAGACGCGCTTGACGATGCCGTCAACCAGCGGACCCCAACCCGCCACCGACGTGTACTTGTGCAACCCCCAAGGATGGTCGGCCACCCTGAGGTCCTCAACGCGGCAGCCCGGAGGGGGCTCGAGCCAAGTGTCACCCACATGTAGGGGAAACACCGGTCCGCCCTGGGCCATGACCCGAGCTGCGATGGCAGAATAAACGGAGCCGGGCATCGCCGCGACGTGAGGGGCAAACTGGGGGAACCTAGGCATGGCCGTCAAAGTATCCCGAGGCCAGATAAAGCCCGTACACTGCGGTGAGAATGCCCCCTTCAAGGCGGGTGATCGAGCCCTTCAGGACAAACGGCACCAAGGCCGCGGTGACCACGACGCACAGCGCCATGTCGCCCCACGCCGATGTATCCTCGATGCGAATGGGCTCCACCAACGCCGTGATGCCCAACACCATCGCGATGTTGAGGAGGTTCGACCCTAGGCTGTTGCCCACGGCAAGCTCGGTCTCGCCGCGGTAGGCGCTCCACATGCCCGTGGCCACTTCGGGCGCCGATGTGCCCATCGCCACCACCGTGAGGCCGATGAACCGGTCGGACAGATGCAGCACCTCTGCGACCTTGACGGCGCCGAAGACGAACCACTGGGCACCCAACACCAAGGCGAGTACCCCAAAGGCAAGGAGAAGCAGATTCTTTCCCAACCCCGGGTCGCCGTCGATGTCCTCTTCGGCGTTGCTCGATGCACGACCCCGCAACGCATCGAGGAGCAACCACACGTTGTAGATGATGCCCGCGAGCAGCAAGATGATGCCGTCGCCCTGGTTGATGATGCGGTCGGAGCCCAGTAGGGGCACCATGAGCGATAGACCAAGAACGACAGGAATCTCTCGCCAAATCAGCGTCCGCTCAACGGTGAGCGGATTCACCAGAGCGGCCAAGCCGAGGACCAACGTGACGTTGGCAAGGTTCGATCCGTTGACGTTGGCAAGGGCCATTTCGGTCGATGCATGCATCGCGGCGGTCACGCTGACCAACAGTTCGGGCATCGAGGTGCCGAACGCGACGATGGTGAGGCCGACAACGAGCGCGGGGACTCGTAGGGCGAGGGCAACTTGGCCGCCGCCACGGACGAGAAGCTCGGCTCCCGTGACCAACAACACCAGTCCTAGAAGGAGCCAAAGGACGAACACACGAATCCGGGGCGTCAGGCGGTGCGACGAAGCGTAACCTGCCATCGGAAGTCCCGGCGATGCAGCCCACTGGCTGACGCCGCGATTTCGCTGGGTTTAGGGCGCACTCCCGTCGCTTTCTTTTTTCCAGGTTCGGGAGTTTACCACAAACGCCTCGTACTGTCCGAGTTCCTCGGCAGTGCGGCGTTCGTCCCAGGAAAGCAGCTCCGCCATCCGCTTGGCGACGAGCGGCGCAATGGTCAATCCCTGGTCGCGGTCTCGGTAGTAGAGGTCGAGCCTTCGCACCATGACGTCTTCGAGCCGCGCGGCGAGTTCCTGTTGGACCGCCCAATCCACTTGGGCAAGCACCTCCACCCGTCCGGTCAGCAGCGGGGCGGCCCGATCGGGGTCCTCCGCGATCAGCCGCCCAAGTTCGATGCCGCGCATGCCGTAGGTCTGCGCGAGATGCTGGGCCGTTTCGGAGGCCAATCGCTGCCCTGACGCATCGCGCACCAGGCTCGCCACGTGGGTCACATCGTCGTCTTCGGGCCACCCGACTGCGCCAGGAAGCGGTTGCTGGTCGGTATGAGAGGCCGCAAGCGGGCTGGGCAAGCGATTGGCAAGCCTCAGCAAGTTCACCGCCGTATCGACCACCTCGCTCGCCATGCGGCGGTACGTGGTGAGCTTGCCGCCTGCAATGGTGACGAGCCCATCGGTCCCCACGACGATCTGATGCTCCCGGCTCACCGAAGATTCGTCCACCTCACGGTCCTGATCAATGGGGGCCATGAGCGGTCGCAGACCGGCCCACGTCGACAACACGTCGTCTCGGGTCAGCGGATGGTCGGGGAAGTAGGAAGCGGCGGCATCGATGAGGTAGTCGACGTCTTCAGAATCGGTCTGCACCTCCATCGGGTCACCGTCGTAGTCCGTGTCGGTGGTGCCGATGTAGGTCTGCTCACCCCACGGAATGAAGAACAGGACGCGTTCGTCTTCGGGGTGCTGGGCGACGATGGCGTGCTGGACGGGCAGACGGTCATGGTCCACCACGATGTGGACGCCCTTCGTAGGCCTCAGCAAGGGAGCGCCCGCGTCGGCCGTCGAAAGACCGCGTGTCCGGTCCGTCCACGGCCCTGTGGCGTTGACGACCGCATGGGCCCGAACGATGCGCGTCTCGCCGTCGATCATGTCCGTGATTTCAGCCCCGTCGACGCGACCTTGCTCGTCGGAGGTGAGCTTCGTCACCTTGGCCCACGTTGCGATGGTGGCCCCGGCGGCGGCGGCGTCTAGCGCGGTCTCCAGGGTGAGTCGCGCGTCGTCGGTCTGGCCGTCGTAGTACAGGGGCGCGCCCTGAAGGCCCTCGCGGGTCAGCGCAGGCTCTTCCTCGGCCACCTGATCGGGACGAAGGTTGCGGTGGAGCTTGGGGCTGCGGAACAGCGACAGCCCGTCGTACAGCCACATCCCTGCGTTGACCATCCACAGCGGCCGGCCTCGACCTCCGTACACCGGGAACAAGAAGCCCAACGGACGAACCAAGTGCGGCGCAATGTCCATGAGGATGCGACGCTCCGAGACCGCCTCGAACACCAAGCTGAACTCGTACTGCTCGAGGTATCGCAAGCCCCCGTGCACGAGCTTGCTCGACCGAGACGACGTGCCGTGGGCAAGGTCGCGCATCTCAACCAAGGCCACCGAAAGCCCGCGGCGGGCCGCATCACGGGCGATTCCCGCCCCCGTGACACCGCCCCCGATGACCAGCAGATCGACCTGTTCGGGCAGCTGCGCCCACATCCGTTGACGCGTGAACATGACGTTCGCCTCAGTGGGGGTCGTCCTCGGTGACCAGCGGACCCCAGGGAGCCGGCTGGCCCTCCACAACGGCCTTGAAGTTGGCTCGACCGACGGCCGCGTCCCCCGTGTCCACGCACCGCGAGTACGCGATATCCTCGATAGCGGTCCGCTTCGATTCGGTCACGCCAATGCTGTCCAGGACCCCTCGCTTGAACGCCGCAACCGCCGTCGGGCTCCGTCGTGCGACCGCCGACGCCAACGCATGGGCGCGGGTGAGCCCCGCATCCAGGTCGTCGCAGCACTCCTGCACCAAGCCGATGCGCAACGCTTCGTCGGCTCCGATGGGCTCGCCGGTCATGCCGAGGCGTAAGGCCTGCGCCACCCCGATTCGCGACCACAATTCCGCCGTTCCACCCGCTCCAGGCACAATACCAAGCCCGGTCTCCGGCAAGCCGAACCGCGCGCCCGGTGTGGCCACTGCGTAGTCGGTCGTCAGCAGCAGCTCTGTGCCCCACCCCAACGCCACGCCGTGCACCACTGCGACGTGGAAGACGGGCGCCCGCCGCCAGCGCGCCAGCACCGCACGCTGCCATCGCACGTGTTCCTTGACGTGGTCATCGTCCCAGTCCACGCGCTCGGTGACATCGGCCCCCGCAACAAAGATGGGCGTGCCCTTGCGAGAAACCCGGCGCGAGAACGTGACGAGCGCGCGCACCGTGCCAGACTCGAGCGTGGCCGTGAACGCCTCGATGGCCTTCAGCTGGGTCGAGCCCATTTCGTTGGCACGCCCGTGGTCCAGCTCGAGGGTCATCACCGTGCCGTCGTCGTTCGCAGGCTTCAGTTGCACTGCGCCTCCCAACGTTCGGCCGAAAGGTCGAGGGTCACCGTGCACTCGGTTCCCGTCAGTTCGAAGGTTCGGCCCCGAATGCGGTCACCGCCGCGCTTCACCACGGTCTGGTAGGTCCCCGCCGGAAGATCTGCCGTAACGGAATCGGGCCCCTGATAGGTGCCTTTGAACCCAGCATCACCCTGCAATTTGGCTTCGATCGCCTCGGGCGGAGTGACCTGGAGGGTGGTTTTCACGACGGTCTTGGTGTTGCCTGGCTTATCTACGTTCAACGCCGACGATGCGGGTTGTCCCACCGTGACGATGACGTACACCGCGACGCCAATGACCGTGAGCAGGACGATGCCCACGCCAAGCCCCCCGAAGACCGACAACGCCAGAAACAGCCGGCTCGACTCCGTGGTGATGGGCGGTGAGGTGCTGCTCGTCGACCGCGTGAAGGGTTGCGACGCCACCCCGCTCGGCGGCGAAAGGGTGCCTCCGGGCAAACTCGGGGGCGGGGGGACTCGACCCGTGAAGGGGCGCTCAACCGTAACGGGAAGTGGCTCTCGGTCGGGCTCCGTATCGGCAAGCGATCCCGAACTGGCCATCGGCCGGCTCTCGGAGATGTCTTCCTGGACGATGCTGCCCGTCAATGGATCCCGAGATTGCACTTCGGGCATGGCTTGTCGCGCTTCGCCCACCACGGTCCGGGCAAATCGCTTCAGCGGCTCGTCATCGGCCTCCGAAACGAGGTGTTCCATCACCTCGATGACCTGCTCGGCCGTAGGCCGGTCCACCGGGTAGTACGACAGCATCGACTTCAGGATGTGCCGAACGTCGGATTGAAATTGCCGAGGGCCGGTGAGCTTGAGCCCGGCGATCTTTTCGTCGACCCGAGTGTTGAACTTGGCGGGACGCGGCGGGATTTTCCCGAAATTGTCGAGCGCGAGCAGCTCATACATCGTGATGCCGAGACTGAAAATGTCGGCCGCCGGAGTGTCGTCTTCGCCCAACATGCGCTCGGGCGACATGTAGCCTTGGCTGCCGAACGCCAGTTCTTCGGTGACCGCTTCCCGCTTGGCAAAGTTGGCGCGGGCCGTACCAAAGTCGAGGACTTTCACGACGCCTGAAGTGGTGACCAAGATGTTCGACGGCTTGATGTCGCGGTGAATCACCCGCAGGGGCTCTTCCGACTGCAGCGGGACGCCATTGTAGGCGCTACCCAAGGCATCCGCAGCGGCTTGGATGATCTCGAACAGGGCCTCATAGGGGCACTGTTGCTCCTTTTGCGCGAGGAACTGGATGAGCCATTTGAGGTCGACGCCTTCGAGGTACTCCATGACGATGGCGCACTGGCCGTTGATCGAGGTGAGATCCTCGACCTTCACGATGTGGTCGTTGCGCAGGAGGCCGAGCAGCCGAGCCTCGTCACGGGTGCGCGACAGCACTTCGTCGTGGGTGGACCACTTTTCGTGGAGCAGTTTGAACGCAACGATGCGCGAGAACTGCTGGTCGGCGGAAATCAATTCGGCCAGGTAGACCTTGCCGAATCCACCTTCCGCGATCTCCTTCAGGATCTTGAATTGACGGCGGCTCACTGTCGCTGACCTCGTCTTGCCCGGACGGCGAGGAGACGTTCGGGTCCTATCGCACCGGTCACCGTCCCGCTCATCGGCAGATTCCGTCGGAAGGGTCGGTGGCGAGTTCGGTCAACACGTGCATCATGGCAAAGTAGGTGGCGAGCTTGGGGCGAACGGCGGGGTCGCTCGCCTCGAGTTTGGCGAGCCCCCATCCCCCCAAACCAAGCGAGAACGGTGCGTTCCCTTCCAATGCGTCGGCCTCTCGTCCGGTCAGCACCGCCCCGACGGCCATGACCGTGGCCTGCCCCTTGCGGCGATCCGCAAGTTCGAGCCTCTCGTAGAGCGACAGGGTGAGCGAGCGGTCGAAGAACGGTGCCTCCTCCAGACGAGCGAGTCGCTGCGGCCCCGTCGCCGAGCGGCGATCGTTGTCCTGGGTCACCAAGACGCCGATCGCAGAGTAAGGCGGCGGCAGATCTTGGCTGCAGAAGGCAGTCGCTCCCGCGGCCGTGTTCTGTTCGAGCAGCAGGCGAAGCCGCTCGAGATCGCCATCCATCGACGACATCTGCCGGTTGGCTTCCTTGACCAGCTCGGGGTCGAGGCCCATGACCTGCAAGTTGCGCGTTCGATTGGCGGGCACGTAGATGAGCTGAGCGACCGGGCTCACCTGATCGATCGTCGTATCGCGGCGTTCCGCCGGCAAGTCCTCGGAAGCCAGGAGGGCTACATTGGTCACGAAGGCCACGATGAGCGCACCCATGACCGCCCACGGTCGAAAGTTCACTTCGACCCCCGTGCGCGAACCTCGCTCGCGGTGGGCACCTCGAGTGCACTGCAGTAGCCATCGCTGGACAAATAGCTGCGATAGTTCTGGAATGCAGGGTCAGAACCATAGTTCTTGCCGTAGTAGCACGCCGCCACGATGTGCTGGGCGATGATCGTGTAGGTGTAATGCTGCGTCTGCGCGTAGATCTCAGCTTCACACCTACTTGGCGTGTTGTGCGACTTGCATCGGATGTTCTGGCCGATGAAGCGGTGCTCATGCCCCGGATTCGCCTTGGCCCATCGCCGATAAGCGGGCAGCAAGTTCGAAGATTTGGCGTACTCCCGACCAAACCGACCGTCGTTGTAGCCGCCGTTGTGGCTCGCGATGGTGAGCTGAACGATGGCGCCGGACTGCCGGAGCGTGGGATCATCGTAGGCCTCCCGCAAGGAGCGAACGGCCGCGGCCGTCGACTTCACGAGATCCGACCGGTCGTCGACCCGACACGACTGGATGCGGCACTGCTTGTTGCGCACGTAGACGGCGTTGACGACGGCATTGGGGGGAGGAGCGTCCTGGGTCGGGGTCCACAGTGTGGATGAGCCATCGAGGCGGCAGTCCGCGACTTGAAAATCAAGCCCCTGCTTCGAAAGGCGGTGCGCCACCTCGGGCATGAATTGCCAGTATCCTCGGGCACAAACGTAGGACTGGGCGTCGCTTTCGTACTTGCTCTCCTGGTAAGGAATCGCGGCGAACACCTCGGGCAGGCCATTGCGGCGCATCTCTAGGATCACCTGCCCGTATTCCCGACGGACCTCCTCCAGTCGGTCGAAGAAACGCAGGGACCGGGCATGACGCTCGACCGAAGCGGTGATGTAGCGCTCGAGCCGCTCATCCCAGACCTTCGGCTCGGACAACGCGACCTTGCGTGGACCGTCGACCGCGGCCAGATTGTGCCGCATCACAAAATCGAGGAATGGGCCCTGCAATCCCTCAAGTTTGAGATTGGTATTCTCTTCGAGCGAGACCGAATCCCATCGCGCTTCGCCCTCGTACTTCTCACCGAGTCCCGGCCGAAGCACCTGCGAAGCAACGATGAACACGGCCACGGCGAGTACCGAGATGGACAACCCCGTCGCCAGAAGGAACGCGCAGCCAAAGAACCACGCGGGCACCCCGCTCGGGCGGATGCGTCGGACCTGATGAGCCGGGCGAGGGACGGGGGCGGCACCGGCCTCGGGTGCATCCACGTCAGAGACCAAATCCCCGCTTTGCCATTCGCCAAGGCGTCGCGCATTGACGAACTGCAAGGTGGCGCCTCGGCCAACGGGGCCTAGATGTACCGCGCACCCTGGCGACAGGTTCGCCGGATTGTAGAGCGGGTCGATGTCGGACCAATCGACGTTCGCATGTGGGGCGATGCGCACTTGGTTTCGACCGACGGGGGCGATCGAAGCGCCCCCCTTTTCGTAGGCCGTGATCACGCACTGTCGCTTGTCGAGACCGCGATAGCCGCGAAGCTCGAAGCCACCGGGGCCCGGTTGGGCACCGATACGGACGACCGGTCCCCGCAGCACCTGTTCGCCAAGCGAGGCCATGGGTCCGTTCAAGACATTGATCACGACGTCCCAGCGATCCTGGGCCACGGAACACCTCGGGCGGGGCGGCAGGCAGCGTAACCGGTCCTCGGGAACCACCCCAATCCGTGTCACGGCTGGATAATGACTAGGACATGAGCGCCCATACCGTCATCGCATCGGCGCATGGCACCAGTCTCTACCTCGCTCCTTACCTCAAGCCGCGGGTCGATACCAAAGGCCTCGACCGGGTCCTTGCCCGCTACGGGCTGTACCGCGCCGAGAGTGGACCACTGCCCGTCGAGTTCGTGGTCAGTCGCGACCTCGATGGCCATACGTCTGCCGCCTTGGCCCGAGATCTCCGTGAAGTCGGGCTGGTCGTCCGGGTCGTGCCCCGGTCCGACATCACGATGAGCGCTCGGATCGGCCAAGCCACCGTGGTCCCCATGATGCTCGGCCCCTTCGCCGTGCTCGCCATGACGTGGGCTCTCGCCCTCTTGCCGCCGCCCTTCGGCTCGATCATGGCGGCACTGTCCATTGGTTTGGTAGGCCTGCATGCCATGGCGAGCTTCGTGACGCTGTCACAGTCCATGCGATTGCCGCTCTTTACCACCATGCCACCTGCGAATTCAGTGGTTCGAGACGTCTCCGATCTGGTGGCGGGCCTACCCGAACACGTGGCTAGGCCACTCCTCGAGCGGGCTCGCGACCTCGAAGCCCGGGCCCGCGTCAATCCGGACGGAGCCGCGGCACGTGAACTCGAATCCATGCGAGCGGATCTCGCCGAAGAGCGCGAACGTCAAGATGAACGTGACGCTCGTGACCTCCGCCGCGATTTGGCGCAGGCCCGAGCCGCCATGCGGGAAGCGACCCGCAACGACCGCTAAGCCTCGACCTTCGACATCGGTGTGACGTGTTCAACGTCGTCGAAGCGGTCGACATCGAGCACGATGGTGCCGGTGTCGGTTTCGCGAAGCACATCGACATGGCGCGCATTGAACACCACATCATCGTGGGAGTACCGCTTCATGGCGTGAACCTCGCTCATGAGCGTGTCGTCGTTGCCCGTGATGAGGACCATCAGTTCGACTTCCTCGGCCCTCGCCCGCTCCTGGTCCACCCCGTACAGCGGACTGTCCGGGGTGATGGGGTGGCGAATGAGCAGGGAACGGGCGAGCGCTGGCGCCCAATCGCGTTCCAGATCTAGATCGATCATCCGGTAGAAGAGATAGCCCTCGGCAACGCGCTCGGTCCGAAACATTACCACCCGGATTCGGGTGTTGATGATTTGGTTTTGACGAGAGTTACCCACCCGAATCATCAGGGTGGGCACACCATCCATCGTCGAGACCGTCACGCACTTGGCGAACCGCACGCGAGCTGTGGCGCGGCCGAACTTGGCAAACATCAGCCCCGTAGCCAAAGCGGTGAGCACAAGCGCGGTCATCGCCTCGAGATCCACGAGCAGGTTTGCCCAGAATCCGACAGGACTCATGGCGCCGTAGCCAATCGTCTGAAACGTCTGCACCGAGAAGTGAAACGCGTCCAGAAACGAGCCCCGCTCGACCTGGGCAATGCCGCCCACCATCATGTAGGCCACGGCGAACAGCGCGTTGGTGAAGAGCCACCCAAAGGCAATCAGCGACAGCGCCGCGGGCCAGGAAAGCGTCAAGAACAGAAAGTAGACGTCCTGCAACCAGGGGTTCGCCGGAGCGTTGACCACCCGGACGTTCGTGCGGAACGCAGACGATTCCGATCGTTGGCGAAGCCAGTCGAAGCGCATCGCTCCTCCCTCGTCCCGGGAACGTAGCGCCGCCTCGCTCCGTGCGGTTTCCGAGTCCCTGCTCGACGGTTCCGTGAGGGTGACCGACCAAGTTGAATCCTTTCACCGCCCAACCTCGATGTCCCCGAAGGCACGCGGTAGCTGATTGAAGTGGCCCACACCGACCCGCCGCTCGATGTAGGGACCGTCCGCTTCGGTGAGATTCCAACGGGCGCTTCGCAACGCGTTCCCTCACTTGGAGAGCCTACGCCCCTGGAGTCTGGGCGCGACTACCTGCTGTATGTGCAGCGAGATGTCGTTCAGCCCATCACACGATGCGTCTTCCGCCAGGACTGAGCGGCGCGTTACAGGGCTCCCATGGGACGAACGCCGGGAACGCGAAACGCCAACTACGAAATGCGCCGCGCCACCCTCGCCGAAGCCGCATTGCGCGCTTTTCTCGGGCCCTCCGGGCAGCCCAACTCGTTTCGGGCCATCGCTCAGGAGATCGGTGAGGACCCTCGCACGCTTCGACACTACTTCGGCAACGCCGACGGACTCTACCAAGCCACGTTTGAAACGCTCAAAGAACGCAGTCAGCGGTTTCGAGACGAAGTGTTGTCGCGACGCGACCAGGGCCCCCTCGCCGCTCTGACCTTCTACTGCCAGTCGATGTCGACCGGATGGGGCTACGGCATGGACCGGGTGTTTCATGTGGCCCTCGCATGTGGGCTCGAAAACGAGGTCCGTGGCCCAGTGGTCATCGAACACCTGTTCGAACCCATGCTGTCGGTGGGTGAAGAGCTGTTCGCGTACTATGCCGAAACGGGCGCCCTCGACATTCGCGACCCCCGCATGGCGGCGGTGTCGTTTCTGCCTCCGCTGCTGTTCGCGCTGATTCACCAGGACAGCCTGCGAGGTCGCGAGGTGCGCCCCTTCGATGTCCAAGGGTTCATCGCCGACCACGTCGACCGGTTCATCGCCGGCCGACTCCCCAAGGCGTAAGTCTCACCGAGGACCACCGTGAATCGAGACGATCTTCTCTTTGACGCCTACGTCCAGACCGAGGCCGCGCTGACCTACCATCTGTCTCGCGCCGTCGCGGCGACGTGGCCAGATGCGGCGATTCTCGAGACCGAGGACGGGGACTTCGATGTCGCGACCTTTCTCGAACGGGAACCCTGCGATGTCGTCGTCCATCCCACACCCCATCCGGTCTTCGACCTGGTTTGGCGGGGTCCCGAGAAGGGCCTCGCGGTGGGTCTTACCCAAGGCCACCGGTCCGTGACCTGGTCGAGCATCACCTTCGAGGTGGTGGACGCTCAATGGCCGGCCGATTGGGGCCACAAACGGCGCCGCTTCTTCATCGGACCCAGCGACGAGGCGGTACGGCGGTTTGTCGATCATGTGGCGAGGGTCGCGGGCAAGGTCGAAGATGAAGTCATGGTCTTCAGCGACGGCTGCTTCAGCCGCAATCGCGACCTCCGCAAGGCCATCCGCAGCGCCACCTTCGACAACCTGATCCTGCCCGGCGACCTAGGCCGAAAACTCCTGGCTCAATGCAAGCAGTTCCTCCATTCCCGTGAACAGTACGCCCGATTCGGAGTCCCTTGGAAGCGCGGCATCCTGTTGCTTGGGCCGCCAGGCAACGGCAAGACCCACTGCATCAAGGCGCTCCTTAATGCCCTCGATTTGCCCTGTTTTTACATCCAAAGCTTTGCGTCCCAGTACGGCACGCCCGAAAGCAACGTTCACCAAGTGTTTGAACGCGCACGCCGAACCTCCCCTTGTGTGCTCGTGCTCGAAGACCTCGACTCGCTCCTCACCAAGGAGACGCGGTCGTTCTTCCTCAACGAACTTGATGGGTTCGCCACGAACGAAGGCATTCTCACGCTAGCCTCCACGAATCACCCCGACCGTCTCGATCCCGCCATTTTGGATCGACCGTCGCGCTTCGACCGAAAAGTGCACTTCGATCTTCCAGATGAGTGGATTCGACGACAGTACATTGACCAACTCACGGCCCAGATGGGCGTCGACCTTGCGGACGACCACCGGGCTGCCTTGGCCGAGCAGACCGATGGCTTTTCGTTCGCCTACCTCAAAGAACTGATGATCTCGTCCGTCACCGAGTGGATCGGCGCGCCCAAGAGCCGGCCCCTAAGCGAGATTGCCGAGGACCAAGCCAAGACGTTGCGGGGTCAGCTCGGGTCGTCTGAAGACGCCCGACCGAGGACCACGATGGACGAGGACGAGGACGAGGCCTGAAGTTGACCGCAGGGCGACGCACGCTTAAGGCGATGCGCTTTCCTTGTGGAACCTCGATGGTCGATGCACCTCCCCCGCTTCGGTGGACCGACTGGCCCGCCCGACGCCAGCCCGTCCGCAGCGCCGCCTCGGCCCTCGTCATCGGATGCACCGCAGCGGCGGTGGGCCTCGTCGACGGTTGGCTGGCCCTCGTCGCGGTCGGGGTGCTCGTTTGGGCGACCAGCGACGTGCTGATTCCCGCCACCTACACCGTCGATGACCGAGGCCTCACGGTGGCCCGCGCCCTCGTGTCGCGCCGCCACGGCTGGTCGCGCTTCACGGGCTACCGCTCCACCGACGAGGGGTTCGTCCTGCTCGGACGGGGCCACCATCGGGCATTGCGCCAGTCCCGGACCGTGCTCTTGCGTTGTGATGAAGAGCGGGGTCGGGTCCGGGCCGCACTCGACACCGTGCTCACGACGGGAGAGCATCCGTGACCCCCGAGGAAGCCCAAGAGGCCGAACTCGCCATGGACAAGGTGGCGCGGTTCTTGGTGCGCTTCGAACTCACGGTCCCCGCGATCCTCTGGCTCGAGTCGCTCCGCCCGCTCGCCCGAACGGGATCGCAATTCATGCATCTGCTCACCCCAGCGATTGGGGCGTTCCTGCCCGTGAACCAATGGAACGCACTCGCCACACTGCTCGAGGAACCCGACGGACTCGAGCGCTTCGTCGAACATCTCGAGAACGTCGACCGCGAAGCCCGTGGGTCAGCGGAGGAGCCCCGGTGAAGAAGCCCTTGCGCAGCGTGCTCGCCACAGACTGTGGGAGCACCACCACCAAAGCCATCCTCATCGAGAAGGTCGGCGATGAATATCGTCAGACCTGGCGCGGTGAGGCCCCGACCACCGTCGAAGCGCCTTTCGAGGACGTCACCCGAGGGGTCACGAACGCCGCCCAAGAAATCCAGGAGATGTCTGGGCGTCAACTCGTAGACCCGGACGGAGGCATCCTCACCCCGCAGCGCGATGACGGCGCGGGGGTCGACGCCTACATCTCGACCTCTTCGGCGGGCGGCGGACTCCAGGTCGTCGTGGGAGGAGTCGTCCGGTCCATGTCGGCCGAATCCGCGATGCGCGCGGCCTTAGGAGCCGGGGCCATCGTGATGGACACCTTCGCCACGAACGACAAACGCCGCCCTCATGAGCAGATCGAACGCATTCGCCAGCTGCGCCCAGACATGATCTTGCTCTCCGGGGGGATCGACGGCGGCACGCGCAAGCACGTTGTGGCCATGGCCGAGCGGATTCGCGCGGCAAGGCCTCGAACCCGCCTTGGCGGTGCGTACGACCTGCCCATCATCTTCGCCGGCAACCAAGCCACCCGTGACGACATCCAGGAGCTGCTCGGCGGCATCTCAGCGCTCTCCATGGTCGAAAACGTGCGCCCGGTCATGGAAGTCGAGCACCTCGACCCTGCTCGCGACAAAATCCACGACCTGTTCATGGAACACGTGATGCAGCAGGCGCCTGGCTACCCCAAGCTCATGGGGTGGACCGACGCTCCGATCATGCCCACGCCAGGGGCGGTCGGCCTCATCATGCAGACGATTGCGCGGCAACGCGGCATCAACGTCCTCGGGGTCGACATTGGCGGCGCCACCACCGACGTCTTCAGCGTGTTCGACGGACAGTTCAACCGTACGGTGAGTGCCAACCTCGGCATGAGCTACTCGGTCAGCAACGTGCTCGCCGAAGCTGGGCTGGCGCAGATCTTACGCTGGGTCCCCTTCGCACTCGACGAAAAGGGCCTGCGCAACCGCATCGGCAACAAGATGATTCGGCCCACGACGATTCCGGAGACCCTGGAAGAACTGAAGGTCGAGCAGGCCATCGCTCGAGAGGCGCTGCGACTCGCCTTCATCCAACACCGAGAGTTCGCGGTGGGCCTGCGAGGGGTGCAAAAGCAGCGCACCATCGCCGATGCGTTTGCCCAAAACGAGGACGAAAGCCTCGTTCAGATGATGAAGTTGGACCTCCTCGTCGGCTCGGGCGGCGTGCTCTCCCATGCGCCACGCCGCGTGCAGTCGATGCGCATGATGATCGATGCATTCGCTCCCGAAGGCATCACCGAACTCGCGGTCGACAGCATCTTCATGATGCCGCATCTCGGCGTGCTCTCAACCGTACAGGAAGATGCGGCCACCGAGGTCTTCGAACGGGATTGCCTCATCGCATTGGGCACGTGTGTGGCGCCCGCAGGGGCCATGCGCCAAGACCGACCGGCGCTGAAGGTGCAGCTCGATTTGCCAGATGGCACGCGAATCGAACGCCAGGTGCCGGCCGGCGAGTTGCTGCGCTTCCCCTGTGGGGTCGACGAGGTCACCAAGGCCACCCTGACCCCGTTGCAGCCTCGCCTCGACCTGGGGGAAGGCCAAGGACGACGGGTCGAACGGACGCTCCGGGGCGGTGAGGTGGGAATCATCATCGACACGCGCGGACGTCCCATCGTGCTGCCCGAAGGCCCAGGTCCGCGGGTGATCAAGCTCGAGGGCTGGGGCTACCAGCTCGACGAATACCCCGACTCTGACCCAGGGAGCACCTGATGGCGGCGATCTTCACGCCCGGGCTGAAGGTCAGCCCGAACACCGTGGTGGTCAAGGAGCGGCAGTTGCCCCTCGAGGGCACCGTGATGGTCGAGGTCGGCCAGTCCGTCAAGGCCGACGACATCGTCGCGCGAACCGACCTTCCGGGAAAGATCTTTCCGGTGAACGTCGCCAACCAACTGGGCATCGACGCCGGACGGCTGCCCGACAACATGGAACGGTCGGTGGGCGACAGCGTCGAACGCGGCGAAGTCATTGCGAGCACCCCAGGCTTGTTCGGCCTGTTTCGCAGCTTTGCGACCGCACCTGTGTCGGGCACCATCGAGAGCGTGTCCGCGGTCACCGGACAAGTCATTTTCCAAGCCCACCCCATCCCCGTCGAGGTCGATGCCTACCTGCCTGGCCGCGTCGTTGAGGTGATGCCCAACGAAGGCTGCGTCATTCAGACGCCGGCGGCGTTGGTGCAGGGCATCTTCGGGCTGGGCGGCGAGGTTCGAGCCCCGCTGGCCATGGCCGTCGACAAGCCAAGCCAGGTCCTCGAAGCCACCGCCCTGCATCCCCATGCCGAAGGCCACATCGTGGTCGGCGGAGCCTATGTCACCGCCAAGGCTGTGAAGCGAGCCATCGAGATTGGCGTGCGCGGCATCGTGACCGGAGGCTTCGACTACGATGAGATCAAGAAGCTGCTTGGCTACGAGGTCGGGGTCGCCATCACGGGCGGCGAAGACCTCGGGCTCACCTTGATCGTGACCGAGGGTTTTGGCGAGATCGCCATGGCACCAGCCACGTTCTCGCTCCTCAAGTCCAAGAGCGGCCGAATGGCCTCGATCAACGGCGCCACCCAGATTCGCGCCGGCGTGATTCGGCCCGAGGTCGTCGTGCCCCTCGAAGACGCCTCGGTCGACGCCGAACGCGTGACGCCGGCGGACCCCGTGGGTATCGCGATTGGCGACACGGTGCGCGGCATTCGGGCGCCCTGGTTCGGGCGACTTGGCAAGGTGACCGGACTCCCCGTCGAACCCGTGGTGCTGTCATCCGGCAGCAAGGCCCGAGTCATGGAAGTTCGCTTCGACGACGGCGAAACCGCACAGATCCCGCGCTCCAACGTAGAGGTCATCGAAGCATGACGGCACTCCTTGCCCTGTTGTTGGCCTTGGTCGCCGGAATCGCTCAGGCGAGCGCCCCCACCGACGTGTCGGTCCGGGCGCCCTCTGGCGGCGATGGATTGACCCTCGAGGTGTCGTGGAAACGACCTCGAGAGGCCGGTTCCGAACCCACAAGCTACGCATTGCTTCGATCGGACGCCGGCCCCGAAGGCCCGTGGACCGTCGTGCAAGCTGCGGTCGCCGCCTCGACCACCACCTTTGTCGATCAGGTGACCGACGACGTTTGGACGGGCCCCGCCGACCGGTATTGGTACCGGGTGGTGGCCCGCACCGACGATCCGAACGACGAGCTATCGGTCTCAAATCTGCTTGCGATGGCTGCGTCGGCTGCGGTCGAAGGCATTCCCCGCGCCACCTTCGTCAAGACGTCGGCCGCCTACATCCATCTTGCGTTGCTCATTTTGGCCATCGCAGGACTGATGATGCTGTTCACGCGGCAAGCTCAAGCCGGACACCCCATCTTCATCCGACGCATCCCCGGCATCGATGCGATCGAAGAAGGCATCGGACGTGCCACCGAGATGGGTCGGCCCGTGCTGTACGTCCCCGGCATCGACGAACTGCAAGACATCCAGACCATCGCATCCATGCTCATTCTCGGGCAGGTGTCGAAGACGGTGGCCGAATACGGCTCAGAAATCGTGGTGTCGTGCCGCATTCCCGTCGTGCGCGAGGTCGCCGATGAGGTGGTCAAGGCGGGCTTCTTCGAAGCTGGGTTCCCCGATGCCCACGACCCCGCCAACGTCCGGTTCATCAGTTCCGACCAGTTCGCGTTTACGGCCGGCACGAATGGCATCATCCACCGAGAAAAGCCAGCCACTAATTTATATCTAGGGCGCTTCTTCGCCGAATCGCTCATCCTGGCCGAGACGGGCTACGTCAACCAGTCCATCCAGATTGCGGGTACCGCCGAAGCAAGCCAGCTCCCGTTCTTCGTCGCAGCGTGCGACTACACGCTCATCGGCGAGGAGCTGTTTGCGGTGAGCGCTTACCTTTCGCGCGATCCGAGGCTCATCAGCTCGTTGAAGGCCAGCGACTACATCAAGATCTACGTCGTGGTGATGCTGGTCATCGGTACGATGGCGGCGACCTTCTTTAATAGCGATGCCATTCAGCTCGCATTCACCGTGGGAGGTGGTGGATGAGGCGTACGCTTCCCCTCATCATCACGATGGTCGTGGGCATTGTCATGGCCCTCGAGTTCTTCATCCCGCACTACCGATTCAAAGCGCTCACCGACGAGTTCACGGAGTGGGGCCTCATCCTGGCCGCAGCGGCCTACCTGCTGGGCATTTTGAATCTGCTGCAGGTCAACGTCCCCAAGATCGCGCGCCGCGAACGAGATTGGCCGTACAAGCTCCTCATGCTCGTAGCCCTCGCCGTCACGCTGGTTTTTGGCTTGGGCTACGGCGAAGAAGGCGACGTCTACAAGTGGATTTACGACTACGTCTTCGTGCCTTTGTCAGCGACGATGTTCGCGTTGCTTGCATTCTTCATCGCCTCGGCGGCGTTCCGGGCCTTTCGAGCGCGAAACCTGGACGCCGCGGTCCTGTTGTCAGCCGCCATGCTCGTGATGCTCGCGAGCGTGCCCATCGGCGAACAAATCCCCTTGATCGGCGACTACCTCCCGGGCATTCGCAACTGGATCATGGACGTGCCCAACACCGCGGCACGACGCGCCATCTTCATTGGGGCGGCCTTGGGCGCCATCGCCACCGGCCTGCGCGTCATCCTCGGCATCGAGCGTAGCCACTTGGGAGGCGAGGGATGACCCTGTTCCAGTTCCTCGAGCGGTTCCAACGCATGGACCCGCGCTTCGTGTTTCTCGGGATGGCGGTGGCCATCGTCGTACCCATGTTCGTCCCCATTCAGCTTGGCTTCAAGATCGATGAGCGTGTCCAGGCGCTGTACGATCAAGTCGAGGCCGTGCCCGATGGGTCGACCGTGCTGCTGTCGGCCGATTTCGATCCGGGGTCCCGTCCCGAACTCGAACCCTTCATGCGAGCGAACCTGCACCACCTGTTCCGCAAGGACGTGAAGGTGGTCATGGTGACCCTATGGGAAACGGCCCCCCCGCTCGTCGGAC
Organism: Myxococcota bacterium; assembly: GCA_039208735.1. GTDB lineage: Bacteria > Myxococcota_A > UBA796 > UBA796 > DRPG01. The sequence continues at coordinate 8,041 of JBCCQY010000060.1, read as the reverse complement.
CGATGCTCGAAGAGGTCGCGGGCGCCTATGATCTCGAGTACGGCACGGACTACGCCTTTCTCGGATTCAAGCCGGGGCTCGAACTCGCCATCAAAGCGATTGGCGCCAACATTCCCAAGAGTTTTCCGGTCGATCCCAAGGGCAATCCTGTGGAGTCGCTCCCCATCATGCAGGGCAAGCGACAGGCCCAGGACTTTCCCCTCTTGGTCCTGATTTCAGCTGGATTTCCGGGCACTCGGGAGTACGTCCTGCAGATCCAGGGGCAGTACTCGCTCGACATGGTAAGCGCATGCACCGCGGTGTCGGCGCCTGACTATGTCCCCTTCTACAAGGGCAATCAGCTGCGAGGGCTCGTCGGAGGCATGCCGGCGGCAGCCCAGTATGAGCGGCTGGTATGGCCCGACGGTCCGCCCGAAGGGGTACGCCTGCTCGCAACGCCCGCCGTGAACGTGCTCAACTTGGGGCACCTCTACATCATCGTCCTGATCATGCTGGGCAACATCGCCTGGTTCCTCACCCGGCCGCGGGGCGGCCCCGCTGCGGGAGGTCGCGCATGAGCGGCGAAGTGCTGACGCTCCTTGGAGCCTGGCTCTCGATCTTCCTTACCCTGTGCATCTTCTCATACTTGTACGCCGATAATCCGTTGTACAAGATCGCCGAGCACCTGTTCCTGGGCGTGTCGATCGGGATTGGGGTGGTCCAGCAGTTTTACAACGCATTCAAGCCGAACCTGCTCGACAAGCTCGCTGACGGAAACCTCATCTCGCTGTTTCCGTTGTTACTGTGCATCCTGCTGTTCCTCAAGGTGGGGGGTCGTTCCGTGGCCTGGATGGCCCGGCTCCCCATCGCGTTCCTCGTCGCGGCCTACGCAGGGGTAAAACTCACCGGCGAAGCCAGTGGAAGCCTCATGCGGCAGGTCGCCGAGACCATGCCCAACCTGCGGGTGGTCTACGAGATGCACGGCCTCGTCGACCCCAGTGCCGACTATGCCGGGGTGCTGAGTTCGATCTTCCTCGTCGTCGGACTGGCTGCTTGCCTGCTTCACTTCTACTTTTCGGCGCCGCATTCGCCCGTCATGCGAGGCATCAGCCGGTTTGGCGTGCTCGTACTCATGCTGTCGTTTGGGGCGAGCTTTGGGTTTACGGTCATGGGCCGCATCTCGCTGGCCATTGGACGAGCCCAGGAACTGTTTGGGTCCAACCTCAACGCAGCGGAACTCGAACGCGTGCAGCCGCTTCAGGTCACCCTGGTGTCCCTCGCCATCATCATCGTCGTGCTCGTCGTGTGGCAGCGCTTTGAAGGTGCCAAGGCGGAAGACCCCAACTGATCGAGGTTGGAATCGGAGGATCAAGGAAAGGGTGCAGCGCAGACGAGCATCTCATAAAGGTCGGCACGTCCTCGGGAGGACCGATTGATCCACCTCGCTGCCCTTGTTCCCCTCCTGATGATGAGTTTTTGGCTGGCCCCATCGAGCGCCTATGCGTCCGGCCGGGCCGTGCTCATCGGAGCGAGTGAGCCCCGGGAAGGGCCCGCATTGCCGGGCGCTAACGCCGATGTTGAGAAGATGGGAGCCTTGCTCACGGGGACCTACGGGTTTCCGCCCGGCGATGTCGTGAAGCTGGTCGGAAAGGCCGCCACCGTCGACGCGGTGACGGCAGAATTCACGAAGCTCGTCGACGGTGCGCCCAAGGACGAACCCGTGGTGCTCTATTTCGCTGGTGCAGGCACCCTCGTCGCCGATGTGAACCAGGATGAACCGGACCCCTGGGACGAAGCCTGGATGCTTGCCGACGGCATGCTTCTCGACGACGCTTTGCACGAGGCCCTCGAAGGCATCCTGCGGCGCGCCTCGTACGTGGCCGTGGTCATCGATGCGAGCACCGAGCCCGCGAGTGGCGAACGACGTCGCCATACCGCCCGTTTCACCGATCGCCGTACGCCGACGCGCACCGAGGTCGAACAGGCCATTATCGGGGTTGGCGATGGAGATTACCATTGGGTCGACGCGGGAGCCCCCAACCTCACCGTGGTTGATGCCGCACGCCTTGGCGCAGCGCTCGAGACCGAGAACGGCGGGGTGTTCACCCGGTTCTTGACCGACCTCGCGCCTCGCCATGGCACCTACGAGGCCCTCTCGGACCTCCTCATCGCGAAGGTGGCATCTCGCAGCGTCCAGGTCCCGAGCCTCGTGGGCGCACTCGAGACCCCCGTGTTCGGCAAGCCAGGCATTGGCGAAGAGCCGCTGCAGGTCACCAAGTTCGAAATCCCCGACGGGGGCATCACGGTGAGCCTGCTCGAGGGCGACCGCCCCATCGATCTCCCGGCCAAAGAAGCCCGTCTCCTGAAGCGAGAAATCGCCCGCGACAAGGAGGTTGCCCGCCGGGTGACGCTCGTGCCGAAGGAGGGCGGAGACTGGATCGTCCGCCGTGACCCGACGTCGGGTGCACTCGAGGTCGTCGGGCCCGAAGGGGGGGTGCGCAACCGCGTCTCCGACGATGACCTCCGGTCTGCCGCCGACAAGGTCGCCCAGAACCTCATGCTGCACGGGCAGCAAGCCGCCTTGTTGTCGATGGACGTCCCAACCGGACCCCTGACCATCCGCATGCGACCGGTCGAAGGACAGGGCCCCTGTGCCGCCGGGGAATGGGTGCAAGCCCCCTTGCACGAGGTGCAGACGGTGCCGGTGTGTTGGCGGTGGCAGGTCGAGGTCGAACTTGCGGCCAAGACCGCATTCGCGGCCGAAGTTGGGGTCGTGGTGATGGGCAACGACGGCACCCTCCTCGGCTTCCCGATGACCGACACCCCCGTGGTGCTGAAGCCCGGCGACCGGCGCCGCTTCGATCTACAGCGCCCCAAGCGTAAACCTGGCCTCGTGTCGGTGCCGCCGTTCGACATCACCGAGCACATTCTCGTGTTTGCTGCGCCCGTCGGCTCCAACGTCGATTTCGGAGCGGTTTCGGGCTGGTCCGCACGCGACATCACCGTGGCGGGCCCGCCCACCATCGGAGGCCGCTGGTACCGCCAGCACCTCGCTTATCGAGTCACGCCGGTGCCTCCACGCCCGACGGACCTTCCCCGTGACCCAGGCGCTCGGCGGCGCGACATCACCCTCGCCGGCTTCGATGTGACGCCCTACCTGCCGGCCAACCCGAACGCCTACCTCACGAAGGTGCTCCAGCAGGCCGACCGGCTCGCCAAGTTCCGTCGCACCAACGCGGGGCGAGATGGGCTTGCCTACGCCCAGTGTTGGGGCGAGGGCCACAAGGCCATCAACAACCGAACCCGCTTTTCCGAGCGAGACTGGCCAGGCGACACGTGTTGGGAACGGCCGTACGACTTCACCCGCGATGAAATCGAACTCGGTGACAGCCCAGGCATCGATTGCAGCTCCACGATGTGGTTCGTGTTCACGCGCGCCTGCAAGGGTGACACCCGCACGGCGATTCCCGAGAAGCAGCCTCGAGAGCGGAAAGCGGCGTACCAGGCCCGGTTACGGGCGTTCCATGTGGACCAGCGGCAATGCTTGCTGTTCACCAACGAGAACTTCCGCGCAGGCTTCGTGTCGACCAACATCATGGCCAACCATCCAGAGATCATGAAGGACCACTGGATCGACTGCATGGGCCTTGCGCTGCAGACCGGCGACGTGCTCGTCACCCGGAATCGGCGCAATACCGGCGGCCACACCTACCTGGTTGTAGACCCAGATCGATTCGTGGTGTTTGGCAGCCACGCCGGTGACGCCAGTTGGGCCCGTATGAGCCCCGAAGAGCGTCAGATTTGGGAGGGGTACGAAAACCTCGACCCCGGCGCCCGTGACGTGGGGGTCGAGTACCAGTTCCTAGCTTGGTACCGGAAGTCCGATCTCGTGGGCACCGAACTCGAGAAATGGGGCGGGTACGCCGGGGAACGACTCAAGGCGTGCTGGCGCCACAAGCAGGTCGCGGAGGAGTGGTCCATCGACCCCACCTCCCGGCCGGGTACGCGTGACACCACGCGCATCTGTCGTCCGGAAACGTGTCGTTGAGGGAGTTGGGATGATGTCAGCCCTGATGGTGCTGTGGTCGCTCGGGTCAGCGGCCATGGCGAGCCCCGACTGCGTCGCCCTCGACCGGTCCCCGAAGCCGCTCGTGGGAACGCCAGGAGAGCGAAAGATCGCCTATATCGTTGGCATCGGCGACTACGAAGCCAAGCCGGGGGGCCAGAGCATCGATTTGGTCGGCCCGCCCAACGACGCCCGCCGCATCCGTGACATGCTCATTGAGCGCTACGGCTTTCCTGTCGACAACATTTGCACCCTGCTCGACAACGAGGCGACCCGGGCCGCCTACATCGACGGGTGGCGAAAGCACGTGGGCCGTGCCTCACAGGGCGACACCGTCGTCTACTACTTCGCGGGTCACGGAAGCCAAACCACCGACTTCGACGGGCCCCAAGACGAGCCAGACGGGATGGACGAGACCATCCTGCTGCACGACAGCCGGGCCACCGTTCCCGACTTCCTCGACGACGAGTTCAATGCCCTGCTCGCGGAAGCCTACCAACGCACCACCAACATCACGGTCCTCGTCGATGCGTGCAATTCCGGCACCACCACACGGTCTGTGGCGTCAGCCGGATTCGCGGAACGGCGTGTCGAACCCACCAAGCGGTCACGACCCATCCAGAACCGGATCGTCAGTGCAAACGGAGACTACCGGCCCGAACGGTTCCCCGAACTCGTCACCATCACCGCCGCCCAAGACGGCACCTCGGCCCTTGAGCGGGGCGGGCAGGGCGTGTTCACCAACGCCCTGTTGCGTTCGCTGGATGCCCGGGGCGAAGGGTCTTGGTCCCAGATCATGCCCATCGTGCCTCGCTGGATCGCGGCGCAACGCAGCTTTCAGGTCGCCACGTTCGAGGGGCAGCTCGATCGGGAGATCTTTGGCCAGGCCGTCGTCGATCACTCCCTGTCGTGGCAGGTGCACCGGGTAAGCGGCGACCGGGTCAAGTTCCGGGGTCCGGCCATGCCCGGATGGACGGAAGGTGCCATCGTTGAAGTATTCGCCGACAAGGCGACCAAACGCCGGGGTCGCGTGCGGCTCGAAAAGGCAGGGCAGTTCCAGGCGGAAGGGGTGACCATCGGGAAGGTCCGCGGCATTTCCCCTGGCGACTACGCCATCCTTGAAACGCCGGGCCGCGACACGGCGGCCATTCGGGTGCGCATCACGGATGGCGTGGCCTTCGCCAGCGCCTTGCGCAAGGCCATTCGGAGCGACGACGTCATTTCCAAGACCGTCCTGCTCACCGATGGTCCCGCGGACTTCGTGGTGCGCCAAGGTTCGGCCAGCACAGTGGAAATCGTAGGGAGCGAAGGCACGATTCGGAATCGCAATCCCATGCGGAATGCGCGCGAAGCCCTCGACGTGGCCAAGAACTTGGGCCTTCACGCCCGCCAAGCCAGTCTGTTGGCGCTGTCGGCCGAACCGAACGAGGTCTATCCTCACGACATGCTCGATCTGCGGATCACCCAAGATCCGTTTACCACCAGCAACTGCGCTCGAACGCCTTACCGGCCCCCCACCGTGCCGGTTCCTTACGTTCAGGTGCCCATGTGCACGCCGGTACAGCTCGAGGTCTCGTTGCGCCGAAACCCCGAAAAAGACCTCTACATCGGCATCCTCTACCTCGCGAACGACGGCAGCATCGCCGCTTGGCCCGAGGCGGGGGTGTCCATCACACTCAAGCGAAAGGATGAAAAGCATATCGAAACGCTGGGCACCGTCACGCCGCCCCTGGACGCGCCTGACCGCATCCTCGTGTTCGGGAGCCATGAGCCCGTGCGCTGGAGCACGCTGCAGGCGCGGTCGATCGCGTTGGAGCGTTCCTCGGGCAAGAACAAGCTCCAGAGCTTTGTGCTTGGCCACATCTCGGGCACCCGAGGCATCGATGACGAGCCGCCAGAGACCGAGGGAGATCCTGCCTGGACCTCGGGTTTCCTGCAGTTGCAGGTCGTGGGCGATCCCACCCAATGGTCCTCGCCCGAGCGCAACGCGGCCACCACGTGTGAACGATTGCGCCAATCCGGATGCCAATGATGGAAGGCCTCATGCTCGGTTTGCTTTCGCTTTTCGCCACACCGGGACTGGCCGCTGAGCCCTCCCCCACGCGCGGTCTCGATGTCATCGAAGCCACCGACGCCTTGCCCGACGATGGGCTGGGCATCACCCGCTACCGGGCGGTTCTCTTCAGCGCACAGGACTACGCTCCCGAATCGGGAATTCCCGATCTTCGAACGCCATCGAGGGACGTCGAAGCCGTCGGCAGCGTGTTGCGCGACCGGTTTGGCTTCGAGGTCGAGATCGTGGCCGACGCCACCGAAAAGGCCATCATCTCGCGCCTCGACACCCTGAAGCGGGAGACCCAGCCCAACGACGCCGTCATCGTGTACTTCGCAGGCCACGGGTTGTACGACACCGGAGAGAATCGCGGCTACTGGCTGCCCACGGACGCCGTGTTGAGCGAAACCTCGCGTTGGGTGAGCAACGACGATGTCTCGGCCAAGCTCCGCGCAATTCCGGCTCGGCACGTGCTGATGATCATCGATTCGTGCTTCTCGGGCATGTTCCGGGACGCACTTCGCCCCACGACGGAAAGCGAACTCGCCCCGCTCAAGGCCCTGGCCAGCAAGCGAAGCCGGGTTGTGCTCGCGTCGGGCGGCAACGAGCCCGTGAGTGATGGAGGCCGCGACGGGTTGTCGGTCTTCGCCTACTACCTGCGCCAGGGGCTCGCTGAGGCGCAGGGCCGCTACGTGGTGCTCGATACACTGTTTCCCGAGTTGCGGGCACGCGTCCAACAGAACGCCGACCAAACGCCCCAGCAGGGCATCTTCCAGCGCGCTTTCCACGAGGGCGGCCAGCTCGTGCTTGAAAACCAGACGGCTCCGAAGGGCACCATCGTCGCGCGCAGTGTCGATCGGGCCCAGGCGGCCAAGGCCTGCAAGGCGCAAGGCGAAGCGGGACGCTCGCTGTACGACTCGCTTGCCAACCTCGATGCCGCAGCGAAGCTTGAACAGATCAATGAGGCAGACCGGCGAGCCCGGGAGCGCCTCGCTGAGCACGCCTGTGTCGACCACCAAATGGGGCTCATCAGCAACGACGAATACGCCCGACTGACGGGGCTGCTCGCCGGCGAGCCCGGCGCCGAAGAAACCTACGTGATCGCCGCCCTGCGGGAGCAACGCGAGGTCAGTCGTGAAGTCCCACCTCCCGACGGTTGCGAAGCGAGCGCCGAAGAGGGGGCCCTGCTCGTGAAGGCGCAGCAACTGTTGCGCGACGGTCGTTCGGGGGGCGACCGGTCCGAAGACCGCGAAGCCATGGGCTTGCTGCAGGCCGCGGCCAAGAAGAGCAGCTCGGCTCCCTTGTGGACCGCGTTGGCTCGGGCCCGGCTCTATGCCGGCGAGTCGAGCAAGCAAGTGAGCGCCGCGGCGGACCGTGCGGCCAAGGCCTGTCCGGCGTGGGGCGTACCCGACAACTACCGGTCGACCGCCTTCATCCTTGAGGGCAATCTGAAGGCCGCCGAGAAGGCTCTCGCCTCCGCTCTCGACCGCTCCCCCCGCTACGCCTTCGCCCACTACAACCTTGGCGTGGTGAAGCTTGGCCAGGGGAAGGTGCGCGAAGGTCTCGGCGCCCTCGATCAGGCCCTGATCTTCGACCCCCTCCTGGGCGAGGCCCACTTCCTGCGCGGTCGGGTGCTCACCAAGCTTGGCAAGCTCGAAGAGGCCGTCCAGGCCTTGGAGTCCGCCGCCGACCTCCGGCCGAGGCAGGTCGACGTTTGGCAGGCTCTCGCCGCCGCATACGAGGCATCGGGGAACGAGGGGGCGGCGAAGCTGGCACGAAAGCAAGCGGAAACGCAGGGCGGCTAAAGCGCGTGGACAGATCGTCCACACTCCCTTTCACAGGGACTCGAGCCTCCAGATGGGCTCTTCCCGGGTTCGAGCAAGGCCTCGTTAGCCGCGCGCCAAGGAGGAGCGGGGCCAGAGCGGGCCTCTATCCGGGCGTTG
>JBCCQY010000059.1:0-46753 GCA_039208735.1 Myxococcota bacterium | reverse complement strand
GCACGATCTTCCTCGACGAGCTGGGCGAACTCCCCCTCGACCTGCAGCCCGCACTGTTGCGAGTGCTCGAACAACGCGAGGTCAAGCGCATCGGTGACCGTCGGGTGCGGAGTGTCGACGTTCGTGTGGTGGCGGCGACGAACCGGAACCTTCAGCAGCGAGTGGCCGAAGGTCAATTCCGCGAAGACCTCTACTATCGCTTGGCCGTCGTCGAAGTGCCCCTGCCTGCGCTGCGAGATCGGACCGAGGATCTGCCTCTGCTCATCGAGCATCTCCTCAACACGGCAAGCTTCGAGCACAGTGTGAAGGGCGTGACCCCCGATGTGCTGCAGTTGTTTGACCAGTACCACTGGCCGGGCAACGTCCGTGAACTACGGAACACGCTCCTGCGCGCGATTCCGTTTTGTGACGGCGATCTCATCGACCTTCAGGCGTTGCCCGATTCGCTGCGTACCGATGCATCGGCGTCCGCCAAGGCTATCGAGCCAGAGGGGGCTCCGGCCGTACCGTTACCCAGCGCGAGCCTGTCGCTCAAAGAGGCCAAAGAACAGATCATCGACGCTTTTGAACGGCGTTACCTCGAAGATCTGTTGCAACGGTGCGAGGGCAACGTGTCGCGAGCCGCCCGAAGTGCGGGGGTCGACCGAAAGACCATTGCCCGGATGCTCAAGCGCCACGACATCCGATCGAGCTGAGTTCCGAGGGGGCCGCTTTGGCGTGGGTTCGACGCCTTGGTTACCGAACCTCCTGCGCGGACGTGGAGCATCCCCAATGAGCACGGCACCCTCCGAGCGACTGGACGCCATCCAGCGCCAGCTCCAACGGACTCTGGAGCGTCAGCTCGACGACCTTTTTCAGGCCGTGCACTCCCAGCGGCAGGTCGCCACGAACCCTGAACTGGAAGCCCGGGTGGGGGATCTACTTGGATTCGTTCGGGCGACCGAAGAGGTGAGTCGGCAGCTGTTGGTGACCGAAGAGGAACTTCGGCGGCAGTCGGGTTTGCGCGTTCGTTTGGAACAACAGCTTCCCGATCTGCAACGGAAGCCACCGGGGGAAGCGAAGGCCTTCATGGCTCGGCTCGAAACGTGCCGTGGCCGCGTCGGCGAACTCAACGCGCTGCGCGATGAACTCATCGAAAATCTGACGCAACTTCAGGGACAGCTGGCATGAGTGACGACATCACGCGGGCCCTGCGGCGCCAGATCGCCCAGCTTCAGGCGACCCAAACCTACCTTCGGGTCGCGGCCAGCAAGGCGTTGCCATTCCCGAACGTTTGGCGGGCCGAGGCTCGGGCGGAACAAAAGTGCCACGAACTCCTCCAAGGGTTGGGCATTGAGATGGGTCGCCTCAAGCGGGGTCCAGGGGCTGGTTCTCAGAGCACGTCGGTCCGACCGGACCGTACACGGCGCACCAATGCCCCTGCCGGGCGGGCCAGTAGCGCGCCTGCAGGTCGTCGCGAACCGCCGCCCGCGGGTCGGGCAGCTGCGCGTCGTTCCTCCGGACTTGTCAGCTTCGATGATGCACCCAACGACTCGAAGCCCAACTTCCTGTCGTACGACGATGAGGACGAAGACCTGACGGTCATCGGCGCCCAGCCGGTCCGCGCCGCGGCTCGGTCGACCGGCAGCGCGCCAACCCGCCGGAGTGGACCGACGACGTCGACCCGCAATCGTCCGGTTCCTCCCTCTCGACGAGCGACCCCATCGCAGCCCTTGGCCCGGGCCGGGTCGGGCCCTCAATCGCGGTGGGGGCGCGGTCCGGATGCGCGCACCCCTTCGTTGTCAGGCCGGCTCACGATCGACGAAGGTCCGCCCGCCATCGGCGAGGATTTGGGGGTGTTCGACCCCGATGAGGAAAAGCTGTTCGGGGATGACAGCGCCACGGTCGTCGGCGATCCGCGCGAGGCCACGCCGAACTCTACCCGGCGTCAAACCCCGACCCCCGCTCCGCCTCCACCCCCCCCGTCGCCGGCTCGAGTCACCAGTGGGCTCTACGGAGGAGCGTCAGTGCCCACCGTTCGTGGGTCGAGCACGCGGCCCCGTGCGGCCGCGGTCCAGCTCAACACCAGCGGCGTGGGCGGCCGAGTGGTGGGTCTCGACGACGATGTCGAGCCCATCGAAATCGGAGCTGCGGAAGACGACGACGAATTCGTGGAGCACGCAGGAGGCGGCTTCTCGGTGACGCTCCAAGAGCAGGACTACGAGGCTGAAGCCGCCTACGTCGAAGACGAAGAGGACCTCGAGCTTCTCTCGGAACTCCAAGATCTTCCTGACGAAGAGCCCGAAGCCGATCCCGGCGCTTCACCCGAGGAGGTCGCATCCCTCGTGCTCGAGGCGCGAAATGCACTTTCCGGTGGCGATTTGGCAGCTGCAGCCGACCTTTTCTCGGATGTCATCGACGCAGACCCCGACCATGTCGAAGCTCACGTCTCGCGAGGGCGGGTGTTCCTCGATTTGGGAGATTATAGCCGTGCGATGAGCGACTTCATGGTGGCCGAGGAGATCGCTCAGGACAATCCCGAGCCCCAAGTGGCGATTGGCGACCTCTACTTCGCGCGCAAGGACTACCGGCGGGCCATCGAGTATTTCAACGCGGCCCTTGAAATGGACCCCGAGCACGCCATGGCGTTCTGCCGACGGGGCATCAGCCATTACTACCGGAAGAACTACAATGATGCGCTTGAAGACCTTCTTCATGCGCAGCAGCTGCGTCCGGACATCCCGAACCTCACCACGTACGTCGCCATGGCGCAGAAGAAGAAGCAGCGGAAGAAGCGACCCTGAAGCACTGCTTTCAGTAGGGGTGCGAAGTTCGTTTCGCACATCCTACATGAATGCGCGAATTGGGCCGCGCACTTGACCATGTGCTCAACGAGAGAACCTGGGATTTGGCCCCATTTGGGGTTGGCAGGCCCCTTGCACTTCCGAGCGCCGTCTGATCGGGGACCTTCATCACCCCCGAAGTCTGAACCGACGCTCGAGGGAGCACCATGGTCACGTCATCTTCCTCCCATCCGACTCCGAAGCTGCTGAAGAATCGGAACCGCACCGTCGCCAAAAGCTTCTTCCGTCAACTGAAAGAGCAGGGTTTCTCGCACGAGCAGATCATTGAGCTTTCGGCCTCGTTGCTCGACATGGTCAATGAAGAGATGCGCGAGCAGTGCAAGGAAGCCTCGAGCTGACGCTTTCCCTCGGCGGCCAATGCGCTACGTGGCCGTCGGAGGGTGAATGTCGCTCGAAGAAACCGCTACACGGGGCATTGCAGCGATCGAGGGTGGCCGCTTCGACGAAGCGGTCGTGGCGTTTCGAGACGCCCTGGCCATTGCACCGGACCGCCCCGATCTGAATCACGCATTGGGTATGGCCCACCTTCACCGGGGTGAAGTGGGCGAGGCCGTGGTGTACTTCGAAAAGGCGGTGCGGCTCTCGGAACCGTTCGACGCGCCCGAGCACGAAGCCCTCAAGCAGGACTTCTACCTGACCCTGGCCACCGCCTATCAGCTGCTCAACCGCATTCCCGATGCCGCAGCGACGTTGTCGAAGGCTACCGAGATCTGGCCGGAGTGGATTCAACCCCGACTCCAGCTGTCCCAGGTCTATCTGTCGAGTTGCCGGGTCGACGAGGGGCGAGAGACGCTAAGAGGCTTGCTGCCCTCGATGGGTGAAGCGCATCGCCCTGCGGCAGAGGCTCTGCTCGGGGCGCTCGAGGCCTACGACGCGAGTGGGGAGGGGGCGGACGTGTTCCTGCGGGCGCACGCCGAGTCCTACCGAGACTACTTCGACGAAGTGGTCGAGGAGCAGCGCGGAGAAGGCTACCTCGCCGAAGCGGCGCGCATGGTGCGGGGAGCCGACGGCGAACCTGTTGCTGCGGTGGCGGAGGGGGCACGGCCCTATGCGCTGGCGCGCGTCGACCTCGTGCATGCTGAGACCCAAGAGGTTGCGGCGATCTACACCGAAGAAGAGCCCATGATCGTCGAGGTCAACGGCCTTGGCCCGTTGGCGCAGACGCCGGTGCCGCTGCGGTGGGAGACCGAACATGGGTTTGAGGTCTGGGTGAGCACGCGGTGCCCCTGGCACTGGTTGCCCATCGCCGTGCAGTTTGCCACGGAAACCGATCCCAAGGCTCGCATCGAAGCCGTGGATGCCGTGATCGGACCTTGGTATCTCGCGGGCTACAACGGTGATTTTGGTGAGGCGACGTCCGGCCGCTTCCACTACGTGACCGACCCGGAGCCGCTCGGGCGCTTCGGCGTCGGGTACCACGTTGATCTAGGCCGCGCACGCTTCGATGCCGTGGTCGAGCTGCTTGCAAAATTGGCAACCCTGGGTCGAACGAATCCCATTCGTCGTGTACTCTTTGGCGAGGGGAGGTTGCCCGAATGAGCGATGCGTTGCGTTTGCCCGATGGGTTTGGCCAGGTTGCACCATACATTTTCGTCGAAGATGGCGTTGCGTACATGGACTACCTGTGTGAGTCGCTGGGGGGCACCATCACCAACCGCAAGGTGGATGGTGAGGGCAAGCTACTCAACGGTCACGTTCACTTTGGCCACGGGTCGATCATGGTGACGGAAGCCCGTCCGCCCGACTACCCGGCGGGTCGCGTGGCGACCTACCTCTTCGTGGCAGACTGCGACGCGGTGTTTGAGCGCGCGGTGGCCGCGGGCATGGAGACGATCTACCCGCCCGCCGACATGCCCTACAAGGACCGCCAAGCCGGCGTGCGAGATGCCCGAGGGAACATCTGGTGGATCTCGCAGCGCTTGGTCGCCGGACCCTACTGACCGCGTTCCTTCATCACGCGTTCGACCGTCGCAACCACCGCCTGGGTGGTGGCATCCACCTCGAGATTCACGGTGTCGCCTTGGTTGAGGTCGCCAAGCGTGGTCACGGCGCGGGTCTCGGGGATGAGGTGCAGGCCAAAGGTGCGGGCGTCTCGGTCTACGGCTCCGATCGTCAAGCTGCAGCCGTCGACGGCGAGGTAGCCCTTTTCGAGCACGTACGGCATGACCTCGACCGAGGTGCGAATCACAAGGGCGAGGTTTTCGCCTTCTTGGGTGCGGGTCACGACCTCGCCCATGCCAAAGATGTGGCCCGAGACGAAGTGGCCGCCGACTTCATCGCCAAACTTCGCGGCGCGTTCGAAGTTCACCTGGGCGCCCTCCGTGAGGGCAGCGAGGGTCGTGAGACGGAGTGTCTCGTCGATGACGTCGAACGCCACATCGTGATCGCCTTGGTCCACCACCGTCAGGCAAACCCCTGCGATGGACACGCTGGCGCCTTGGGCCAGGCCGTTCGTCGCACCTTCGGGGAATTCCAGCCGTAGCCTACGGATTCCGCCGTGATCTTCGATGCTTCGAACGGTGGCAGTGCCTTGGACGATACCCGTGAACACATTACCTCCGCGGCCTCTTGGCCAGGGATGGGTCTTCTTGGAACTCGTATGGCTCATCGCCGCTCTCGCCCAGCCAGCTGCTGCGGCACCGGGAGCGTCCGTGGTGACCACGGCTGAACCGATCGTCGTCGACGGGGTGCTCGATGAGCCGGTGTGGCAGAGTGCACCGCCGGTCACCGATTTTTTGCGCTTTCAGCCCACCGAAGGGGGCGCTCCTCCCGGCATCACGGAAGTTCGGTTCGCCCAAGACGATCGGGCGTTCTACGTAGGCATCCGCGTGGATGACCTCGATTACGTGGTTCGGGCACGGGTGAGCGCCCGAGAGCGCATCAACGCAGACGATCAGATCGGCATTTACCTAGACACCTTTCATGATGGGCGTTCGGGCTACATTTTCTACCACAATCCACGGGGCATCCAGCAGGACATCCGGCACAATTCGGGCCAATGGAACGTCAACTGGGACACCGCATACCGCTCGGCGGGCACCGTCGATGACGACGGCCACGGCTACAGCATCGAGTTGGCCTTCCCTTGGCGGTCCCTGAAGTTCCCGAAGCCGGATCCGGAGCATGGTCAAACCTGGGGCTTCATCGTCACCCGAAAGGTTCCGCACGAAGGGACGAAGTACGCGTTTCCCGACATCACGCGAGGCAAGCCCCTCCTGTTTAGCGAAGAGGCCGAACTCGTCGGCGTGCGTCCACCGGCTCGCGGTTCGGGCGTCGAGCTGATCCCCGCTGCCACGGTGGCGCTTCAATGGCTGCCCGATGACGAAGGTCGATTGCCGGATTTCTACCGGGTACCCGAAGACTGGCTTCGCCTCTCGCTAGACACGCGATTGGGCATCACGCCCGATCTTGGGTTTGCGGCCACCCTCAATCCCGACTTTTCCCAGGTGGAATCCGATCTCGCGGATGTGCGGCTGAACGCCAGATTTGCCTTCCGTTTCCAGGAACGCCGGCCGTTCTTCCTCGACGGCATCGACTTCTTCAACGACGACTTCGCAACCTTGTATTCGCGGTCGATCGCAGAACCGCTGTACGGCGTGAAGCTGTCGGGCCGCGAAGGGCCGTGGTCGTTGGGGCTTGTGCATGCGTTGGATCGGTCTCCGCTCCCGTCCGCGCATGAAAACGGTGCCGTAGGATTCAACGCCGAGGATGTTGAGGATCGGTTCGCGAGCTCCACCTTGGCCCGCATCAAGCTCGATGCGTTCGACGATGGCTGGGTGGGCGTGACGCTGGCCGACAAGCGGCTTGTGGGCACGCCGAATCGGCCGGGTCAAGGTGGCGATCATCAGAGCCTTGGCGCGGACCTCGGGATTCCCATCGGCCGATCTTGGATCACGCGGGCCGCCGTTCAAGCATCGCGAACCGCCGGTCCGACGGATCCGAACGTGCCTCTTGGCTACGCGGTTCAGGGGTCGATCGCGCGCAGTCCCGGGGTCGGGACGGGGGGTTCGATCTGGTCGACCGTACGAACGGCTCCCTTTCGCCAAGAACTCGGCTTTCTCAACCAGAGTGCGTTGGTCCGTACCGACGCTGAACTCTTCCATATTTTCGCGCCCCGTGGGGCCGTTTCGACGGTCACCCCCTCGGTGGGTCTGACGTGGCTTGAAGAGTTCGACGGGGACTTCTTTCGCTCCGTGAACCTCGGTCAGCAGGTGCTCATTCGGGGGATTCACAGCCTGTCGCTTACGGGCGATCTTCGGCGACGTCGGCAGACCGGAGCGGTCGTGGATGGCTACCGGGCGCAGCTTCGGTACTCGGGTCAGGTCGGTCGGTGGCTCGAGTGGTCCCCGTCCCTCTTTGCGCTGCGGTCGCTCGACTTTGGAACGTTGGGTCCTGCAACCTCGCAAGGCGCGTCGCTGGGCACCACCCTTCGCGTGGCGCGAGGGCGGCTCGACACCGACGTTCAGCTCTCCCAGTTTCAGCCCTTGGGTGAATCGGTGGAGCGATCGAGACTCATCCGTAGCACCTTCATCTGGCAGTTCACGAACCGAACCGGGGTGCGGTTGCTCGTGCAAGACAGTCAACGATCGCAGGCCGAAGGCGTAGAGCAACAGCTTGTGATCTCTCCCTTGCTCACCTGGATCGACGTGCCTGGAACCGCGCTCTTTGTAGGCTTCACCGAGCAGATCGACCGTCAGACCCGTCGCACCTTACAGCGGGTGGCGTTCGTGAAGTTCAGTAAGTTGCTGCGGCTTTAGTTAGGTTTGAGGGAGCTTCACGGTAAAGCGCGTCCCCACGCCGACCTCGCTTTCGACGTCCATGTCACCCTGATGGCGCTCCACCACGATTCCGTAGGCAATCGACAAGCCTTGTCCCGAGCCTTTGCCCGGGTCCTTGGTCGTGAAGAACGGCTCAAAGACCCGCGAACGTACCTCTTCCGTCATGCCCGTGCCGTTGTCCTGGACCTCGATGATCACATGGTCGCCATCGGCATGGGCCCCAATCCAAATCGTTCCGGGGCGCCTGGGGCCTTGGTCGATCGCATGAGCGGCGTTGACCACCAGGTTCAGCACAACCTGCTTGAGTTCATCCGCCCAGCCATTCACCTTCGGCAGGTCATCGGCGTACTGGCACCGGACCTCGGCGATGTGCCGCCACTCGCTTCGGGCGAGTGAGACGGCGGTGTCGATGGCCTGACCAAGGTCGACCGGCTCGGCTTCCCCCCGACCTTTGTGGGCGAAATCCTTCATGGCGCCAACGATGCGGCCAATGTGCTGCAGCCCGTTGCGCGTCTGGGCCACGGCCGGAGGAACCTCCTGTTTCAATCGGTCGAGGTTCAGGTTTTGGAGCGCCTGCTGGAGCCGTGAGGTGGCCGCGGGCTCCTCCTGAGCTGCTTGCACGACCGTGAGCAGACTCTGGAGGCTTCGCTCGAGATACAGCAGGTTGTCGCTCACGTACTGCATCGGTGTGCTGATCTCATGGGCGATACCGGCGGCGAGCTGTCCCAGCGCCTGCATCTTCTGATCTTGCCGCTGGTGCTGCTCTTGGGCGAGCCTTTCCGTTTGGTCCCGCAGGGTGACGGCCTTGTACCACTGTGCGCCCTCACGCCAACGAGAGAGCGCCACATCGACCGTATGGGGTACGCGGTCGCGCAGAAGGGTGATCCGGGGCTCGGGAGCCTCCCCAGCGAGGAAGGGTCGCAGGGCCGGCACGATGGTCTCGATCGGCGTGTCGAGCACGTCGGCCGCGCGCCTTCCGAGCAGCTGGGTGGCGGCCGAGTTCCACCGCTGCACGCAGTTCTGCCCATCGAGGAGGATGACCGCATCGGGCGAGGCCTCGAAGAAGGCTTGGAATCGCGCTTGATGGGCGGTCGTCTGAGCGGTTTGGGCCTGGAGCGACTCGTGGACCACCTTCACCGCGATGAGGATGGCCTGTTCATCGGGATCGTCTAGCGAGGCGGTGGCTTCGTCGGTCACGTTGCACACGCCCTCGGTCAGGTCGAGGATCGGTCCAACGAGCCGGTCGAGGGCCCGGGAAGGCCCGTCGGCTTCACTCATCGTCGTGCCCGTTCCATCGCGGTATCGAGGATTCGATGCACCGAGAGTGAATGAAAGCCGCTTTCGGGCAACCACTCTCGCAGCGTTGACCAAAGGCCCACGTTGGTCCCGGTCACCACCGCGAGGTGCCGCACCCGAGGCGAGAACGCGGGGCCGCGGCTACGGAATGCAAGTTGAACCGACGGTACGGGTTGGTCCGTCTCGCTGACGTCCCAGACCCAGCCGTAGCGGTCGAGCGACCGGGTCAAGCTGTCCACGACCGTGAGAGAGCCGTCGAGGGTGAGCGGCGTGAGTTGGGAGGCGACCCGCCAGCACACGACATCGTCATGGAGGCGAATGCGCTCGTGGAGGACCTCGAGCAGATCGGTCGAGGATACTTCAGGAGGAGGGAACACATCGTGGAGGGAGGGCACGGAAGCCATGGGGTCTTCACCGCCTCGGGCAGATCGGAGGGTACTGTGCATCCTACCGAAGGATCATGCTTGGGACAAATGGCGCTCGTGTTCACTACGCTTTCGGAAGCATCGAAGGTCGAATTCGAAAATACCAAACTTGGTTTACATGCCTCCGGAGGACTCGAGGAGAGAGGCCGCGGCCTGCTGGCCAGGGTTGAGGGCGCCGATGGCATCGAGTCGACCCCGCGGCGTCACGCCCGTGGAGTCCACGACGTTGGGGTTAGCCCCCGCCTGGAGGAGGCGACGAATGTGCTCGGTCCAACCACGATCGGCTGCGACGTGGAGCACATGCCCCTGCCCGGAGTCGACATAGGTAAGGAGGCGGCCGCGTTCGAGGCAGTAGTCGAGAACATCGAGTCGACCTTGCGTCACGTGGTGAAAGCACCAGCCGTCATTGGGCTTCTTGAGCCCGGCTAGACCAAGGAGTTCCTTCATGGCCTTCTTCTTGGCACCCTTCGACCGTTCACGACCTCCGCGAGCGGCGATGAGCCCCTTGACCTCGAGGTCGGTTGCGCGTTCAAACGCGGTGCGCGCGTCGATGGCCCCCGCGGTGTTGGGGTTGGCGCCCGCGTCGAGAAGGAGCCGCACCGTTTCGAGCTGGTTGCGGTCCGCGGCCAAGAGCAGGGCGTGCATGCCTTGTGCGTTGGGGTCCTGAAGCCGGACCCCAGTGCGAAGACAGGCCTGCACCACAGCGGGTCGGGCGGCCTGCACGATGCCTTCTCGGACGCACAGCGGCCAGCTTGGCCCACCATTATCGAAGAACAGCTGATCGATATCCAGCGTCGATTCCGCAGGGGGGGAGCTGCCGACCGGCGCGGCCTCCACCGGAGTCGTTTCGGGTCGTGGCCGGGCGCCCAGGCCGATCAACGGATTGGGCTCGGCGCCAAACGCGAGCCGAGCCATCGGGATGCCGCGGACGGCTGGCGCGGGCATGGCCAGGTCGTCGCCGAGTTCGATGCGCAGCCACTGTGAGGGATCTACGGGGACATCTGCAACCAAGAAGGTCTCACCACGGCGATCCAGCGCCGCGACCATCGGGTCCATCGCTGCCCCTTGGAGGCCCGGCCATACGGGACCGGTGACGACGTCAGCTCGGCGCCCGTCAAACAGATTGACGAGGGTGAAACCCTGCACCCGTCCGGTGCGGAAGGGGCGGATGAGGTGGTCGCCCTGAATCGGGTCTTCGAGCCACCGTTGTGCGGCGAGCCGCTCGTGGACCCGCCGCAGTCGGGTGTTGTCACTCGTGCCTCGTTCAGCCGTACGTCGGGCCACAAGCGAGCGTCCATCGGTGCCTGGAGCGACAAAGGGTTGCTCAAAAATCAGTTCACCGGCGGAGAAGTTTGCCGCCTCAAATCCCGCCACTCCCCGATCGGGGCGGATCACCACCAACCGATCGTCGTAGAGCACAAGTTGATCCGCGTCGGCATCCTTGGCTCGAGGAAGCAGGGAGTCGGGAAGTGACTTCCGAAACCCAATTGCTCCGTCGGTAGGTGAAAACGCCACAATTTCGGTGTCGGTCGTCACCACCAACACGCCGTTGAGGGGGGTCAACGGTGCGGCTTGCCGGCCCTTGAGCTTGAAGGAGCCCAAGGCATCGCCGTTCGCTACGATCGAGATCCGATCGGCTTCGGGCTCTCGAGTGACCACCACCGCGCGCCCTTGTTCACTGTGCGCGGCCACCACGGGATGGTCTGGCGACCAGGTCCACGTAGGTTGACCATAGGGGTCAAGTACCTGCACCACATTGGGTTGGTAGAGCACCTGGGCGGTCGGGTCGGTCGGAGGCGCAGCGCGCCATCGTCCGGTGACTCGCCAACTCTCGGTACCCCAGCCCGACTCGATGGCCACTACATCGTAGGCCGTCTCCACCACCACCCGGCCGATCCCCATACGCAGCCGATCCGGCTTGCCGGTCGGCACCTTCCAGACCGTCTTGCCGTCCTGCAGACCGATGGACTCGAGGTGGTCGTTGCGCCAGATCAGTGCGGTCTCGCCATCGCGCTCGAGCAGGGGATGGTTCGCTTCGACCGTCCAGTGAACCGTGCCAAGATCAATGTCCATCCCGATCAGGATGAGCTTGCCTTTGGCTCGGCCGGCGATGACAAGCGGAGTTGTTTCGAGGACTTCCCAGATGGCGCCGGGGACCGGCGGACGCGGAATCGTCCATTGGGTGGCCCCCGTTTTGGTGTTCCACAGCTCGATGGCCCCTTCGCGGGGCATGCCTTGCGGGGAGAGGGCGGTCGTGCCAACCACCAGCCAGCTCGCTCCGAGCGGTGCAATCAGGTCGACGGCAGCGGCTCCCGTCGGTCGTTCGAAGGTTGCAGGGACCGCAAGGCTCGGCCGAATCGTCTCGGCATCTGCGACCATCTCGGACCATGAGGGAGCGGCCCATCCGGCCGCGCACAAGAGACCCCAGATCACCATCTTCCCGCCTCCTCCCCACCCGGAACCAGGCTGAGACTCACCCCAACGCGCGGCACCGTCAAGGTCAGCGGGGTGATCGCTCCGGTCGTGCAAAAAAAGTGTGGCGAAAATGTAGCAGCCGAGCGGGGGATCTCGTCACCCCAAGTCCACGGATGGCAAAACCTGAATGATCGTGGAAATTCGCCAAAATTGCATGGGCTGAAACCCTGCGTAACATTTTTGGTCTCCGGGTGGATTAGGGGCGCTGGGCAAAGTTGTCAGACCCATCTGCGGGGTGGGTCTCCCCTTTTAGGTATTCGGAGGCAGATCATGAGCATGCGAAGATGGGCCGTCATCCTCGCGGCCGCGTGTGCAGGGTGGTTTTCGGCCAGTCCTGCGCTCGCCCAAAGCGTGCCGCAATCGTTGGCGGACTTTACGCAACTTGCGTTGCAAGGGGTCACCCTGAACAATCCCACGACGGTGAACGTGGGGGCGGATGGAAAAATCTATGTGACCCAGCAGAACGGACTCATCGCCGTGCTCACGGTCAGCCGCCAATTTTCAACCGTCGGCAACGTTCAGGTTGAAACCTGGCAAGTCACCGGCCGGTACGACATCAATGTCGTGCAGAACATGCCGAACCACGATGACCAAGGCCGCTACGAAGCCAACGTCAACAATCGACAAGTCACCGGTGCGGTGACGACGACCGATGCGTTCGGCAACGTGATGCTCTATGTCACATCGAGCGACCCTCGGGTGGCCGTTGGCACCGACACCAACCTCGACACGAACTCGGGCGTGGTGAGCCGTGTCCAAATGCAGGTCGATGCGATGGGCGCCCCGATGCTCGACAGCAACGGCGATCCCATGTGGGAGCGGCTCGACCTGGTTCGCGGCTTTCCGAAGTCCGAGGAGAACCACTCCATCAATGGCCTCGAGCTGGTCACCAAGCCCAACGGCGACCAGATCTTGTTGGTGGCGATTGGGGGGAGCACGAACGCGGGTGCCCAGGGCAACAACTTTGCGTACACACCTGAATACTTCTACTCGGGCTCGGTTGTCTCGATCGACCTCGAAGCCCTCGACATCATCGAGCAGGCTGGTCCGTCGACCTACGTGCCGGCCCCGGGCGACGTTCACGAATACCTCTTCGATCTGCCGACCCTGAACGACCCCACGCGCCTCGATGACACGAACGGAGGTGACCTGGATGGCAGTGGCGTGGCAACGGCCGATGTGTTCGGCGGAAATGATGGTCTAAACCAGGCCATCTTCGATACCACGGGCGTCGTGGAGCTCTATGGGGTTGGCTACCGCAACCAGTATGATGTGACGGTCGCGGCCAACAACGACGTTTATACCTGTGACAATGGCTCGAACGGGGGCTGGGGCGGGGTGCCCCTCAACGCGCTCGGCGCCGAAATCACCGATGCCAACAACGATGGCCTGGCCGACAACGGGCCGGCGGTCAACCTGTCCAACGAGTCGGGGCAGGTCAACAAGGGCGACCAGCTCCACCGCGTGGGCTCAGGTTTTACGATTCCCGCCTACGACCAATCGTTGTACGGGGGGCACCCCAACCTCTACCGGGCCCGCGGCATCGCGGCTGGTGTCTACCTTTACGCAGCGAACAACAACCCCTACGGCGTGGCCACGGGCACTCCGCTCGACATCGTCAATGGGTCTATCGTGACGACCGCACTGCCCGTCGACGTGGGCCCGCTCATCTTGAACGGTGGCGATCTCACCGGCTTCGACACGCTAGGCGCAGCCCACATCGACCTTCGCCAGGAAGTGTTCAAGGCGCCGGCCCGCCAGACCGGCATCAAGAACGGGCCGGATGGTTCGTTGTACTCGTTCAATACGTCGACCAACGGCATTGACGAGTACACGGCCGCCGGTGGTCTACAGAACGCGCTGCTCACCGTGAGCTTCAGCGGCCAGATCACCGCCCTGACGCTCGACGCCAATGGTGATGTCGACACCGTCGAGGCGCGTAGCCTGACGTCCAACCCTCTCGATGTGAAGGCCCAGGGCCCCTCCGATCCCTTTCCTGGCGTCATCTTCGTGGCCGCCTACGGGGCCGATCAAATCGTCATCCTTTCGCCTGACCAAGGTCAGGGCGTGAACCCGAACCCCAACGATCGCGATGTCGATGGGCTCGATGACACGTTCGACCCCTTCCCCGTCGACCCCTACAATGGCTACGTCGACTTGGTACGGGCGGGCGACACCTTTGTGTGGGACTTCTCGCTCAGCGCGAACAGCACGCCCCCCAACGACAGCCCAGCCTGGTACGACGGTACGGGTGGCCTCTACAACGGCGGTGGCATCGGCTTTACCGGAGTCATGACGAACCGACAGGGCCTGCCCGAGACCCTTACCGACCTCCAGAACGTGATCTACGGTGGTGCGCCAGGTATTTTGCAGGTCAAGGCGGTCGATGAAGGCACGCCTGGGGCGAATACGCAGCGCAACGGGTTCCAGTTTGGCATCAACCCTGTTTCGACGCTGACCAACTTCGATGTCACCACGAACATCGACAACTTCCTCGATGAGATCAGCAACTTGCCCGCCAACGCGGAAGCCCGGCAGGGCCTGTTCGTCGGTGCCGGCGACCAAGACAACTACGTGTCGGTATCGCTGGTACGGCGCTCGAACGGCGACCTCGGTTTTGAGGTCGAAAGCCAGTTCGCCTTTGCCTTTGTGGGTGCGACTACGCCGACTATCGATTGGTACCCGGTGGCGGGCCTTAGCGGCGTGACGGCGACCGATACGGTGACCCTCGGCCTCGACGTGGACCGTGTCACCGGTATGGTCACGCCCCACTGGACCTACGAGATCAATGGGGTGTCGACGACCGGCACGGGTCTCGATGTGGGGCTGACCGGCGATGCCTGGGATGCTCTGCAGGGCGTGCTTATGCTGCCGACCGACACCGGCGCGCTGCTCCAGACCGGATTCGCCGTCGGCGTGCTGTCGTCGGTGACCAATGGGCAAGGCCAGACGTTCGAAGCTGACTTCGATGACATCGCGATCAGCGGCTTTGGCCAGGGCCAGGGCGCGCTCGTCACCGCCGTCAATGCAGGCGGCCTCGCTTACACCGCGCTCGACGGCACGGTGTTCAGCGAAGACATGTTCATGAACGGCAACACGGCTTCGACGACGGCGGCCATCGCCGGAACCGATGATGACGCGCTGTACCAGGTCGAGCGGTGGGCGCCCGGTGGGTTCACCTATGACGTGCCGGTGAACAACGGCTCATACCTTGTGCAGATGCACTTCGTCGAGAGCTACGCGCCCAACTTCACCGTGGGCGGGCGGGTGTTCGATGTGGAACTCGAGGGCACCAAGGTGCTGGACGACTTCGACATCTTCGCCGAGGCGGGAGCCGAAACGGCGCTCATCAAGACCTTCATCGTGAGCGTTGCCGACGGCATGCTCACGCTGACCACCACCCCCGAAATCGAGAATCCGCAGATTTCGGCCTTCGCGATTTACGACTTCGTGCTCGACAACCAGGCTCCGTCGATCGCGGTGTCGTACGACCCACCGGTGTTCTTCGACGATCCGCTGGACGTCACCGTCACCTTCACGGATGACCAGCAGCTCGATCCGTCCTCCATCGACCTGTCCGACGTCACGTTTTCGTCGACGGGCCAGGCACTGCAGATCCTCAACCAGCAGTTGGTGGTTTCGGGCAGTGGCGGTCAGGCCTACGCGGAGTACAGCGTGCGGCCGATCGGTGGTTGGGCCAACGACACCATCACGGTCGACGTTGCCGCGAGCGCCTTCAACGACGCGGCAGGCAACGACAATGCGGCATTCACAAATTCGGACTTTACGTTTGCCGGCACCCCCAATCCGCTGGTCCTCGCTGTCAATGCAGGTGGACCCCAGGTCGTGGCCCAGAGTGGCCGCGTCTATCAGGCCGACAACTTCAACAACGGCATGATGTTCAGCACCGGTCGTCCCATGGCGGGCACCGATGATGATGGGCTGTACCAGTCCGAGCGTTTTCAGGCCGGAGGCTTCACCTACGACGTGGCGGTGCCCAACGGGCTCTACACCGTCGAGATGGAGTTCGCGGAGATCTTCAACCAGATCACGATGCCCGGTCAGCGTGTGTTCGACGTGCTGCTCGAAGGTCAAGTGGTGGTCGACAACCTCGACATCTTTGCCGAGGTTGGAGCCATCGACACCGCGCTCACCGTCACCCGGACGATCCGGGTGACCGACGGCTCATTGACGCTCTCCACCGTGGGCGTGGTCCAGAACCCCAAAATCAGCGCATTTGCGATTTTGCGGTCGCCGTTGGCCGAAACGCCCGCCACCGACGCGTTCTTCGATCCCGGTGTGGTGACGTTGATCGACACCACCGACCCCCTCGGGGGGATTGGCGAAGCGCTCGTTCAGATCACGCCCAACGTAAGCGATGTGCAGTCGTCGAACTTTGGCAACAACTCGTTCACCATTCAGAACACCGGGACCAAGCGCATCGCGGCCGTGTACCTCGACGTCACCGGAGCGGTGTTCCCCGACTCCGTGTTCGACAGTGACGGCACGGGCGGCGACCACGTCACCAAGGCGCTGACCTTCAGCACCGGCGCCGCGGATGTCCTGCCCATCGACCCGGCGGTCACCGCGTACCCGAACCTCTCGTTGCCCGCGCGGTCCATCAGCTTCGATCCGCTGGATGCGTTCAATCCGAACCTCCTCACCGACGAAGACAACCTCTTTGTCGACGAGGTCTCGAACAACAGCCTCCCGAGCCCGAAGGCCGGCGGTGGCTTCCGGGGCCAGCTCCTGCTGTTCACCGGCTTCGATGCGGGCGAGACCATTGGCTTTAGCTCCGACATGGATCCCAACTCGATTGCCGGCCTCCTGAAGGGGACCGTCGATACGGCGTCGAACCAGGTTGGCAGCACCTCGAACTTCGATGTGGGCGGGATCAGTGGTGCCGAACTCACCGGTTCGTTGATCACCATCTTGTTTGGCGATGGCACGATCGCGAGCGCCCAGCTTGGCCATGATGGCTCGCAGGCGGGCGCCCAGACCGTGGTGTCGACCATTGCGCTGCAGCCCGCACCGACGGCGGACGTTCAGGTCGACGGCTTCTTGCCGGGCGACGTTGGCGTCTACGGCGTGGATGTGCCTGAGGTCATCGTGACCGGCACGCCAGGCGACACGGTTCGGATCTCGCTCGCCAAGGGCATCGACCCTGTGGGCAACAGTGCCACCGTGGCGACGGGTCAGATCACCATCGATTCGCTCGTCGACTCACGGCTCAACACGCTGTACCCTGCGTTCCCCGTCAACAACGCGGCCGAGTGGCAGCACATCGACGTCGTCATCCCCGCCTCGGGTCTGATCGACATCACCTATGGCGTGGGCGCCCAAAGCTTCGACTACTCGGGCGTGGCCGCGAACGGTGGATTTACGGGCGACGACGTGTTGCCGCTCGCCTACGTGGCGGCCGTGATCGATGCCCAAGGCCGCCCCGTCGGCCCGGTGAGCGAGCCCATCTACCTGCTCAACCAGGGCGGAGCGGCGATTTGCGAGGACCAGGACGCCGATGGCGTGACCACCTGCGACAACGATTGCAACGACCTCGACCCGCTGGTCAACCCCAGTGCGACCGAGGTGTGTGACGCCATCGACAATGACTGCGACGGCACCGCCGACGGAGGCACGGCCATCGACGCCCTGACCTGGTACGCCGATGGCGACGGTGACGGATTTGGCGACATCGACGTCACCGCCCTCGATTGTGTGCAACCCATGGGCTTTGTGGCGGATGCCACCGACTGCGACGACCTGATTGCCTCGATCAACCCCGACGGCATTGAGATCTGCAACGGCCTTGATGACAACTGCAACAACAACATTGATGGCAGTGAAGCCACCGATGCGACGCCCTTCTACGCCGATACCGATGGCGATGGCTTCGGTGATGCCACCGATGAGGTGTTCGATTGCGCGGCTCCCACGGGCTTCGTGGCTAACAACACCGACTGCAACGATGGTGACGTCGACATCAACCCCGGTGAAGCCGAGCTGTGCGATGGCTTCGACAACAACTGCGACGGCGACACCGATGACGCGTCGTCGATCGACGCATTGACGTACTACGAAGACCTCGACGGAGACCTGTACGGCAACGCGGCGATGAGCCAGAACTCCTGCAGCCCGGTTGCGGGCTTCGTGTTGGATTCGACGGATTGCGACGATGGTGCGGCGGCGGTGAACCCCGGTGCCATCGAGGTCTGCGACTCGATCGACAACGATTGCAATGGTTCCATCGACCCCTCGACCTCGGCCGATGCGACGACCTACTACGCGGACACGGACGACGACGGGTTCGGAAACCTCGCCGTGCCGCAGGATGCCTGCAGCCAGCCCTTGGGCTTCGTGCTCGATTCGACGGACTGCGACGACGTTCGTTCGTTCGTGTTCCCCGGGGCCCCCGAAGTGTGCGACAGCTTCGACAACGATTGCAACGGCACCACCGATGGGCCGTTGTCGGTCGACGCCAGCACTTGGTACGCGGACGCGGATGCCGACGGTTTTGGCAACCCTGCCGTCAGTCAGCTTGAATGCGTCCAGCCATCGGGTTTTGTCTCCGACAACCGGGACTGCGACGACGGTGCGGCGGCGGTGAACCCCGACGCGACCGAGATGTGCGACAGCATCGACAACAACTGCGACATGATGATCGATGACCCGAGTTCGTCGGATGCATCGACGTGGTACGCCGACACCGACGCCGATGGCTTTGGCAATGCGGCGGTGAACCAGCTTGCGTGCACCCAGCCATCGGGCTTCGTTTCGGACGACCGGGACTGCGACGATGGTGCGGCGGCGGTGAACCCCGACGCGACCGAAGTGTGCGACAGCATCGACAACAACTGCGATGCGACGATCGATGAGCCGACGGCGTCCGATGCCTCGACCTGGTACGCCGATACCGACGCCGATGGCTTCGGCAACGCGGCGGTGAACCAGATTGCGTGCAACCAGCCTTCGGGCTTTGTCTCGGACAGCCGGGACTGCGACGATGGTGCAGCGGCGGTGAACCCCGACGCGACCGAGGTGTGCGACAGCATCGACAACAACTGCGATGCGACGATCGACGAGCCGACGGCTTCCGATGCCTCGACCTGGTACGCCGATACCGACGCCGATGGCTTCGGCAACGCGGCGGTGAATCAACTTGCGTGCAACCAGCCTTCGGGCTTCGTCGCCGACAACCGAGACTGTGATGATGGTGCGGCGGCGGTGAACCCCGACGCGACCGAGGTGTGCGACAGCATCGACAACAACTGCGATGCGACGATCGACGAGCCGACGGCTTCCGATGCCTCGACCTGGTACGCCGACACCGATGCCGATGGCTTCGGCAACGCGGCGGTGAACCAGATCGCGTGCAACCAGCCGGGCGGCTTCGTGGCGAACAACACCGACTGCGACGATGGAGCCGCGGCGGTGAATCCCGACGCGACCGAGGTGTGCAACGCCATCGACGACAACTGCGACACGATGATCGACGATGCCAGCTCGGCCGATGCGTCCACCTGGTACGCGGACGCCGACAGCGATGGCTACGGCGATGCCGACACCACCGAGCGCGCGTGTAGCCAGCCGGGTGGGTTCGTCGCGAACGCCGAAGACTGCAACGATGCGGCGGGTGCGGTGAATCCGGGGGCCGATGAGGTCTGCGGCAACGCCATCGACGATGACTGTGACTTGCAGGTCGACGACCCCAGCGCGATCGATGCGAGCCGGTGGTACGCCGACAACGACGAAGACACCTACGGGGATGCGACCGACTTCCAGGTGGCGTGCGAGGCACCGGATGGGTTCGTGGCGAACAGCACCGACTGTGACGATGCGGTGAGCGCGGTGAATCCAGGTGCCACCGAGGTGTGCAACGACATCGACGACAACTGCGACACGACGATCGATGAGCCCTCGGCGTCTGATGCGGGCACGTGGTACCGCGACGCCGACAACGATGGCTACGGCAACTCGGCGCTTAGCGAGCGGGCGTGTGTCCAGCCCGCGGGCTTTGTGAGCGACGACACCGACTGCAACGACGGTCGGGCGGCCACGAATCCGGGGGCCGAGGAGTTCTGCAACACCTTCGACGACGACTGTGACGGCACGGCCGATGAAGACGACGCCATCGACGCAGGGACCTACTACGCCGACACCGATAGCGATGGGTTCGGTGACGGGACGACGACGGTGCGCGCGTGTGCGCAGCCGGCGGACTTCGTGACCGTCGCGGGCGACTGTGATGACACCCGTTCGGCGGTGAATCCGGATGGCACCGAGTCCTGCAACGGGCTCGATGACAACTGCGACGGGTCGACCGACGGCATCGATGCCATCGATGCGTTGACCTACTACGCCGACGTGGACGGCGATGCCTTCGGCGACCCCGCCTTGAGCCAGCAAGCCTGTGCCCAGCCGAGCGGCTTTGTTGCCAACGATGGGGACTGCAACGACGGCAGTGCGGCGGTGAATCCGAACGCGGCCGAGGTGTGCAACTCCATCGACGATGACTGCAACGGCGACATCGATGTGGTCGCCGTGGTCAATCCGCCCACGTGGTACGCCGATGCCGATCTCGACGGCTACGGCGACCCGAACGCGACGTTGGCCCAGTGTGACCAGCCGGCCGGCTACATCGCCGCGGCGGGCGACTGCGACGACACCCTCGAACTCGTCAATCCCGGTCAGGCCGAAGTCTGTGACGCGAACGACATCGATGAGAACTGCAACGGCGAGGCCGAAGAGGCAGGCGCCCTTGGTGAGCAGACCTTCTACGTCGATGCCGATGCCGATGGCTTTGGGGATGCCGAAGTGCTGGCGTGCGACCTGGTGCCCGGTCTCGCGACCGACGCAGGCGACTGCAACGACGAAGACGACGTCGTCTTCCCTGGTGCGCCCGAGGATTGTTCCGACCGTCGCGACACGAACTGCGACGGCGCGTCCGGTGACGACGACCTCGACAACGACGGTTTTGCTGTCTGCGACGAGTGCGACGACACCGACGCCCAGCGGAACCCCGGAGCCGAGGAAGTGTGTGACGGCATCGACAACAACTGCGACGATGCGGTCGACAACGACGCCGTGGATGCGGAAGCGTTCTACGTGGACGCCGATGGCGATGGCTTTGGGGATGCCGAGGTGCTGGCGTGCGACCAGCCTGACGGCACCGTGACCGTCGATGGAGACTGTGACGATGCGGCGGCCGACGTCAATCCTGACGGCGTCGAGGTCGCGGAAGATGGCATCGATCAGAACTGCGATGGGGTGGACGGTGAGGCCGAAGGTTGCGGCGGATGCTCGACCAACGGCTCGCCCTCCTTCGCCTGGCTGGCCCTCGCCGGACTTGGCGTCTTGCTCCGACGCCGCCGGGCCTAAGTCCTAGCGCTTCTCCTCGCCGTGACTGCGGCGGGGAATCCGCTGTCGAGGCGACCCTTTCTGAGGGTCGCCTCTTTGTTTACGCCAGCTTCCGAGCCAGGGTGTTTCGCCCGATCCCAAGGCGCTGGGCGGCTTGCGTTCGGTTGCCGTTGCACAGCTCCAGCACGTGTCGACAATAGGCCCGTTCGATGTCCCGCAGCGTGCCGCCTTGGGCCACGAACCACTCCGGTTCATCGACTCGGGGCAACCCCACGGTTCGGCGAAGGGGCAGATCATCGGCCGCGAGGGTGGGACTTCGAGCCATCAACACGGCGGACTCAATGCAGTGCTCAAGTTCGCGAACGTTTCCCGGCCAGGACCAGGTGTGCAAGGCGGATCGGGCTTCTGGGCTCAAGGTCATGGTTCGCCCGTGTCGCCGCCCGCTCTCGAACACAAAGTGGTCCACGAGCCGGTCGAGGTCGGCTTGGCCACGGTCGCGAAGGGGGGGAACCTCGAGTTCGACGACCCGGATTCGGTAGTAGAGGTCGGACCGGAAGGCGCCCTCGGCCATGCGTTGTTCAAGGTCGGTGTGGGTCGCACACACGAAGCGGACCGAGGCCTGTCGGGCCTTGCTGCCGCCCACGCGGAGATAGGTGCGCTCTTCGAGCAGTCGGAGCAGTTTGCCTTGGACGTCGAGGGGAAGGTCGCCGATTTCATCGAGGAACAAGGTTCCGCCTTCGGCGGCCGCGACTTGGCCTTCCGTCGCTTCGCGAGCCCCCGTGTACGCGCCCCGCTCGTGACCGAACAACTCGTTTTCGATGAGCGAGGCTGGCAGAGCCGCACAGTCGACCTGGACCAGCGGTCCGTCTCGCCTGGGGGAGTGGTCGTGGATGGCCCGAGCCAGAAGCGACTTGCCCGTTCCGGTCTCCCCCCGCACGAGCACGGTCGCGTCGCTCGCGGCAGCTCGCGAAAGGCGTTCGTACACCTGTTGGATGAGAAGCGATGACCCCACGACGAAGTCGGAGCCAAGGGCCATCGGGGCGTCCGACGCAAGCTCACGACGCAGCGAAGGGGCATCGAGAAGGTCAGCCAGGTCACCAGCCATGTGTTCGAGGCGTTCGAGGTCGTCTTCGCCGAAGTCGCCGACGGGTTTGTTAAGCACCTGGATCACGCCGATAAGGTTCGTTTCGGTGAGAACCGGTGCACAAAGCATGCTTTGTGTGTGGTAGCCGGTGGTCGCGTCGATCCGATCGCTCCATCGTGGATCCGGTTGCTCTCGGCGAACCACCATCGGACGGCGTGTGCGCGCTACCCATCCCGCGATGCCCTCGCCCCGACGCAGCCGGATCTCTGGGATCTCGGGAAGGTGCGCGGCTCGGCTTACCAATTCGCCGGTGGACGGATCATGGAGGTACAGCGTCGCTCGCTCGGCGCCCATGGCCGCTGCAACGCCGTCCACCACGGTCCGGAGCACTTCGCCCACGTCGATTTGGCGGTCTGCGAGACGGAGGCGCAGCGCTTCAAACCAACGGGCCGACATCGCGAAGGGCTCCAGGGCGAATCTGGGATCGACAGTAGGCGGGGCTGTACGCCGGGTCAAAGGGCGACCCGACGGCCCTCCCGGGCAGCAAAGGTGCCGCGCCGTCGCTGGGCGGCTTGAACCTCGATCTCAGCCAAGGCTGCGTCGGTGCGCGCGGGGTCGTGGTGAAACAGGGCCAGCTGCCCGACATGGGCGCGCTCGGCGACGTCCACGGCCTGATTCCAGGTGGAGTGCCCCCACCCCCGATGGCTCGGGTACTCCTGCGGCGTGTACTGAGCGTCGTGGATGAGCAGATCGGCGTCGCCTGAGAGCCGGACGAGCATCGGGTCGAGGGTTGACCCATGCTCGACGTCGGTCGCATAGACCACGGCACGGCCGCCCGCTTCGATTCGGTAGGCGCGAACCCCGTTGGGATGGGTGCCATCGGTCGAGCGAACGGTGAATGGCCCGAACTGAACGGCGGTATCGGGGGCCAGATCTTGCCATGCCAGTTCAGCCCGGAAGGCGTCCAGGCCGACGGGAAACATCGGCGCACACATCTGACGCATGAGCGCCTCCTTCAGCCCAGGAGCGCCCACGAGCCGCAGCTGATTCCCCGGGCGGAAGGCTGGCGCAAAGTAGGGTACGCCCTGAATGTGGTCCCAGTGGACGTGCGAGAACAGCAGGGTTGTCGACCGGACGGGCGCAGCGAGCGTGCGCCCGAGTTCCTGAAGCCCCGTGCCTCCGTCCAGAACCATGCGATGCCCCTCATGGAAGAGTTCGACACAGCTGGTGTTGCCCCCCGTGCGCGAAAATGCGCCGCCGCTTACCGCAATGCTCCCTCGAACCCCCCAAAATCTGACGTGCATGTGGCCTCCCTTGTGGTGGAGGTCGGTGTCGACGCAAGCCGCGTGCCGTTGAGAGATCAGGATCCAGCGTGGGTGAGGTCGCCGGTCGCTCCAAGTTGGCGCTCCCCTCCGCTCCACGATGGACCGGGATGCGCACGTGAGCCTTCGAGGAGCTATCTTCGAGATTCAGCAAACCCTGAGGTTCCTTTGAAGCTCCTTCATTCGGTCGTGATGCTTCAGGGGTTGGGCTGCCAGTGGTGGAGTACCCCCGCCGCCGAGATTTCCGTGCCTGGACTGGTGGCGCAGCTTCCAGCCGGTTTTGTGGAACTGTCGTCGTCCGAACGACAAGAACGTCAGGCGCTAGCCGAAGCGGTCGCTCCGTTGCAGGTTCATGTGCTGGATGGAGCACGTCGTGGACCGAGAGGGGCGGCGGGGCGGGTCCAGGTGCAGCGGAGCGTCGAAGCCTCTGCCCCGCGGTACGGGAGAACGGTCGCCGAGGTGTGGGACACGGTGGAGGCAACCCTTCGCGCTCAGACGGACGAAGCCGCCGTTTTTGAGGCCACCGAGCGGGATGGAGGTCGGGAGCTGTGCATGCGATCGATGTCGCCCGAAGCGGTCGACCAAACCTGCGCGTTGCTCATCGTCGATCCGGATCACAACTTGGTGGTGCGGGCCATCACCTGCCAGGCTCCTGACCCCGCGATTTGCGATGGTCCGCTTGCCTCGAGGGTCTACGCTGCCGAACCGGCCCTGCCGGCCAACACCGTCCTCGAATCGGAGGGGGCGCTGCCGCGAGCGGGGAGCGGCGTATGGGGCGTAGCGTTTGGAAGCTCTCGGAAGGCTTTTCGGTCCGCCTGTCTCGAAGCCGGACACGCGGTCGATGCCTATGACTGGTCGGTGGAACCCGAGGTGGTGCGGGAGTGGTTCGACGCCGGCCGCACCTCCAAGTGTGGAGGACTGCCCGTGACGGCAGATCTTGGCCCTGTCCATGCCGTATCGGCCGTGTTTGAAGCGGACCGGTTGACGGGTTTGACCGTGTTCTTCGACCTCCCTGCCGAAACGGTGGCTCCGCTCCTGACCGATCGCTACCCCGTCTCGGTCGAAGGGAGTGGGCAGATCCTGCACGTCGTCGATCCTGAAGCGTTCGAAGACCAGCTGCAAAGCGTGACGCTTTTTGGCATGGGCGCAG
The DNA here is from genome assembly GCA_039208735.1 of Myxococcota bacterium. Taxonomy (GTDB): domain Bacteria; phylum Myxococcota_A; class UBA796; order UBA796; genus DRPG01. The sequence continues at coordinate 22,026 of JBCCQY010000059.1, read as the reverse complement.
AGCCCGCTCGCCTCACGTTCCTCTCGGAGCGGGGGTCCCGGCCTCGGTGACGGTAGAACGCCCACGCTATGAGGCGCCATGAAGACCCAGTCCCACCCTAGCCGCATCCGCGTTTCGCGCGGCGACCGCACGTTCGTCGATACCCGTGAAGCGCTCGTCGCCTACGAAACCGGAGGTAGCTCGTTCTACCTGCTGCCCGAGTCCGCGGTGGATGCTGAGCTGCGCGACGACCCGGACCGACCCGATCACGTGTTGGTGGTGGTGGATGGTGAGGTCCTCACGACGCGAGGGCGCCGTTACGCGGACCAACCCGGCTTTGTCCAGCTCGACCCGGTGAACCTCTTTGACGTGCGGGCACGCTGGGCCCCAGGCGAACTGACGTGGACGGAAGAAGGCCAGCCCACCACGGCTCACGCGCGAAACCCCCACCACCGGGTGGATGTGCGACGGCTGGACGGCGCCGTGAAGGTCTCGTTCGAAGGGGCTCCGCTGCTCGAGACCCCCGATGCTCGGCTGGTGTTGGAAGCACCGCTGCCGATGCGCGTTTATGTCGCGGCCACCGCGTTTCCTGCGGGAAGCGTGACGCCGAGTGCCGATGCCCCCACCACCTGGTGCCCCTATAAGGGCCTGGCCACCTACTTCGACCTGAAGATCGGGGGCACGACGCTGCCGCGAGCCCTCTGGGCGTACAACGAGGGACCGCTCAACCATCTGTTGCCCGATTTGCAGGGGTACCTGGGGTTCGTGGCGGACGAGCGACTGACCTATGACTTGTCCTGAGCGCGAAATGCGATCCAGCCTTCGCGGGTGATTTCCCACCGTTGCGTCTCGGATGCACCGGAATGGTGGGGAAGCTCGACGGTGTCGAGCAACCGGGCCCCCGTCTTTTCCTTGATGCGTCGTGAGGCCGTGTTGACGGCGGCGTTGAGCACGACCATGCGTTCGAATCCACACTCGATGAACGCATAGTCTTGCAACGCGGTGACCGCCTCGGTCATGAGTCCCTGGCGCTGGTGTGCGCGGCCGATCCAGAAGCCGCGGTGGCCGGCAGGCCCGTCATCGAAACGCCATTCGAGAAGGCCGATGCCCTCGTTGGTGTCTCGGAGCACCAGGGCCCACGCGTAGGTCGTTCCGTTGGCGATGCGCGGCAGCAGGTTGCCTTCAAAGAAGGTGACCACTCCGTTGTCGGGGTAGGGCCAAGGCACCGACGTCGCGAGGTTTCGGATGATCTCCCAGTCGTTGAAGTGCCGTTGAAGATCGGGCGCATGACGCAGTTCGACGGGTTCAAGACGGAGCCGTCTCGTTTCGAGGACGGGTGCGGCCATGCGGTCTCCCTCATGTCGGATTGTGGTCGAGCACGAGTTGCCTTTGTCGACCATCGTCCGGCAGAACGGGGAGCGCCAGCACGGGCGCTCGGCCATCGTCGAGGTAGATGCGGAGGCGCAGTCCCTTTTCATTTACGTCATCGAGATGAAGCCGTTTGAGCATGGGGGTCGAGGCCGTCTCTTTGCCGGTGATGATGACGTGCAGTTCATCGCCTTGGCGAAAGCGGGTCGCGCTCGGATTGAGAGCGATGCGGGCGGTCACGATCTGATTCTGCTGAAGGGGCTCGGCCCGATCGTGGCGATTGTGAGGTTGCAACGCGGTGCTCAATGCTTCATCGTGACCGACGTGATGGGAAAGGCGCAGGTACCCGCGGCTCACCCCTTCGTGGCGGTCGCCCATGACGCCCGGAAAAGCGACCCGTCGCATCTCGCCCTTTTCGCCTGGGACCACCTTGTGAAGCTGGGCCACGACGATGGCGTCGTCGCACTCTGCTTTGGGATCGTCGAGGGAGACGTGCAGCGTCAGCCGAGCGAACCCGCACACTTCGGTGTCTTCGGTGAACGTGTACACAAACACGGCCTCGCCGAGCCTGGCGTCGAAGACCACCGTGGCCCCGTCGAGGGTGCGTCGCCGACCCGGTGCCAGCATGGCCGGATTGAAGGAGATGGGGGTAGGAACGGTCCGAGCTGGGGGGAACGCCGCTTCATCGCGAACCCAGCTTTTCGTCTCATCGTCGCGCAACTCGAGACGAACGCGGGGCAAGGCGGGTTCCCCTTCGGGATTCGACTCCTTTAGATAGTGGTCGAGGAACCGTGTCAAGATGGGCTCTGCCCAATCGTAGAACGCCTCCCATTTGCGACGTCCGTGCGTCACGAGGAAGGTGTGGGGGCGAGCGCCCTTAGGTCCGACCACGCGCCGCCAGCCCCAAAACGTGCCGGGATTGTGGATGCCCTGGTCGCTCCAGCTTCCGCAGATCAGGAGTGCGGTCCGGTCGGGGTCGATCCGCTCGATCGGGGGGTTCATCGCCGCCATAGTGGGGGTGACGCGATAGGTGCCGCGGGCTTCGGCCATCGCATCCAGCTCGCCGAGCAGGTCCTGGCCGAAGTTACGGGTGCCACCGCGCGCGAGGCGTCGGGTGGCTCGGGTCCAGAGTTGGGCGAAGCGCGAGGGCCCTGCGCCGCCCTGGTTGAACAGGTGTCGCAACAGGTTGACGACCCCTTCCCACAGGACCGCGGCCTTCAACGACGGTGGCTGGGCCCAACCGAGCATCGCCCATTGGCTTATTGCGAGGTAGCTTACGCCGATCGAGCCGACCCTCCCGTTGCAGAACGGCTGGGCTGCGCACCATTCGACCACGTCGTGGAAGTCCTGCGCTTCCTGGGGGGTGACGAGCGTAGCGGGCGGAGCATCTGGGCGACGCGAACCCTTGCCGGCCACATCACTTTTGCCAAAGCCTCGCGAATCGCAGGCCACGACGATGTAGCCCTTCGCGCACCACACGTTGGGGTCGATGGCTTCCCAAGGCGTGGCCTCCGAAAGCGTGAGTTCGCCAATGTCGCCGCCGAGCACGGTTCGCATCAGCCGGTACTGAGGATTCCAGCGATCCCAGAGCGAACCTCGCTTCGGCGTGTCGTCCTTGCCGTATGGCACGCAGTGGACGAGCACGGGCAACGGGGCCATCACCCGGGCGGGCCGAAAGAGGTTGGCGCGGACCGCGGTGCCGTCGCGCAGCTGAATGACCACATCGCGCTCGACGGCAATGTCGGGTGAAAGCGGCTTGATCGTCAGTGACCCGTAGCCGCGCAAGGCCCGGGTGCGCGCTGGAATCGAGGAATCGTGGGTGGCCACGGGGCCTCCGGGGTGGTTGAAACCCCGGCAGCCTACACCGTGCCGTCGATCCAGGCGTAGCGGCGTGCGCCCTCTCGGACCCCGCCCCGGTCGATGCCCGCCAGCACGAACTCGCCGTCAGGGGCCCGCACGCTGTCGGTCCGGTGGCCGCGGTGCAGGTCCTCGTAGAGGTCCGTGCCGATGGCCTGGCGCGACTGCAGCCGCTCAAAGAGGCGGAATTGCGTTGCCACGTCGCGCCACTGGGGCTGAACGATGCCCTCGAACACCTTGGCTTTCGCGCCGGAGCCGTACCCGCAAAGGCCAAGCCGTTTCCCTGTCAGGTCGGTATCGTCCTGCAGATCGGACTCGAACGTCGACATCAAGGCCAAGAATAGCGAACCGGTGTACTGGTTGCCGATCAGACTCGATGCGCGCTGCCCCCTCTCGATGCGTTCGGTCACGAATGTGCGATAGGCCTCGGTCTTCGAAACTTTTCGCCGGTAGCCTTCGATCGCACGCTCCGCCTCGAGCCGGTCCGCCTCGGACGCGTCTTCACCGGGACGGGCCGGTGCCGGGCCAATTTCAGCTTCCACCGCCTGCCACATGGCCAGACCCTGGCGTTCGTGACGGAACACATCGGGGAACATGCGCTTGCCTTGGAACGCATAGGGCAGATGGAGCAGGATGCGCGCCCACTGTTCGGTGAGCACGGGGTCCGCCGCAGGGTCGTAGCGGCCATCCCGCATCGCCTGTTCACGGAAGTCGACGAACGCTTCTTTGACCGCCTCGCGGTAGCACGTATTGGAGAACTGCCCGTCGAACACGGGCGTGTCCTTGTGCACCTGCACCACGGGGCTGTCGCTGAAGAGCCCGAACCGCTCCGTGGTGCGCTCTCCGAGCTTGGCCATCATGGCGTCAACCAGGTCGTCGCTGACGTCGCCTCCGGCCTCGCGAGCCAGCTTGAGGGCTTCGGAAAGCAGTTCCTGCACGGCGACGGCGCGTCGTGGCTTGAAGAAATCGTGCACCGGCTTGGTGGAGACGCCAAACCGATCTTCGATCGCAAGCAGTCGGGGGTGGTGCCGAATGAGCATCGCGCCGCCGCCTGCGCCCTGCGTATATTCCCCGGTCGAGCCGAGATCATACTTCGCGTTGTCGGCGAAGACGACGATGCCGATGCGGTCTTGGTCGAGACCGCCTCGTGCAACCCAGTCCAGCGTGTTGTGCAGCGCGTCGACCGCCCCGATGCACGCAAACGTCATGTCGACCACGTCGCAATGGCGGAACACGCCACGTCCGTATCGCATCTCGAGCATTTCGAGGATGTAGGTGGCGGTCGGCTTCGAACCATCGAGGGCCGACTCGGTTCCCAAGTAGAGCCGACCGATGCGGCTAGGATCAAGAGCGTTGCGGTCGATGAGCCGCGCGACCGCGTTGGCACCCATCGTGGCCGTGTCTTCGTGTGCATCGGGAATCGCCATCGCTTCAAGACCCAGGCCCTTGCGGAGCTTGTCGTAGTCTTGTGACCGAAGGGCGGCGAAATCTCGCATGTCAACGAAGAGACGGGGAATGTGCATCGCGATGTCGTCGATGCCAATGAGGGCCATGCGGAACCTCCTCCGGTACGCATGCTGTCATCCGTATGTTTTATGAATACAGACGGCCAGCTCGTTTCCTGCGTTCATGGGAGGACGACCGAATACACAACGGCGGGGGTATCGATCGGGTTGTGGTAGCTGTGTCTCTGATCGCCACGGAACACCACGACGTCGCCTTCATCGAGGTCGAAGTTCTCGCCACTTGCCGTGAGCCGCACGTGTCCCACTTCGCAGGTGAGGTACTCGCGGGTTCCTGGCTTGTGGGGGACCCCGACCAAGCGTTGACCCGGGGGCAATGCGAGACGTTCGACGGTGACGCCGGGAATCGCATCGGGCAAAAGCTGGCGGACTTCGACCGTGCCACGCTGCTGCGTGGGTAGTTCGGCCCGACGGTAAAGCCGGGCGGTCGCCCGAGGCGGGCTCACCAACTCATCGAGCGTCACCTGCAGGGCGGTGGCCAGTCGAACGAGCACGGCCAGGGTCGGGTTGGCGGAGCCTGACTCGAGGTTCGCCACCGTGGGGCGCGGCACTCCCGCGAGATCCGCGAGCCGCTGTTGGGTCCAGCCCCGCAGTTCTCGGAGCTGTGACAGGCTTTGGGCCAGGTTTTGCGAGGCTTCTTCGGTTCCCACCATGGTTGCTCCGTCGACCTTCCGACAATGTATCGACAACATTGATGACGTTGTATCAAGAACGTGATTCAAGGACCCCAGGAGGTGTCGAGATGTCGAAGGAACTACGTCGAACCGCGCTGATCACCGGCGCGAGTCAGGGGTTGGGCCGGGCGTTGATGCTTCGGTTGGCCGCCCAGGGCTGGCCGGTGGCGGGGGTGGCAAGGAGTGAAGAGGCTTTGCAGGACGTCGTCTCAGAGGTGCCCGGCGCGCTCGCGGTGGCTGGCGATGTGGCCGATCCCGGCGCAGCGGCGCGCATCGTCGGTGCAGTGCAGAGCCAGCTCGGTCCGATCGAGTTGCTGGTTCATGCCGCGTCGACGTTAGGCCCCACCCCCCTACGTCCGCTGCTCGACCTCACGGAAGGAGACTTCGACCGGGTCCTCGAGGTGAACCTCGCCGCTCCATTTCGACTCACGCGGCTCGTGGCCGGGGCCATGGCCTTGCGAGGGCGGGGAACGGTGGTGTTCGTGAGTTCGGATGCGGCGGTAGAGGCCTACCCGACCTGGGGTGCCTACGGGGTGTCCAAGGCAGGCCTCGATCATCTGGCCCGGATCTGGGCTGCGGAAGTACCAGAGGTGCGGTTCATCGCCGTGGACCCTGGCGAGATGGACACCGCGATGCACGCAGCCGCCATGCCGGATGCCGATCCAAGCACGCTTGCGCGACCCGAGGCGGTGGCCGAAGGGTTGCTGCGTCAGCTGGGCGACTGGCCGACGGGCGGGCGGGTGGAGGTGCAAGCATGAAGCCGGCAACCTACCCTCGGTCGGTGTATGGCGCGCGGTTGCTGACCATTGCCCAGGGCGCGTGGTCGGACCACCACGTAGGCGATCTCCCGAGCTTGCTCGAAGCGGGCGATGTGCTGGTGGTCAATGACGCCTTCACGCTACCGGCCTCGATCAAGGGTCGAGTGCACGGAGAAGACGTCGAACTCCGGCTCGCGGAAGCGCCTGTGGAGGAGGCCTGGGCCGTGTTGTTCGGGGCAGGAGATTGGCGTTCGCCCACCGAGTTGAGGCCTCCGCCCCCGCAGGTTCGGGTCGGCGATCGGATTGCGGTGTCCGGCGCCTCGGTTGAGGTTCGCGATGTACATCCTGACCATCCGCGCTTGTTGCGAGTGGGAGTGGCGCTGTCGCTGGTCTGGGCCGCGGGCCGCCCCGTTCAGTACAGCTACCTCGACCGCGACCTTCAGCTGGCCGACGTTCAAACGCCGTACGGGACCCATCCATGGGCGGTCGAAATGCCGTCCGCGGGGCGTCCACTGACGCTGGCGTTGCAAAGCCAGCTGAAGATGCATGGAGTGGAGGTGGTGGCCTTGACCCATGCAGCGGGGTTGTCCTCGACGGGTGAACCGGCGTTGGATGAGGTCTTACCGCTACCCGAGCGCTACGCGGTGCCTGACGCGACCTGGGCCGCCGTACAGGCCGCTCGCCGCGTGGTGGCGGTCGGAACCTCGGTGGTTCGCGCCCTCGAAAGTGCCGTCGACGGACCGCTTGCGGGCGTCACCGGGTTGCGGATCGGCCCCACCACGACGCTGCAGGTTGTCGACGGTCTGCTTTCAGGCATGCACGAGCCTGGAGAGTCCCACTTCGCGCTCATGGAGGCGTTCGCCGATCGCGACGTTCTGCTGGCCGCAAACGCGCATGCCCAGGCGGTTGGGTACCGCAACCATGAGTTCGGCGACAGCACCCTGTTGTGGAGGTAAGCCCCTCGAACCATCGCGGAAGAGGGAGGTTGATCATGCGCCGATCCGTACAATCTGGGGCGCCTTGGGAAGCGATTGCGGGCTACGCGAGAGCCGTTCGGATGGGGGACACGATTCACGTTTCGGGCACCACGGCGACGGGTCCCGATGGCGAGCTGATGGGCAAGGGAGATCCTGCATTACAGACCCGCCGTTGTCTGGAGATCATCGAGCAGGCGCTGGTCGAACTCGATGCGAGTCTGGCCGATGTGGTGCGAACGCGCATGTTCGTCACCGACATTTCGCAGTGGGAACCCATCGCGAAGGAGCACGGGCGCGTGTTTGCCGATATTCGCCCGGCAACCGCGATGGTGGAGGTCAAAGGCCTCGTGGACCCCGACATGTTGGTCGAGATTGAGGCGGTGGCCATCGTTGCGCGAGGCTGACGCGCGAAGCTTTCCGAGAGCTTTCGCGAAGCCTCTGCCTTGCGTCCCGGCCTAGCTCAGGGCACCGAAGCCGGCCGGACTCCCTGTCTTCCGTTTCCTCCAAGGTTGGAAACCACCGGGGGCGGTTGGGGTCCGGCTTGGCTTTGTGTAGGGTGCGGCCAGCCAGGGGGGATGATGGCGAGCAACGACTTTGAACCGAGGGCCATGGCAAGCCTGATCTTCGGGGAGATCACGAACCCGAGTTGGTACGACGAGGACGCGGGGCGCAGTGGCGATGCCAAGTATGAGCTGGATCGGGTGAAGTTTTGGAACATCCACCACGGTCGTGACGTGTCCTACATGCCAGACCTCTCGTCGGTGGACGCCATCGAGAACCGTCTCAACCGCCACTTTCGAATCGAAGCTCGCACTCCGGTGGGCCTGTCGTTCAGTGGGACGACCGACGACTTCCTGCAGCACTTCGACATTGAGCCCTACCCGCTTGCCGGTCATGCGGTTTATTCGTTTCAGGGCACGGAAGGGGGGATTCCGCTGCTGGGCCCCTCGGTCGCGGCCTTGGAAATCATGCCCTACGCGATATCGGTGAGCCCGAGTCGTCGGGCCGTGCTGCAAGGGATGGCCGCGGCGGCGGTGGTGGGCTGTGCGACGCAAACCGGGAATTCCGGCACCACCGGCCCGACCCCGCCGCCGGGTGGAGGGCGGTTTCCGCTTCGCGACAAGCCGATTCAAGAAGTGCTCAAGTTCCTCGAGGTTCAGGGCTCAGCGAGGGGTCAGGGAGTCAAGGTGGCGGTCGTGGACTCCGGGGTGTCGCGGGGCTTGCCTGCCGACCCACGGCTCGACCGGGGGCCTGCCCTCGCCGGACTGGATCCCAACACCGATGAACGTGGGCATGGCACCTCGGTGCTGCACCATTTGCTGACCGTGGCACCGGAAGTTGACGTACGAAGCATCAAGTACACCGACCATTCCGGAGTTCGAAACTACCCGGTGGCGGCGTTTCAGCGGGCGGTGTGGCCGGAATGGCGAGGGGGAGCCACCACGCCTTGGCCCGACATTGTCCTTTGCAGCTGGGTCATGGCCGATCTATCGGTGGCGTTACAGCGCGAGATTGCCGAGGCCACGCGAAACAACGTCTTGGTGGTGTTTGCGTCCGGCAACGGGGCGATGGTGGACATCGACCCGGCGAAGGTGGCAAAGCCCCCGATCGAAATCAACGTGCCGGCCACGTCGAGCAAGACGAAGTGGCGCGACGTGGTCAAGGAGCCGCTCCTTCGCACCCAGGGTCTGCGGGCTGACCTTCACCCCATCGCCCACCCCGATGCGCTGCTGGTGGGTGGGGTCGCCGTCGAAGGGTCCGACTACGTGGCGTCGTCCGTCGCGACTCACTTTCGCAGCGAGGTCTTCGCGGCGTCGAAGGATCTTGGCAACCCGAGTCGCCAGTCGCCCGAAGTTTGCGGTTTGGTTGCGCCGCCCGCTCCCGAGGGCGAGTTGCCTGGGTTCTTCAAGACCTCGACGAGTCCGGATTCCGTGATGGATCAAAAGCCCGACGGCGGAGCGCGTGGAGACGGCCAAGTGCTTACCTCGGGGACGTCCATGGCGGCGGCTCAGGTGGCGGGGGTTGCCGCCGTCTTGCTGCAGCAGCATCCCGGACTTCGACCGGCATCGGTTCGCAACGTGCTGATGGCCAATGGTCGTGACATTACCCGCGGCCGTTCGGGAGGACCTACCGATGTGCGGGCCTTGAGCGGGTGGGACCGGGGTACCGGATTTGGCCGTGTCGACTGGCGGCGGACGTTGGACTGGTTGCAGGACGGCGCGGTGCCTTACCTTCGGTCGACCCTGCTGGACCGCGGGGAGGTCGCCGACCGAGCCAAGCTCGCGGACGGAGCCAGTTCCCCTGACGTGTTCGTGCGTCGCGTCGCTTTCCGGGGCGACGCGGTCGATCTGCAAGCGCGGTGGGGGCTTGCTGCTCGACACCACGAACGCTTGTCGGAAGACGCCCCAGATGGGCGCACGCGGATGCTCTACGTTCGCGTGTCGAATCGAGGAGTCGACGACTGGGAGGGACGAATCTCGGCGTGGCGCATCGTGGGCGACCGCCCCGACGCCTACGAGGCGCTGCCCCTGCACAACCTCAACCAAGCCACGGTCTACGCAGGAGGCTTCGTGGTCGTACAAGGACGAGCCATCGAGCCGAACCGACGGACGCAGGCCATTGTTGTAGGGCTGAATACCGATCAGCCCGGCATTGCGTCCCGTGCCGATGTGCTCGAACTGGTGAGGGGCGACATCCGGTGGGGCGTACGGTGGGTTGGAGGTGCGCGATGATTCGCGTGGTTGGTGTTCGTACGGGGGTTGAGGTCTTCGCGAGCGAAACAGACAGCCTGGTTGAGATTCCGGACCTGAACGGGACCACGTTCAACTTTCTCGACCAGCTGGCGAAGTCTCCCTCCTTTGCACCATTGAGGTGGTCGAGAGCGACAAAGCGGGTCACCAATCCGTTTTTGTGGACGCACCCGATTTGGAACGCGACCGACACGCAGCGGCTCGGACAGCTGGTGCTCTGCAGTCCCGATGCGCAGGGTGTAATGGATGCACTGGCAAAGAAGAAGGTGGATCAGACGTTGATGGATTTGCTGTTTGCAAGTCTGAAACCAGGCCAGGAAGACTGGCTTTGGAAGAGCGGTCAGGCCTGGCCAGGCACGTTTGTAATGAAGTCATCGGGTTGGCCCCAGCTTGTACGGGTCGACTGGGATCGGACTCGATACAAACAAACCGCGTTTCCCAGGCAGAATGCTAACGGTGGGCCCGTGCCGGCGACGGCGGACCCCCAGGTTCGCGCCTCCTACATCATTGAAACGGATCCTCGGTTTCCCGCCCCCGCTGGCGCCTTGGTTGTTCGGAAGGACAAGGTTCAACAGTGGTTTGCGGCGCGATCCTACGCGCCGTTCGATTTGATCCAGCCCAGTCCGACGGGAACGTGGCGGTTCGTGAAACTGACCCAATGGCCTCCCCCGGGCGCCAGCCTGCCATACTACTCAACGATGGCGCTTAGTGCGCTAAAGGTCTGACGAGCCGGAATCCGATGAGCGCGAGAAACCCATCGTATCGGAGTACCGTCCGAGCGGCACAGCGTAGGTTTTTCGCGGCTGATGCGTACCCTCCTCCTCGGGTCATTCGCAGCGGGTCGCCCTCGATGTTTGCGCCTTCGATAAGACCCGGTTCGGGGTTCCCGAGCCGGAGATACCCATTCCGGCACCAATCCCGGACGTTGCCCGCCATCCCACGCAGTCCGTAGCAGGAACGGTCCGTGGGGTACTCGTTCACGGCGATCGGAGTGTAGACCCCTTGCTGCGCAGAGGTGTACCGGGCGAAGGTACCGTCGATCCGGTTTCCCCATGGAAACGTCCGCCCGTCGACGCCCCGGGCCGCCTTTTCCCACTCCTGATCGTGGGGAAGCTCCCAAACGTGGCCGGTTTGCCTCGACCACCAGGAAGCGTAGGCTCGAGCGGCTTGCCACGAGATTCCCGAGATTGGCCAGTCTCTCTGAAGGTCGTAAGGACCGATGCCGTGAGCCGTTCGCCGCCAGCCCCGGGGGGTTGGTTCAAACAGCGGCAGGCCCCCTCCGGAGTTGGGCACGCGCGGAATCGCATCGACCGGCGGTTCCGTGGCCGAAAGAAAAGCCAGGTATTGCTCCACGGTGACCGGAAACCGTTGCATCACGAACCCGTCGACCCACAACCGACGCCGTGGCAGCCCATCGGTCGCTTCGGGATCGCCACCCGATACAAACCAACCCGCCGGTACATAAACCTCATGGGGGTCAAGGCTTCCCCGTGGCGGAAGGGGAATGGGCATTGGGGCTTGCTCACCGGGGGGAACGCCGTCCCAGTGTTCCTCGCGTTCGAGAAAGACGGGGTAGCTAACCTCTTCGCAGTCCCGGTGTTGAATGCGTAGCAACCAGCTGCCTCGGGCCAGCCGGACCTCGCGCAGCGGCGTTTGGCCTAAGACACGGACCGGCACCGCGACCTGCCGTCGATCGCGCTCTTCGAATCGATCAAGGTTTACCGTGGCTCCCGAGGGTTCGGTGAGCAATGTCAGGGCCCCATCGCCTTGCAGCCAGCCGAGGTGTCGGCCTCCGTCGTGATGCCGCAAAAGGTTCTCGATCCGGGCCACTTCGGATCGGCGCGAGGCCGCCTCGGCATCGAGCAACTGGGTCCGGTAGAGGTCTGCGATGCCGTCGAGGGCTGGCTGATGGGCGGGGTCATACTCCAATGCGGCCCGGAGGCGCTGCTCATACCGGGCCCGGGCCTCCGCCGCTTCCCGTTCGGCGGCGTCGGCTCGATCTTCGAGATTCCAGGCCTCACGTTTCTGCTCGATGGGCGCCCAGGTCGGAATGGCGCCCAACTGGGCGGAAGCCTCGCTGCGCAAGGTCTCAGCTTCGACGGCAAGGGTGGTGGAGGCTTGTCGCAGAGGTTCGGCCTCCGCCACCGCGGCATCGGCTTGAGCCCGTCGATTCCGGCGCTCGAGCCAGGCTTGGACCGCTTCTGCGACGGGGCCCGCATTGGATGGCCGCTCGTCGACCGTGGCCGAAGCACATCGCCGACCGAGTTCTTTAAGGTCGTCGGGTCCGTCTTCCCCAATCAGCTCTTGCAGCAGCACCCCGAGCGCATACACATCGAGGCGCGGATCGGCGTTGCCGGGGACCCATTGCTCAGGAGCGGCGTAGCCCGGCGTTCCGGCGGGAAACGTGGGCTGACCGACTTCGGCGGCGACCCCCCAGTCCACGAGTCGGACCTCCCCAAACTCCCCCACCATCACGTTTTCGGGCTTGACGTCGCGATGGACGACGCCCTGGGCATGTGCGTAGGCAAGAGTTTCGCAGAGCCGAGCAAAGATGGTGACCACTCGGACCAACCCGCCCGGTGTTCCCACAGCCTGGGCGCTCATGATGTCGAGGCTTCTTCCCCGTACCTCCTCCATGACGTAGAACGGCTCGCCGGACTCCTTCTGGCCAAGGTCGTGAACCGAGACGATGCCGGGATGTTGGAGTCGTGCGGTGAGTCGTGCTTCTCGAAAGAATCGCTCCACGCGGTCGGTGTTCGGGCGCAGCACCTTCTGGGCTACGCTTCGATCCAGCCGTCGGTCGTGAGCCCGAAAGACGTCTCCCATCCCGCCATGGCCGAGTGGGACCCCCGTAAGGTACCGGGGCCGTGCGGTTTGGGCGGGTAGCAAGGCACGTCCGGCCTCGAGCCAGGCCTCCTCTCCGGACTCTGCCAAACGCTGCGACCAGGTGGCCAACGGACCTTTGGCGTAGGGCAGGAATCGGGCTCCAAGCGCCCGACGGTCCGCCGTGGCATGGCCGGTTCGGGTCAACGCGATGGGGCCTACCCGCAAGCGTCCGAGGCCATCCACCCGCAAGGGGGCTTCCTCAAGCCCGCCGTGGGCGAGCCCGTTGGCATGGAGCGTCACAAGGAGGTCGACCAACTGACGCGCCCATTCGGAGAGCTGGCTGGGGTCCTCCGCGAATGCGTCGTGCAACTCCGTCGACGGCAGCGAGTCGGCAATGGCGAGCCATCCGTCATCGGCGCGTTCTAGGACTTGCCACGGCACGAGCGCAGCATGCCGAAAGGCGTGTACTTGGTCGAAGCGGGCGGTGACATCTTCGGTGATGGGAAGCGCAAGGTGCGCATCTTCCTCTTCCCAGGTCGTGAAAACGCCATCCGCCGATGGAATCCGGACCGAGCCGGGACGGGCCCCCCGTCGGTGCGCCACGTCGAGGGTGATGCGACGAAGCTCGGGACGGGTCTCCTCGTCGCTCATTCGAACTCACACGTGTTCGATGGAAATACCAAGTTTCCCCACGCGAGCCGTGTATGCGTTGTCGCGTTGGTTGCCAATGACGTGTCGCAGCACGGCTCGGGGCTGTGTAGCATCGAGATCAATGTCGAGGGTCGCCTGAAGCGAGTCGACAAGGTCTTCCAGCAAGAGACTGCCCTCGTTGATGCGCCGCGAGAGTGAACCTCTCACGAGGGTCGCGCACTGATTGAGGTTAGCCTTGGCGCCCAGGTGGTCCTCCAGCTCCCAGTTGTTGACCCAGGCATCGGGCGATTCCAGCAACAGCCCAAAGAACGCGGCCGCTTGAGGGCGGAGGTTCAACTCGCGGTCGTCGAGTGAAACGGTGCAGGTTCCAGCGTCCCAAACCACCCGAAAGCGGGTGTCTGACTCGGGCACGAGCTTGACGCTACCGACGGGCTGCGTGGTGCGACTCGCCGCATTCGAGATCCGTTGCATCATGAGCAGAACGGCGCCAACCTGAAGGACGGCTTGATCCTTCGTGATGATGGTCGGCTCGTCGACCGATACTTCGTCGACGAACAGTCCGTTGTGGTCGACGAGGCGCTCGATGCGGATGCCGTTGGGCGTCACGCTCAATCGGGCATGGCGCCGCGACACCGATTCGTGCGGCAACAGCACGTCCGCACGGTCGCTCCGTCCCACGATCACTTCGGGCTGGTTGACGTACAGAAGCGCGCCTTCGGCCAGGATCGAATCCTCAGGTGCCGCGAGAACACGCAAGATCAACTGAACAGGGGGACGTGACACCCAGCGAGTATAGCAGCGCGCAACGGCCCTACGGCGCCTCGACCGGCCAGTCCTGAGCCTGGAGCGTCGCAATGGCGCGATCGATTTCACCCCGCCCGTTCTGGAGCACTCCGGGCATGAGAATGAAGCGGCGGGCCGGTCTTCCGTCTTCGTCAAAGTGGACGATGAGGCGGTCTCGAGTCATGCCCGGCCATCCGCGGACCGCCTCGATTCGCGTCGCCGCTTGTCGTGAAACGACGGGAGCCATGCTGAAGTTGCGCACCGAAACGAGCGTCCAGGCCATCCAGGCCGCCATCGACCATGACACGGCGGCAAGCGGCACCGAGTCGACCTTCAACGAAGCCCAACCCAACCACAACAAGGCGGCGATGAGCCCTCCGTAGAGCAGCCAGGTGCGAAGGGTGCCGCTTCGACCCTGAAGCACCTGCGCCGTCCTTCCCCGAAGCCCGGTGCGCGCGATGTGCAGGGATTCGGGTGAGACATCGACGTGTCCCGTCTTCGTTCGAAAGCGGCCCGAGGAGGATGCAGTCATGGCAAAGTGCCTAATGCATCTCGCCTCAGGCTGCGAGGAAGGACCCGAAGAAGGTCTGGTTCTCGGCGGCCATTCGCTTAAAGGTCTCGGAGGGCGCAAACCGTGGGCCGTGCTGGGCAGCGAGTGCCTTGAGCTGAGTCACAAGCTCGGGCAGCCCAACGCGGTCGGCATAGGCCAGCGGACCTCCGCGGTTGGGCGCAAAGCCAATTCCGAACACTCCGCCTACCTCGGCGTCTGCGGGGTCGCGCAGGACGCCGTCGTCGAGACACCGCCCGACTTCGGCCACTTGGGCCAGCAGCAGGCGTTGCTGGACGATGTCGAGGCCCGTCTCATCTGGGGTGGCGTGGACGAGGTCGGACAACCCCTCCCAGATGCCCTTTCGACGGCCGCCTTCATAGCGGTAGAACCCTGCTCCGGCCGAGCGACCTCCGCGACCCGCTTCGACCATACGAAACAGCATCTTCACGCCGGGCATCTCAAGCAACTCGGCCCCTCGGTATTCCGCTCCTTGGATGAGGCCCTTGTGGCCAAGCGAAAGGGTCACTTCGTCGAACACCTGCAACGGACCGACGGGCATGCCGGCTGAGCGTGCGGCCCACTCGATGAGCGAGGGGTCGTGGCCTTCGGCGACGAGTTCAGCTCCTTCGAGGATGTACGACGAGAACGTGCGACTGGTGTAGAAGCCGTACCCATCGTTCACCACGATGCAGGTTTTGCCGAGGGCCTTGCCAAGGGCCAAGCAGCGCCCCAGCGTGGCTTCATCGGTCTTCTCGCCGGTGATGATTTCGAGCAGTGGCATCTTCTCGACGGGGGAGAAGAAGTGCAGGCCAATGAAGCGCTCGGGGTGGGCGCTGGCTTGGGCCAATTCGGAAATGGGGAGGGCCGAGGTGTTCGATGCCCAGACCGCACCTTCCGCGAGCAGCGGTTCGGTCTCTTTGGTCACCGCGGCCTTGATGCCCTTGTTTTCGGGAACCGCCTCAATGATGAGGTCACTTCCCGCACAGTCTGCAACGTCGATGGTGCCCGTGACGCGGCCGAGCAGCACCGCACGCTCGCCTTCGGATAGCCATTTCATGCGGGCGACCTGGGCCTGGACGTGTTTCATGCCGGCCTCGACCGCCTCACCGTTCACGTCCTTCAGCACGACCTGGAGCCCCGCCTTGGCACAGAGAAATCCAATGCCCGCGCCCATCATTCCGGCGCCTAGCACGCTCACTTTGGTGAACTCGTGGGCTTCCGTCTTGGGCAGGCCGATCTGCCGGTCCGCGCGCTGCTTGAAGAAAAATAGCGTGCGCACCATGTCTTTGGACTGATCGCTAACCACGAGCTTGGCGAAGTGGCGCATTTCGACCTGCAGGGCAGGGTCGAGCGCGAGCACGCTGCCTTCTTGCACGGCGCTAATCGCGTGTTCCACAGCCTTGAAGGCGCCTGCCGTCTTTTTGTAGGCCATCGCCGAGGCGACGAGGAAGAGATTTCGGGCCTCTTCGGTGTTGGGCCGCGGAGAGGGCCAGCGGAAGCGGCTCGCATCCCAGGGTTGCTGTGCTTTGAGGTTGTCGAGCAGCCATGCCTTGCTGTGGGCGAGCAGCTTCTCGGGTTCCACGATCTCGTTGATGAGGCCCTTAGCGAGTGCCTTGTCGGCCCGCAGGATCTGGCCTTGGCTGATCACTTCGAGAGCCGGCTGAATGCCAATGAGTCGGGGAAGGCGTTGGGTACCACCGCCTCCGGGAATGAGCCCCAAGCTCACTTCAGGCAACCCGACCTTGATGCTCGGCACACCGATGCGGTGATTGCAGACCAGCGCCATCTCGTATCCGCCACCCAATGCGGAGCCGTTGAGCGCGGCCACGAGCGGGACCCCTTGCTCCATGCGTCGATGCAGGCGATGAAACACCGCAATGCCTTCGATGAGACGGGCCGCATCGCGTTCGCGGTAGACCATTTCGAGGTCGGCACCCACGCAGAAGTCATTGTGCGCACTGGTGAGGATGACGCCCTTGATATCGGCGTTCGCTTCGATCTCGTCCCAGGCTCGACCCAGGCCTTCGATGAATTCACCGTTGATCTTGTTGGCTCGGCCTTCCATGGCCAGGGTGAGGGTCGCGATGCCGTCACTGTCGATGTCGATGCTGTACATGATCACACCCGCTCGACGATGGTGGCAATGCCCATGCCGCCACCCACACAAAGGGTGGTGAGGCCAACCGACTTGTCTTGGGCTTCGAGCTCGTCGAGCAGGGTGCCCTGAAGCATCGCGCCGGTGGCTCCAAGGGGGTGACCAAAAGCAATCGCCCCCCCGTTGACGTTCACCTTGTCGTGCGGCACGCCCATGTCCTTCATGAACGCCATGGGCACGACGGCAAAGGCTTCATTGACTTCGAAGAGATCGATGTCGTCGATGGTCATGCCCGCCTTTGTGAGCGCCTTGCGTGACGCAGGCATGGGTCCGAGCAACATGATGAGCGGTTCGGTGCCCGACAGCCCGACCGACCGAATGCGCGCACGCGGCTTGAGGCCCATGCGTTCACCGGCTTCCTTGCTGCCGATGAGGACGGCCGCCGCGCCATCCACAATGCCCGAGCTGTTGCCCGCGTGGTGGACATGATCGATGTGATCGACCTGCGGGTACTTGCTGCGCACCAGGGCGTCGAGGCCGAACTGCTCGCCCATCATCTGGAAGCTGGGCTTGAGCGTGGACAAGGACTCGGCGGTGGTGCCGGGCCGCGGGTGCTCGTCGACGGCAAGGATGGGCAGACCATTCATGTCGCGCACGGGCACGATGCTCTTCGTGAATGCGTGGCGGTCCATGGCCGCCGCGGCGCGTCGTTGGGATTCGGCCGCGAACGCATCGACATCAGCCCGTGTCACCCCCCGCATCGTCGCGATCAGGTCGGCGCTGATGCCCTGGGGCACGGAGCCCACATCCCATTGAAAGGCAGGGTCGAAGATGGCGCCGCCATCGCTGCCCATCTTGACCCGCGACATCGACTCCACACCGCCCGCCACGACGAGGTCGTGAAAGCCCGACGCCACCATGGCCGCCGCGTGATTGATGCCTTCGAGCCCCGACGCGCAGAAGCGGTTGAGGGTGACCCCGGGCACGTCGGTGTCGTAGCCAGCTTGCAACGCGGCCATGCGTGCGATGCAGGCCCCTTGTTCACCGGTTTGCGTCACGCAGCCGACCACCACATCGTCGATCTGGCTCGTGTCGAGTTCGTGGCGATCGGCCAGGTCGCGTAGCACGCCCGCGAGAAGGTCGATGGGACGGACGGTGTGCAGTCCGCCCGAATCCTTGCCACGCCCGCGAGGGGTGCGCACGGCATCGTAGATGTAGGCTTCAGCCAAAGCTTCCTCCAGAGGGAGCCAGAGCCATTAGACTCCGGCGGAGAGGGGACGATCAGGTGGATACAACCGCCGATGACGGCTCGTCCATGACCTGGCAGGTCAAGTCGGGTTGGGGAGGGCAAGAATGGACGAACCAGGAGTCGATCCGTTCGGACGCTTTCTTCGCTTTTGGCGGGGCGTGTTTGGGGTGTCGCAAGAGGCCTTGGCCATGGACTTGGCCTCGTCAACCCGACACATTTCGCGTCTCGAGAACGGTCGCGTTCGACCGAGCCTGCGCATGGTGGAACGGATCGCCGCTCACCTAGGGCTGGGCAAGCGTGACACCCAGCAATTGCTGTGGTCGGCAGGGTATGCCCCGGAATCTGAGCCGCTCGGCTTTGACGATCCGGCCTTGCGCTGGACGCGGAAGGGAGCCGCGCGAACCCTCGCCGCCTTCGACCCAAGCCCGGCGATGCTCTTTGACGGAACTGCGCAGATTCGGATGGCCAACCGGGCGTGGCTCGATTGGTTTGGTCCGGGCCTTCCGATCGAAGGGCCTTACACGATTCGGTCCTACTTCGATGTGCTGTTTCGCGCGGTGCCCAAGGCGGAGGAGCCCCGCAATTGGTTGGACACGAAGTGCGGCATCTTGATGGCCTTGCAGCAGGATGCCGTCATTACGGGAGACCCAGGCATGCAGATGGTGGTCGACCAGCTGGCGACCGACCATGGACTGCCTCCGGACTGGGCTCGTCGGGCCACCGGATTCGAGCCGATTTCGACCTTCGTGGTGCCGCTCGACATCGGGGGTCGCCGACGCGATTGCACGCACCTGAGCACAAGCCTTGGCGCACGCCCCCCGGCCGCGTTTGGTACGACACCGTGGTTCGCCATGACCGTCTTGTTGCCCGCGCGATCCGATGCCGTAGCCTCGGAGGACCACCCGTTGTTGCATACGCACTTCCTTTGAGGCCTACATCTCTTGTTGGGCGTCGGACAACGCTTGAACAAATGGAGGATGCCATGCCGTGGCCAACCCCCGCTCGACGCAGAACGCCACGAGCTCACGGTCGTCGATGAGTTCGATCGTGGTCATCGCATCGTGGGTTGAAGGATTGACGACCACGCCGTTCCAAACACAGTCCATGTACTCGGGGTAGACGCTGCGCGACAGCACGTGCGCAAAGTGACTCCCTCGCTCGGCGAGGGGTTCCCCCGTGAGTTCGTCATGGGTGAGGCCCACTTGCCGAATGCGTTCTGCCTTGAGCCGGCGGTTGAGTTGCCGGAGTGATTCTTGATACCGAAGGCGTAGGATACGCGCCTCCGTATCGTTGCGGACGCCGAAATAGTGTCGTTCGGAAAGGGCGAGGTATTCGCTTCGAATGAGTTTCGCGCAGGCTTGGATGTCCCGATCGATCCGCTGGGCGACCTGCCAACCCCTCACATAGGCACTGCCTTCAAACGCGACCCGATCGCGACCCGGGACCCAACGCATGAAGTGAGCCGCCCGGCGGCGCGTGGTGCGCAAAATGACATGCAAGCCGGTTTGCCCAATCCAGACCTGACCTGTTCCGTCGACGAGGGCATGCTCGTCCCATGCTCGACGAATGGCCTTGACGATGCCCGGAGCACTGGTTCGTGGCGCTTCGGGGCGTTTGTAGCGGAGGTCACGCCCGCGGGCGACGAATCGCCACCTTGGACCTTGAACCGGCCTCATGGCGCGGCCGCCACCATGGCCTCGTAAATCGCAGAGACCTCGGCCATGGCTCGGGTGGCGGCGGGATGCGTGCAGCGATCGGGATGGACAAGCTTGGCCAATCGGTCGCGCCACGCCTTGGCGAGGGCCACGTCGCCAAAGTGCCGCACGGTAATGTCGAGCAGGGAGAATTGGGCGTCGCCATGCAGCTCAAGCAACGCAAATATGGCTTTGGTGGCTTCACTTACGAAGTAGTGACCCTCGCGTGGCCGCGGTGTGCAACCCGCCGCGACCTGCCGAATCGTGTTGAGGAGTTTCTGCCAGCTCCTCGCGCGGACGGTCACCCCAGCGCCAAGGCGCGCTTGCAACTCTTGTTTCACCTCGCGAAAGCGACCGAATCGCTTCAATTCCTCGATCGTGTTTACGCAGAGGAGATCCACACGGACCTCTTCCAAATCCTTCTTGACCACAGTTTGCTCCACAAAACGCACAGCCCCAGGTTGGGCGTCCGCCAAAGGGCGGCGAACGTCGGGGCGCCGATTAATGGGTGACGTATGTTCAGTCAAGAAATCTTCCATTGCGTACCGCGCGTTCCCCGATCAGCTTGCAGGAGCGTCAGCGACGAAAGCTGAACCGCGTCGGCCTGCAGGCGCGTAGCGCCGAAGGCCAGCGGTGATCAGGCATGACGAGCTTCGAATGGCTCTGACGGTTAGAGAAACCCTATGCTCTTGGTGTTGTTGAGCTGCCTGGGGGGCGGTCGCGTCCTCCAAACGGGACAGGCCTCGTTCTATGGCGAAGGTTTCGCCGGCCGTCCGACGGCATCCGGGGCGATCTTCGATCCCTCGAAGCTCACCGCGGCCCACCGCACCTTGCCGCTAGGCACCGTGGTCGATGTCATCCATCAACGCACCGGTGCGCGAGTGCGGGTCATCATCAACGACCGGGGACCCTTTGCCGGGAACCGCATCGTCGATCTGTCCCAGGGGGCGGCCGAACGACTCGGCATGGTTGCGGAGGGCGTGGCGCGCGTGGAGTTGCGACTTGTGCAGTGTCCCTCCGGTGAGACCTGCCGCGTGCAGTGACCACGGATAGGCTGGCTCCGCGATGCATTGTGGAGGCCCCAATGGTCAGGTACGACCCCGATCACCAGAGCGAAGACGTGGAGGACCGGCGTGGTCGTAGGAGCGGTGGCGTGGCAGGAGCACCGCTACAGCTCCTGCTCAACCTCTTGGTGCTCGTAGGCCGTCGCTTCGGTTTGATGGGCGTTCTTGTCGTACTGTTGCTCGCCGGAGCCGGCTATGCATTGATGGGTCCTGGCCTTGCGCCGACGACGGCCCCCCCGGGGGCCGTAGACGATGAAAATGAGGCCTTCGTCGGATTCGTGTTGGATGACATCCAAGATACGTGGTCGTCTCGTTTGCGAGGCTACGAGCGGGCCCGATTGGTGTTGTTTCGCCAAATGACGCGAACTGCGTGCGGCCTTGGGCAGTCGGCGACCGGGCCGTTCTACTGCCCCGCGGACCGACAAGTGTACATCGACCTTAGTTTTTTCGATGCCCTAAGCCACCTCGGTGCGCCCGGTGACTTCGCTCGTGCCTACGTCATTGCCCATGAGGTGGGGCACCACATCCAAAATCAGGCGGGCCTGTTGGGTCGGGCTCACGGTCCTGATGCGGTTGGTGCAGACGGAAACGCAGTTCGTGTCGAGCTGCAGGCGGACTGTTTGGCCGGGGTCTGGGCCTCGGCGGCCGATGGGCGTGGGCTGCTCGAAGTCGGAGACCTCGAAGAAGGGCTACGCGCCGCGGGGGCGATTGGCGATGATCGGCTGCAGCAACGGTCGGAGGGCCAGGTGCGCCCCGAGTCGTTCACCCACGGGACGAGCGAGCAGCGCATGCGCTGGTTCCAGGTCGGCTACCGCGAGGCCGATCCCGCTGCGTGTGACACGTTTAGCGCTCGCGAGCTTTGACGCTCCGGGGGCGACCCGCTACGACGCTTAGGAGTTTCGGGCCAGAAGGTTCGAGGGAGGGATGTATGTCGCCCATTGCACGAGGGGTTCGCCGCTGATCCCGCTGGCCATTGCGCCAGTTCTTCCCTTCCTTTCAGCCCCCGAAATCCCTTTAGATGTCAAACGACACCAAGTGGCGTGCGCACATGCGCGCGCTTTGTGCGGAGCTGGGTCCCGATGATGGGCTCACCTCCCATGAGATTGCCAAGCGAGACCGCAATTCTCGAACCTCTCTCAGGCACCGCCGTCTCGGTGGAGAAATCTAACGCGCGCTCGAGCTTGCCGTGGGGGCCGCCTCGGACGTCTCCCTTCATGGCGTCTGGATC
>JBCCQY010000058.1:0-47280 GCA_039208735.1 Myxococcota bacterium | reverse complement strand
GGAGCCACGGTCGGGGGCCCTTGGGTGGCCACCGAGAAGGTCCACGGCGCGCAGCTTGTGGTCGCCGTGGCGCGTGGCACGGTTCGCTTTGGCAAACGCAAGGCGTGGCTCGAGGACGACGACGGGTTCTTTGGCTGGCGCTCGATCCGGTCCGAGATTGAAGCATCGGCGACAGAGGCGGGCGCTGCGGTCGGGGCACGGCAGCTCTGGCTTTACGGTGAGTTGCACGGAGGCCGGTTTGGGGGGGCCTCCCTGCCTGGGTTGCAGCCCGTTCAGACCGGCATTGACTACGCTCCGGACCTGCATTGGCTAGTGTTCGACGCCATTGTGGCGAGCGACCACGACGACCGCGGGGAGTGGCTTGCCGATCATGAACTTCGGGCGCTGAATTTGTTGGTTCCTCCCTGCATTGAACGAGGGCCGCGCGGCGTATTGGCCAGATTGCCTGTGGCCTTCCCCTCTCGGGTTCCGGCGATGTACGGGTTGCTCGGCCAGCCCGAGAATCTAGCGGAGGGCCTCGTTCTCAAGCCGGACGCCCGCATGCCCGTGGGCACCCGCCCCGTCTACAAGCGAAAGCTGCCGGACTTTGACGATGTGCGCTTCGCGGGGGCCGAAAACTGGAATCCCGGCCACCTGGACCTTTCTGTACTGTTGGCCTGGCTGCCGCGGCTGGTCACCGAAGCACGCGTCGCCTCGGCTCGCTCTAAGGTGGGCACCGCGCAACCAGCCATCGTTGATGAGGTGGCTCTAGATGTGGCCATCGATCTGGCAGACCTGTTTCGTGAGAGCTGGGAGGCGTGTTCCGACGCCGACCAACAAACGCTGATCGACCGCGTCCGCGAACTTGCCGAAGCTCGGGCCCGTGAACGTTCACCGATGTGAGGCGGCGGAGTCTCTTGCGCTGTTGACCGCCCAACCCGGCGTTCGTGCATTCTGTCGTGCGGTAACCGTCAGGATTCCACGACCACATCGGTCGTGCCGGCGGGTTGGGCAGCGTGCGACTGCGTCGGCAGCTCAAGCACGAACGTGCTTCCTTTTCCTACGATCGATGAAACCGAAAGCTCGCCTTGCATCGCTCGAGCGAGCGCTCGCGAAATCGCGAGACCCATGCCGGCCCCGTCGTGCGTTCGGGTGCTCGTTTCGTCGACCTGGCTGAACCGCTCGAAAATGCGTTCCAATTGGGAAGGAGGAATCCCGCTGCCCGTGTCGTGGACCTCGATGCGTACGCGATTGGCTACGGCTCGTCCCATGAGGAGAATCGAGCCATCGTTCGTATAGTTGTTGGCATTCGCAACGAGATTCAGCACGATTTGCCGCATTCGATCTGCGTCGCACCACACCTCGAGTCGGTTGCCCTCTTCGAGGCGCACCGTCAGCGAGTTGCCGCGCTCGGCTGCGATGGCACTCATCAGGTCGACCACTCGAAGCAACTCCGGCGCAAGGGCTACGCTCCGAAACGTCATCGGGAGTTGTCGCGCCTCGATGCGGGTCAAATCCAAGATGTCGCTGATCAGGGAAAGCAATTGTCGACCCGCGAGGCGCACGCGGGCAATGTCTTCTCGGACTTCATCGAGCATGCCATCAGCGAGGTCTTCATCAGCGAGATCGGCGTAGCCAAGAATCACGTTGAGGGGGGTCCGAAGTTCGTGGCTCATGTTGCCGAGGAAGCGAGTCTTGGCGTCGTTGGCATCCTGCGCGACACGCCTCGCTTCCAGGGCGTTAGCGGCCTCGGCGGCCCGCTGATCGGCTCGCAGTCGGGCATCCACCACCCGGTCATGGGTCGAGGTCACGACGCCGACCGCGTGGCCAGCCACGACCAAGAGGAAGAACAGCGTTCCCAATGCGATCGCGACATGCCCCACCGAGGCACAACCTGCCGCGTACGCCCCGAGAAAGGTGACGAGGGCCACGCGCATGAGACCGGCTTGGGAACCGTAGGTCACGAGCATGCCCGCCGTTCCCGCGAAGATCACGACGCCAAGACCGTAGGCCACGCTGGGTTCAGTAGGCTCGGGGGTCAATAGGAAGAGTCCCCCGCCGAGAAAGAGGTTGCTCACGGTCAACGCCGCGTAGACGTAGAAGGGCGGCGGACCATGGTTGTTGGTCTTGGCGTGCAGGGCGTAGGTGACTCCTAGGACCGCGATGAGCCCCCAACTCACCGCGAGGTAGGTGAGCAGCGGACTTGGGTCATCGAGTAGACCCCAGAGGATGCCCACGATCGTGGGCGACGTGCCCAGGTGGCCTGCGAGGTTCGACCAGCGGGTCTGGCTCCAGAGTTCCGCTCGGGCGATCTGACGCGCAACAACAATGTCTTCCGATACCCGTGGCTCGGACATTCGAAGGGTGCTCCATAGACCAGTTCCCATCCTATTCGGATGACCGCCGATGACGAATCGGGCCTAAATGGAGGGTATTCATCGCCTGGAGGCACGATGCGCTTGTTCTTTGCTGGTTTCGTCTGGGTTGGGTGTACGGGAGAAGAGCCGGCTCCCGCTAGTCCTCCGGACTCCGACACCGGAATGTCGACTCCGCCCGCCGATACGGGCCCTGACGATACCGACACGGGCACCCCGTGCGAAACGGATCGGTGGTACGTCGACGACGACCGCGATGGCTTTGGCACGGGTCCACAAATCGAAGACTGCGTGGACTTGCGAGGTCCGGCCACTTCGGACGTGGACGGTGACTGCAACGATGCTGACGACACCATTTTTCCCGGCGCTCCCGAACGATGCAACGAGGTCGACGACGACTGCGACATGGGCATCGATGATGCTGACCCAGACGGCCCCCCCGTCGACGCCCTCACGTTTTACGCCGATACGGACCAGGATGGATTTGGCGACGTGCTTGCGCCAGTGGTGGCCTGTGTTGCTCCTCCGTTCTCGGTCGAGGACGCCACGGATTGTGACGATACTCGCGACGACGTTCGACCGGATGCCGTCGAAACGTGTGCCGATCTCGACGACCGAAACTGCGACGGCATTTCGCCGCAAGACGATGGCGACGGCGACGGATCTCCGGTGTGCGAGGACTGCAACGACATCGATGCTGCGATCGCGGCCCCACAGGATTGGTTCTTCGACGGGGACCACGATGGGTTTGGGGATGGGGTCGCCGTCGTGGCGTGTCTCGCGCCCAAAGACCACGTGGCAACGTCGGGCGACTGCAACGACAGCGACGACGAGATCTTCCCTACCGCCGATGAGGTGTGTGACGGTGTCGACAACAACTGCGACATGCTTGCCGACGATGCCGATCCAGCCACCATCGACTTTGGCACGTTCTGGGACGACACCGACCAGGATGGCTTCGGCGCCCCGGGCACCGAGGTCGAGGTGTGCGTCATGCCGGCGGGAACGGTCACCAATGATGACGATTGCGACGACACCGAGCCCGAAATCAACCCCAACACGGTCTGGTGGGCCGACGGGGATCAGGATGGCTTTGGCGACGCCAATTCGCCCACGACGTCATGTCTGCAGCCTGCGAACACGGTGATGGATGACCGAGATTGCGATGACGCAAACCCCAGCGTGACGTTGGGGGAGCTGTGGTACCCGGACGGCGACAGCGACGGGTTTGGGGACGGTTTGGGGTCGCCAGTGCAAGCCTGCACGGCGCCGGCCGGAACTGTGGCCAATGCGACCGATTGCGACGATCTGAATCCCCAACTCAACCCCGACACGATGTGGTACGCCGACACCGATATGGACGGACTTGGTGACCCGATCGCGGTGACGCAGTCCTGTCTGCAGCCGCCGTCCACCGTCGACAACGCCGACGATTGTGACGACACCGAGGCTGAAATCGGGGCCGCCTCGGCATGGTACGCCGACACCGACCTCGATGGGTACGGCGATCCGGCCAACCGGATCGCGGTGGCTTGCGTGGCTCCCCTGAACACGGTCGACAACGACGACGATTGTGACGACGCCGATGTCGACCGCAACCCCCTGACCGAGTGGTACCAGGATGCCGATGACGATGGGTTTGGTGACCTGGCGGTCGTCACCATGCAGTGCCTGCAGCCCTCGGGATTTGTCGACGACGATACCGATTGCGACGATGCCGACCGCCTGGTTCATCCCGGTCGCTTCGACTTTGCCAATGGTGTCGACACCGACTGTGATGGCGTCCCCGACAGCGACGTAGGGTTCGAAACGACCACCGCGGCCGACGTCCAAATGGTCGTGAACGCGCGCTGTGCAGCGTGTCACACCGTGAATGGCACGGGGGGGCTTCTCATGGGCACCGACAATGTGTGGGCATCGACCGTCAACCAGCCGTCGGGGCAGCTGTCGTCAATGGATTTGATCGAACCTGGCGACCCTGACAACAGCTACATCTGGCGCAAGATCACGGGGACCCAGATTGCGGCCGGTGGCGCGGGAAGTCAGATGCCGACCAATGGTGCGTTGTCCAGCGCAGACCTGGACGTATGGGAGACCTGGATTCTCGAAGGAGCCGTTCCACCACCCGTCGTCCCATGATGATCGGGGGTCACATGGCCGGGGTGTAGCGTAGGTTCCAGGTTTCGATGAACTCCTTGATGCGCGCCGCAACCGCCTTCCGCTGAGCCGGCTTGAGGCCCACTCGCTCGAGCTTGGGACCACCATTGTATTGGTAGTGACCTCGTTCTGGGTAGAACGCAACGAGGTCGCGGACGGTCAGGTGGCCCGCCTTCTCGAGTTTTGAGACGACGGCGTTCGAGAGAGACAACTCGGCGAGCGGGGTGTCGAGCAGCGCTTCGGCATCGAGGGGCTCGGTGTCGTCAACGATGGTGATCTGATGTTCTTCCAGATGCCGAGCCAGCTGGGCCTCGATCATCTTGCGGGCCTTGTTCGAAAGCAACGCGCCCGTCGTGTGTCGAACCAGCGCCTGCTTGCGGGAACGAAAGCGGTCTTGAACGGGAGAGTACACGGCCACCTGACCCACCGTGTAGCTGCTGAGATTCAGATCTTGAAGCTTGTCCTCGTCGAATCCGAGGTGCCGATCGCTCAGCCGCTTGCGCAGGAAGTCGGTCAGCGACTTGTCGCGCGGCGACTGTGCTTCGGAGGGGAGTGCGGGGGTGGGAACCGCGACGTGGTGCGGGCCGTGGAGGAGGGTGCCGGCAACGGGGTAGGGGGGGCCTTGTTGATCCATCTCTCCATCGGAAAGCACGGTGGGAACGGCATGCATGGGGCTAAGTTCGATCGTCATGCGCGGCGAGCTGTCGCCGGTCACCCGCAGCAGTCCGAGGTACTCGAGCATGGCCAAGGCCGAGAGAATTCCTTGGTTCGATGACGTTTCCGCTTCGATGCTGAGCGACGGCGCCTGCCCCCGAGCCCGCCGCTCCTCGGCGCCGTACTGGGTCCACGCGCGAACATGCGTGAAGGCGCGTTGGGCGAGTTGTGGGTCGACGTCGATGGTGTCGAAGCGTTCGCACGCATTGGGGATGGCGCGGAAGTCGCGGTCGGCGTAATCGGCGGCGACACGTTCGATACGGGCCACATCGACGGACGTTTCCTCGTCGGCGCCGGCCACCGCATCCTGCAGCAGATTGAGGTACTGCCGAGGGCTCCGGTTGCTGAGGTAGGACAGCCGTTTGATGGCCTTTCCGCCGAACAATCGGTTGCGCAGTGCCACGACCTCCGACTCGGTGGGGGTCTGAAGGTCGTTGCCCTGGCAGTAGGCGGAAAACTGGCTGGTGATGAAGGTGGTGGCCTCTCGGTGCCAGCCCTGCCAGTCGCCCTGGTACTCGAGCGCCAACAGCCGTCCATCCTGACTGCCTCGGAATTCCCGCAGTGAGGTCACCCGGGGGTAGATTCCGGCGACGATAGTGCACCCGATCCCAGGTGACAGCTCGGTCTTGAGCGCCTTCAGCATCCGCATGAACCGATCGTGCGCGTGCGCATGAGGTACCGATTCCGTGAACTCGTCGATGAATAGGTTCAGATGCCGAATTCCATTTGTCTTCAACAGTCGGCGAAGTTGGGTCCACTGGTAGTCGACGGAGCCCATATCCAACATGAAGGCCGCGACATCGCGGCCTTGCTCTTCAGGAACGGTCTGTCGCAGACGGACTTCGGCCTGTTGGAGCGAAAGCGTGTCTGACGTTTCGTAAATTCGAACCAGGGACCGAAACAATCTCCAATGGCCCCCGAAGACCTCAGCCGGGTTGTAGCGCTCTCCCTGCTCGGTGATGCCCCAGATGAGCAGCGTGGCCAGGCGAGAGGTGAGGTCGGCATCGGCGAGCGTGGGGGCCGGGGCATGGCGCCACACATGCAGCACGTTTGCCGCGCTCTCTGGGTGACGACTTCGCGCCTCCGCGGCAAGCCGCTTCAAGAGGAAGGTCTTGCCAATGCCGCGGCGGGCCTCCAAGAGGGTGATCCGCCCTGCGGGAAGGCACTTGTCGACGATTTCACGGTACGAGGCGCTGTACATCGTTTCGACGAAGCCCATGCGAATCTGATCTTCGTCGAGTTCCACGGCGCTGAACGTCAGGTACTCGGAAATGTAGGTCAGGAAGTCCTGGTAGGCAGCCGGCCGTCGTTGGGCCATGGACTCGCGTCGTTGGCGCTCTTCCGCTGCACGAACGACGGCATCCCAAATGCGTGTGGTCTCCATGGAGAAGTGACCGCGCGAATTGAACTCGATGCGATGAAGATCCAAGAGGAATCGCAACGACGTGGGCAGCGAATCGCGGTCGGGCCAGGGCGCCCCGTCAACGAGCACCGGCAGCAGGGGGATCTGGTGGGCGTGGCCCAATTCCAGCTCCTGGCGGACCCAGTCTCCATCGTCCATCAGGGCCGAGTGCCCTCGCTCATCACGACGCATCCAGCGAGCGCCCATGAGCACGAGGATGGCATCTGCGTTTACCACCTGCTCACGAAGCTGGGCCGGGAAGGGCGCTCCTGGGGACAAATCGCGGTCGAAGAAGACCTTGGCTTTGCCGTCCCGCTCCAGAGCATCCGCGAGGGGACCGACAACCTGGGTATCGTCCCTGCGGTACGAGATGAACAAGGCGGGCGGCTCGCTCAAGGCCCCTCCAACGCAGGCATTCACGTCGGATAACGACTCGCATCCCGCGATCGCTACGCAAGCCCCACGCGTCCATGCGCGAGGCGCGGCTTGCTACGTACATGAGCCGGGTGTTCACACCTCGTGAAGGGCCTCAGTTCCCGCAGGAGCAGTCGCACCCATCGCCGCAACACTTCAGAGAGGCTTGACGGTGTCAAGTTTGCAGCATACGCCGCAAGCGGCCTGACACTGTCAAGTCCAACGGAATCTGGAGGTCCTCATGACGCGAGCCCATGCCTGCGTTGGACTCATTGCGGGACTGCTGATCACCAGTTCGTGCCAAGGCATTCGCCGTGCCGTGGTCAAGCGCCTAAGCGACCCCGAACGCATCTACGAGCGGCCTGAAGGACTTGTGAATGCGACGTTTCATCCGATCGATGCCTCTCGCGGCACGCTTTCCGTGCGACTGGTCGAGCTGGCAACGGGGTTCCGTGAACCCCTTGGAATCGAGTTCATTCCTGGAGAAGGGGCGCGAGCTGTTGTGCTCGAGAAGGGAGGCCAGGCCTGGGTGGTCGACCTCGAAACGGGAGAGCGAACCCCCTGGTTTACCGTCGATGTGCGAACGGACGGAGAACAGGGCTTGCTCGGCCTGGCTTGGAGTCCTGAGTTTCGCAAGCGCGGCACGTTCTATCTGAATTATGTCGCGCGGAAGGAACGCGATGTCACGGTGATCGAGGAGTGGTCAGCCCCCGTTGGGGTTTCGGGAGCCGCGAAGGCCGTTCGGACCCTGCTCGAGGTTGAGCAGCCCTATCAGAATCACAATGCAGGCCAGCTGGCCTTTGGTCCGGATGGCATGCTGTATGTGGGCCTGGGTGACGGGGGAGCGCGGTTCGATCCCCATCAGCACGGACAAAATGGGCAGACGCTACTCGGGAGTCTGCTTCGTCTGGACCCAGATGCGCCAAACCTCATTCCTGCGGACAATCCCTTCGTTGAGGATGCGGACGTTCGCGACGAGATCTATGCGTTGGGGCTTCGCAATCCCTGGCGCTACAGCTTCACCCCATCGGGCCAACTCGTGGTGGCCGATGTGGGTCAAGACGCCTGGGAAGAGATCTCGCTGGTGCAGGCGGGCGACAACCTCGGGTGGCGAATTCGGGAGGCGGGCCACTGCTTTCGGCCCAAGAACGACTGCCCCACCGAGGGCTTGGTCGACCCCATCTTCGAGTATGGCCGGGACGAGGGATTTTCGGTCACCGGGGGGTTCGTGGTCACCGGACGACGGGCCGAGGCTCTACGAGGCCGCTACGTGTTCGGGGACTTCGTAACCGGGCGAATGTGGGCCCTCGAAGTTCCAGATCGGGCGCGGTCCGTCAAGGCGCTGTCGTTGGGGCAGTGGCCGGTCCTCATCTCGGCTTTCGGACTCGATGAAGCAGGTGATCTCTATGTTGTCGACTATGGTCGGGGCTCGATCTACGCCGTGGTGGGTGAGGGCACCTGAGGGCATTCCCTCCAACTTGACAATGTCAGGTTTGGTCGGTACTAGACATTGTCTAGGGGCGCAGTCCCCGTAGCGGAGCTGTCCATGTCGATTCTCGCTGTGTGGTTCGCCTTCACTGCTTCCGCCGCCGACGGAGCGGTGCACTATGCGCTGTGTGCGTCGTGCCACGGTCGCGCTGCGGAGGGCATCGACTGGGCGGAGGCCCCGGCGCTTGCCGGGCTGCCCGCCGACTACGTCGAGAGGCAGCTTCTGAACTATCAAACCGGCCTTCGGGGGTCCCATCCGGACGATGCGAAGGGTCACCAAATGCAGTCGATGGCGAAGACCCTGCCCTCACCGTCAGCGACCCGAGCGGTGGCGGAGTGGATTGCCACCTTGCCCGCCCCCGAGCCGCCAGTCACGGTACAAGGGGACGTCACGGCAGGCAAGGCTCTGTATGCCGCGTGTGCGACCTGCCATGGTGAGCCTGGCAAAGCGGGCGTGGCCGACGCGCCCCCTCTCACGTCGCTCCAGGACTGGTACTTGGTTCGACAGCTTCAGGCCTATCGTCAGGGGATTCGAGGCAATGACAATGCGGATGGGCCGGGCACTCAAATGCGCACCATGGTTGCCTCATTGACCAACGATCAGGCTGTAAAGGACGTGGTTGCCTTCATCCAAACCCTCCGTGACGACCCCCCTGGCAAACCGATTCCGTAGGGTTTCGGGTTAGCCGTCTGCACGTTCACGGGGGAGACTGCGGATTGGGCATCTTCAAAATTGCGTTCCGATCGCAGGTCCTAGACCCTCTTCGAGCAGCGATTCCGCTTTTTGGCCAAGCAGATCGAGGGCATCAGTGGAGCCTTACCGCCTCGACGCGTACTTGGCGCACTCCTCGCTGAACTCACCGCATCCGTGTCGGGGTAGCCTACGGCTCCGCTTGAGCAACCTCGAGGCCTCCATGTTCCCTGAATGGCCGGCGATTCCGCCGGGACTTGATCGATGGCTAAACGACGCGATTTGGGTCGTCGGTGTGCTTTTGCTGGCCTGGCTGGGCCATGCCGTGCTCTTTTGGGGGCTCCGAAGGGCCATTGGATTGGCCAGAGGGGGCGACGAACGCTTCATCGTTGCCCTGCGGCAGCCCACCCGCTGGGTGGTGTTGATGTTGGCGTTGCGGGCGGCGGTTCCCGGGCTCGTCGAGAACGAGACGTGGGCCCTCGGTCTGCAGCAAGGCCTCACCGTGGGCTTGATTCTCGTGATGATGTGGCTGGCTCTTTCCGCCGCGCGGGCGGGTGAGACCGCGGTCATCAAGGCGAATCCGATCGATGTGCCCAACAACCTGCGCGCCAGGCGCATCCGGACCCAGGTCGGGGTGCTGCGGCGGGTGGCCTCGGTTCTCATCGTCATCTTGGGAACCGGTCTTGTTCTGATGACGTTTCCCGAGGTGCGACAGCTCGGGGCCAGTCTGCTTGCGTCTGCCGGCCTTGCGGGGATCGTGCTGGGCTTTGCCGCACGGCCCGTGTTGGAGAACCTCATCGCCGGACTGCAATTGGCTCTCACGGCTCCCATTCGCATTGATGATGTGGTGGTGGTGGAAGGGGAATGGGGCCGAATCGAAGAGATTCACAGCACTTTCGTGGTGGTGGCCCTGTGGGATCAACGACGGCTCCTGCTTCCTCTGACGTACTTCATCGAAAAGCCATTTCAAAATTGGACACGGGCGAGTTCCGAACTGATTGGCCCGGTGTACCTCTACGTGGACTACGGGTTGCCCGTAGACGAGCTCCGCGAGGAACTTTCACGGATCGTCGAGGGCCATCCCCTATGGGACGGTCGAGTGGCGAAGGTTCAGGTGACCGACGCCACGGAGCAGAGTTTGCAGGTGCGTGTGCTGGTAAGCGCGGCGGATGCCGGCAATACCTGGGAGCTGCGCTGTGACGTTCGGGAAAAGCTGGTGGCTTTTGTTCAACGGGCGCATCCCGATCGGCTGCCCAAAGTTCGAGGGGACCTTATGCGGGGCGCCGTGTAGGGGCTGGCTTGGGGTTTATCGGTCTGCTGGGGTTGATACGGCGTTGTCAGGCCGCGCCATAAGCGCCCCGGCGACGAAGCGCCGCAGCACCCCGACCCGCCGCGAAGGCGAGCGCCTCGGGAGGTGGGTCGCCACGCGCGATGGCAAAGGTCAGGGCAGCGGCAAAGCTGTCGCCGGCACCGTAGGTGTCGAGGATGGGGGCTTCGAGTTCCGCGGCTGCCCATCGACCGGATTGCCCATCTCGAGTGATGTATCGGCCACCTGCCGCGCCTTCTGTGGTGGCGACCAGCGTGGGCTCGGGGTCCAGATCGCCCCGGCGGAAGGCTTCGGAAGGGTCGTTGGCACTGTGCACCAGCACGTCGATAGTCACCCCTGCCGCCTGCAGGCTCGGCAGGATCCGGGCCGTTGCGCACACCACCCGGGCCGCTCGAGCCCGTCGCACCACGGCCGCATCTCCCTTGCACAGGTACACCGCATCGAAGGGGCTCATGTCAATGGCGTGCGGTGAGGGTGCCTGGGCGGGCCCATGTACGACGATGGTTCGTTCCCCGTCAGGATCAAGGTAGGTCGAGGCCGTTCGGTGAGCTTCGTCACGCCACTCGGCCTGGACTTCGACGCCGTGGGCCGCGAGAACACCGGGAATGGCTTGTCCAATGGCGTCTCGTCCGAGTGCGGTGAAGAGCGTGCATGCCCCAGTGAGCCGCGCGAGTTCCACCGCGGCGACCGCACCTCCGCCGGCCGCCTCTTCGGCCAACGATCGGCCTCGAACGATGGCGCCAGGCTGCAAGGGTTGGTCGATCCGATGGAACGAAACCCACTCGACGTGTCCGATCACTGCGACTCGCAACGGGGTCTCCGGTCCGTCAGGCGCGCGTTTGGGTGAGCTTACTCGCCGCAACTGACGTATACCCAGCCGTCGTCGTCTTCCTTTTGATTTTCGACCGAGACGTTGGGCAGGACGGTCCGGAGAGCCTCGATCTGGTCGTCCGTGATGACGTTTTCATCGAGGTAGAGCCGCTTGAGATGGGCAAAGTCCTGCGCCCGCTCGAGGATGCGTTGAACGGGGCCCTCGCCGAAGATGCCCATCGACATCGACAGCTCCTCGAGTTTTGGCAGCAGGCGGCTGTTGGCCACCACGTCGACGAGGTCGGCTTCCCACTCGGAGTTGTCGAGGTCGAGCCGGCGCAAGGAGGGAAACCCGGCGTGAGCCACCAAGGCGGCGACGTCGTCGAGGGTGCAAGAATTGCCGTAGTCTTCCATGCCGAACCACAGTTCGAGGTGCTCGAGCTTTGGCAAGTGGGCCCGACAAAGATCCTTGACCGCCTGGTTGTCGAGGCCACTCGATTCGAGGATGAGCACATTCAGGTTTGGCGCTTCGATGTCACCAAGCGCGAGCCGGACGCCTCCATCGCTGCCCGCGGAACCGAACACCTTGAGGGTGCCGAGACGCGGGAGTACCGTCCAGATGGGCGACAGATCGCCGACCCGTCTCCAGGAAGGCTGGTCCATGTGGTCCGCGCCCCGTGACAAATCGAGCATCTCCAACCGTGGATGCACCCCGGTTTCGGCGATGGCCTTGATGACGTCGTCGAAGTGCCAATCGATGTCATGAACGGGCAGTGGCAGGCCAACGTCGAGGACCCGCAGGAAGCGGCCCGCCGGATGGGTCAACGCCCGACGGATCACGGTGGGCACCGCGGTTTCTTCCTGGTGCTCCCAACCATGCGCATCGACGACGAGCGTGTCCAGCATCCCGTACTGCCATCCTACGGATCCCGCTTCGTCGACCGCCCGTCCGAAGATGGCTTGCATGGCTTCTTTCTGGGCGTTGTGGTCAGGAGTCCCCGTGCACGCAGCCGCGATCACCGGCCCCCATGGTGCTCCCTCCTCGAGCAGACGGTCGGCGTAGACCATCCACGCTTCTCGAGAACCATCCTCGATCACCTTTCGTTCGATCGGGTCCAGCATGAGGCCTCCTCAAAAGAGCCGCCAGCCGCGCTTGATACCAAGGTATTTGGCGACGTCTTCGTATCGGTCGTCCCGGTTGGCGAATTCGACATAGTTTCGCGCCCGCTCGAGCCAAGGTCCCGTTGACGCGCGCTGGTCTTCCAGGGCGGTCTCGAAGTGCTCCATCGTCGCGGGGGGCTCGGTATCCGAAGCGAGGGCCTCTTCGATGACCTCGTCGTAGGCACGTTCGACGAGTGCTTCGAGGTCCGCCCCCGAGAACCGTTCGGTCCGCTGTGCGATGGCGTCGAGTGACAGGCCTTGAACAGGCCGGTCAGCCAGGTGAATCTTCAAGATCTCGGCACGGGCCGCCTCGTCGGGTGGCGGAACGAAGACCGTACGGTCGAAGCGCCCCGGCCGGAGCAAGGCGTCATCGAGATCCCAGGGGGCGTTGGTCGCCGCCAGGACCAGCAGGTTTTCGTTGTCGGCCGAGATGCTGTCGAGTTCCTGCAGCAGCTGATCGACCAGTCCCCGCGTATGTTCGCTCTGCATGCGGCTGCGTGCGAAGCCCAGCGCGTCGATCTCGTCGAGGAAAAGCACGCAGGGAGCGGACGCTCGAGCTTGCTCGAAGGCTGCATGAAGGTTCTGCTCACTTTGCCCAATGAATGCCGACAAAATCTGGTCGATGCGCACGACGAAGAACGGCAGACGGCACTCGCCAGCGGTGGCCCGGGCCAACAGCGTCTTGCCGCATCCCGGAGGGCCGTAGAGCAGAACGCCCCCTCCTGCACGTTTCCGGTAGCGTTCCAACAGACCCGGCCGCGTGAAGGGCAAGATGATTCGACGATGGAGCAGCTTCTTTACCTTGGCGAGACCCCCCACATCGTTGAAACTAAGCGGGGTTTCTGACTCGACCGCGCCGTGGGCGGGAGGCGCGGATCCCACCACGCGCAAGGCCACGACCCCCGACTGGGCTTGCGCCGCCAGCATGCGTTGTCTGAGGTTGGCCACCCCATCGATTTGTCCCGCCTGCTCAGCGGCCGACAGACACCGTTCCACCAAAGGAAGCCGCCCTGCATCGAGGGCCCAACCGCCCGCTTGCACCGCGTCTTCGCCCGGCAACGCGTCTGCGTCGAGCAGTCGCGCCACCTGCTCGAACGCGTCGTCCCATTGTTCGCGTTCGGCATACTGCTTGGCCAAGAGCAGTCGAATGGCGTGGTTGTCGGGGGTCGCCTCAAGCGCTTGGAGGAGGCCCGCCAAGAGGGGGTCGTCGGGCGTCATCACGAAGCTCCAGTGAGCCAGCGCACAAACGGGGGGGCGACCCACGTGTACACGGCGTAAGCGATGAACGCGAGCGAGGCGTAGAGCACGAGCGTGTCGTCAACGTTCGCGGCTCGCAGCCCGTAGAGGCCTACGACCGCCGCGATCCACACGGTGCCCGGGCCAAAGCGTTCGATGGGCCACATGGGGATGAGCAAGGGGTGGTTTAGCGCGCGGGCTTCGAGGAGAACGTCGCGGCCGAGCATCTCCACGACGGACGCGTCCGATGCGGTAGCCCTGCGCAGGTAGCGCCAGGCGGCACGGTGGTCGCCTTGCTTCATGGCCTCGATTCCCATCATGGCGACGGCCTTGCCCTGGCCGTCGCTGCGAGCCACCAAGTCGCGGGTCAGCCGACGCGTCTTCCGATCATCACCAGCCAAGTACGCCAGTCGATAGCGAGCCACCCAGACGTCTCCAGATTCGGGATCGAGGGCCGCGGCTCGGGCCAGCAGGGCCTTCGCCTTGTCGGGATGGGCCGCGAGGGCCGACACGAGGGCGTAATCACAATGGGCCTCGACGTTCTCCGGGTCGACCGCCAACGCCCGCAACAGGGTGTCTTCGGCCCCCACCAGGTCTTGATTCTCGACCTGGGCATCGGCCAAAACGAGGAGCAAGGACACACTTTGGGGAAAGCGCGCGAGCCCGTCGCGGAGCACCCCCATCGCGGCCGAGGGCCCGCCGAGTTCCTTGGCGACCAGCGCGCGCATCCACCACGCCAGCTCGACTTCGAGGGCCTCGATGGGCAAGTCGGACAGCACGTCTGCAGCCTGTTCGGGCTGGTCGATGTCGAGATAGCGCTCGGCCAGCGTCAGCTGTTGAAGCAGGGCTGGATTCATGGGGCCTCGGGGGACGGCAGCGCGAAGAGCGGAAGCAGAACGGCCACGGTCACAAAGCCCTGCAGGACACCTGCGACCACGGCAGCGACGATTCCGGGAATCCAGAGCGATGAAAAGGCAGATTCTTCACTGTTGACGAGGTAGTCATAGCGGCGATAGGCCGACCGTTGAATGCGGGCAAGGGCGGCATACAACGCCACGGCTCCCACGCGATACGCGATGCGAATCCCCGTTATGGATGGCGCCACACCTTCGAAGGCAGCGACATAGGCCCACAATGCACCGGTCACTGCGAGGAAGGCAAACCCCGTCCACAACACAACCCGGACGCGTTCGTGGTTGTTCATGCCCAATCGGTAGGTGTTCAGCCACGCGATGCTGAACAAAGCGAAGATTCCGCCGAAGAACGCCAGCCAGAATTGTGATGTGACATACCAGGGGTTCGGCGTACCTGGGGCCCGTTGGGTGCGAGCGACGGTCGGTTGGAAGAGTTCGTCGGGCGGCATAAGGCGTCGCATAAGCGATGCGCGGCGCAATGTCCCGCGCTGACATCGTGTGGATCGTTGCCATCATTGAAATGACGCGAATGGTCTGTCTGGGTTGAACCTTGGTCGTGGCTCGAGTCCGCGTTTTGCGGCAACGGCGAAGGATGCGGGCGATTAGGGTAGAGACCGCCATGAACCTGGTGATCTCTTTGGTGCAACCACCGTAGGAGCGTGAGGCGGTATGCCTTTACCCAGCATTTTCAACTACTTGGACTACCGTGCGTTTCTTCGCGAGTGGCTCCAGGAACGCAAACGGCAAGAGCCAAACTACACCTACCAAGACTTCGCGGACGCCGGTGGTTGTTCAAAGGCGGCCATCTCCAACGTTTTGAACGGCTCTCGTCGCCCGCGAATTGCCACGATTGATGCCTTTGCGTTGGCGATGAACCTGAAGCCTGCAGAACGCAATTATTTCGGTCTTTTGGTCGATTTTTCGACGGCTCGTGATGTTGAGACGCGCGTGGAAGTGCTTGAAGCCATCGTTTCGGGGAGTCGCTTCCAGCAACTGCGCTTGGCGGAGCGGGAGTCCGACGACGTGGTGTTTCGCTATGCCGAGCACTGGTATGTGCCGGCGATTCGTGAACTTGCATCGCTCCCTGGTTTTCGTGACGATCCAGAGTGGATTGCGAAGAAACTCTGCCCGTCGATCGAGCCCAAGCAGGCCGAGCATGCACTCAACACCCTGTTTGAACTCGATTTCCTTCGACGGCGGAGCGACGGACGAGTGGAGGTTCGAGAGGTTCGATTCCGTTCGGAACCCGAGACCACCAAACGGGCGATCGCACACTTTCACCGCGATGCAATCCCCGGATTGTTGAGGCAGATGGACCCTCGCCGGGGAGAGGAGCAGCATGTCCTTGCGGCGACCATGGCCATTGCGTCAGGCCAGGTGCCCGAGTTCAAAGTGCGTCTCAACACCCTTGTGGGGCATCTTGCCACCATGGCTGACGATCGGCAGGCGGATGGACCGTACCGAATCTATCAATTGGCGATTCAGCTCCTTCCCGTCACCGAGCCCATCGATACGAAAGGCTAGGCGCGCGCTCGACTCCAATTGGGGTTGCCGAAGATGGAGGCCACCCACTCGCAACCGCAGGACAGCATGTGATTCAAGAGCAGTGTAGTCATCGGAGGGCTCCGGAACGGACCTAAACGCGAATGCGCTTTGCTTCGGTTCATTTTCAACCAAATTCGCAAGGTGCTCTGATGGGTTGCGAGCGCTGGAAGTTCACAGTGCAGTGGCGGGGCCGTGCATCGTGCGCCCAAGGCGCCGTGACCTGAACTAGGGTCAGAGAATTGAGCCGGAGTCGTTGTGCAGGGCGTGTACGTCGTTCTGGTGCTCGGGGAGTCCCCGCTCGTTTTGATGCGATTGTTATGGTGGTTGTCGGTCGAAGAACGACAGCCGATCGCGGGTATCGAAGTATGGGGAACCACGCGCGCGTTGCGGGCGCTTCGCGAGATGGTGGCCGGTCCGCGATGGACTGAGCTGCAGCACCTGACAGGGGCTTTGCCCGCCTTACAGCCGCCAGGGACGCCACCCGAATCGCACTACGGTTTTCGCGCACACGGTTTTGAACATCAGGGCCAGGCCTTGGACGAAATCTGGTCCGAAGTTGAGGCGAGTGCCGTACATGCCTCTCTTCATGACCGTGTTCGAGAATTGCGAGACCAGCTTCCCGAACGGCTGCCCCTGGTTGCCTGCCTCAACGTTGGGCATGAGCCGCTTTCCGCGGCATTGCAAACCGCACTATCGCTGCAAGCAGGCATGACGGATCGTCTGATCTATGTGGGCCTGCATCCAAGTTTGAAACTTGCGATCCAGGAGAATCCTGAACTCGATCGTTGGGCGTTTCCTGGGCCGTCTTGGACGGAAGGTTCGGGGGTTAGCGAAAGCGAACAACTGCGCGTTTATGACGTTCCATTCCCTCGACTTCGGGTACTGGTGTCGCGTCGACTTCCGACGGTCCTCGCGGATTTCCGCTGGGACGAGGTGTGGCCGACCCTCGAGGCGAACATGAGCCGCGACGCAAAAGGCGTGCTCCGCCGAACCGGCATTCACAGCTGGGTCTACGAAGTGTGGGATGCCCACACCAAAGAGCAGCTCTACGCATCCGAACTCACGCGACGGGCCGGGGCGGTCCTCGCCGCCATGGCCTCGGCGACGTCGGACGCTGCGGCAGCTGACCTTGTGGCTTGGCTCGACGCGCACGAAGTCGGTTGGGCCCCCCCGAGCGATGCGGGCCACGATCCATCGACCCGAAATGCCGCGCTGCGCGGCGCCGTCACGGCGCTACGCCGTCAGCTCGACGATATTCCGGTTGGGCTGGAGCGGTTTTCACCGGCCGAAATGGGGTTTTCGATTCCCCATCTCGAAGTCCATTCGGACCTTCCTTAAGGTCTTTTCATCGGTGCCCAGCGGATTGGCTTGCTGCCACAAGCGGGGGTACCGTCAGGCTCGGCGCCCGGAACGGTCGCTTCGATCCCTCCCACTTCGATCGTTGACCATGGAATGGCGGGCTGCACCCAGGTCGAACGCTCTACCGGTGAAAGAAACAGCTTTAGTCTGCGAAATCGTTGCGGTTCGGAGGCCACCGTCCGCCACGCCACGTACAAGAAGCGTTCACAGGGTCGCCCATGGACGAGCGGACCCCGGAAATCGGGGAGGCCGTTTCGATCTTCTACGGCCTCGATCGTGCCCTCGAGTACAGCGCCTGCGGCGTCGCGGACCCCTTCGATGAATCCGTCTCTACCGGCCTGCCATCCGACAGTGATGGGTTCTTGCCAAATAGGCCAGGGCAGAAGGTGGGCGCGAAGGGTCAGGACGCGTCGCATACCAAGAGCTATCCGACAAGACTACGAGAGTCCCATGCTGAAACTGCTCGTGGATCCCCGAACTGAGGGGGCCTACTTTGCCGACGCCCTGACCGTGGCTCAAGGAGAGTTCCGAGCACGGTACCCCGATGTCTCGATCGCCGTGGATGCCCGTCGCTCGCTGGTGTTTCTCGACGCTGATCTCGAGTCTTCGGAAGCCTCTCACCTCGCGCGTTTATCGTTTGTGCAAGGGGTGTTTCGTGCAGCCGATGACGCCTTGCATCTGCTCGAGGGGGATCCGAGCTATGGTCTGCCGGCCGGACTGGTCTGGGGCGCCAAGTACCGAGGCAAGACCCACGAACTCGTGACCCAACTCGGTCTGAATCTGGCCCTCGCCACCTGCACCGCAGAGGGGCCTCACACCTTGCTGGACCCCATGGCGGGTCGCGGCACCACGTTGTTTTGGGCGGCGCGTCACGGGCTTAGCGCCTGGGGCGTCGAACGCGATCCGAAAGCGCTGGCGGACGTCCAGCGCCATGTGAAACGACAGACCCAGCTGTTGCGGATCAAGCACCGCCAGAGCCACGGCTGGGTGGGGCCAAAGCGCAAGGACGGCATCGGACGATTCGTCGCGACCCAATTTGGAGAGGTCGAGGTGCAGCTCGTGACCGGTGACAGTCGCCAGCTTCGTGATCTAATCGGGCCAAAGTCATTTTCT
This sequence comes from Myxococcota bacterium, assembly GCA_039208735.1. Lineage (GTDB taxonomy): Bacteria > Myxococcota_A > UBA796 > UBA796 > DRPG01. Next base: position 28,595 of record JBCCQY010000058.1, on the reverse strand, counting down.
CTGATCGTGAGCGACTTGCCGTACGGCATTCAACACACGGGCCCCGCAGGCACGCGCAACCCGATCCGCCTGCTTGAGGCCTGCGCCTCCGGTTGGACGCGAGCCCTGGCCCCCGGGGGCGCCATGGTGTTGATCTTCAACCGACTCCAGCCTCGTCGGCCGGCGCTAGAACGCGTGTTCCAAGACCAAGGGCTGGTCGTGCACAACCACGAGCTGGCTCATCGCATGTCGGAGTCGATCTGGCGCGACCTGCTCGTGCTTCACAAGCCCGAGTTAGGCGACGCGCGCTCGAGCTCGCTTGAGGACGTCGATCACGGCGAGTCGAATGCCGTCGGCGGAGATGCGTGAACCGAAGGGAAAGAACCAGGACCGATCCGGCCCCTCGGTGCGAACGAAGAACCCGTCAGGGTCGAGACTCGTCATCGTCGCCTGCGCGGGTGTGATCCCGTACATCCCTTGGCACATCTCGATCAAGTTGGCGCTGTGATCTTCGTTCATGTGCGTGACTGCGCCCGCCGCTGCGTCGTTCCACGGCTCGTCCGCGGAGGCGGTGAGCGCGGAGCCAGGCAACCAAGTGATTTTTCCGAAGCCTGCGATGTAGCGGGCCTTCACGATGTCAGACATCCGCCAATAGTCAAAGTCGTGGGTCAGCTCGTACCCCACCGCGTCAGGTACGCGCTGCACGTAGCGAGCATGCAGATCTTCGCGATCGGGATGGCCTCGTTCAACCCTTGTAAATCGACCCATCAAAGTCACGCGCCAGCCTGACTGAGGGTCTGCGCCAGTATCGGGCTGGCGTACGAGGAGCGAGGCGCGCGGGTCCGCAATCAGGTTCTTGGTGTGCGCGGCGAGGCTGGAGATGAGGATCACGGGGTGCCCCACCGCATCGAGCGCAAACGGGGCCACGGAGCCGTAGGGAAAGCCATCCAGCCCGTTTTGCACCGCGGTGGTGCTCAACGTGGCCACATGGTTCTGCAAAAGCCACTGCTGCGCGTTCGCAGCAGGAGACAACTCGTCAGGAAGAGCATCGTTCGACATGAGAGCACCTCAAGGGTTGCTGCCATCTTGACGCGATTCGAGGTTCGGGTATTCTGTTGAAAATGAATTTCATATTCATTAGAGCCGGGAGCCCTGATGGTGAAACGATTCGCGATGGACCGCCTGCCGTCCATGACGGTTGAACCTCCTCACGACGATGATTTGGCCCTGCCGATCGCCTGGGCTCAGTGGGTGCTTGAGCAGGTCCGGGCGCGGGGCCTCGGCCTATGTGCGGCCGGTCGTGGGCTCAATGGCGTTTGGCAAACGTGCAGGCCCGACGAGGTTCTCCGGGTGGGCACCATCGCGAGCATCGGCCAGCGGCCGTCTTGCGGAGGCGTTCGGACGACCCTTCACCTGTGGGATGCCGACGGTCTGTGCGGCGCCTGCTGGCTCGAGCGGAAGGTGGGCACCCAGGAGGATCCCGCCTTTCGCCTCGCACTCCTCCAAGCGTTGTTGCGAGCCAGCCTCGACGACTAGCCGAGCGTGACGTCGGGGTCGCCCGAAAGGGTAAACGCCGCCCACAGATAGGGGTGGGCGAATCGTGGGTCCTTCCGCAGTTCCGACTTCGCTTCGGCCAGGGCGTCGCCGACCGACAGCCCCAGCCGCAGCCGGGCGTACAGAGCCGCCATGAGCAAGGCGGTGGCTCCGTCATCGACGGGCCAGAGGCTCAACAACTGGGCTTGAGCCCCCGCCACCACGAGCGCTCGACGCAGACCGGCGATCCCTTCCCCGTCCGCTGGCGTGGCGACTCCGGTTTCACAGGCGGACAGCACGACCAACGACGTGCCTCGAAGATCGAGCGATGCGACCTCGGCTGCGGTGAGTCGCCCGTCATCATTGCCGCGAGGGGGCCGGTTGGCTCCTGCAAGGATGAGTCCCGCACGGAGACTCGGGTGAGGCGGCGTGTCCGGAAGGGCCTCGACGCCAAGGCCGCGGAGGCGGGGAACGCCCTTGGGCCCCTCAAGCGGTTCGTCTTCATCGCGCCGTTCGACGTAGCCGTGGGTGGCGATGTGCAACAGTTTTGGGCGAGCCAACGCCTTTACGGCCGTCTCAGTTGCGGCGGATCCCGTGAGCGATCGGGCAGCACTGAACACCCGACGAACGAGGGCCCCTTCTGACGCGGCTCCCGGAAGGGGCCGCCAGGGCCCACGGGGTCCGTAGTCCACGTCATAGACGACCACGGGTGGACCCAGTTCAGAAAACTCACGTTCCCGCAACAAGTCTCGACCCGACGTCACGTACGTGACAGGCAGGGTGGAACCGCCCGCCTCGAGTACGACATCGAGGGGCGCAAGTCCCACCATCCCATCGCAGGAGACGACGAGCTGCTTCCGGCCTTGTAGACCGATGGCGAACGGCTCGATGAGCATGCGGTAGAGCGTCCGGGCGCGCGCGGTGACCTCTTCGCGGTCCTGGATGGTGGCCCGCAGGGCCGACACGGCTGCATCCAGGGCCTGTCGTGGTCCGAGGTCGCGGGCGAGGATGCCACCTTCTCCCGCGCCGTCGTTCAGGGTCAGCAGGTACGCGGCGACCCGCGGAGCCGCGAACTGGTCGGTGTCAAAATCGTGCGGCCGGTAGACCACGATTTCGAGCAACGCCCGCTTAGGACCCAGTGCTTTGGCGACATCCGAAACGGACACGGGGTCGAGCCCATGCCGAAGCTCTGGGACAAACTCCGATAGCGCTCGTTCTTGTTCGGCGATTCGGACTTCGAGGTTCACCTGGGCCGCGCGCCACGCTTCAAAGGCCGCGGGGTCGGAAGGGGCTTGGGTCACCAACCGAGACAACGCGCTTCGAAGGTCGCGAAGGGTCTGCAGCGCCTTGACTGAGGCGCTTGACGGCGGAGCTTCACGGATGGTGGCGAGCGTGTCCTGCTCCACCTCGATGGCGCGTCCCTTGCGTCGCAACACGGTACGCAACGCGAGGAGGGCGGACGATTCGCTGTTTGACCGCCAACGCAGGTGCAAGGTCACGGCGTCGTCAGTGCTTGTCGCGATTTGCGCAAGGCGAGCCCGACGATCGGCGGGCGACCCGTACAGAAGGTTGCGGCGCAGGTCGAGTTCCTCGATCGCAAGGGCCCGGTCGAGGGCCACATGCGCTTCGGGAAGGCGCCGCCGGCGGACCCGGAGTCGGGCCAGGTTGAGCCAGTCGGCGCCCACCAACGGATGATCGGAACCGTAGGCCGTGGCGTGGGTTTGGACGGCGCGCATGAAGTACCGTTCGGCCTCGGCATGGCGACCCGAGGCGGCCAGGACCTCACCCAGGTTGTTGGCGAGCGTACCGAGGTCTGGGTGGGCTTCGGGGCGAATGGCCCGCAGGCGGGCTTCGGCCTCCCGAAACGATGCCTCTGCCTCGGCGAAGCGACCCAGTTGGCGAAGCACCACGCCGCGATTGGAGCGCCGGACGACCGTGAGAGGATGATCCCGACCGAGGGTGTGTTCGGCCAGCGCAAGAGCGTGCCCAGATAACGAAGCGGCTTCTTCGAGTTTGCCTGCGGCAAGCACGGTCATGGCGAGGTTGTTGGTGACGAGCGCGGTGTGGGGGTGCTCGGGACCGAGGTGGCGCATGGCCAGGCCCAGCGCCCGCCGGTATCGGCGTTCCGCTTCGTCGTACCGGCCGGTGTAGCGCAGGACCATGGCGAGGTTGTTCAACGCCGGTAGGGCTTTGGCGCCCTCTGCGTCATCGACCTGGGCAAGGCCGCGCCGTGCCGCCTGCTCGGCCTCGGCCGTGCGACCCAGTCCCAACCACACCGAGGCAAGGCCGATCCAGGCGGTGGTGGCGATCGGACCGGACGGCTGGGCGTCGAGGGCACGTCGAAAGGAGGTCTCAGCTTCGGTCAGCCGCCCCATCCGTTCGAGCAGCCGCCCGCGGGTCAGGGCATCTTCGGGCCGAGGCGGACGGTGCTCCATCGAAGCGCGCACCCATGCATCGGCCTGCTCGTAGCGCCCGGATTCTTCGAGGAGTTGCGCCAGGTGGTCGACGGTGTCTTGGACTTCTGGGTGATCGGCGCCGAGGGTGAACTCCAGCTCCTTGAGTTCGGCTTCCAGGCGTTCGACGGCTTCGTCGACACGCTCGTCGCGGCACAGGACGTGGGCGAGTCCTAGAAGGGCGCCGGTCAGCGTGGGATGGGGAGGGGTGTGGCGCGCTCGGAGCAGCGTCCAAGCCTGTTGGTACGCCTCGACCGCTTCCGTGGGCCGATCCGCCCGGTTCAAGGCGTGCGCGAGCCCCAACCAAACGGGGCCGAGGTCAGGATGGTCGGGACCCAGGGCCTGAGTGCGATGAGCGAGGGCGTCGCGGTAGAGCGGCACCGCATCGCGCGGGCGCCCCGATCGCTCCAGCATGTGTGCAAGATCGAGTTGCTGGGTGAGCCGCACTTCGTCGGAGGGCGCGTGGTTGGCCTCGACGATGGCGAAGGAGCGTTCGGCCAGCGTCACGGCCTCGCGAAGACGGTCCTTTTGCCACAGCAACGTGGCCAGGCTGTTCATGAGCACGGCAAGACCGGCGCTGCGATCGTCGGTCAACGGCGTGAGGATCGTCAGCGCTTGGCGGTAGAGCGGTTCGGCTTGGTCGAGTTGTCCGCGTCGGTGGAGGAGCACGGCAAGCCTCGCCCGGGCGCGTCCGGCCCGCGCGGGCTTCGTCATCTCGCCTTCTCGGGCGATCGCGCGCCGGTACTGCTCCACGGCGGCATCGAGGTTTCCCGCGATCTCCATGGCTTCGGCCAGCTCGGAATGGATGGGGGCCAACGTCGAGTGGCCGTCCGGGTAGGCTCCCTCACCGAGACGTAGCGCTCGCCCCCATGCACGTCGGGCGGCATCCGGCTGCCCCGCATCGGCGAGGTCTGCAGCGCGGTCGGCCTCCACCGCCATGGCGGCCACCAACGCAGCCCTCGTGTGCGACGACGGCGCATCCCGATGGGCTTGCAACAGGGCGTCGTGGGCCGCCGAGGGGCGGTCGTCGGTCATGCTCGTCCTCGCGGCCCCCATCTAACGGGGCGCCTCGATCCCGATCGTTTGTCTGGGACGACCCCGTGAAACGTTCCAGCCGCGCGAGACACTGGGGGCCAACCTGCGCCGGAAGTCGTATGTGTGGGCTCGTGTTTGCGCTCTTCCCGTTTTCGATCGCGTTGTTGGCTCTTGGAGCCCTGGCTGCGTGTGTCATGACGACGCTGTTCAACGTGAGCACGCACGTGGTGCTCTCGCGGCGTCGTCCGTGGGCGAAGGTGAAGCCCGGGATCTCGGTCCTCAAACCCCTGAAGGGCATCGACGACGATCTCGAAGCGAACCTCGCCTCGATCGTGAACCAAGCCTATGACGGGCCCTTCGAGATCCTTCTCGGAGCTGCGGATCCTGACGATCCCGCCCTTGTCGTAGCCCGTCGGTTGCAGCGCCGTTTCCCGAACCACGCGATTCGGATCGTGGCCGGTCATCACGAGTCAGGAGTGAATCCGAAGGTCGCGAATCTCGCCGCGCTCTCGGCCCAGGCCCACTACGACGCTTGGCTCATCTCAGATTCCAACGTCCAGGTCGAGCCGGACTACCTGGCTTCCCTTGCCGCAGAGCTTGCGGACCCGGGCGTCGGAGCCATTTCGAACCTCGTGGTGGGAGACGGGGATGGCGATCTGGGAGCCGTTCTCGAAAACCTTCACCTCAACAGCTTTGTCGTGGGTGCGGTGTGCGGCGCCGAAGTCATCGCTCAGCATCCGGTGGTCATTGGCAAGTCGATGCTGGTTCGACGCAGTGCGTTGCTGCGGGTTGGCGGTTGGAGTCGCGTCGCGGACTTCCTGGGTGAGGACTACGTTTTAGGGGCGGCAGTTCATCAGACGGGTCAGCGGGTGGTGCTCTCGAGCTACCGCGTCCGCACGGTAAACCGGACCTGGACGATGCAGCGGTTTGTGTCTCGGCACTTGCGATGGGCACAGATGCGTCGGTCCATCGCGCCGGCCATCTACCTCCTCGAGCCCTTGCTGAACCCCTTGCCGTGGTTGGTCGCGTTGGCCGGGGTGGTGAGCCTCGCGGGCATGGCGACACCGAACCTATTGAGCGCGCTTGCGGTGGCTGCCGTCGGCAAGGTGGCTCTGGACGCGTTGCTCCTGACTCGGCTTCGGAGCCATGCCCCCACGCTGACCGAGATCGCGGCGATTCCGCTGAAGGATGCGTTTGTGCTCGGTATCTGGATTGTGGGTTGGTTTCGCGACACGGTGGAGTGGCGGGGGCAACGATTCCGGATTGGGCAAGGCAGTCGACTGCTCACCGAGACTCAGGGCGCTGCCCTGACCCCGCCCCCGCCGCCGATGGCTGCGCCCTGGACGGCCCATTCGCGGCCCCCGTCACCTTCGCCGCGGTCGTCGCTCGCACGAGCCCCCGATCGCCACTGAGGCGAGCTAAGGGGGCCCCGAGGCAGGTGGAGGCAGACCCATGGGGGTTTGGTTGGCGTGGTGGATCGCGGCTTCATTGGCGTGGGCTGCTCCGGGTGGCGTGCCCACCCTGGCCATCGCGGATCTTCAGAATTTTACGGGCGAAGAGCGCTACGACGCGGCGGGTCCCGGCGCGGCCACGATGCTCATGTCCAAGTTTGGTGGGCTGTCGTCGGTTCAGCTGGTCGAACGGGCCGAGCTGGAGTCGATTCTCGGTGAACTCTCGCTGCAGCAGTCTGACCTCGTCGACCGTACCACCGCAGTGAAGGCCGGAAAGCTCGCGGGGGCGGATTACTTCGTGTTTGGTTCGCTGGTGGGCGTTCAAGATGGCGCCTTGGCCGTGAACCTTCGCATCGTAGAGACCGAGAGCGCTCGCGTCGTCGTAGCGGACCATCTGGTGAGCGTACTGGGCGAAGATGCGTTCTTCGAGGTCGTCAACGCCGCGGCGGACCGCATCGTGGAAGGTCTGGGGCTTGCGTTGTCGTCTGAGGAGCGAAAGCAGGTTCGGACGGCCCGCAGCCGCGAACTCGATGCACTACTGGACTACGGCACGACCGACGCTGGGCCGTCGGGGCGCGATGGAGCCAATGCCTCGGCATCGCCCGATCTCAACAAACGGGCCTTGCTCGCGGAGTTGCGAAAGGCCAACGCCGATCCAGAGGTGTGCAATCCGAAGCGACCATCCGGGCCTCGAACCATGGAAGCAACCCCGGAACTCGGGGTTCGCCTGATTGAGCTTCATGCGTCGGGTCAGCTTGTAGGGCAAATCCTCATGGCTTGCCTGGGCTACCTCGACGACGACTGGTCGCCAGGCGCCCGCGCCGAGGTGTGGACGGACCTGCTCAACGGGGCTCGCAAGCGCCTGAAGCGCGCCGACCCATCGACGCGAACGGTCGTGCTCGAGATGCTGGCGAGTCGCCCTCAAGGCGCTCAGTTCGAGACGAAGGCGCGCACCAAGCTGGCCAAGACATTGGCGAAGCTGCCCGCCGAACCGGCGCTGCAGCACCTTCGAGCCACCTTCGAGCTCGAGACGGGGTCCTGGGAAGGAGCGCCGGTCACCCAAGCCCGTCTCGCGAGTTTCGACGACGAGACCCTGGCGTTGGTGGCTCGACTGCATCCCGAACCTGCGCTTCGCAACGAAGCCCACGCTGCGGATTTGGCGAGAGACATCGATCGGTCCCCATTTGCCGTGGTGCGGGAGCGCCGCGACGAGGTGTTGGCGTCGGTCTTGGAACGCGGCTACTGGCCGGTTCCGAACTCCATTCCTGTGGTCTCCGCACGTCTCGTCTCCGCGCGGACGGTGCGACGGTTGCACATCGCAGCCTCGCCCGAGCGACGGGGCGCACGGCTCGTCGTAGAACATCCGGATGGCTCACTCGGAGGGAGTGCCTTCGATCTAGATGGGCTTGAAGTGAAGTTCGAAGGTTTTGAATCGCCTCTGCAACTTTGCCCTAGATCGGGATCCCTTCCCGAGATGGCGTGTGCGGATCCGGACCAAGTCTCGCTGTTGCACCCTCGGGCCTCGACCGTTGGCCGCCAGGTCGTGATTCACCCGTGGCTCACCATCGACGAGGTCGTGGCGTTTGGGCGATCGGGCATGCACATGACGCTCCCCATCTCGGTGTACAGGTCTCGGGTGCCCCTGAACCTCGACGTGGTGGTCGATCCGGTTCCGCCGTTGCGGTTTGGCAGTGGGTTGGGTCAGCGGGGGCCAGATCTGATTGCGGACGTCTATGCGATCAGCGATGGCCGTAGGCTTGTGGGCGTCCAATCGGTGAATGGTGCTCGTCGCTACGCCATGGTGATCGAACCCAATGACAGCAAGTTCGCCGTCATCACAGTGGGGGGGCCTGGGCCGGCCGGTGCCGAGGGTTTGCCCGGGCCCGATGGCGTGAATGGCGCTGAAGGATTGGATGCGACCTGCCAGACGGACGCGACCGATGGTTCACCCGGTACCGATGGGGGCCCAGGTGGGGCGGGGGGCAACGGTGGGGCCGGTGGGCCCGGTGGTGATCTGACGGTTCGCATGCATTGCGGCGATCGGTGTCGCGGCATGGAGGCGTGGGTACGCCGTCACTTCGCGAGCTTCGGAGGAGCCGGCGGCGAGGCCGGACGCGGGGGCGCGGGAGGGCGAGGCGGAGCCGGTGGAAACGGCGGTGGAAGCAAGTCCTGCCGGGTGCCTCAGCCCGATGGCTCCGAAAAGAGCGTGTACCGGTCGTCGGCCTCTCGAGGTGCAAGTGGCCGTGATGGGCCCCGGGGCCGCGATGGCAACGAGGGACCGTCGGGGCGATCCGGTCGTGTGGTCATCGAACGGGTGGACTAACCGCGGTGAACCTTGCTGTGCCGGGCGTTCGAACCCGTATGGTGTGGGGGCTCGTGGGATCATCGAGGATGGTCTTGTCGAAGCGGACCGTCGCCGCCTCCACGTCGAACGCGTAGCCGCCGGCGGGCAAGAGCAGCCGAACGTCGCCCGCCCCTGTCTCCACATCGACCCGATCGGGGGTTTCGCTAAACGAAAGGTCAACCCCTCCGTTGCTCGCCACCACGACGGGACCACGACCGTGCTCTCGAACCGTGAGGCGCCCCGCAAGCAGATTGACCACGGCATCGTCATTGAGATCGGAAATGAAGATGTCGCCGTTCTGCAGGGACGTGAGCGTAGGCGTATCGGAGGGCATCTCGACGGTGAGGTCGCCGCCACACCACTCCTGCTGTTCACATGCGTAGTCGATGAACAGCACGCCGTCGTCGACGACAAGCTCGACGTCTCCGTCCCCCCAACCCCCAACATCGACGTCCACGTCGACCGGTCCAGGCCGACCCCGCAACGTGACATTGGCCGTATCGACATCGATCACAACGCGTTCTACAGGTTGCCCAAACCGCGTCCATCCGTCGATGGACAGTACGCAACCCATCGCGAACCACCAGGCCAACACGGCTCCTCCCGTGGGACGTCCACTCTAACCCCCGTAAGGACACCGGAACGGCAGCAGAGCGTTCAGAAGTCGAACGACAAGGGCAACGCGAAGGTGACGCCATCGGGTCGGGCGTGGGCATCGAAGGCGGCATGACGCAGGGTGGTCTGCACACAGGCCGCCGTGGCGTTGGGCAACCCACCTGGGTCCGTCACATCGACGCGGTCTACACGGCCGTCGCAGGCCACAACGATCGACAGCCCGAGTTCGAACCGTCCTCGAGCCCCTTCAAAACACGCCAGCGCGTCGCTTGTCACGGTGGCCAGCCCTTCGCGGATCTGGGACTCGGACAGGCCTTGGCTAACTGCGACGCCTTGGTCGCCCTTCACGTCGGTGGGGCCCGCGAGGCACGCTTTGCGAGGAGGGAGCTTGAGGCTGGGCACTCGAGGCGTTCCCGGCGTGGTGGTGGGTTGCGGGCTCGGAGTTCGAGCAAACGCCGTGTTGTCGAGGGCTTCGGCACTCCCCGTTCCGCCAAGGCCCTGACCTCGAGCCTGCAACCCCGAACCGGCCTCGCCATCGCCTGACCTGGACAATCGTGAGGCGGCGGCTTCGAGGTCGCCAACGTCGCCGCTCGGGCCTTGGGTGCCCAAGATGCCGGGCAGCCCATTGATTTCGATGGCGATTCGTTTGGGCGCATCGGCGGTGCCTTGGGGAGCTGCGGGGGCGTTGGGCCGCGAGGAGGGGCGGGATCCCGAAGAAGTCGTGGCGGTCAGGCCGCCATCATCGGGGTCCCAGATCGACAGCACCTGGTCCACCTCGATGAGGTCACCCGAAATCCCGTTCCACTTGCGAAGTTGGTCGACCGTGACGCCGTGGGCCTTGGCAATTTTTCCGAGGGTATCGCCGCGTTGGACCACGTAGCGCGTCGGCCACACGCCGAGGTCTTGCAGGGCGGCTGAGATCTCGCCGCAGCCGGAGAGCGCAAAGGAGGCCACCAGCAGCAGCCCAAGCAGTCGATTCGTCATGGCGCGGACGATATCCCGCGGTCAGCCGCCCTGCTCCAGCGCATCGAGCATCGCGTCTACAGCAACAAACTTCTCCCGGATCTTGCCACTCTCTTGGCCCCGGGCGATCTCCTGCGAATCGATGCGTTCCCACCCCGACCAGCTCACTGTGGTGGGGGGCAGTTCGAGCATCGGTCGGTCCACGACGGGCAGGGCACTACGATCTTCAATGGTCTTTTCGACCGTCGCTTTGCTGTCGGCGCGGTTGGTGCCGATCAAGCCGCTTGGCCCCCGCTTGGCCCACCCCACCACGTACAGGCGCTCCTTGACCGCTTCCCCATCCACGACCCGGCCTTCGACGTTGGGGATGATGCCGCGTCGATCGTCGAACGGCGCGCCGGGCAGCGGCACGCCACGGTACCCGACGGCCCGCAACACGAGGCCTGCGTCGAGTACCTCTCGCGATCCCGTGTCGACGGGACCGAGGCTACCGTCGTCGCGTTCTTCCAGCTGATTGCGCCCGACTTTGACTTGCTCGACGCGTTCTTGTCCCAACAAGGCGTGGGGTGAGGTGAGGAGTCGAACGTGGACCCGCCGGGACGCGGTCGGGGTTCGGCCGGCGATGGACTGCAAGAACTCCACATTTTGCCGATTGGGCTTGGTCCCGAAGAGATCGAGCCACTTTGTCGAGGCAGGGTCAAGTGAAGCATCGCCCTCCGAGATGACCACATCGACGTCCTCAAGGGCATCAATTTCCTTGATCTCGGTGGGCGTGAAGGCAGCCTGGGCGGGTCCTCGACGCCCGAGGACCACAATGTCGCGAACCTTCGACGTGCGAAGGTGGTCAAGGGCCCGCGTTGTAATGTCGGTTTGCGAGAGGTGATCCGGCTGAGCGGCGAGAATCCGAGCCACATCCATCGCCACGTTGCCCACACCCACCACGACGGCCGTCGGGGTGTTGAGGTCGAACACATGGTCTTGATGATCCGGATGTCCGTTGTACCACCCGACGAATGCAGTGGCAGAGTGGCTCCCGGGCAGGTCTTCTCCCGGAATGCCCATGGAACGGTCCGCCTCGGCTCCTACTGCCAAGATGACCTGATCGTAGCTGTACAAGAGTGCGCCCAAGGAAACATCTCGGCCGACCTGTACGTTTCCGATGAACCGAAAGTCCTCGTGAGCGGCCGTCTTGTTGTAGGCCCGGGTCACGGTCTTGATCTTCTGGTGGTCGGGCGCTACGCCCCCTCGCACCAGTCCAAACGGGGTGGGTAGCCGGTCGAACAGGTCGACGTGAACGGCGCCTTCGCTCGCGAGCAGCGCTGTCGCAGCGTAGAACCCCGACGGGCCACTGCCCACGATGGCGACCCTAAGCGGTCGTTCGGTGGTTCCAAGTTCGGCCATGCGCTCCTCCCGTTTGCAAGCGCCTCGGTTCTACCAAAGGCGCTGCAAGTAGTTGACGACCTGCTCGTTGGTGACCCCCAATTCGTGGGCGGCATCCCGCAATGCCCGCATCTGGGCAGCACCGAGCGGACCCTCGCTGAACGACACCGAAAAGAGCAATCCCACCATGGCTAGCTTGTCGTGGTGGCCGAGAACATCGGGTAGCACCTGGCGTGCGTCGGCGACGGCGGCGTCCCTCGCGTTGGGATCGATGAGATTCAACCGTTCCACGAGGTCGGGCGGGAACAACTCTTCGAAGTACTCGTGATCGGCGACCCGAGGGCCACTCATGGCATCGACCACCCGCAGGGCATGGTGGAGGGCGAACGCGAGCCGCATGCGCTCCACCGCCTCTTCGGCTGGGGTGTAAGGAGCGGCCACGTGAGTGAGGCGTCGCCAGCGCGGCAGGTCGGCGCTTTCGGCATCGACGAGCACTTGGCCGACCGGCGGATCGTAGCGAGCATCCCAGGTCAGCGTACGCACGACCCAACGGTCCGGTTGAGGAGCATCGGATTCGACGATGACGTAGGGATGGCCATTTCGCCATACTCCAGCCCATACTGCGTCTTCGGGCACACGTTCGATGCTGGAACTCGAGAAGGTCTGGTTGCCGTCAGAGACGGTGCGCTCCAACCGCGTGAGGTCGTCGGCGCTGGCAGGGCCGTCGAACACGAAGAACACCGTTCCTGCCAACGATTGTTGATTGCGACGGTCCTGGACGAAGCGGCAGCCCAGGCCGACCAGCACGGCTAGCCCGCTTTGGCCGTGCAACGGTGCGGCCAACGTCATCATTTCGCGCATCAGCTGACCCGAGCTTCGACGACCGTAGAGCGCCTCTGCATCGGTGCTGAACAACACGCAATTGGGATTGGATGGAAGGGTGGCAGTCTCGATGTTCACAACCCCGAAAGGATGCCTCATGCCGGGCGGAATCGCATTCAGGAACCTTCGCCGAACGTTCGAACAACGTCCGATATTCCGGGGCGTGACTACAGCCTCGCCGCAGTGTGCCGATGCCGTCCGCGAAGATCTTCGAACCCTCCGCTACGGGAGATGCGATCGGCATGGCGCGGGCAGCACTCTGGACATTCATCGCCCTGCTCGGGGCGAGCCACGCGGCATTCGCCGCACCGACGAACGGCGACTTCGAGGCGACTTTGTCGACCGGATGGACCGATGCGAGCACCAACGGAGGGGAAGCCGTTCGCGTCGCGGAGGGGGACAACTTTTCGTCCGAGACCGACACGACAGGCATCAGCTTCGTTTCAACGAGCCACGCACTGATGCTGCGTGGAGGAAGCGAAGGGGGAAGTGAAAGCGAAGGAGGCGTCGAAAGTGAGGCCTTCCTGGTGAGCCACGTGGACTTGGCGATGTGGCATCGCAACGAGTCCTCGTCGGTACGCGCTCGAACCTTCGTGATTGACGATGGCTCGGGTGCGGTTCTCTCGAGCGCAGACTGGGCCCCCTCGGTGGGGGCCTTCACCGAGCAAACCGTCGACATGTCAGCCCTGTGCGGGACGACGGTGCGGGTCCAGCTTCGAGGAAACACCAGCAACAGTGGGACGCCGGACCCTGATGGCTTCGTGCTGTTTGACGACGTGAATCTGGGAGGGGACCTTTGCCCGATCTTTGCCGACAACGATGGCGACCAGATCTGTGGCCAAGGCATCGACCTCAACAGCGATGGCGACTGCCTGGATGGCAATGAAAGCAGTTTCAATGCGATCGATTGCGACGACAGCGACCCATCCTCGTTCCCCGGGGCGAGCGAGGTGCCGGGCGACGGAATTGATCAGGATTGTGATGGCGTCGATGACCCGGGACCACGCCAGATCACGGGCACCCTATTCGAGGATGTCGATGCCGATGGGCGGGTCTCGTCGGATCCTGGCCTCGCGTCGGCGAGGCTGCGAGTCTATCGCGACGGTGGCGATGGGTTCGCGGATGGCTTTGACGATGCGTTCGTACTGACGACCACCACGAATGCATCGGGGAACTTCCAGGCCGGTGGGCTTGGCGCCCAGGCGACCTACTGGGTGGTCATCGATTCGACGAGTCTGACCTCCTCGATCCCGGTCCGCAGTGGGCGAACGCTGGATGCGGTGTGGGCGGAACAGACCTGGGGACCGGCCGGTGCGTTGTGCGCAAACGGCGAAGGGGGAACCGATACCCGACCGAACACGGGCTCCTGTTTTGGAGGCCGAGTGGCGGGCCGCTCGGATGTGCCGAGCGACCTTGAACTCGCGGAGCACGTCATTGAAGTCCCGATTGGCACCTCGAATGTCAGCCATGTCGGTGCGGCGTTCAGCTTCACTGTGGTCACCCATGCCGTCGACGGTGATGATGACTTGGGCACACTACGGACGGTGCAAGGGAGCTTTCGCCAGTTCCTCGACAACGTCAATGCTCTCGATGGTGCGCACACGCTCCGGTTCGTACCCGCGACGCCGCCAACCACACAATCGGGCAATGCGGCCTGGTGGACGGTCACCCTCGAAGTGCCGACGGTCGCGATTGTGGCCACAGACCTTGAAATCGATGGACGCGCGTTCTGCAACGGCATCACCTGTCCGCTGGACGACACGCGAAATGAGAACCCTGGGTTCTTGGCCGCATTCGAAACGACGGTCGGGGTGGGACCCGACCTCGTGCCCCAGACCGATGATGAGCCGTTTTTGTCCACGATTCCGAGGCCCGAACTCGAGATCGATGGCGTGAACCTAGGAGCCATGCAAGTCGACGCTCGGGTCTTCGTTCATGACGTGGCCCTACGGCGGCTCGGTTTGGATGTGACGAGCGACGGTACTGAGGTCCAGGCCGTCGTGATCGGGGCAAGTGCGGCTGGCTCGACCTCGGAGCGAAGCACGATTCCCGCCTTGACGATTGCCGCCAACGATATCGAGATTCGCGCCAGCTGGATCGAGACCGAGGCGGACGCGATTGTGCGATCGGGCCGCTACGATGGCTTGCGGGTGGAGCAGAACACGATTGTGGCGCCGCCCGGAGGACACGCAGATGCCTACGCAGGCGTTCGCATCGACGTGTCGGATGCGCTGGACCAAGCCTTGGATGACCTCGTCCTCGAAAACCTCTTTGAAGGCTTGGGCGGCCCGGCCCTGGTGATCGAAGGACCCGGCGAAGTCACTGGACTAACCGCGGTCAACAACTCAATGGTGGCCAACGGGTTTCTCGATAGCGGCGCCATTTCGTCGTCTCCATCTGCCATCTTGGCGGAGTCGTTCCAGGGAGATGACGTGCTGTTGGCCTGCAACATCGTGTGGGCAAACGCGGGCGACGGGTTGACGGTCACGGGAAGTGCGACAGGGGTGGCCCTCGACGCGAACGCCTTCAGCGACAATCTGGGCCTACCCATCGACCTCGATGGTGACGGGGTCACCGTCAACGATGGTGCACTGAATGTCGATTCTGCAAACGAAGGCCTCGATGCACCAGTGATCACCGAAACCTGGATCGATGGCGCGGGTCAGTTGAACCTCCTGGGTTTCGTGGGAACCGCCGCGACACCCTTCGCCGAGGCGACCCAAATCGAGTGGTTGGTGGGGGATGACGACGGCACGCAGGACGGCCCGATCGAGCTTGGCGGCCCTCCGGTGCCTCGAGGAGAGCCGTTTTCCCACATCGCCTACTGCACCACCGAACTCGATGGCACCTTCGCTTGCCAGATCGATGCCGCGAGTGCGGGGGTGGTCCACGACACTCCGATTGTCGGGATCTCGTTGCGGGCATCAGGCGCGTCTGAAGCAGGCAATGTGGTGGTGACGATCCAGGACTCCGACGAGGATGGCCTGTCCGATCCCGATGAAGTGAAGCTGTACAACACCGATCCCAACGACATCGACACCGATGACGACGATCTTCCCGATGGCGAAGAGGTGTTGGTCTACAACACGACGCCGACGGAGGCCGACACAGACGGTGACTTGCTCCTTGATGGTGAGGAGATCGAGATCATGACGGATCCCACCCTGGCCGACACCGACGGGGGCGGGACCGACGACGGCACAGAGCTCCTTCTGGCCCTGACCGATCCCTTGGATGCAAGCGACGATGCGCCGTTTGTCGACTCGGACCGCGATCTGCTCACCGATGCGGACGAAGCGAAGGCGGGCACCGATCCCAAGGACCCCGACTCGGATGACGACGGCCTTCTCGATGGTGAAGAGGTACGGGTTGAAGGGACCAATCCGCTCGTCGCAGACACCGATGGGGACACGTTGTCGGACGGGGATGAGGTGATCGTCTACCTCACGAGCCCCGTCCTTCGCGACACCGATGGGGGCGGTCTGGCCGACGATTTCGAGCTGTTCGTGACGCTGACCAACCCATTGGACCCGATCGATGATGACCCGAGCCTCATCGACTCCGACTTCGATGGACTCACCGACGTTCTCGAGAACAAGGAAGGCACCGACCCGAACGATCCAGATACCGATGGGGACGGCCTGCTCGACGGAGACGAGGTGAACACGCACTCGAGCAGCCCTCTTGACCGGGACACGGATCGCGATGGCCTGGCGGACGGTGATGAAGTAGATGCGGGCCTCGATCCTGCTCTACGGGACACCGATGGGGGTGGCGTCGAGGATGGCCATGAGGTGTTCCTGTTCGGAACGGATCCGACAGATGGCGATGACGATCCGCTCGATACCGATGGCGATGGCCTGTTGGATGACGCCGAACAGGCCCTCCACGGCACCGATCCGAACCTCGCAGACACAGACGGGGACGGCCTAAGCGACGGTCAAGAAGTCCTTGTGACGAATACCCAGCCCACGGTGGCCGATTCGGACGGCGACGGGCTGGACGACTACGCCGAGGCGATTCGCTGGGGAACCGATCCCAATGTGGCAGACACCGATGGCGACGGCCTGCAAGACGGCGATGAAGTGCAGATGCACGGAAGCGACCCACGCCTTGCCGATACCGATGGTGGAGGGGCTCCCGACGGTCTCGAGGTCGTTGCCGAGACCGATCCGCAGGACCCTGCAGACGATTTGCCCGTGACGCCCGATGATCGGGATGGTGACGGACTCGCAGACGATGATGAAGCCAACCAGCAGACCGATCCCGACGACCCCGACACCGACGACGACGGACTTCTGGATGGGGACGAGGTGGAACGAGGCACGGATCCATTGGTCCAGGACACCGATGGGGGAGGCATCGAAGATGGGCTCGAGGTCGCAGAAGGCGCGGATCCTCTGGATCCGAGTGATGATGCGACCATTGATCGGGGCCCTGATGAGCCGCTGACGGGCGGATCGGGGTGTGCCTGTGATGCGTCGGGCCCTCCACCACTGGGCTCTGCGTTCGGGGTTGTTCTGTTGGTGGCGGGATGGAGCCGACGGAGGCGTCGAACGGTCGGCCGTTAAGAGAGGCCATGCATCTACACCTTGTCGATGGCACCTACGAGCTGTTCCGCGCCTACTACGCGCCTGGCCAACGCGCTCAGACCCCAGACGGGCGCGAGGTCGGAGCGGTGCGGGGCATCTTGCGGACGCTGCTGTCGTTGCTCTCCGAGCCTGACTGCACGCATGTGGCTGTCGCGTTCGATCACGTGATCGAGTCGTTCCGAAATGACCTGTTTGAAGGCTACAAGACGGGTGCGGGCATCGAGCCCGAACTCGCCGCACAGTTCGGTCCGGCCGAGGTTGCCGCCAAGGCCCTCGGGGTCGCAGTTTGGCCGATGGTTGAGGTCGAAGCTGATGATGCGCTAGCGTCCGCTGCGGCTCAGTTCTCGGAGCAGGCCGAGCGCGTTGTCATTTGTACGCCGGACAAGGACCTTGCCCAATGTGTACGCGGTGAACGCGTAGTTCTGCGGGATCGGCGACGGAAAATTGAGATCGACGAGGCCGGGGTCATCGAGAAGTTTGGGGTGCCCCCTTCGGCGATCCCCGACTACCTCGCCCTCGTCGGCGACAGCGCGGACGGGATTCCGGGCATTCCGAAGTGGGGCGCAAAGTCGGCGGCCACCGTACTTCGCACCTATGGCCAACTCGATCAGATCCCGGAAGACGCGGCGGACTGGACGATCAAGGTGCGAGGCGCGAAGAGTCTCGCGGAAAACCTAGCCGCGCGCCAAGGTGAGGCGCAGCTCTACCGGGTGCTCGCCACGTTGCGGACCGATGTTGAGCTGCCTCATACGATTGAAGAACTCGAATGGACGGGCGCGCACAAGGCAGAACTCGAAGCCGTGTTGGCCGACGTTGACTACACCCGGTTTATGGAGCGGGTGCCGCGCTTTGCGTCGTAGCGAGGTTGACGCGCCGAAACACGAGCCACCACGGCCATCCACACCGCAACGACAAGCAGTCCGATCGCTTGTCGTCCTTCGGTGGCTTCGGGCCACAGGAACATCCGTCCTACAGGGCGACTCGGTAGTCCGGGAAAGCCGTGTGACAGAGCGAGTAGGCCACACAGTCCTGCGAACAGCAATGTGAGGATGGGGGGTGGAGATCGATCCGCTGCGGCCAGCCCACAGACCAGGCTTGCGGTGCCGTAGACCAAGCCGGCTCGAAGGGGGTCCGACGTGTCGACCTGGGTCCCTGCAAAGACAGCAAAGAGGATCGCAAGGGCGATATTGATGACTTGGTAGGTGGGCATAGCGGTGCCTCGCTCACCGGCAAGGGTAACCAGCCGGCGTGCGGTTATGCCCCGCCTATGTCAAGGTCCTGGTTTCGTTTTGTCGTGCTGGTGCTCGCATGCAGTGCCTGTACCGCCGATCTCGCGGAGATTGAGACGCGTCAACAAGCGTTGCGCCGTGAGGTTGACGTCTTGGCGCTCGACGTCGCTCGGATGCGTCGGAAGATGCAGGAGATGGGCGTTCTGCCCGCGGGACCCATTCCGAACCGAAAGGGCGGCCCTGCGGCGCTCATCGACCTAGGAGCCACGTTCTCTCAACAAGGTTCGCCGCCTGAATTGCCACCGTTGGGCCCGGTCGAGCGAAGGCCCGACACGGCGTGTGGCTACCGCATGCGATCAGTGGCCCTTGCGGAAATCTCGGATCGTCGCCTTTCCGAGTCCGGCAGTGGAAACGCCTCACCCATCAAGGTGACCTACGAGGGGCGCGAGCTGACGCCACACGCAGGCCCCGCCCGGTCCGAAAACGGCTGCCACGGTGCGTTTCGCGTGCAACCCCGCTTCATTTTCCTGTCTCCGTTCGAGGCCGATGCGGTCGACGGGGAGTGGAAGGTGGAGCTTATGGCCGAACAGCCTGTGCGACGGGGCAATGATGGACTGGGCGTGGTTTGGGTTTACCCGGGAACTTCGGTGGAGTACCGGTTTAAAAAGGGATGGGACGCCGGGCTGGGCGAGTTCGGCGTTCATCTCGATGCCCGTCTAATGAACGTAGGCACGGCTCCCACCCGTGCGGCTCGGGTCGAGGTGCTGGGGGTGTCCGCCGAAGCGACCGAGGGCCGGCTGGGGGTGTCCGCCGAAGCGACCGAGGGCCGGCTGGGGGCACCCGACGTCGCGCCTCCCAATGGCCCTTGGAGCATGCAGATCATGAGCCCCCCGGACGGCCCCTACGTGTTGATCGAGTCACTGTGGGTCGGCAATGCGGCGGCGGGCCACCAGCTGGGCCCGGTGTCCGGGGCCTCGCTATGACGGTTGTGCTCGCGACCTGGCTTACCGGATGCTTTGCCGATCGCGTCGAAGTGGTGCGCCAGGAGGTTGCCCAACTCGAAGCAGAGCTTGTGCAGTTACGAAGAGAACAAACGGAGTTGCTTGCGCTTCTTGATTCGGTGCCTCCGCCGACCCAAGCCGTGCGGCACGATCTCTTCCCCGAGGGGTACGACGCGAACGCTCCGCTGCCCAGCGGTCACCCACGCCGTCCCGATGTCGTGCTCCTGTCGATCGATACGCTCCGCGCCGATCATTTGGGGAGCTACGGCTACACGCGCGACACCTCGCCGTTCCTGGATCGGTTGGCCGCCGAAGGGGTTCGCTTTACCGAAGCCTGGTCTCCCGCGCCCTGGACCTTGCCTTCGCACGCCACGCTGCTCTCGGGCCAGCTTCCTCAACGGCACGGAGCCATCGAAGATCACCTGCGTGTGGCCGATGATGTGCCTCGGTTGCCAGAGGCCTTCCGACGTGCGGGCTACCGGACCGCAGGCGTCGTCGCGACGTTGTACGTGTCGAGCCGGTACGGGTTCGACAGAGGGTTCGAACACTTCGAGGACTTTGGCATCCTCGACAAGGCCGAAAATCAACTTTCGGTCGTAGATGCAGACCATGTCTTCGCCCACGCCTTGGCGTTTGCTCAGCGTCAGAATGAGGGTCAGCCCTTGTTCTTGTTCCTGCACGTCTATGACGTCCACTACGGCTACGATGCGCCGCCGCCGTTCAACACGATGTTTGATCGGGCGCCGGAATGGGGGGACGAAAAATATCGATCCTACGCCGTATACCAGCGCCGGATGATCGATGCGGACCAACTCGTCCACCAGATTGCCCAGTACGACGAGGAGATTCGCTTCGTCGACCACGCTTTCGAGGCGTTTCTCAGCGCCTTTTCGAAGGCTGGGCGTGACGTCTTGGTCGCGGTAACCGCAGATCACGGTGAGGAGTTCGGCGAGCGAGGCAGTTGGGGTCACGGCCATACCCTGTGGCCCGAGCAGCTCCACGTGCCGTGGATTCTGCACGGACCCGGGGTCCAACCTGCGGTCGTTGACATCCGAGTCGGACTTGAAGACATCTCGGCCACGCTTGCAGATTTGTCGGGGGTTCGGTTTGCCACGGCAGACGGGCAAAGTCGCGCCAGGCTGGTGCGCGGTCAACGGGCCCGGTCGAGTCACGAAGCCGCTCAGCTCGCGTCTACGAGCCGGTTCCACACCCTCCAGTTTCGGTGGCATGAGGGGCAAGACGATCTCTACGTCGACATGCCCCGAAAAACACGGGCTTTGTGCGACCGGAGCGTGGACCCTAACTGCCGGACCAACCGCTACCGGCAGGAGGCCGCGCGCGGCCAAGCCCTGTTTCAGGGCCTGATCGGCAAGCTTGGACAGCCATGGAAAGCCCTGCGGGACGGCACGGTCGTCGTGGACGAAGGGATTGCATTTCGGGGCACCGAGCGTCACAACACACGGTTTGACGTCACGTCCGGGGACCGGTTCTTGGTCGTTCCTGGCGATGCTCGAGTGATTTTTCAGGCGGCGGATGGCACGAAAGAAGGTCCGTACCGTCCGCTGGGGGGAACGGTCCCGGGGCGGGGCTGTGGACTGTCCTTCGATGGGCGTGCGGTGGTAGGGGCGGAACTGCCTCCGAGCGACGCGGAGCGAGAGATGCTCCGCCAGCTAGGCTATCTTCAGGAAGAACCTTCCTATTCGGGTGAAGATGGCGACGGCCCAGTCGACTGCGGCTAAGTCGCCTCGGGCCAGTCCGGGAGTCCGGGAACCCGTTGACGGTGCCCATTGACCACTTGCGTCAGGCCGCAGTTCGGACGGTCCTGGGTGCCGAGCTGTCGCATCTTGCCAAAGTGGCTGTATTCGAGCTCGAGGAAGGTGCCCGAAGGGTTGGAGACGCCCGTGATTGACCAAACGCGTTCCGTGAGGTAGCCGTCATCGGGGTCGAAGAGGCTCACGCCGTCGAGGTGCATGTCGAATCGGGTGAGTGCGCCAAATTCCGTTTGGGGACCGGAACTAAGGGTCGAGATGCCCTTGCCGATGGATTGCACCAGAATCTGACCGCGAAAGGGGTCGAGGTAGTGCTTGACGTAGTTCGATCCTGACGAGTTCGTCTCAAGAAGAAGCAGGGCGGCATTCTGCTCCATCCAGACCCCTTGGTGCAACTGGTTACCTTTTTGCATCTTCAGGTCGAACCCTACGATGAGCCGACTCATGATCTGGGTCAGCGTCATCTGGATTCGGTTCTGACGGCGATTGCGAGTCGGGATGCCTTCGATGTCGATTCCGTGGACTTGCCCATCGTCGCCGACCCGCAATTCCATGTGGGCTCCGGTGAGCTTGGCGTCGATCTCGTTCAAGACTTGTTGGGCGGCGGCGATGCGGGCGGGTTTAGGCCTGCGATCCGCGACATTCGCGATGATTCCGATGTCTTCGATCACGCATGCGACGTCGTATCGCCGGCGCCCTGCGCGTTCCTCCTTGTCACACTTGAAGATCGCTTGGATGCGGTATTCTTGCGTTTGAAACTCGAGGTCGATGTCGCGAGCAAGCACGGTCGACCACGGCTGAAGCACCGTCGTCTCGATGAACCATCGGGTGTTGTCCCAACGCGCAAACCGGTCACCCCAGACCACGATCTCCTGCGTGACGTCGACGTCCAAGCGGTCTTGGGCGCTTGCGAACCCCATCAACATGGCCAAGGTGAGCACGGTTCCCTCCTGCCGAGACGTCCACAATAGCGAGTTGAAGCCTCGTTCGGAGGTGAATCGATGTGGGGGGAAAGTTAAGCGAGCTGGTGGATCGGGCCATTCTCTGCAGTGTGGCGTTGTGTCGGAGGGCGTGTGGTGGGTTTCCTCCTTTGGCTTTCATGTGCGAACAGCGGCCTTGGGCAAGACCCCGTTCCTGAAGAGGTGAGTTGCCCCTTCGAAGGACAATGGTCCCTCGTCGATGTCAACTGTGGAGCGTTTGCGGCATCGGAGTTCTTCGAGCGGTACGACACCGCGACCTTGGTGTTCTCGTCGGGCGCCACAGGGTGTGATGTGGAGGCGTCCCTCCTTGGTCCGTTCTGCACCTCGATCGAGCGCTGGTCGTTGTCGGATGCCCTCGAGACCGATCCCACACGTTTTTCGCTCACCTCCAACGGAATCGCAGGATGTGAGCCTGCCGAATGCGCATTCGACGATGGAGCGACCCCCTGCCTTGTCGGTGAGTTCGCAGGGAGCCGTGAGATTGGGCTCGAACGGGTCGACCGGACCCTTCTCGTGACCGGTGCCTTCGACGATCAGGTGGATTGTCCCCTAGGACTCGAGACCTCATTCCTCGGGCCCGGGTGACCCGAGGCGAGTTGTCTGGGTTCAAGCTCCTGATGGGGCGCGCAGACGGCTACGTGTGTTACGCTTTGACCATGATAAAGGTCAGGTCTGTATGAACGACGTACGCTTGTACGAGGTCTGTCTTCGGGACGGCCTTCAAAACGAAGAGGTCGTCCTTTCGACCGAACAGAAGGTGGCGATTGCCGCGGCGCTCGTCCAGGCTGGCTTCAAGGACATCGAGGTGACTTCGTTCGTTCGGCCCCGTTGGGTGCCGCAGCTTGCCGATGCCGCCGAGGTGGTTCGTCAGTTGCCCGCGGCGGAGGGGGTTCGCTACTGGGCGCTGGTGCCGAATGTCGTCGGCTTGGACCGGGCCTTGGAGTCGGGCATCCAACACATCGCGACCTTTCTGTCTGCCTCCGAGACCCACAATCGAAAGAACGTCAACCGGACGGTCAAGGAGTCATTGGCGGGCTTACACAAGGTGATCCCGCAGGCCAAGAGCGAGGGATTGGCGGTTCGCTCCTACATCTCCACTGCGTTTGGTTGCCCCTTCGAAGGGGCGGTCGACCCCGAGCGGGTGTTGGCCATTGCGCAGGACCTGCTCGACGAGGGAGCCGACACGATCGCGCTGGGCGACACCACGGGCATGGGTCACCCCACGCAGGTGGAGGAGATCCTCCAACGCTTCGTCGATGCGGGCATCGAGCTGGATCAGATTGCGCTGCACTTCCACGACACACGAGGCACGGCCTTGGCGAACGTGGCGGCGGCATGGCGATTTGGGGCGCGACAGTTCGACGGGTCGGTATCGGGCGTCGGGGGATGCCCCTATGCACCGGGCGCGGCGGGCAACGCGACGACGCAAGACCTCATCCATTTCTTTGAGCGGCTCGAAGGCAAGCAAGAGGTGCCGGAAGGCATGGGACCCCGCACGGGGGTGGATCTTGAGGCGGTCAGCCTCATCGGGCTCGAACTGGAGGAAGCGCTTGGGCGCCCGCTGACGGGTCGCTACCACGAGTTTTGGAAGGGTCATCGGGACCGCCAGCAGCGCAGCGCTTCGGGTTGGTAGTGGAACAGGCCTTCCTGCAGGTCGTCAGCGGCGTGCGGCGGGGTCTCAATGTGCCCCTTCGCGAAGGGCGGCCCTTGCTTGTGGGTCGAAAGCGCGGTGACCTCATTCTCGACGACCCGTTGGTTAGCGGGGCGCACTGCCGTATCGTGCCCCAGGAGGACGGGTTCGTCCTTCAAGATCTTGGTTCGACCAATGGAACCATGGTCGATGGCAAAATGGTCCAAGAAGCGCGGTTGCGAGCAGGCTCCGAGATCACCATCGGCGCTTCGAAGATGGTCCTGTTTGTGGGGGAAGATCCCTACGAGCGCCCCGAAGCGCCCCGAGCCGCGCCCGCCCAGCTTGAGATTGCCTGGCTACTCGATGAAGAACTGGTCGAGGTTCACAAGCCCAACGGTCCTCGTCGAACCGCCGATGTCATCAGTCAAGATCTGCGGCTTCCGCCTGGATTGCAGGCCTCGGTCGAAGTGGTGGCGGGCCAAGATGCAGGGCGCGAGTTTTCGTTTCATCGCGGCAACGTACAGATCGGGCGGCGACAGGGCGAAGTGCCCCTGGCCGACGTCGAAGTGAGCCGCCACCACGCCGTCATCGAGGTGTTCGGCCGCGACATGATCTTCTTGCGGGACCTCGGCAGCACCAACGGCACCTACCACAACGGCCGTCGCATCCAGGTGAGCAAGCTTTCGACGGGCGACACCATCGGGGTGGGTAAGACGATCATGCGTCTGAACGTTCAGCGCTAGATCCGCAGGTCCGACCTCGGATCGGTCGCATACGCCTGCTCGATGCGTTCCGCGGCGGCGATGACCTCCGGGTCTTCGGACTTGGGCACGATCGGCCGCAGAACCACAAAGAGGTCGCCGGGCTTACCTTTTCGCTGAATGCCTCGTCCCTTCACGCGAAGGCGCAATCCGTTGGTCGCGCCGGCCGGCACATTGAGCCGGATGTCACCGGTCGGCGTCGGTACGGTGATTGTGCCGCCACGCAGCGCTTCGAGGACCGTGATCGGGACTTCGAGTTCCAGGTTGTCGTCGATGCGTTTGAGGTGGGGATGCGCAACGACCGAGAGCCGTACGAGCAGATCGCCGCAAGGCCCGCCGCCGCGCGGAGGCAGGCCTTGGCCCTTGAGCCGTACCTTGCCGCCATCCTTAGCGCCGGCCGGAATGGGTACCGTGAGCGTTTGCACCTCACCATCGGGACGCCGTACGAGCACGGGTCGATCTCCGCCCTTTACGGTGAGCATGAAGTCGACTTGGATGTCGATCTGCTGGTCAGCACCGCGACGGGGACTGCGATCGAACCCTCCGCCCATGCCTCCACCGCCGAAGATCGAGCCGAGCAGATCGTCGAGATCGATGGGACTTCCATCGAATCCGCTTGGCCCGCCGCGACCTCGAGCCGACCATGCCCGGGCGCGGGACGCGTCGAAGCCAGGTCGGGTGCTGGCCTCACCAAATTCATCGTACAGCCTGCGCTTTTCGGGATCTGAAAGCACGTCGTTGGCGGCGTTGACTTCCTTGAAGCGCTTTTCCGCGCCAGGGGCCTTGTTGACGTCAGGGTGCCATTGCCGTGCGAGCTTTCGGTAGGCTTTTCGGATGGTATCGGCGTCGGCTTTTCGATCGACGCCGAGCACCTGGTACGGATCGGGCATGGTGAGGACCTTTTCGTCTGGGGCGCTTATCCGTTCCGGGAACTTCCCGAGGGCTCTTCGCGTGCCCATCCCACGAGTTCGGAGGGGTCGCGGGTGACCCGCAAGACCCGTTCGTCGGCAATGCGCACCTTGGCCAGCTCACCGGGGATCGGCCGTACGTCGCGCACTCTCGCATATTGCACGTCGACCGACTCCCCTTCGGGCACCTTGCCGTGGACCAGCGCGATCTGAGCGGCAGCCAGCAGATGGGGGAGGGTGGGGCTCTGATCGCGTTTCATGGGCAACACGAGATGAGCCCCTGGACGTTCACGGAGGTGCATCCACCAATCTGTACCCTTGGCGACTTGGAACGTCAGGCGACGGTTGCCCACCGCGTTCCGTCCTACCAAAACGCGCTCCCCATCTGGGCCTACCCAGGTGTGCCAAGGAAGTTCTCGAATGGTGGGGGCCCGCCCTCCCGAAGGCAACGCGGGCAGCGTTTGCTCGAGCTTCTTCAGGGCTTCGAGGTCGGCTTGATCGAGGGTCGCGAGGGCATCGCGATGTTCCCCGAGTTGCTTTTCGACCTCTTCGAGCCTGGCGAGAACCCGATCCGCGACCCGATCGAGCCGCCGTGCTCGCCGGTAAAGTAGTTCCATGGTGGCGGTGGCCGGCTTGCCCGGGTCGAGATCGATGTGGACGGGACCTTCGCCGTCGTAGCCTTCAAGCACGATGTGATCGGCTCCCTTCGGTACGCGATGCAAGCTCGCGGCCAACAGGTCGGCTTGGGCGCGGAGGTGTGGGGCATCTTCGGCCCGCAAGAGGTCCCGTTCCAGGTTGCCAACCAGGCGTTGGGCCCTTGAGATGGACCTTCGCAATCGCTTTTCGACGAGGCCTCGCCGCTCTACCGTCTGTCGATCGCGTTCGATCCGTGAAAAGTACCGATCGGCGCCACGAGCCATCGAGCCATCAATGGGTTCGAAGCGAACCTCCTGGACAAGCTGGGGACGCGGAGGGAGGTCGGGAAGCGCCTCCGGAGCGGGGCCGTCGTAGGCGGCGACGACCCGGTCGTCCTGAAGGAGCCACAGACCTCCGCTACGCCCGGTGAGCCGAAGGTGAAGCTCTGCGGCAATGAAGCGGAAGATGACCGCTCGCTCACCGATCACCTTGTCGATGCCGATCAACGGGCCCCGAAGGCGGGAGCGACCTGCGCCCTGGAAACTGAACGGCTTGGGCGGGTTGCGAGGGCGCCGCCGCACCGGATGGAGGCGGGCCAAGGGCCCTCGAGGAACCATGAGAAGGTTGGTTCCATCAGAGAGACCAAGAATCACGCGGTCACGCTGGGGTTGCCAGATGTTTTGGTACGCCGCGCCCACGAGCGACTGCAGGTCGTCCACGACCGCACTGAGCTCGGCTTCGTTCATCGACATGGGTTCGTTCTTGGTCCGTCTGGCGCCCAGGCGCGCGGTCCGGTCGCACTATATTGCCGTGGGGTCCGGATCTGCGCCGCGAGGCGTCGGAGTCTGTACCGGCGGAGGCACCAGCAGGATGTGGTGGATGGTTTGGGTATCGGCCGCGATGGCGTCCGACTACTTCATCGAAGGACCTTATGTGGTCTCGCGGACCGATGCCGTCCGTCAACAGCGCACGGCAGGGCCTTTGGTCTCGTCGGTGTCGATCGTGCGTCGGTTTGTCGATGGCGAAGGGTGGCGGTTCCTGTTGCGAGCCACGGGGTTTGAAAACCTCGACCAAGCCGAGGCTGCAGCAACCACCTTGGCCCGGGAACTCGACACGAGCTTCGATGTGTTGGTGGTGGACGGCCAGGTCGCACGATTGGTTTCACACCTGTCTGCCCAGCCTCCGCCTCCGCCCATCGATTTCGAAGCGGCGCCCGAGCCGGGGGCCGTGGCGGACAGTTCACTGCCCCTGCAGCCCGACCCTGACGATCAAGCGTCCTCTGACGAGACCGCGGCAGAGGCTCGAGGCGATGCCTGGCCGCTCCTCGAGGGGGCTGCGAAGGCCCATGGCGTCGACCGAGACACGCTTACGAGTTGGATGGAAGGACCTTCGTTGTTCGAGTATCGCCGAACCTTGGCCGATGGCACGGTGGTCGACCATCGGTGGGCGACCCGCGATGGGGAAGTCTTTATCGAGATCGAAGGCATCGAGGGAGACGTGAAGGACGCTCGCCTATTCCTCCGACGCGACCGGGCCTACCTGTCCGTGGCCGGTGAACCCTGGCAAGCCAAACCCACCACCCGAGCGTGGACCGTCGCGGCAGATTTCTCGCCTCCGGCGGTCATTCCAATGGTGCTTGCGCTCGGCCAGGCTTTGGGCACGCGGCGAGAGTTCTCCCAGATGACGATCGACGGGACCCGAGAGCGCGAGGGGCAAATCGTCACCGTGTTGCGTCACGGCGGCGATGACGAGACCGACGCGATGGTGCTTGAAGTGGATGAAGCCGGACTTGTACGTCGGGCTGGGTTCAATGACGGCGAAGTCGTTCACGCGTTTGACGACTACCGAAAGGTGGGTGGCGTCATGATCCCGCACGAAGTTCGCAGCACACGGGGCGAGGCCACAGACGTCGTCGTCGTGGCGCGTCTGGAGGTTGGCGTTGGGCTCGAAGAGGAAGGGGTGGCGATCCCGGCCGAGCGAGCGCTCCCTCCCGAGTGATGGGCCTTGGATGCCCATCACGCACGAACGTGCCCCTGCGCTTGACGATGCTATGGTTCTCTCATAAGGCTCCACCCGGTTACCCGCTGTGGTAGCCGATGCTGGCGTAGCTCAATTGGTAGAGCAGCTGATTTGTAATCAGCAGGTTGCGGGTTCAAGTCCCTTCGCCAGCTCATCGTGGTCGAACACCATAGTCCACCTTCTTTGGGGGGATGCCCGAGTGGTCAAAGGGAGCGGGCTGTAAACCCGCCGGCTTAGCCTACGTTGGTTCAAATCCAGCTCCCCCCATCCTTTTGCGATATACGGCACCACACTTCACTCCTTGCGGGAGTAGCTCAGTTGGTAGAGCATCAGCCTTCCAAGCTGAGGGTCGCGAGTTCGAATCTCGTCTCCCGCTCTTTTGGTGCCAACGCCCATGTAGCTCAGAGGTAGAGCACGTCCTTGGTAAGGACGAGG
>JBCCQY010000057.1:0-47332 GCA_039208735.1 Myxococcota bacterium | reverse complement strand
GAACGCCTCGGCGATGTGCGGTCTCGCGCCGTGACAATGGGCCAGGTTGCGGACATCCTCGTAGCGCGAGGGCAGCTCGACGAGGCCTTGCGCATCCGCACCGAAGAGCTGCTTCCCGTCTTCGAACGCCTCGGCGATGTGCGGTCTCGCGCCGTGACGATGGGCAAGGTTGCGGACATTCTCGTAGCGCGAGGGCAGCTCGACGAGGCCTTGCGCATCCGCACCGAAGAGCTGCTTCCCGTCTTCGAACGCCTCGGCGATGTGAGGTCTCGCGCCGTGACGATGGGCAAGGTTGCGGACATCCTGGTACGGCGAGGGCAGCTCGACGAGGCCTTGCGCATCCGCACCGAAGAGCTGCTTCCCGTCTTCGAACGCCTTGGCGATGTGCGGGAACTCTTGGTGTGCAAGGCCAACATCGCCCTGACGCTCTTGAACGGGCAGCGCACCGAGGTCCTCCCCAAGGCGGTCGAACTGTTGGTCGAGGCCCACGCCATGGCCAAGACCCACGGCTTTCTCGCCCTGCAGCAGCAGCTCGAGGGCATCGTTTCGCAGTTCGTCACGAAACCGGATGCGCCATGACCCGTTGGACCTTTGAGACGCCCGACCCCGCCCTGGCGCTCGCGCTGCAAGAAGCCCTGGCTCGCATCCTCGGCGCACCGCTCGTCACCGACGAGGGCCGGGTGGTGCCCCCCGAGGACCTCAAGAGTGACGAACTCCAGCTCGCCCAACTCCTCCTCACCCTGCCCATTGCGGCGGTCGCCACCTGGTCGCTCGTCGACCGCCTGCAGGTGGGCGAGACCCTCCGCCGGCTTGCCGCGTGGGCCGAAGGTCGTGGCATCCGCCTTCGCTTCGGGGGCCGGTCGGTCGACCTGTCCGAACTCGACCCCGCGGAGCTGCTCACCGCGGTGGACGACGTCGCGCACGAACAGACCGAAGCCCCGGTGTGGGACGTCTTCCTGTCCTACGCATCCCCCGATCGCGAGCGGGTCGCCGCGCTCGCCGAGGCCCTGCGGAACGAGGGGCTCCGAGTGTTCCGAGACCGCGACCACCTGGCGGTGGGCGAAGTGTGGAACTCTGGCCTGTGGAACGCCCAGCGCACCGCGCACGCCACGGTCCTCGCGCTTTCATCGCATTGGTCCGGGGCGTTCTGGCAACAAGAAGAACTCATGCGGGGCATTGCGCTGTACCGCAAGCACGACCACGGGCTCTTCCCGGTCTACCTCGACGGCGTCCCCGACGAGGTCGCGGAGGTGCCGCCGGGCCTCGCCATCCTCCAGAGCCTGGATGCCCAGGCGCTCGGGAGCCCTGAAGCGGTGGCGCGAGCCATCGCCGAGGCGTTGCGGCAATGAGCTTTGGGGCGGAGGAGTGGAGGAGCAGAACAAGCAACCTGTTTTTCGCGACATCTGAGTCTTCTGATTTCAAAACACGACGCGATTATCGGGTGTTGGAGTGGTGGGAAGGCCTAACGAGCGAACCTTGATAATCGACCACCCCTGAACTGTCGGTTGCCCATTTGTTGCCCATGCTCCAGACCGCCAGAGGAAGGAAACATCTTTCAATCTTATCTGTGAGCTGAAGTGGCGGAGGACATCTGGAAACAAGCCCACCCAAGCCAAGTCCTCGCTGCACTTATCATGCCAGCTCTGGACTCCGAGGTGGCAGGAATCGGGTCGGACTTGCGAGTCGAGCTACCGCGCCTCGGTCGCGTCCGATGAGTCCAGAAGCCCCAGGGCGACCAGCTCGTGGCAGGCACACGCGACGGAGGGCGAGAGGCTTGTCCCCGGAAGTCGGGCCGCTTGGAGGTCAGCCCACGTGCCGCGAACCTGTCCACGAAAGTCATTGGGATGCTGACGGGCCAAGGGAACCAAGTGCGTCAACGCTTCGCCGTAGGCTTCGACCGCGTCGTCCTTCCGGTCATCCATGGCCGTTAGGCTATCGCCGTGGGTCCATAGGCTACCTGCGAGGTCGGGGAGGAAAGCGTCGGGCTGGGCCTCGGCGAGTGGGCGGTAGAGCCCCACCGCTTCTTCGGTGGCCTGTAACGCGGCCTCCCGCTGCCCCAGCGCCGACAGTCGGAGGCCGAGGTTGGTGAGCCGAGCCGCCCGAGCGGCCTCATCCAGCGCCCCGGACTGAAGCAAGGCTTCGGCGACCAACACCGCCAAAGGCGCGAGCGCAACGGTTCGCTGGGCCTCGGGCAACGCGTTGTACAGCGTCACCCGCGCATTGTCCGGCAACAAGGGCGTCTGGGCAAAGGCCTCCTCGAGCACCGAAGGAAGCGCACTGTCCGCCTCCTGCGCAACCGCAAGTGCGGGCTTCCACCACCGTACCAGTCGCCCCGAGAGCGCCTGCTTCAGCCACCGCACCTCCCCGGTGCGCGTGTGCAGTCGGTGAAGCACATCGAGGGGGGCGCGCTGAGGCGTCCAATCCGGATGGTCGAGCACCTCGTCCAACAGTCCGGGGTCCCGGTCCAGGTGCTGGTCAACCAGGTGCTCGCCGAGCACGTCGGGCTCGAGCGGACGCACCGGCGAAGGGGGCCTTTGGCTTCCCCCGAGCGGTCCGTGTACAGCCGGGCCACGGCCCGGGCTTGGCTGTGCCTATCCACGAACGACGAATTCGCGTGGACCAGCACCTCGGACAACTCGGCTTCTGTACACCCCTCCCGAAGCCGCAACGCCACGAGCAACCGCTCGAGGTGAGCGCCCTCCGCCCGCTGTCCGCCGGTCTCGTGCCGCAGCGCCTGTTGCCAGTACGTTCGCTCGTGCTCGAGCATCTCGTCGAGCACGTACCGGTCATCGCCCTTGGGCAGGGGTTGACCGGACTTTAGCTGCAAGAACGCGGCCATGGACAGGTAGAGCGGTCGACCTTGCAGGTCGTCCTCGAGACGCTCGGGAAAGGGCAACGTCTCAGGAACGGAGGCAAGGCCCAACAAGGGTTGGGCCGCGAGGGCCGGCCAGGCTGCGTCCCAGAACGCCTGTCGTTCGACGTTGACGGGCTTAAGCCGCTGGGGGGCAGGGCTTTGGGCCACGATGCGTCGAATCGCTCGAGGGGCCCCTTCGGTCCGCGGCCACTGGTCCCACCATTCGCCGGCGGCTCGGGCGAGCAACAGCACCCGCACGACGGGCCGAGTCCCCGCGGTCGCCTCGAGAACGCCCCGAAGGACCTCCACGACCTGCCCCACCCGGGTCTCGGCGTAGTCCACCACCACGAGCAGTGGTTGAACCCCAACGGCTAGGGCTTCGAGGTGGGTCGCTGTCGCCCCACGGTCCAAGAACCCCGCCTCCCAGCCTTGGCCAAGCGATCGACGCGCGAGGTGCTGGGCCAACCGGGTCTTCCCTGCCCCTCCGGGTCCATGCAGCAGGAACACCGAAAGGGATGCGGCGCTGTCGCGCCACGCTTCGAGGCCCTCCAGTTCCGCCGCACGGCCGGTGAACGCGACCACCCGCTGGGCCGCCAGCAGCAAGTCGGCCGCCGTGAGCGGGTCGGTCCGGTCGATGCCGTCAGACAGTCCCATCGGAAGGTCGGTGACCACATCGTCGAAGTGAGACCGTGACAGCCCCTCAGGACCCACAGCCGCCCAGGGGCCGGTGGTCGGCCCCCCAAACGCCTGCACCACCGCCCGCAACGCCACATGGTCGTAGGGTCGACGAGGAAGCCAGGCCGTACACGCCTCCACGACCCCCTGTTCCCGCTCGAGCCAGGTGGCATAGGCCTGGGCCCGCTCGGCCAGTGAGCCCGGGGTGGGAAGCTCCGCTCGGGCACGGTGGGGGCGAGGCCCAACGGCGATGAGCCGTTCGAGGCGGGCCGCGCCCACGTTGCGAACCAGGTAGTCGTACAGGGCGTGCACGCCGCGCATCCGAGCCTCCCGCTTCGATGTTCGCATGGACCGGTTCAC
Source organism: Myxococcota bacterium (assembly GCA_039208735.1). Lineage (GTDB taxonomy): Bacteria > Myxococcota_A > UBA796 > UBA796 > DRPG01. The sequence continues at coordinate 43,443 of JBCCQY010000057.1, read as the reverse complement.
ACCCGTACAAACCGCTTCGTCACCGCTACGGTGGGGCCAAACCGGGGACGGAGGGTGCCCGCATGTCGGCCGGCAACGAGCGGAAGGTGGTGTGGAACTCTGGTTTCTTCCGTCGCCCGTGGGCGCAATCTGAAGGACCAAAGGCTTCCCAGCAGTTCGGCAAACGCCCGCAAAAGCGTAGCCAGCGCTAGGCGCCTGCCTGCTTCAACGCCCTGTCGGACCCTCTTCTTGTCATCATCCTCGAAGGGGCTGGCTTCACGTTCGCTTTCGAGCTGCTCAATGCCGATGGCATTGGTTTTGATCTGCACACCCTGGTGAGTGACAGTCCCGTCGATGCGGTCTCACCCAACCAACAGGATTGGAGCATCGAGCTCCTCTGCAACCAGGGTCACGCGAGGAACTCGTCCAGCGAGCCCTCGAACGAGGGGAAGCGTTCGACAAAGTCGTTCAGCGTGTCTTCGTCGGCTTCGTCGATCTGGCGTTTCGCCTCGCTCGTGAGCGCGCCGAAGCGCGCCTTCAGCAAGACACGCACCGTGTGGCGAAGCGCTTCGAGGCGGCCTTCGAGGCGACCTTCGGAGCGGCCCTTGCGCTCGCCTTCCGAAAGCGCCTCCTGTCGGATTTGCTGTTCCCAGGTCACGATGTCACTCTCGAATTCGGGTAGAAGCTGAATAACACGCCGTCGTTCTTCCGCCGAGGGCGGTGCGGCAGCACGAAAGAGGTAGTGCAAGACCGCCTGAATGCGGTCGTTGCCCTGGGCCATGGCCCGGACCTTGCGCAAGGACGCTTCCCATTCGAGGAATCGGGTCCACGGATCGGGATCGCTGATGTGCTTGAGGGCGAGAAGTCCGAGTTCGAGGTGCGCGTTCGCCGCCTGAGTCTCGATGGCGTCATCGGGAACCTGGGACAGGTCGAGGAGCACGAAGCGGCCGGAGAGCTGGTGGGCGCCCAGCGCCCACGAAGCGGGAGCTCGGGCGAGGTCCTCGATGGCGGCGGGGGCCCGCCAGGCCTGGGTGCCGTTGTACAGAACGATGGGCAAGATGGGCGGCAACGCGGTCAGCGTGTCCTTGCCCACGTGATCGATGAAGGCCTGCCAGATCCGCGTCTGGTACTGGACCATACGGAAGGCCATGAGCGGATCAGGCGCGCGTTGGTGTTCGAGCAGGATGTGGAGGAGGAGCGGGTCTCCGCGGCGGGTCCGAATCTCGAAGATGACGTCGCTGCGACGGGCCCGACCGGTGACGTCTGCGGTGTCGGTGGGGCCCTGTCGCAGGGTCGCCCAGTCGAGCTCGGCCGCGAGTGCGGGAGAGACGAGCCACCGCAGCTGGGCGACCGTGACGTCGTGGTGGGCGAACAGCCGGCGGACGAAGCCGTCGTGTCTGGGGGATTTCTTCGTCATTCGTCACCGGACTCCGCGGTCTGCTCGGCCTTCAGGTACCGGTAGAACGTTCGCTTCGTGATGCCCAGTCGGGTGTAGATTCGCCCACCGAGACGTCTTGGTGTCGTACAGGTGCTTGGCCATGGCGAAGACCTCGGGCGTGATGGCCTTCGGCCGACCGCCCATCCGGCCTCGAGGCCGCAAGGGGTTCACTCCTCACGGGCTTCACGTTGGATCGTCCTGTGATGCTCGCTACAAGCGGCCGCGGACGAGCGCAGGCGGGGGGAGGATGCGGTGCTCCGCGGCCCACCGCTGTGCGGGAACCCACCAGCGAAGCCGATGTGCGCGGGCCCAGGTCAGCGACGCTCCGAGCGTGCCAACGCGACGGGGACGGGAACCTCGCTCCAGCAACCAATCGCCCAGCGGCGACACACCTGGGTGCGAAAGCGGTGCCGCCTGAGAGGCGATGAACCCCAGCAAACGCCTGTACTGCCCCTCCTTGCGCAGCCGTGAGGCCGACACCGGAACCCCCTGAGCCCACAAGCCCACCAGCCGAAGCGCAGGCCGAGCGTGCGGCAGGGACATCCAGGGCAACACGGTCGAAGCGCAGAGTCCAGCACACCAAACCGCACCCCGAAGATCCTCGCGGAAGAGCACCTCGACCCGCGCCCGAACATCCGCGAACCGATCGAGCGGGCTCACGCTCGTTCCAAGCCAGACTCAGGGTCGCGACGACGCGCCGCAGCATCCTCGAATGCCCGGCTTCCGGGTGCGCAGGTGGGGCCGCGATGACCCCGCGCCGGCCTTCTCTCGCGGCCGATCTCGCCGGCGAGGACGCGGCGGCGCACGGGGTGGGGCTACTTGGACGCTTGGGCTCGGGCTTGGCGAGCCCGCTCGAACCAGGCTTTGGCTTCAGCCGGTTGGTCCAGCCGATTCCACATGTGGCCTACTGCGTCCAGGCTGATGGCGAGGCTGTCGTGGTTGATGCGGCCGTGCACATCCCCCTGCTCCATCCGCCACCGCCCGCTTGTACCACCCCCGCGCTTCCGAATACGCCCCCGTCTCCGATAGGCAGACGCCGACCATGTGCAGGCTCACCCCGAGGCTTGCGTGGTCGATGCGGCCCTGCGCGTCCCCTTGCCCCTTCTCCGCCACCGCCACCGCCCGCTCGTACCACCCCCGTGCTTCCGCGTACGCCCCCCTCTGCGACAGGCACCAGCCGCCGACACAGTGCAGGCTCCTCCCGAGGCTTGCGTGGTCGATCCGGCCGTGCACGTCCCCCTGCTCCGCTGCCGCCACCGCGCGCTCGTACCACCCCTCACGTGGACACGCACATCGTCAAGCCGCAGCACGCTGTTGTCGCGCAGCATCCCCTCGAAACTGCACCGCAGCATGGCGCCGCCGGGGATCGACTTCGGCGGTTTCCACCCGTCAGGAACTAGCCCGAGCCCAAAGCCCATGCGGGACGAGCGCTGGCTGCCGAACTGGAACGAGGACGTCTACGTTCGGCCCGACGCCCCGCGGGCCTGGGTCATCGACGAGGCACCGACCGAGGGCATGTCCCGACCCGAGCAGGACGTGAGGGCCATCTTCCGCATGCTCGGCCGCCATGGACTCGGCGGCGAAGGCTTCCACGCCTTCTGCGGCCGGTACGACGACCTAACGAAGGATGCCGTAATTCGGTCCGTTATCCGCTCGAGGTCGGGATCGGTGACATCCCCTCACTTCGCGTCGTGTCGAGGCACTGAAATCAGAAACTCCAGCCTGGGGATGGCTACCTACCGATCGACAGCTCTTCACAAAGGCAATCGGAAGACCAAACTGCAAGCTTGGGATCATCGCCTGCGGGAACTACGAAATCCTCGTGCGGCCAAACCGCACCACGGGAGGTGCATCCGCCGGGTTCGAGAACGACTTCGATGTCCCATCCTCCACCGTCTCGTAGCGCGGGCCAACGAATTTCGCCGCTACCACCTGGTTCGACTAGCGCACGGAGTTGGTCTTCGCAATCCTCCGGGGCAAGGTCCGCGCTTGCCTCGATAGTATACGTTCGAACCTCCACGATAGTGGCGTCCGAGTCGTTGAGAATCATCCCGTTGAAGGAAAAGAGGTTTGTAGTGTTGAAGTCACACCCTGCAAGGATCAACGCGACGAAGCCGAATCGATGCATCTAGGATTCCTCCACTTAGCGAGCCTCCTCGGCTGCCATGTCGCGTTCGACGATGGCGTGTTTGAAACATTCGACGACCGGCGAATTTTGCTCGCCTCATTCCAATCCAATCTGAATGAGAAAGCTACGAATGCCCTCTCTCGCCGGATTGAACCCCTCGGCCGACCGTCCCCGGATGCCCCACCGCTCACGATGAGCATCGGGCCGTTCACCAGAGGAGCTGGATACGATGAACCACCGCACAAACGAGGAGATGTGCCATGATGACGAGGGGTTGGAGGCAGTGGAGCGCGTTTCTCCTGCTCACGGGAGTCGTGGGCTGCGCCAGTACGGACGCTCTGTGTGATGCCGCGTGCGAAGAGTGGCGGACCTGCACTCAGGTCAAAGGGAATACCGTCAACTACCCCTACGACACATGCTTTGCAGAATGCAAGGAAGAAGGAGACTGGGGGCCCTTCTATCTCAACTGTCTCGAGTCCTACGATCGGTGTCCCGAACTTGGGAATCAATGCGGGTGACGTGCTTGGTCTCTGTCGGATCGGGATTCACTCCATGCAACTGTTGAATCGAGGGACATTGGGCAGGCGCCTCGGCGAGTTCAGGGTCGAGAAAGGAGCAGCGTGTTCCAACGCAAATCGATGCGTTCAAGGTTGCGCACGCTCGGGATGATCCAGGAGCAGCGCGGGATCCTCATCCTCGATTCCGGGCGTTGGGTCTTCGCGGCATTGCCGCAACACGCAAACCGTAGATCCTGCGCGAGCGCCATCCGAGCCGGGGCTCACGGCGTGTTCCCCCTGCGGGTCAGGTGAAATTTCGCGCCAAACGGGAACCGGTCCCTCGGACCCACGTGTAGACGACCGTGAAACCTCACCCTACCGACTTGCGAGCCCTGCCCCTCCCGCCCGACCAGCGGTCCCGCACCGACCTGGTCCGTGAAGAAGGGCCGGTCGTGCTCGGCTTGTGTCGACGCCTCGATCCCGACCCCGAGGACGCGTTCCAGGAGATCTGGGAGAAAGTGTTCCGTAACCTCCATCGCTTCGATCCGGACGGGCCCGCCTCGTTCAGGACGTGGCTCGTGCGAGTCGCCCACCGCCACCTCATCGACCGCCATCGACGGCGACAGCGGCGGGGCGAGCACACCGACCTCACCGAGGCCCCAGCCCAGCCCCCCACCGTCGAGGATCGCTTGTCGTCTCACCAACGCACCCGACAGCTGGAAACCCTGTTGCAGAAGTTGCCCGACGACGCCCGTAGGGTGGTGGTCATGCATCACATCGAGGGGGTTCCCTTGACCCAGATTGCCGCCACCGAGGGCGTTGCGCTCGGCACGGTCAAGTCGCGGCTCCATCGAATCCGTGCACGTCTGCTCGCGTGGTTCACCGAGGAGGCCCCATGAATCGATATGAAGCCCTCTCGCGATTGCTGGACGGCGAGCTGCCCGATGAGGAAGCTGCGGAATGGCGCGCTCGCATTGCGACGGACCCCGAGGTGGCCGCCGTGTGGAACGCCCTGAAGGCCATGGTCGACCAGCTCGAGGCCATGCCCTCGGACGAGCCAGTGCCTGAGTCCCTCGTCCAGCGCACGGCCGGCGCCCCCCATCGGCGCGGCTGGATGCCTTCGTTCCAGGCCCTCGCGCTCGCCGCCATGGCCCTGCTCACGCTGTGGAATGCGTGGCCCACCCCGCCGACCGAACTGAAGATGACACGAGGCGAGCAGCTCGTCGCCGGCCACGTGCATCTGGTCGCAGGCGGGCTGCCGATCCATGTCGATGGAAAAGCAACGATTCGAGTCGAACCGGTCCGCCCTGGCCAGCGTGTGTATGACCAGGAGGTACTCATGCGTCAAGGACTGGCAGGATTCGCAGGAGGGGTGCTCGTCACGGTAGCGGTCGGAGCCGGAACGGTTCAGATCACCGGCCACGACGGTTCACCGATCGAGTTGAGCGAAGGGGAGACCCGAACCCTCTCGGGGACGGCCCCTGGGCCTGCACGCCCGGCGCCGGCTCGAGCGTCCAGCTCGAGGGCTGCCGCAGGACCAGGGCCCGAAGCGACGGCTCGGCTCGAAGCGCTCGAACAGAAGCTTGGCGAGCTGACGCTCGAGCGAGACTTCCTTCGTGGTCAGCTGACGGCCGTGGAGGGCGTGGAGAGTCCCTGGCCCGACAACCTGACGCCCAGGCTGCGCGGCGATCAGTTCGAGGAGACGATCCGCGCCGTACTCGGCGACACCAAGGCCACGATTGTGGACATCGACTGCTCAGAATACCCTTGCCTAGCCGTGTTTCAAACACGAAGCGAGGGCGAACCCGGACCCGCGGCGGCGCAGGAGGTGCTCAGTGATCTGCACGATAGGATCATGGAGGAGTTCGAGCTAGGCACCATCGGCATGACCGCTGTCGCGACCTCTTCGGGCGACGATGCAGAGGGGACCGTCGACGTGATGGTCGGGCTCGCGCTCGGTGAGCCCGGCATAGAGGACGGGAGTGCGCGAACCGGGTCTCGCCTCCGAGCCCTGATGCCGATGCCGGCTAGCCCGTAGGCAAGCATCAGGGACCCGAGTGACGCCGCCCGCCCCTGCCGGTGTCCCGGGTCGTTTCTGCGCTTCGCAACCGCTGGGTAAGGCTGGCCATCGTCATCACGTCTGGCCTGGTCGATCGGTAGCGAGTCGACCGAAAATCAGCGAATCGCGGATGCCGATGTGGGTGTGCCACTGCGCCCGTAACCGTCCTTCCTCCTGGAATCCGGCCGATTGAAGGAGCCGGATGGACGCCGTGTTGTCCGGATCGGTATCGGCGTAGATCCTGCGTACGCCACGCGTGTTGAACGCGTGCGCCACCACGGCCTTGACGGCCTCAAGCGCGTAGCCTTGCCTTTGGCTGTCGGGCCGCAAAAAGAAGCCGATCTCGACGACATCTGGCCGCCGGTCCATGAGCACAACCTTGCCTAGCGCATCGTCGGGGTCCTGAAGCCTGGTGATCGAAAACGCCTGCACATCCCGATTGCCCACGTCGGATTCGATTGCGGCGAGCGTCTCCTCCATGGAAGAGTGGACGTCTCCGCTCCAATACCGCATCTGTGTCGCGTCGGAGAACGCGGCGTGCAGCGACCAGGCGTCCTCGATGCGCATGGGACGCAATCGCAGCCGCTCGGTGGTCAACGTGAGCAAAGGGTGAACGACGTTTCTGGGTTCCCGAAGCTGGTCATCGACAATGTCGAGTACGATTTCATCGAAGTGCTCAGAGATGCAAGCTTGCATCTCCGGAAACGACGGGTCGTCCTGAACCTCGGGACGCTCGAAGCAGCGCGTGCGTGCATCGGCCGAAGGCCAGCGTGCATACGACCAGGCGTGATCGCCGCTAAAGTGGAGCCGCGCTCCGAAACTACCGCACCAACGGTGGATGAGGTGGGTGCCCCGGGACCATGCTGCCGCAAACGCTTCGGAGCGCCCGGGATGAAGACGCCAGTGGTACAACACCGTGAATGACATGGCGACTCCTCTTGTGGCCGTGTTTCACGGAGTCTACGTCAAAGACCGTTCGGCCCTCTCCATCACTGAGCAAACTTGGGCGCTTACGCTGGTCCGCGGCGATAAGGACGGGAGAACTCGTGATCCAAACGGCGGAACGTCTACGTGGGTTGGGAAGGCGGGTCACAAACCTCTGGGCGGTCCGCAACGACCCCCTTGCGTTCCTGCGAAAGGAACGAAGCCGCGGTCGCATTGTGCCCCTCGAACTTGGGCCCTTCAACGTGGTGGCCGTATTCGACGCCTCGGCCATCCACCACGTGCTGCAACATCCGAACCGGTTTGACAAAAGTGCCCGAGCGCAGCGCGTCGCCCGTACGCTCCTCGGTAATGGCCTCCTCACCTCGGAAGGGACCAAGTGGCGTTCGCGGCGGCGCATCGCTCAACCTGCGTTCCGACGGCCCCGACTCGCGGTCTACGCAACCGTCATGCACGAGGCGAGCCTCGCCCTGGCCGAGCGGTGGCGTAGGGCCTCCGGGCCCATCGACCTTCATCAGTCGATGATGCACCTCGCCCTCGACATCGCAGCTCGCACGTTGTTCGACGACGACCTCGCCGAAGATGCTTCGGAGGTTGATGCTGCGCTGCAGAGCATCCTCGAAAACTTCCGGCGCATGGTGACCCAACCCGTCGCCCGACCTGAGGTTTTCCCCGTTGGTCCGGCGGTGGCGTACCGCAAGGCCATCACCAAGCTCGATGCGGTGGTGGCAAGGCTTGTGGAACGACGAAGAGCCCGGGGCTCCGACGGCGAGGACCTACTGCACCTGTGGTTGCACTGTGGGCTCGACGATGAAGCGGTTCGCGACGAGGTCGTGACCATGCTCCTCGCCGCCCACAAGACGACCGCCAACGCGCTCACGTGGGCGTGGGTGCACCTGTTGCGGTACCCAGCCGCCCTGGCCTCGGGCGCCCTTCCGTGGACCGATGCCGTCATCTCTGAGTCCATGCGACGGTTTCCCCCCGTTTGGGCCACCGTGCGCACCGCGACCGAACCTGCGATGCTGCAGGTCGACGGCGAAGCTCCCTTTGAAGTTTCAGCAGGAACGACGCTGCTCCTTGCGTTTCACACCATGCAGCACGACCCCGACTTCTGGCCCCATCCCGAAGGCTTCGATCCCGGCCGGTGGCTGCGGACCCCTGAGGTCGGCGGCGTTCAGGGGCAGGCGTTTCCCGAGCTGCCCTTCGCGCCGTTCGGATCGGGGCAGCACAAGTGCATCGGAGCCCACTTTGCGCAGCTCGAGGCCCGCCTCGTGTTGGCCACCATGGTGCCTAAGGTCGATGTCGAGCTGAAGATGGGCCAAACGATTCAGACCTCGCCAGCGGCCACCCTCCGACCCGACGGCCCGGTGTGGGTGGTCAACCGCCAGGGGCGATGAAGGCGGACAGCCAGTCACGCAAGGCTTTGTCCAGCGCAACCTTCTCTCCCGAACCGTAGTCCACCTGAACGATGACCCCTTCCCCCTCGCCAACGACCGCCTGCTGTGCCTCCGACCACACTTCATACGCCATGACGTACGAGGTGTTGCCCAGGCGACGGATGCCGGTTCGGGCCCTGACGGTGTCGGGGTAGGTCACCGGACGTGCGGACCTCGAGGGCCACGTGCCGGTCGATGCTGCGCTGGGCGGCGCTGATCAGATTCGCGCAAGCTTCCTTGCCGCTGATCACCGCTGGCCTTCGGCGCTACGCGTTGCAGGCTCACGCGGTCAGCTTTCGTCGCTCCACTCCTGCAAGCTGATTAGTCGCAATCGAAGCCCTGCCAATTGCAGCCCAAGGCGATGAAGGCCTCATGGATCAGGCGGAGGGCGGCGCTGTGCCGGGCCGAATCCTGCTGCGTCTCCAGGACCTGAAGGGCCTCGTCTAGGGACGCCAGCACGGCGTCTTCGTCGGCCCGCGGGTTGGACTGCTCAAGGATGCGAAACGCCTCATCGATGAGGTCGAGCGCGGGCGTTTCGGACCGTCGATCCTGTTCGAGGATGCGAAACGCCTCGTCGATCAGGTCGAGTGCGGCAGAATCCCATCCGCGCTGCTGATGGGTGTCTCCCGTGTCCTGAGCATTCGCGGACGAGCCGCCAACCGTCGCGAGCAGAAAACCAATGGCGAGCATCTTCTTGAACATCTTGTACTCCAGGCGTTCGCGTTGCCTGCAGAACAGGTAGGAAGAAGCTGGTCACTGGCCTGTGCCAGCTTGTGTCAGACCACCCGGGAAGAGACAACTCGCTTCCCCTGCGTGCCGAGCCGTTCCATGAGGTCACGCCACGGCCGCAAATGCGCGACTCCTACCGCTCGAACCGAAGCAGATGTCCTGTGCTTCGTCCCTCGAGCGGAGCGGTAGATGGAGCCACGCTACGGTCGGCTGCCCATCCGTACTCCGTCATGAGCCGAACAAAACTGCCGATGTGCCGGCGCCCCGGGTCAACGATGATCACCTGCGCGCTTGGTGCTGCGTGGCGCGCGACGAGCCCCGAAAGTGCCTCGGGATGCTGTTGCTCGTAGAGCACGTCGCTGCCAATGATGACGTCGAAGGTTCCGCCACCGCCGTGCATCTCAGTCCAACCGGCCCTGCGAAACGGGATGGGCGGTCCACCATTTAGGGCGACGTTCGCCTCCAAGAAGCTCGACGCTTCTGGGTGCTGATCCGTCGCCGTGATGTCGGCCCCACGGAGGCTAAGCACAATACTGCCGAGCGCAAGCCCACAGCCTACCTCGAGGAATCGGAGGCCCTCGATCGGTTGGTCGAGCATCAAGTCGGCCAGTACGATCCCCGAGTCCCACAGGTAACCGAACATCGGCCAGCTAGCTGACGAAATCCCCACTGCCGCCGCGGCTCCCACGGGATCCGAAAACTGGTTTCGATCGCGCAGACTCCGGATGTGCAGGTCGAGCCCTCGAAAGTCCAGTGTCTGGTAACGGACCCGGACCCCCTCCTCACGGGGCAGCCCGAGTCGCCTCTGCTCGCTATCGTCGGACCTACCGACGCGGGCGCTCGTTCGCCTCGGAAACGCGGATGGATCGGCCATCGAGCTGGCTCGAATCCATGGTGTGAATCGCAGTTTGTGCATCGGCCGCGTTGGCAAACGTCACGAAACCGAAGCCTCGCGATCTACCGGTGTCTCGGTCGGTGATGACCTTGGCCTCGGTGACCTCTCCGTATGCAGAGAAGGCGGAGGCGAGCGACTGGTCCGTGGTGTCCCAGGAGAGACCACCGACGAAGAGCTTATTGGACATAGTTCAGGATTTCTCGATGTGGTGCCCCTGTCTCCAGAGGCGTCGTGCAGGAAGACGTGCCTGCTTCCGATGTGGGCCAGGATGGCCTCACGGCGGGATTGATGGGAGCTTCGTACGCGCCCCTTCAGCGCAATCCCGTCAACGACCGTAGCCCGGCACTCGTGAGGGAGCCAGGCTCAAGGCGGAAGTTATGTGTCGAGTGGCAGGATTCGAACCTACGACTTCCTGCTCCCGAGGCTCGATCCCGCCCCAGCCAAACCTAGCGGGCTACCCGCTTGGCAGACCTGGTCAGGCGGGTTCACCATCGATGGGTCGGATAGCCCCTGCGCTGCAAGCTACTGCAAGCCAAGTCCTTGGCCAGTGGCAGCCCCTGGAGATACAGGCGCGGGGGGAAGAAATGTCAAGACTTTGCTGATTCGTCATGATTGGCATGGGTGGTGGCTGCAGTGCTACCTCGCTTGACATCGAAACCTTCAGCACGAACTGCATGAACGCTATGAAGGCCCGGTCGAAGTGTCGTGGGAGCAGACGACCGAAGCCGATGTTCGGGTTGAGTACCTGGTCGATGGTGAGTGGCAGACCACCCCGGATATCGCGGGCAAGGCTGGCCCTAACGTAAAAACCGTCATGGGCATTCCGCTCGGTGAGACCTCAGATTGGCGAATTGTCTCCACGGACGGCTCATTGGCAGTGGATAGTGCTCGGCCGATCGAACAGTCGATTCCGCGTGGCATGCCACTGCCGACCGTGATCGCCTCGGACCCGAAACAACACGAGCCCACGGCTCCGTACATTCTGGTCTCGATCAACCAAGAGGCTTGTAGCTGGTGTGGGGGTAACTACTGGTTGATGATCATCGACCGAGCGGGACGGCCGGTATGGGCCACCAAGACCCTCCCCAATCGGTGGATCCTCTACGCCCAAGTCTCGGTTACGGGCAACGCCCTGCTTTGGGACGAGGTAGCGAGCTTTGGCGAAGAATCCGTCGCTCACCGCAGCTAACTCGATAGGAGATCGAGAAGCTCGACGTCCCGGGCCACCATCATGCCTTGATCGAGCTGCCTGACGGCACTGTGGCCTGGGGATCGTACGACGCCATAAACTCCAAGGAGTCGATCCTCGAACTCGCCCCGGGGGCAACGGCGCCAACCGAGGTTTGGCGCTGCGAAGGGGGTTGGCCTGCCTTCCACCTCGCGAATGATGCGAGGGCCATCTGGTGGGACGCGGTCAGGTGCTTGTTCAACCGCCGGTGGCGAGCGAGCTGCCGAGCACGGTCATGACGCCCGTGCACAGCAACGAAAATAGCAGGACGACCGACCCCATGGTCGCGAGGACGAGGGGCAAACACGAGAAGGCCTCGGGGTCGGGTCTTGCGTGCATGCCCTGCTCATCGGAGCGCGCGGCGCGAGCAACACTCGCTCAATAGTGAGTGCTGACTCCGATCTGGTCCGAAGACGAGGGCTCGTCAACAACGGGTTCTCGCCTGGTGCGATCGGTTTCCCCGACTTCGACGCAGGGGTCCAGATGTTGGGGCTGTGAATCTAGGCCCGAGCACGCGGGTCCCAGCTTGGTAAGGATGGCAAACTCCTGCACATCCTTGCAGCACCAAGCGAGAGGGCTCATCGATGTCCCAACAAGCCACCATGCGACGGCAGTGGTTGCTCCTGCAAAAGCTCGATCGGAGTCGACGTGGCCATACGCTGACCGAGCTGCACCAATTTCTGGAAGACGAAAACGGGCCGTGCTCCCGTCGCACGGTTCAACGCGACGTCAAGATGCTTCGCGATGACGTCGGCTTTCGGATTCGAAGGGATGCCGACGATCGATATCGACTCGAAAATAGCGGTGTGGGTGCGCAACCCCAACTCGCGATGTCTACGACCGAAATGGTCGCGCTGCTCCTGGCGGAAGAGTCTACGAGGCGAGCGCCCATGGCTGGCGCGCTTCAAGACGTGTTCAGCAGAACGCGGGCCATGATGCCCGAGGCTCAGCGTCAGTTCGTCGAGCGCCTAAAGCCATTCATCCAGACGACACCCAAGCCCCGCGTCATGATGGAGGACCTTCACTACCGCCACGTTCAGGAGATGTCGGAAGCGATCAATCAGCAACGCAGAGTTCGCATGTACTACCGCTCCGTTCGGAGAGGGTTGTGCGAACGTGTCCTCGACCCCTATCTGCTGTGGCAAGCCCACGGCGTCATGTACATCGTCGCGCACGACCACCTCACGGGAGAGAAACGCACGTTTGCCATTCCTCGAATCGTCGAACTCACCATTCTCGACGAGGTTTTCGAACCTGATCCGACGTTCGATCCAACCGATCTCACGCGCCGTGGATTCGGGGTCTTCAATGACGACACCCGGAAAATCCAGGTCGAGTTTCATCGGGACATTGCGTACCTCATTGAAGAGCGCCTGTGGCACTACACGCAGCGAAGCGAAGCGACCCCGTGGGGACGTCTCTTCACCTGGCACATGGCGGGCACCATCGAACTTGCCCGTTGGGTCGCTGGATACGGAGGTTTTGCGAGGGTGATGACGCCACCTGCTCTCGCCGAACAGGTGCGGGAGATCCACGAGTCGGCACTGCGCGACACGAGGTGACGCGACGCGCGCGGACGTTGGCCTTCGGTACCACCACGGTACGGAGGATGCGATGCAGTCGAGGGTTGTGGTGTGGGTGACCGAAGAGCCGAAGGGACTGGCGAATCCACTTGTGGATTCATCTGACCATCTGTACGCCATCGACGTGTGGTGTGGCGCAGAAGCGGCGGCACTAACGAACGCGGAAGCAATTTGGTGCGGAGGTTGGCCTCCACCGCGGTCAGACGGAATGGGTCCACACACCCGAGTTATTGCTGTGTCGGAGCCCGATACCGCATTCTCTCGGCTTCGCGAGTGGACCGAAACGCTCCCTGCGGGCGTGAGCATCGACCTCGTGCTCGATGGCCCACTGTCCTCCCGTGCTCTCTGGTCGGTCACGGCATGGTTGTGTGTGGAGCGCCCAGACGATCGATTGCGAGTTCACGGAATGCCGGTCGAGATTCCCAGGCTACGTCGCCTCCTGAGGCACGGCTCGTCAACGTTCATGCAAAAGGCGTCCTATAAGGAGCTGCTTCGTGTGACAAAGGCAGACGCGACCAATGCACGAGCGGAACTCCATCGGTGCTCTCGCGGCTGGACCTACCACGTTTTCGATGTTCACGGAGAACAGTTCTCGATCCAGCTTTCCGATGTGCTCGGCGCCGCCTTATGCGCGTTGGTAAGGCATCCTGGAGCACCGCCCCACGTGGTTGTTGCTGCCGCATCTGCGGGTGAGCTGGGGTGGTCGGTACCATCTGCCTTAGATGATCCCGAGGCGCAGGCGGGTCGGGTACGTACGTGGGCCTCTCGTCTTCGACATCTGCTGAAGGGACTCGCCGTTCGTGGGCTGTCGGACTTCGTGCCGGCCCTACATAGCTATCGGGTGGTGGGAGACGTCGAAATCACGTTCGCTGATGACCTGCCCTGGATCCGCACACGGAGTGGCGAATGACACCACCACGCCTGACTCACTACCTCGACTTTCGCCGGTACCTGAAGGATTGGCTCGCGTACAAGAAGCACATCGATCCAAGCTACTCCCATGGTGTGTTCGGGAAGGCCTCAGGTCTGGCGCGGTCGACGCTTCACAATGTGCTTTACGATGGGCGCACCCCAAAGCCCGAGACCCTCGACAAATTCGCTCGGGCGATTGGACTTTGCCCCTCCGAACGAATGCATCTAGGGCTGCTTGTCGAACTGAATACGGCATCATCTATCGAGCAACGACGGCAGATCGTTCGTAAGATCACCGAGCAGCCCCAAACGGGTCATTCGGAGTGGATTGAGGATCGGCCTGACGTCTTCGAGATTTATCTTTCACGCTGGTATTATCCGGTGGTCCGTGAACTTGCGCGGCACCCTTCGTTTCGAGCAGACCCCCGGTGGCTGGCTCGCACCCTTGTTCCTGCGGTGACCGAGGAAGAGGCAGCCGAAGCGCTCCAGACCCTGCAGGACCTGAGTCTGCTAGACCTGCGGGACGGCAAGGTCGAGGTCCGAAGCCTCCGGGTACAAACCCGGCCCGACACGGAGGCTCGAGCCAGCGCAGAATTCCACAAGCGAATGGTACCGGCCATCCTAGATCGAATGGAAGACGTTCCTGCCGAGCTTCGCCATCTCATGGCCACCGTCGTCTCGTTGCCCACCGAGCTACTACCGGAGGTCAAACTACGAATCGTTCGGCTCATCCAACAAATCAGTGACCTGGCGGATGACCCTGCGGCAGAGGAACGAAGGGCCTATCAACTGGCCGTGCAATTGATACCCGTGAGCCGGGCTCTCGTCTTCAATCGAGCGTCGCGGTCGGAGGAGACGCCAAAAGCGTGATCGTTCGATCGGGCCCCCCTGCGACCGTGATGAAGGTTGAAAATCCCTTCACGGCCAGCGTGTCGGGAGTTGAATGCCCTGGCCAAGTCACATCGATGTCCATCGCACACCAGGTCTTCTCGGGTAGCTCAAACTCGGCGAACGTCGTGGTGGTGATCGTTTCGCCAACGAAAACATCAACGTAGCCAGGACACGTGTACCCGCGAACGAGTCCAATGTGAGCGGAAGAGCCAGAATCAAGTTGTACGCTGATGATCGGATTGCCGATAATCGTGCTAGCCGCCGCTGCGCCAGCAATCCCTAAGCCCGCACAAAGGGCCAACAGTGGAAAGGAACGGTTCACAAGAGCCTCCATTGAAGTGGCGACACTCTCGTGACCAGCACACTGACCGAAAACCAAGGTTGCAACAATTTCACGGGCTGCATGCCATCATTACATCAGGGTGTTTTCCAATTGAGAAAACGAGCCGTTCTTCGTTGTTGTACGAAGCGCGTTAGCTTTCGACATCAATGAAACAGCTGCGGGATGCCAGGGTGAAGCTACTCGATCGTGCTTCACCCGTCGCCGAGGTCGGGCAGATGAAACAGGTTGAGCGAAGTGCAGGAGAACCGGAGCCGCGACAACGCCCGAAGCGACATGGACTGAGGCGGCCCTCCTCACCGAATCAACCCCGCCCTTGAGGGGTGGCCGGCAACACCGTTGAAGGTGTCACGTGAGCGGGTTGATAGAAACCTAGAACATCGATTCCGCTAGTCATTTCCAAGCATCGGCATCTCGTGATCGGGGGCATATCCATCTGCCAACCCGCTCACTGAGTACCCGTCCCATTCAGGCAACGAGACATCCAATGGAATTTCCAGAGCTCTTCCGAGGTGCGACGGGGTACGATCCCTATCCGTACCAGATTGAATTTGCTGAATCCGAGAAGCTGCCTGACCTATTGCGAGCTCCAACTGGTGCGGGTAAGACGGCAACCGCTGTGCTGGGATGGCTCTGGCGACGCCGATTTGCATCTTCCGAGCTTCGCTCTTCTACACCTCGCCGACTGGTCTTCTGTTTGCCGATGCGATCGTTGGTTTCACAAACTGTGAATGCAACACAGGGTTGGTTGAAGCAACTCGGACTACTTGACGACGTTGGGCTTCACAGCCTGATGGGTGGCGCGGTTTCCGTCGACTGGGAGATGGAGCCGGAGCGGGATTCTATATTGGTGGGAACGCAAGATCAGTTGCTTTCCCGTGCGCTCAATCGGGGCTACGGAATGTCGCGCTTTCGGTGGCCGGTCCATTTTGCACTGCTCAACAACGACGTGTTGTGGGTCATGGATGAGATCCAGCTGATGGGCGTCGGGTTGTCCACATCAGCTCAGCTCCAAGGTTTTTCGCACGCGACCTACGGTTCCCGTACGTCGGTCTGGATGAGTGCAACGCTCGATGAGCGCAAACTTGCCACCATCGACCTACGAGGCCAGGCGCTCACCACACAAGACATCCAAGAGGCCGATCGCACTCATGAAAAGCTTCAACCACGCCTCGAGTCCGTAAAACGGTTGTACCGCGCGTCGGTTGAATTCAATGCAAAAGACGATGCCTATGCTCGTGAGCTGGCTCCGTTCATCGTGGACCGGCATGCGAAGAACAATGGGCGCACCATTGTGATCGTAAATCGCGTGGCGCGGGCGATTGCGGTTGTTCAGCGGCTTCGACGAACCACTTCGGGAAAGGTCGTGGTGTTGCACAGCCGTTTTCGTCCACCAGACCGCCAAGCCGTCGCCCAGGCGGCTCTGGACAAGGATTTTGATGGAATTGTTGTCGCGACGCAGGCGATCGAAGCGGGAGTCGACCTGACGTGCAGCACCATGATCACGGAACTCGCACCATGGCCCTCTTTGGTCCAGCGGTTTGGGCGTTGCAATCGCTACGGTGAAGTCCAGTCGGGCGCCGATATCTATTGGGTTGACCTGCCGGGCAACGACAAGGTCGCTCCTCCATATACCGCCGAGGAATTCGAGCATGCACGGTCGCTACTCCTCCAGCACCAGGAGGTAGGCCCAGCCCGTCTCAAGGTTGGCCATCCCGCGTTTGCAACGCCCACCGGGCCCGTGTTGCGCCGCCGGGACCTTCAGGACCTCTTTGACAACACCTCGGACCTCTCGGGATTCGACATCGACGTGTCTCGCTTCATCCGAGATGACGGCGGGCCGGAGGTTCAGGTGGCCTGGCGTGATTGGTCAGGTACGAAGGACCGTCCGCCCGGTCTCGATGATCCAACCGAAGGTCGAAATGCCTTGGCGCGTGATGAGTTGTGTCGGGTGCCCGTCGCTGCCTTTGAACAGCTCACACGAACCCACGCTTGGTGGATGTGGGATCCGCTCGCTTCGACGTCCGATGGAACAAAGCGTCGTGGAAGCTGGGTTCGGGGCCGGCGGGTCGTACCAGGCAGCACCGTGCTCCTCCGTACAGCGGTAGGTGGCTACCATGTCGATCCGGAGGACCCATCACAGTCGCTCGGATTTACAGGCACGCGAACGGATCGACCACCGGTCGTCGTTGTCCACAAGCCCATTCCCGTCGAGGCCGACGATGACGACCCCGACGCGCTCATCAAAAAGAACGCCTACATTCGACTCCAAGACCACGCGCTCGACGTACGTGATCACGCCGAGTCATTGAGTCAATCCCTCATTGAACTGGATTCCTCCTTGCCATGGGCAGCCGTCGTGCTCGCAGCCCATTGGCATGACCTGGGAAAGGTCCATCCAGCGTGGCAGGCCATGATCACGTCCCACCACTCCTTTCCAGATTCCGGTCCGTGGGCCAAACGCCCCCTACATGCACCATCGCCCATTCCCAATCCCCGAAAGCATTTCCGGCACGAGTTGGCCAGTGCGCTTGCTTACCTGCAGCACGAGGATCCCGATGACCTCGTCGCCTACCTCATTGCCGCCCATCATGGCAAAGTACGCATGGCGATTCGATCTCGGCCCGGGGAAACTCCGGACAGCAAAGTGCTATCAGAGCTTGGCTTGGCCGAGGATGCGGAAGTGCGTCTCGCCCTCGGCGTCTACGACGGTGAAGTCCTGCCCGCTACGGACCTGGGTGGAGGACTGACGACACAGGAGGTGTCCCTCGACCTTTCCGTCATGGCGTTGGGCGGCGGTTCCCGTGCGAGCTGGGTCGAACGCGTCTTGATCTTGATGGAGCAACACGGTCCGTACCGCCTTGCCTTTCTCGAAACCCTGGTCCGAATCGCGGACTGGCGGGCCTCGGGTCATCCATCACGGTTCACACCACCCGAGGTCAATCACGATGCATGAACTGGTCTTGACAGGCTGCAACCCTGAGCCACTCGCGGATTACCTCAAGGCCCTCGGGGTCCTGCGTTTGGTCGCCGAGCAGGCGGGGGGTGAGGTTCGCGGGAATTGGCAGAACAACGGCTTCGTATTGTCCAGTCCCTTGGATCGAACTTCGCTTCTAGGCTTCTTCACCGAGCGATATTCGCCCACGCCCATCCTTGCTGCCTGGAATGGCGGAGGGGGGCTCTTCATGCGCAGGGGCTCCAAGGACCCGGAAACCGGCAAGGCCCGCTTCGACAAACCCACCGAAATGACTCGAGCAACAGACGCAATTGCTGCTTCGAAAGCGTCGCGCCTTGAGCCCATCCGGACGTTTGTCCACTTTTGCCAGCAGGCGGTCCAAGAACAGGGGCTCGAGACCGTGCCCAAACCTGACGAGAAACGGCGCCTGCTGGCTACGTTGCGCGACAACGCTGACGATCAGGCCCTGGCCTGGTTGGATGCCGTAGTGATGGTGGGTGAGCGGGATGCGCGCTTCCCTCCCTTACTTGGCACAGGTGGCAACGACGGTGCGTTGGACTTTGCCAACAACCTGCATCGTCGGCTTTCTGAAATCATGGATGTCGACACGGGTGCGCCGACCGAGGCGAGTGTCGCCTGGCTAGATGGAGCCCTTTTTGGAGATCCGGTGCCCGGGCTCGTGAGTGCCGCAGTGGGCCAGTACGATCCAGCATCCGCCGGCGGTGCGAATCGGAACGAGGGCTTTGGCGTAAACTCGAGCATCGTCAATCCATGGGACTTCATCTTGATGATGGAGGGCGCATTGGTGCTCGCCAGCGCAGCCACGCGAAGGATGGAGTCGTCGACCGGCGGGGCACTGTCGTATCCCTTCACGGTTCGAACGACGGGCGCGGGAGCGGCGAGCATTGCCGAGACCGATGGTGCATCGAGTGCATCGCGGGCTGAAATTTGGCTTCCCCTTTGGTCACGGCCCGCGGCATGGAGTGAGGTTCAACGCTTGTTCGCAGAGGGTCGAGCCACGGTTGGACGACGGCCGGCGGTGGATGCCGTGGATTTCGCCCGGGCCCTGGGAACCCTAGGCGTGGACCGCGGAGTCTCATCCTTCGTTCGCTACGGCTTTCTGAAACGCAATGGCCTTGCGTATTTTGCCACGCCTTTGGGTCGATGGACCGTGCAGCGGAGGACCGTGCTTGACCTTATCAGTCCGGCATTGGACCGATGGATCGCACAATCACGTCGCGAGGTGAGCGGCTCCGAATCCCCCGCCACGCAACGTGCCGCGGGAAACGTCCTTGCACGCTCCCTGCTCGACCTCGGCCGAGGCAAGCAGCAGCCATCGCAAGTTCAAGCGGTCCTGGTTGCCCTCGCAAACCTCGAAGCGGTCTGTGCACGCTCACCTTCGCTACGAGCCAAGGTTCGACCCGTGCCTCCGCTACCAAAGCGCTGGATGGACCGCGCGGATGATGGCAGCCCAGAGTATCGATTGGCGCGAAGCCTCGCCGAGTCCGACCTTCGGCGACGCATTGCGGTCCTTGAACTCCGACGCCGGTATGACTGGTCAGCAAGGAACGATCCCGGTGTAGTGTGGCGACGCGGTCTGCTGGTGGATGCGCTGATTGCGGTCATACGGCGTCAGGCGGTGGAACTCTCGATGGTCAGGGTGGCACGCAGCCAGGCGCCCGAACTCGCAATGGAAGGGCTCGAACCAAAGTTCGGAGGTGCGGAAGCGCTCTCGGACGATATTCAGCGGTTCTTAAATGCAGAACTCGACGACGAAAAGATCGCTTCGCTTGCCGAAGCGCTTTCTCTCGTCGGGTTGCAACCAAAGAAGACGTCATCAATCCATCCGAAGGTGTCGCAACTGCCGATCGACCCTCTATGGGCCATGGCCGCCTTGGCCTGGGATCAGCGGCGACTGGACTCATCGGACGATGCGAATCCTCGACGCATCCAAGGCCTGATTGCATCCGGTACGAAAGGCGATGCCAATGCCCTAAGTCGTACGGCCATGCGCCGCCTGCAAAGCGGGACCCTGCGCCATGAGCGAGGCGAGTCGTACGCTTCAGGAGATCGAGGCATCCCCGTCGGTACACAATACGCGACGCCATCTCGAACGCGTCGCGTCATCGCCAGCTTGGCATTTCCCCTTGCGGACCGAACCCTGGTTTCACTTACCTCCGTCGTCTTCGGACGCGAATCCTCTGATGCTATCACTGTGGAGACCTCATGATCGACGTACCTGACGCGTCTCGCCTTTTGTTAGACGTTGCCTTGAAGCCCATCCAAGGGGCACGTTTTCAGCCGACGGGATTCCCCGATTTGGGTCCTGCGACCTACGACCGGCCTAAAAAGGACGGGACAGTACCCATGGTGCTTGTCGAGTCTCCGCAGAGTGTCGCGAATCGTCTTGAATCGGTTTGTGTCACGGCCGATGGCGAGCTGGTTTCCGAGCTTCGAGGCTTGCCCTACGTGCGGGTCGACCAGGGTGGCATGCCGTTGACCTCTTCATTGGAGGAAGCCCACCGATTGAACAGCCCGTATATCGAGAAGAGTGTCTGGAATGGGGAGAAGGAAGGGTTTCACAAACGCCTCGCAACCGAGATTGGCTACCAAGCCAGTCGCCCTCACGACGCCCGAAAGCTGGCCGCTGCCCTCTTTCGTTATGATCCGAATTCACTCATCCACGGCTGCTTTCTCGAGAGCATCGCGGGAGTGCTGCGCGTTCCTCGTTTAGTATCCGGATTCATCGAAGCTGAGGGAGTGGAGCGCGTACCGTACGGCGGGGTCAAAAACGATCGGGTGAGTGCGAAGGCCGACGCCGCCGAGGGACGGACCGCAAAGGACGGCTTCGGTAACGTTCCGTTCCATCGTGAGGAGTTCACGGCCGCTTCGATCACCGCGTATTTCAATGTCGATTTGGTACAGCTCCGGAGCTACCAACTCGGCCCCGAAGCCGAGCAGCTCCTGTTTGCGCTCTCGCTTTGGAAGATTGGGCGATTCTTAGAGGAAGGGCTTCGACTACGGACGGCTTGTGACCTGGACGTCGCAGAGCCCGTGACCGTACGACGGCCGAGCGGTTTTGAGCTTCTCACGACGGCGAACCTTGGCGAAATCCTGCCGGGCCTGATCGAAGCGTGTGCCGCCCAATTCGCCGACCCCCGCGTGACCATCGTCACGTTCGGAGACTGACGTGGTTGGGTTGCGTGTGGAGTTTGTGGCGGGTCGATACCACGCCACACCGTGGAACCACCACGTCAACGAAGGTCTCGTCGAGTGGCCACCGTCTCCTTGGCGCTTGCTTCGAGCGCTGGTGGCAGGCTGGTTCAAATTGTCGGAACCGGAAGGTGAAAGCCAGATGCGTGACCTCATTGCGGGCCTTGCAAACGTTGACCCGGTATACCAGTTGCCGCGATTCACGGAAGGGCACACTCGCCAGTACATGCCAACCGATGGAAAGCCCACCCTGGTTTTCGATACGTTCGTCCTGATGCCGTGGGATCGTGCACTCCTCCGGATTGGGTTTCCTGGGGCCTCGTTGGATGACGAAGCGATGGCATTGCTGGATCGAATCGCTCGGCAGGTCCGCTACCTCGGTCGTGCCGAGAGTTGGGCCGAGGTGCGGCTTGATCGAGACGGCCCAATCCACGCCAATCTGCATCCAGACCCGGAGGGTGGAAGCTTGTCCCTGCAAGCGGCGATGTCGACGGGTGATTACGCAGTCTGGCGACAGAAGACCGTGCCGCAGATCCCTAAGGCTTCCCATCGTCCTCCGGACGATCTGTGGGGTGCCCTTACGATCCGAACGCGAGATCTTCAGCGGGCTCGTTGGTCAGCGCCGCCTGGTGTGCGTTCGATTCGCTACAGTCCCGAACCCATTCCTGTTCGACCACGACGGAGCAGCGTCCTACGGGCTTCATTGGCGGTGCGGGTGGCACGGTACACCGTGCGGCCTCGGGAGGGGATCCGACCTCTAATGACTCGTGCCCTCGAGGTGGCTGACGCGATCCATGCCCGGCTTGCCAAGATCGGGGATGGGTACGCGATTCCACGGCTGATCGGACGTGACGCGGAGGGCCTTCCGCTCGTGAATCAGCAGCATGCCTACATCTTGGCAAGCTGCGAGGCATTGACAGGACGAGACCGTGCGCGTGTAACGCACGTCCATGTCGCTCTCCCCGCGATGGCCGCCGAGGGCCTAGCACTCGACGAGGCGACGGTCCTCAAGCGATTGCGAAGCTTCCGCCTTCGGCAACGTGGAAGTGAAATGCAACCTTTCGAACTCGTCCTGGAGGCGTTGTGGAACCAGGATGACCTTCGGAACCTAACGACCCGTCCTCCGACTTTGGGCCGAGCGTCACGTTGGCGCAGTGTGACCCCCATGATCCTTCAACGGCATCCCAAACGACGGCCCGATGGCAGCATCCGCCGTGATGGTCCAGAAGACCAGGTAGGTCGCGCGTTGGAGCAGTTGGGTCTGCCGAGGCCCGATGCGATTGTGGCATGGGAACCCCCAGGGGGATGGCTTCGATTTCGAAGGTCCCGACCTAGGCGTCGGCGCCCGGCGTTGCCCTTCGGGTTGCGTGGATTTGGATTCGAACTTCATTTTGCACAACCCGTTTCCGGACCCATCGCGCTTGGATATGCTGCGCACCTTGGTCTGGGACGTTTCGAGCCTCTGGGGCCATGAGCCAGCCGATTCCGGTGCGAATGGTCAATGAAGTCGTCTATTTTGCTCGACTATTCGCGCTGGAACACCTGAACGGCGAGTGGGCGGAATCGGCAGATACGATTCGCGGTCGAACCGTTCATCGCCGGGTGGATCGCCCTTCGTCCAAGCCTCTGCCCGCAGCGGAACCTCCCGAAGCCGCGCCTCCACAAGTCCGCAGCGTCACCTTGGGGTGCAATGAACTCGGGCTCGTTGGCAAGCTTGACCTGTTGGAGGTCGACGGCACACACGTGGTGCCCGTCGACTACAAGAAGGGCCGCGTTCCTGACGTGCCGGAGCACGCGTATCTGCCCGAGCGCGTGCAAGTCTGTGCGCAGGGGCTCTTGTTGCGGGCCAACGGCTTTCACTGCGATCATGCCGTGTTGTACTTTGCCGAGAGTCGGCGCAGGGTGGAGGTTCGATTTACGGACGAGTTGATCGCCGAAACGCGGAAGGCCATTGAGCGGGCCAAAGCCATCGTGGCGTCAGGTCGCCTTCCCGAGCCGCTCATCGACAGCCCGAAGTGTTGGGGCTGTTCGCTGGTCGGGCTCTGCCTTCCTGATGAGCACAATGTGCTCAATGGCCGGACCGATCGGGTTCGAATGCTGGCTCCCAAGCGTGATGAAGGGGTGCCGCTTTACGTAGAGCACCGCGGCGCGAAGCTCGCCAAATCGGGTGGGGAAATCGTCGTGAAGGCCGACGGACGGGAAATTGAGCGTGTGCGCATGAGCGACACGTCGCGTGTCGTCGTGACAGGCGCGGCATCGGTGACCACGCCATTGCTGCAGGCACTCGCAGCGCAGGACACGCCGCTGTCGGTCCACGGATGGTCGAACCATGTGGTGGGGTCGTTTCTACCAGTCAGTGGGCACAATGTGCTCGGCCGAATGGCACAGCATCGGATGGCCAATGATGCGCGGCGGTCATTGGCGATCGCGGGTCGCATCGTGAGCGGGAAGGTTGCGAACCAGCGCGTCTTCTTGCGACGAAACGCAGGGTACGTCGACCCTGACGTCTTGGAGGAGCTGAGGGAACTCTCCGAGCGGGCGCTGCGTGTCTCAAATTTGAACGAGCTCTACGGGGTGGAGGGTCGTGCCGCCCGACGCTATTTCGAGCATTTCGATCGGATGTTGAAGTCGGAAGCCATTCAGCAGGGCTTCGACTTCGAAGGGCGAAACCGACGTCCGCCGAAGGATCCGGTCAATGCACTGCTCTCCCTAAGCTACGCGTTCTTGGTCCGAGAAGTCACCTCAGCTCTCGTCGGGGTTGGACTCGACGCGTGGGTGGGATTCCTTCATCGCCCTCGTCCTGGTAAACCCGCACTGGCCCTTGACCTCATGGAGGAATTCCGCCCCGTACTTGCTGACTCCGTGGTCGTTGGAGCCTTGAACAATGGCACACTCGGGCGTGACGATTTTCATGTCGGGCGACTCGGAACAACGTTGCTGCCAACTGGGCGAAAGGCGTTCATTCGGGCCTTCGAGAGGCGCATGGCACAGCAAGCGACCCATCCACGATTTGCGACTCGCATGTCCTACCGCCGCATCTTGGAAGTCCAGGCCCGTTTGCTATGCAAGACGGTACTGGAAGAGATCCCCACGTACCCTTCGTATCGCATTCGATGACTCGACCACGCCAACTCTATTTGGTTTGCTACGACATTTGCGGCGAAGGCGCTGAGGCTCGTTGGCGTAGGGTTTATCGAGCGTGCCGCGCGTTTGGCGATCATCTCCAGTATTCCGTCTTTCGCTGCGCACTCACCGATCGCCAGCTCGCATCCTTCGAAGAAGAACTGCAGTCGGTGATCGATCCAACTCGCGACCAAGTCTTGCTGGTGCCGCTCGGCGAAGCCGACGCCGCGAACTCTTGGTCGGCGTGGACGATTGGCTTTTCGGTGGACGAACCTGAACGCGTGGTACGAATTGTCTGACGACACGTTCCCGATCATTGAAATCCGTGCGAGCGGTCCGGTGGCGCCGAAAGTCCCTGGGACCGCTCGCGATATAGGTTTAATCTAGATTTCGGAGATATTTCAGGGCTGTTCGAGGGAAGATCGGCGGTTAGATTTGAGGAGATTTCGAGACCTCTCGCAGGAGGTGGATTCAATCAAGGTTGAAACCACAAAACCAAGGGCGCTGTCCCATCCGAGCCTCGTGCTCGGCCCCGTTGAAGCCCCCCTGGGCTGGCGCCCTGTACCGCAATCAGATCGGTCCCATCCGAGCCTCGTGCTCGGCCCCGTTGAAGCCACTGTCGGTAATTGCGTCATCTGGGGGTCTGCGTGGGTCCCATCCGAGCCTCGTGCTCGGCCCCGTTGAAGCTCCATGTCGTCTCCTGTTGTTACGATGCGTGCGCTAGCGTCCCATCCGAGCCTCGTGCTCGGCCCCGTTGAAGCACCACCCAGGGGTGGTACGAATCCGCCAACGCCGCGGTCCCATCCGAGCCTCGTGCTCGGCCCCGTTGAAGCGTTCGAAGATGAGACAGGCTCGGGTGACTGGCAGCGTCCCATCCGAGCCTCGTGCTCGGCCCCGTTGAAGCACTGGAGAGACAATGAACGCTCGATTTCCGTTGGCGGTTCTCGGTCCCATCCGAGCCTCGTGCTCGGCCCCGTTGAAGCCTCGCGGGCGTCTTCACCCACAACACCATCGATCGCGGTCCCATCCGAGCCTCGTGCTCGGCCCCGTTGAAGCCGCCGCCGCAGCCGGAGGCGCCCGATGGCGAAGCCGTCCCATCCGAGCCTCGTGCTCGGCCCCGTTGAAGCGATGCGTTCGCGCTGCCTGCGCAGATCGAGCGCAGGTGTCCCATCCGAGCCTCGTGCTCGGCCCCGTTGAAGCCTGCAGACGTCAGGGTCCATTCCTTACCTTGAGGGACTCGTCCCATCCGAGCCTCGTGCTCGGCCCCGTTGAAGCTCCATGCTGCTGCACGCCTAGATCCGCGAAGATTTTGGCGTCCCATCCGAGCCTCGTGCTCGGCCCCGTTGAAGCGGGGGTGTAGTACGCGTCGAACGGGGCCCGACCCGCCGTCCCATCCGAGCCTCGTGCTCGGCCCCGTTGAAGCCATCTCATCTCGCTCGCCCTCGGAGAGCCGCATCGTGTCCCATCCGAGCCTCGTGCTCGGCCCCGTTGAAGCCACGGTCCAGTTGAGGCTCTGTCCAGCCCCTCGGACGGTCCCATCCGAGCCTCGTGCTCGGCCCCGTTGAAGCGGCGGCGACGTCGCCCCCCGGACGCTTCCGATGCGGCGTCCCATCCGAGCCTCGTGCTCGGCCCCGTTGAAGCGAACTGGTCCCGCCATGAAGCGTATGCCGTGCGCAGGGTCCCATCCGAGCCTCGTGCTCGGCCCCGTTGAAGCTGCGGTGTGTGACCTGGCACCCAGCGGGACGCTAGTATGTCCCATCCGAGCCTCGTGCTCGGCCCCGTTGAAGCGGCACAATGGCGGAACACTTTCTAGTGCGACTCGAAAGTCCCATCCGAGCCTCGTGCTCGGCCCCGTTGAAGCTTGTGAGCGGCTGCGCTCGAGCATCTTTGACCCACTGGTCCCATCCGAGCCTCGTGCTCGGCCCCGTTGAAGCTCGACGAAGCCCCAATCTACCAGCGAGAGTCCGAAACTGTCCCATCCGAGCCTCGGGCTCGGCCCCGTTGAAGCTTCACCAGCTGCACCGCGCTGCATCCATGACTTGTGCGGACCCATCCGAGCCTCGTGCTCGGCCCCGTTGAAGCGGCCTTGATAAATACGCGGCCGTGTCTGAACCCAAGTCCCATCCGAGCCTCGTGCTCGGCCCCGTTGAAGCGTGGGTCGGCCTCGCGTGGATGAGGCTCGAGAAGAACTTGTCCCATCCGAGCCTCGTGCTCGGCCCCGTTGAAGCGTTCAACAAGGGTTGAACGGCCGTCGCAAGTGGCGCGGTCCCATCCGAGCCTCGTGCTCGGCCCCGTTAAAGCCTCCTTTGGTTTCGCCCTGGCCATGGGCTCATCAGTGCCGTCCCATCCGAGCCTCGTGCTCGGCCCCGTTGAAGCCCCGAGGTCCCCTACGCCATCGAGCGCACCGGCTCGGGGTCCCATCCGAGCCTCGGGCTCGGCCCCGTTGAAGCCAGATGGGGGTGTTGCCCCATCGTTGCCCATTGATTGGTCCCATCCGAGCCTCGTGCTCGGCCCCGTTGAAGCCAGATGCGGTTGTCGGGGGGACGGAGAACCTGTCGTCCCATCCGAGCCTCGTGCTCGGCCCCGTTGAAGCCGTTGCCCCGCAACCGACAGCCCATCCCCTGGGTCCCCGTCCCATCCGAGCCTCGTGCTCGGCCCCGTTGAAGCTGGGACGATGGTGGGGCTACACCCCTCCTGCGCCGCGTCCCATCCGAGCCTCGGGCTCGGCCCCGTTGAAGCGACGAGGCCGTGAACGCTGCCGGCAACGACGACGATGGTCCCATCCGAGCCTCGGGCTCGGCCCCGTTGAAGCAAGGTCGCTTCGGGCGGCGTCAACGTCGGCACGCTTAGTCCAATCCGAGACTCGGGCTCGACGCTGCTGAAGCCCGCCAGTAAGCGCGTAGGACAAGGAAGATCGACAATGCGCGAACGCGCAGGTGATCAGAGTTGACACGCTGGGGACGAGCCAGCTCCCTCGTCGGCTGCGGGACCGTGGGTACCTGATGCTCTGTTCTGCAGGCTCGACGAGTTTCTACACGCTCGCCGAGAGCAGGTTTCGACCGCTTACCTTGGAGGCAGATGGCAAGGATAGGGTGAGTTCCATGCGCTCATCGATGGTGGACTTGTGCTGGCCTTCCGAAGGATGATTCAACCGCCAGTGGCGAGCGAGCTTCCGAGCACGGTCACGACGCCCGTGCACAGCAGCGAAAATAGCAGGACGACCGACCCCATGGTCGCGAGGATAAGGGGCAAACACGAGAAGGCCTCGGGGTCGGGTCTTGCGTGCATGCCCTGCTCATCGGAGCGCGTGGCGCGAGCAACACTCGCTCAATAGTGAATGCTGGCTCCGATCTGGTCCGAAGTCGGAAAACTGCTCGTCGACCACTCGGCATCGATGGCTGCGACCTCCTCGAAGAAGCGGTCGACCGAATGCTGGGCCCGCCCCCCTTCAACGTCGTACTGCACCTCGGACAAGCGGTAGATGACGGTTGGGCGAAAGAAAAGCTCGTGAGCCAGCACCTGGCGTAAGCGATCCTCGCGCGACACGAGACGCCCCACCGGCACCCGCTCGGTTTGGTCGGGGTGGGGCAGCGGAGCGCGCACACGCAGCGGGGACCACTTCATCGGGATTCGGCCGTAGCTGTAGTGATCGGCGGTGTGGAACGCGGTGACCCCACGCATCCAGGTCGACACCGCCTGGGCCAGGGTGTCGCCCTGGAAGATCACCGACGAGTCGGGGAAGCCGGGTACGAACGCACTGATGTGATCGGCCCACGCGGCCACGGCGCGGTCGTGCGACGAGACCTGGGCGAGCGCACCTTCGCACAGCCGGAAGAACGCCGCGGCCCACTCCCGACGGTAATGCCCGTAGCTGACGTGGTCTCCGAGTAGGTCGTCGCCCCATCGATACTCCGGGTACCCTCGGTTGCCCGCAATGCCAGCGCGTCCCTTGGCGGCCGCATCGCGGATGGCCTTCGTGGTGTAGGCCATCGGGGCGAAGATCTCGCGTTGGTTGTTGTGGAAGACGGACCGATGGTTGTGCATCACGGCCTGGTGCAAGCCAAGGGTGAGCGGAGTGTGCGGCAACATCAGCCGTTTGATCGGATGGCCGTCGGGAAGCAGCGACAGGGTGATGGCATGCACCGCGTCGCAGGGAAAGTGCAATCGAGGGTGCCAGACCACCACGGTCTGGGTGGCCGCGTGCTGCAGGACGAAGTACCGCGCGAGTTCCCAGGCCGGACCATGCTGCGGCTCGATCACACGATCGCCAAGTTGGATGGCGAGGGGCCAAAACCGGCCCGTGGAGTCTCGTTCGAGAAGGGTCACCGAGCCCGTCTGAGGCATCTCGGGGTCGATGGTCTGCATCTCCGCGAACAGCTCGAAGTCGACCTTGTAGTACTCGCTCGCGGGGCGTCGAAGCAGGTGCCGAAACGGGTGGAGGTCCTTGGGGTCGAGGCCCTTGCAGATGTACTGCGCGTAGGTCGTGTCCTGAAGCAGCGACGCGAACGTCACGTCGTTCATTTCGGCCAGGCGGGCTCGGGCGCTCGCCTTCCACACGGCGCGGGGCAACGTCGTAGTGGCCTGGCCGAGATACCGCAGCACGTTGAACGAAAGGTGTCGTTGCTCCTCCTCACGCGAGAGGTTCATGACGGGCGAGTACAGTCCAGGGGCGAGGACCGGTCTTTGGGGCCACGGACCAGTGACCCCCGGTGGAAGGTCTGGGCACGGCGCCACCGGTCGGCTGCCGATGACGGGCAAGGTGTCGACGACCGACTCGACCGACCACGAACCGGGCAAGCGATCGAGCAAACGCAGGCGATGAAGCCACGCGTGGTAGCTTGCCCCTCGCTTGGCCTCCAGAACGCCGGTGGCCGCCACAAACGCCCCGAGCATGCGGTGAAGGGCGAATCGCTGCAGGAACGGATTGCCCACGGGCTGGAAATTACTGCGGGGTACGGCCTCAGTCGGGGCGGACTCCTCGGCTGCTTCTGGGGTGGGAAGCAATTGCAATGCGGCATGGAGTGCGGCAGGAATCGCAGACATCAAACTCTCCCATCATGAAACCAAGGGCGCTTGGCCCTCGCACGCGAGCATCGGCTCAGCTTTCGGGCTTGTTTCAGTCAGGCTGGGCAGAAGGATGGCGTAGAGCGCAACTCAAAACATCCATATTGGATGGTGTCAGGATGGTCGCCTCCGATGGAGGCCTGCGGACCCTTCGCGGTTGGTGAGGTCCGAGCTTCCCTCCTCGGGGACCGTTGAGGAATGGTATTGACGCCCCAGCGAGCCACCTGGAGGGGAAGATGACCGACCTGTTCCGCGACCGCGCCGCCGACTACGACGACAGACCCGTGCCCAGCAGATCTCCGATGGGGTATTCGCGGCACTGCAACGCGCTGGCGTGCTGTCTCCTGACGCCACGGTGATGGACTTCGGGGCCGGGACGGGCCTGGTCAGCACCAGGATCGCCTCCTACGTCGGGCCCATCCTGGCCGTGGACGTGTCCCCGGCTATGCTCGAGCGCCTGTCCGATCGGGTCGAGATCGTGTGCCAAGACCTGCTGCGCACCCCCTTGGACCGCCAGGTCGACCTGGTGGTCAGCGCCATGGCGGCCCACCACGTGGACGACACGGCCCAGCTGATGCGCACCCTATTCGCCCATCTGACCCCGGGCGGCACCCTGGCTCTGGCGGATCTCGATGCCGAGGACGGCCGGTTCCACCCGCCGGACATCGAAGGGGTGTTTCACCACGGGTTCGACCGCAGCGCCCTCGGTGGGCTGGCCCAGGCCGCTGGTTTCGTCGACATCGGGTTCTCCACGGCCTGCCATGTGACCAGGGACGAGCGGAGCTACCCGATATTCCTCCTCACCGCCCGCCGACCAGCGATTGCATCACACGAGCTGGGTTGCCCGAGGCCGTGAGTGAGTGCACACGAGGTCCAACCGGAACCCAACGCTTTCCAAACAGACGCGTTGTACGCTGCTCGTAACCAAGCGGGAGCAGCTGATGAGCGACCTTGGCCAAGACCTCGCTGAGCTCGTATCGTCCATCATCGTGGACGCGTATGATGACCACGAGCAAATCTCTGCGTTCCACATCGCCTTCATGGACGAGGTGGAGCTTCCTGCCAACGTATTCGTCATCGGCGAACCCGTATCGCTGGTATCTGTGGAGCTCCAGGGAGCGAACCAGCCCACGCTGAATGGTCGGTGTCGGCGACCGGATGGTCGCGAGTACGACGTCGAGCTCACCGCAGTCGTCTTCCCAGACAGCTCTACGGGGCGAAAGGTTGTCGACGCTTATCGCCTTTGGCGCGGACTCGAGCCCATAGAGGCAGACGCCCCACCGGCTGCCAAGCACCAAAAGGTCGATGCGAGCCAACTCGATCTCCAGCTCCCGATTGAACTCGTGGTACTCGGCGTTCGCCAGAAGGCGGCCCGATGTCGCGTTCTTGCCTCGGGTCACGCGCTAATTCTTCGCGCCGGTAGCCTCTGGAACGTGGTTCCGGGAAAGATCATCACGGTGAAGGGACACAAGCAGTGGCGACAGGCTGGCCACCACTACCTATCTGGCGAGGTGACGACATCGCGACTCGACATTGCGGCCCTGGGCATCGAGCCACTCCGCTTAAACCCGATGGGCACCTGGGACCCATCCGATCACGATTGGGGCGAAGAGGACGATCCACTCGAGGACTGGGCCCAAGCCTTGGTGGAGGGTGGCCCTCGTCCCTGCTTCGAGTTGGAAGTCATCACTCCGGGCGACGACCCGCGTAAATGGGACGATGGGCCGATCCTCCGGGCCATCGCACTGCGTGACAGCGGAGATCACCAGGCCGGACGGCGGGTTCTGATGGACATGCTGATCGAAGACCTCCGCTGCCTGGACGCCCACACCCACCTCGGCAACTTCGAATTCGACAACCCCCAAGTCGCGCTTGGTCACTACGAGGTCGGACTCCGCATCGCCGAGCTGACCCTCGGACCCGGGTTCGACGGAGTCCTGCTGTGGGGTCACCTCGACAACCGACCATTCCACCGGTGCCTTCACGGCTACGGCCTGTGTCTCTGGCGCCAGCAGCGCTTCGATGACGCGATCGACGTGTACGAGCGGATGCTGCGGCTCAACCCGAGCGACAACCTCGGAGCACGGTTCCTGCTTCTGGATCTGCGAGCTGGGCGATCATGGGAGGAACACATTGATCGAGGACGACAGTGAGGTCGCCGTAGACATGCCCGGCGTCCACGGTGCGCCTACGGGTCTCATCCTCTGATCAAGTCGCGAACAATCGAATCGAGGTTCCACACCAGGTAGAGGGGCACCGAAAGCAGGTCGTAGGCTACGGGATTCCCTTCGGTCGTCTTCACCTGAATCCGTTGGACGGAAGGAGGATTCGCGTCGCATCGCACCGCGAAGTGGAGCCCCTTGGCATGCACGAATCGGTGGAGGCTCTTCATCGCTCCTGCCGCCCCGGCCTTGACTTCGATCGGCACCACGCGACCCTGCAGCGGGACGATGAAGTCAATCTCCCCGGGTCGCCCCCCGCCGCGGCGCCAGTGGTGGAGTTCGGGCCCACCTCCGAACGAGGGCTGTGTGAGCCTCAGCTGCTGTGCGACCAACTGATCCGCGAGCTGTCCTCGCATCGCCGCGCTTAGGTGGTGGGACGGCGGGAAGCTGTCGTCGGCGGGGGTGCCCAGCAACGCATGAAGCAGTCCGACGTCGACCAAACTGACCTTGCGATGACGTGGGTTGGCCTCGGCGCCGAGCGGCAACCCATTCGCGGCAGAGTGAGGCGCGATGTGGCAGATGCGGGCCTCCGCGAGGCGCTCTAGCGCGAGCCTGGCCGACGGCTGCTTCACGCCGTCACCCACTCGGGCGTAGACAAACTTCTCACCGACCGAGCGGGCCACACTCTGCAGCACCGCGTCCAGCACCGTTCGATCGAGTCGACCTCGGTATTTCGCGAAGTCCGCCCGGTAGGTCGCCACAAGATCGGCCTGGAGACGCCGACATTCCCGGGGCGAGGCGCCGTGCACGTCTGCATCGACCACTGAGGGCATTCCGCCGATCATGGCGTATCTCTCAAACCATCGGGTAGCCTGCTCATGCGCAATGGCCGACCAGGCAGCACCTGCTCGCCAACGAACCATCCGCTCCGCCAGCTCGTCCTGCCCGTGAGCTCCGAGGTACTCCTCGAAGCTCACGGGCTCCACGTTCTCGAACCTCACACGCCCGACCGGCATGCTCATGGCGTGGTCGCCCAGTACGAACTCGAGCAGCGACCCCGCTGCGACCACCGGCAGGTCGGGAGCGTCCTCGTACAACCACCGGAGCTTGGCGAGCAGCGAAGGAACCGCCTGGATCTCATCGAGGAAAAGCATGCAGGTGCCCGCGTCCACTCTATGCCCGAGCCGCAGCGACAGGTCAGAGAGGAACGCCCTGACCTCGTTCGTATCGAAGGCACGTGCCCAGCTCGGATCCTGTTCCAGATTGAGATCGACCAGCCGACGGCCCGAACGCGCTGCGAGATCGCGCACGAGCCATGTCTTGCCCACTTGCCGAGCCCCCCGAAGCACAAGCGGTCGTCGGTCGGATCTAGCCAACCATGCATCCATGACATCGGCGAACCTGCGCCTCATCGCCACTCCAATAAAACAACGCGTTGTTTATCGTATCAGATCGACAAAACAACGCGTTGTTTTAGCATCGTTAAGGTGCCCATCTGAACGTGCGCGGGGCATTCCTGGAGGAGCGCTTCGAGGAGTTCCTGGCATCGCACCCATTGCGGACGCGGAGCATGGTCCGCGAGGTCGAAGGCGTGATGTTGCGCTCGGCCATCGAGCGGATGTGAAGGGGCACTCCGAGTGGTCCCGGCCCTATACCGGAGTGGCCAACGACCTGCCTTCGCGGTCGCTCGACGAAATCGCGAACGCGGCAAGCGACCTTTCGGCCCATTTCCAGGGTCCGACCTGCCAGTGTGGTCACTTGCGGCAGGCGGTGTGGGGTTGAGAGCGAGCGTGAGTAGCCCGACACGTTCCTGCCTGCCAGGCTGGCCGCAACTGCGAGATGCGAGGATTCCGCAGCGATGCACGGCGATGTAGTTGAGTGCAACAAGCACACCGTGGTCCGGCCGAGTGATTCACGGTCGCTGACCTGATGAAACGAGTCGGGATGGCAGATTCGAACCTACGACCTCCTACTCCCGAAGCTCGATCTGGCGGTGCTGGCAGAGGTCCGGGCGTGTCCGGAGCGTGCATCGAAGACCACGGAGGTGGTTCGGATGCATCCGGAAGCACACGAGAGCCGTCATACCAACTGGACATATGAGCGCAAGATAAAGCGTCGCTCGCTGGCTACCGGCAGCCAGAGTACGATGAGAGCGGAGGTTGGAGTGGACAACCCAGCGTTCCAGCGGCGCCGACTCACCGTAGACGATGTACTGCGGATGGTAAAGGCCGGTGCACTCGATGAAGACGAGCCGCTGGAGCTGCTCGATGGAGATCTGATCGTCGTGAGCCCTCAGGGACCCTTGCATCGAGGTCTGACCGTCCTCGTTCACCAAGCGCTCGTGCGGACGTTCAGCGAAGGCCATCACGTTCAGGACCACTCCCCCATCGTGGCCGGCGAACACAACATGCCCGAGCCGGATTGCACGGTCATTCGTGGCTCCGCGGCCGACTTCCTCGAGGTCCATCCAACGGGGCAAGACGTCGTGATCGCGGTTGAACTCTCCGTCACGAGCCAGGCCCTCGATCGCGCCAAGGCGGTCATCTACGCCGCGGCAGGAGTGCCCTGCTACTGCCAGGTGGACGTCCCTGCCCGACGCGCCACCGTCTTCACGGCCCCGCGGGAGGACGCAGCCGAGTATTCGCGGGTTGCTCTGCTCGTCGACGGCGAGGGTTTCGAGGTCGAGGGTCGCAGAATCGAGTTGAGCGACCTCCTTCCGCCACGCTGAGGCTGCGTACTGGACCGGCATTAGCACAGGCAGAGTTCCCGCAGTCAGGGGTGGATGCCGACTTCGCAATTCGCCTCGCCGCGTTCGAGCACCTCCGGCATCTCGTCGCCGCGCACAGTCCAGTGCTGGTATCTCCTCTCGGAGCCGTTTCTTCCCGGTGGAACGGACATCCGGCTCGCCACAGCCGACGCATCCGAATTCGAAACTTGTCGACGCCTGTCTTGTCGAGGTCGGGGCTGCGTTTGCGTCCTTCGGTGCGGACTTCCGGCACTGGCCGTGCGAGTCGAGGCTCCGAGCAGCACGGGCCGGATGGTCTCACGTCAGGAGCCCAGGCTCGCCAGCACTTCGTCGAGCGTGCCGTAGTTGCCGTTGACGCCCCACGAGACCGCGAGGCCGTCGGACTCCCGCACCAGCGCGGTGGCCCAGTAGCCGATGGCGTCGCCGCTGTGATGCCACCGCACGCCCTGCGGCGTGTCGATGCGGAACACGCCAAGGCCGAAGCGATGTCGAAGAATTCCTGTCCGCCGTCGGGTGCGCGCACCACATGCATCGCGTCGGTCAGCTCCTCCGACAGCAGCGATCCGTCGTTGGCCCCGCGCATCAGCAGCGCCAGATCGCTGGACCGGCTCAGCAGGCCGCCGTCGGCGTGCACGTCCCACCCGCTGAACATCGTGCTCTCGACCAGGCGACCGTCGTTGCGCAGGTCGACGTAGCCCTCCACGAGTTCGGAGGGCACGGAGTCGGGCACGGCGAATCGGGTCACCTCGAGCCCCCAGCGGAGCGAAGACGCGCTCGTCGAAGACGCCGCGTTGGCTCGGTTGGTTCGTGATGCGGCCCGAGCAGCACACGATGCATCACGAACGTGGCGTGCATTACGGCAACTTTGGCAACACCTCGATCTTCGACCTGCTCTTCGGCACGTTCTCCAACCCAGAGGCGGTCGACGTGGAGGTCGGCTTCTACGAGGGCGCATCGGACGAGCTGGGCAGGCTCCTGTTGGGCAGCCCAATGGACCATCCCGCGGTGAAGGGGGACGCCCCTTCGTCGTCGGCAGCGTGACAGGCCTTGGCCCATCGTCGTCGAAGATCGGACGAAGCTAGCCGGAGGCTGGAGAATAATCCTGTGGTTGGGGTGGCTCACAACCGCCTTCGCGAGACCGACGAGCAGCGTCTCAATCCCGTGCTGAGTCATGACCTGCCACCATGCCAAGTGGCAATGAGTGCGCCAGGAGCTGACCGCACGCCTGCCTGCCGGACACGCGCTCGGCCATCGAAGAACCAAGGTTTAAGCCACATCCCTCGACAGCATTGCCCGGAATGCCGACTTTGCCAGAGTCGGCATGCCAAACTAATCGTCGGGGTGGCAGGATTCGAACCTGCGACTTCCTGCTCCCGAAGCTCGATCTGGCGGTGCTAGTGGAGGTCCTGGCGTGTCCAGCGTTCGCGCCGAAGGCCATGGAGGTGATTCGGGTGCATCTGGATACACATCGAAGTCGGCATATCGAGCGGTCATACCGACCCTGTGCGGCGGTTGCTGATGGCAGTAGGATGTCCGAGGAAGGTGACCAGATGTCCCAGACCGCCGAAGAGCCACGTCGACTCACCCCCTCGGAGCTGCGGTCGCTCGAGGAGCAGACGGGCGAGCGTCACGAGCTGATCGATGGCGTGCCCTACGCGATGTCGGGGGGCAGCCCGAGGCACGCTCGCATCAAGACGAACCTCCTCGGGGCCGTATTCCCTCGCTTGAAGGGGTCGGGCTGCCACGCAGCGGACAGTGACCAGAAGATTCGGGTCCCCGCGACCGGCGGAAGCTTCTACGCCGATCTGACCGTGATCTGTGGACACTACGCCTACGATGCGGAGGACGACCACGCAGTGGTGAACCCCAGGGTGCTGTTCGAGGTGCTGTCGCCCCACACCGAGAGCCATGATCGGGGGACCAAGTTCCAGCACTATCGGCGCATCGACAGCCTCCAGGAGTACGTGCTGATCAGCCAGGACGAGCAGAGAGTCGAGGTCCGACGACGCGTCGAGGGAGGATGGTTCATCCACGAGATCACAACTGGCAACGTCGCACTGGAGTCGCTCGACATCGTTCTTTCCCTCGACGAGCTCTACGACTTCGCCGGCATGGATCCAGCAGCTGACTGACAACGGACCTGCGACGTAGGGATTCGCGTCAGTGAACAGCGTACGTGGAAGACAGACGGGCCGGCCACGGTCCACCAGCTCGTTTCCGTACAGGGCCTGGCGGAGGCTGACGTCAGATTCACTCTCCGCGGTGGCGGTCAACGTGTAGCCGCAGGCGGAATACCAGGCGCGCAACACACGGGCCGACGGTCCGTTGGTGGCGCTCTCGACGCGACTCACGTGCGCTCGGCTGACGGAAAGCATCTCGGGCGGGAGAACGATTCGGTTGCCCGGCAGGGCGAAGACCATCCGCGTCAGGCGTTCCTGGAGGAGCGCTTCGAAGAGTTCCTGGCCTCGGAGGTCGTCTTGCGCAGAACCAAAGCCTGGCTTAGGTTTTGCGCGTGGGTTCTGAACGACGCCGATCTTCACCCGACTGAAACGCGCTCCTCCCGCTGGCGGTCACTCAGGCTGGCCTCTTCACGACGGCCCAAGCTGGAGATCTCGGTTTCTCACCAGAACTCCTGCTCCACCACCTGAAGCGAGGCCGGCCTCCCTCGGATGACGAGCAGCTCTTGGAGACCTGGCTGTGGTCGGCGTGCCGAGGTGTGTTCGGAATGAGGACTGCGCTGGCGCTCTTCGACCTGTCCGATGTCCTCCGTCGCAGATCGACCTGATCGTCCCCGCTGCGTGGTCACGGCGTCGGCTGCGGTCCCCGACGTCGTGAGGCTGCACTATTCGGACATCGACGACTCGGATCGGACGTGGGTTGGTCACGTGCCGGTCACGACGGTCACCCGCACGCTCAGGCCCTCGGGCGAGGTCAACTGCTGGAGCACGAGGCGGGAGCGCTGCGCAGGCTCTAGCGTGTCCGGAGTGCGCGCCGAAGGTCATGAAAGTGATTCGGATGCACCTGGATGCACATCGCGCTTGACGTACTGGATCGTCATAGGCGCCACCAGAGCGGTCGTCACGGAACCGGTGGAGGCCGGCGTGTCACCCAGTAGCCGAGACGTCTCCTGGCGTGAGCGACCGCCATCACGACGACGCGATCCTGCTCGATCTCGTAGAAGATCACGAAGGGGAAGCCTGAAGAACGACGCGTCGCCAAGGTGGGTTCCATGCTTGGAGCTGCTCGGGTTCTCGCCGATCTCGAGCACCGAGCGATCGATGGCCGCGACGAACTCCAACCCGAAGCCCGGTCGGCGCGCCTCGTACCAGATGGCGGCCTCCGTGATCTCGTCTTCGGCGTCTGCATGAACGACGACGGGTAGCGTCACGAACCGCTCAAGCGTCGTAGCAAACGAGCCCTCACCTCGCTCCACGGCTTGGCGTCCGATGTTCCGTGCGTCTTGCGGCGCTCAAGTTCCTCGAGCCACGCCGCTTCCCACTCAGGGTCGGCTGCGCCTTCGACGCTGTCAATCAGCTCTGCGGCAAGCGCCAGCCGTTCCTCCTCAGGAAGGCCGAGGGCGCGGTTCGTGAGGTCGCGGGCGGGTTTGCTCATGACTAACTGCTTATCCTGGACTCCGTCGCCTCGCCCACACTTCGGCGTCGCGGTTGCGAGCGAGACCAGCCCACGTCCCGATGGCCGCGCGCCTGCCACCAGGCAGTAGTGCCGAAGGGCAAGATGGCAGGACGGATCAGCCCAATGGAAGGTCTGGCGAACGGTATGCCGACTGCCGCGATAGGCATCGGACTTGGGTGATCTTGCGATTGCTAAATTCAGATGCATCAAACGACCCGAGCTGTGATCAAACATCGGAAGTTTGGCAAGTTGAACACCATATTCAAAGTCGGCATACCAGACTCGGCATACCCGCCGAACCGTCGCCCAACCAATATCCGGAGGAGCCAGGCTCAACGCCGGAAGATGCGAGTCGGGGTGGCAGGATTCGAACCTACGACTTCCTGCTCCCGAAGCTCGATCTGGCGGTGCTGGTGGAGGTTCTGGCGTGTCCGGTGTGCGCACCGAAGGTCATGGAGGTGATTCGGATGCATCTCGGTGCACGTGGAGGTCGGCATACCGAGCCGGCATATTCCAGGCGGGCTCGCTCGATCGGATCAGGGGGTGGGGATTTCGATGAGAGGTAGGCCATCGACCTGCTCGAAGTGCTTGTCTCGCGTCACGAGCGTTCCGCCAGTCTCAAGGGCGTGCGCGGCGATCCAGACATCGTTCGTCGGAATGGGGGTCCCCTTTGCTCGGAGGGCGGAGAGGATTCGGCCAAACCTGTCCGACGTTGTCCTCGTGACGAACAGGAAGCGGACGTGCGGATTAGCAAGGAACCTGTCGAGCCGCTCCAGGTTGGTTTCCATCCACGCCCCTCGTCGAAAGCCGTACTCCAGCTCGCCCACGACGATCGCCGACATGAGCACTCGATGCGCAGCCCGTACGATTCGCGTCACCGCTGGGGCGCCGCGCATGAGGTCGGACCACGCGTTCGTGTCGATTACGATCCGCTCTGCGCTCACTGCCACAACTCGGGATCGACCTGATCGAGCGGATTCAGCGCCTCCTCGAACTCCCTCGCCTGCTCGTCGGTCCACGAACCGATGAAGTCGTCGAGTGCACCACCGATGGCTCGCGCCTCGGCCGGCATGGGCTCGAGCCCGGCCCCCCTTCGGATGAGTCTCATGGCAGCCTGGCTCAGCGAGATGTTCTCTCGGTCAGCGAGCTCACGAAGGCGACGCTCCACCTCGGGTCCGAAGCCCCGGACAGTCAGTTGCTCCATTCCAACCTCCAAGCGACTCGGAGCGAGTCGGTGCGACTCACTCTCGGAGCATAGCCGGACCCACATCACATGCCAAGGTCCGCCGGCACCCCGGTGCGCCAACCGGCCGATCTTCGGGACGGTCTTCGGAGGGCGACTCTGGAGGACGCGTCGAGGAATTCTCTCGCTCGAGCATCGCTCTGCACACAACCGCAGCAGCACTTCGGTTTTGTGCGTGAGTGATTTCGAGCCACACCGTCCACCCAACTGGGACGCGCTCCTCGAGCTGTCAGTCTCCCAGGCTGGCCTCTTCACGACGGGCCAAGCT
This sequence comes from Myxococcota bacterium, assembly GCA_039208735.1. Lineage (GTDB taxonomy): Bacteria > Myxococcota_A > UBA796 > UBA796 > DRPG01. Next base: position 3,978 of record JBCCQY010000057.1, on the reverse strand, counting down.
GGAGAGCTTGGCTTCCACGGATCCGGTAGCTCGTGGTCTTCGAGCGATATCTCGCCCGGCTGTTCGTGCATCTCGGCGACGCGGTGATGCTGAAGGCGGCATGGTTCTCGAGCTCCGACTCGAGCGTGCTCGGACCAGCCAGGACCTGGACCTTCGCGTGCTCAGGTCCTCTTTGGACACGCTGATGCGGCTACAGGAAGCCGGTCGCCTCGACCTCGATGACTTCTTCACCTACCTGGTGGTTCCCGATCCACGTCACCCGACCATCGAGACCGAGGGCATGCTCTATGAGGAGCTCCGCTTCCGTGTGGAAGGACGGTTGGCGAACAAACTCTACGGAAGGCTGTCGCTTATCCGCTTCCCCGGACACGTCCGAACAGCCCTATGGAAGACCTTCCCGACCTCGCGCTGCTCGTCATGGTTCGCGAGATCGAAGGGGTCCGACTGCGCGCCGCTATGATCGAACCTGGACACATCGAGCCACACATCCGCTGCAGGCGACTCGCCGTCAACGGCTCCATGACCGCCTTCTCCTCGGTCACCCGGACCGATCGCGTCGCGTTGGCCTTGTCGAGCACCGTGGCCAGCCAAGCCTCGTAGTCGGCCACCGTCGCGAAGTCGCGGCTGCCGTGGAGCAGCAGGTGCTGCTCGAGGCGACGCTTCAAGCACCGTTGCGCGCCTCCACCGGGCCGTTCTGGTTGCTCTTGCCGACCGCGATCGTCCGCGGCTTTATCCCCAGGTGGTCCATGAACTCTTGGTAGTCGGCATTGAAGTCGCGCTTGCCCGCGCCGAGATCATGGGTCGCAGCCGTCGAGCGGCACACCGTCGCCCAGGTCCACTGCGAGTAGGGAAGCGTCACCACGCTGGGTAATTGTAGTTGTCGTCGCGGAGTCGACCCCAGCAGCTCGAGGTCACCCGTGAACCAGCACAGTTTGTGGTCCCGGTAGCGCAGCGCCGTTCCCTCGCCGGCCCAAGAACACCCGTTTACCAAGGGTTCGAACCGACCCCGCCAGCCTGCTTCGTCCGCCATCGCATCCTCCGACCTCGGACGCTGGGAGATCCAGCGGCTGCCGAATGACGTGCCGGAACCGGTAAGGGCGGATTTCTCTGGAGCGGTGGTGTCTCGAAGTCGGTAGAGTAAATGCCGGAGCGAGTCAAGGGCACGACTGCGATGGAACGACCTGCACGTGCTTCACCGATGGGTTTCGGATGGCTCGTTTGCCCAGGCCGCTGCGTGCGACGTCACGGAGATCGACACGTGCCAAGGGTCCGCGAGCTTCATGCTCGGCTGCCCGCTCCCCTTTCCCTGCGAAGACTGCGACTGACTCGAGCTGCTGCTCGGACGAGGCACATGCTGCACGAACAGGTCATGGGCACGTTCCGTGGTAGGTCGTCGTGCTGAGCTCGTCCTCCCACACCTCGTCACCCGACTCGACGCGACGGTACCGCTCGAGCGTCCGCCCGCGCGCATCGTAGGTGTAGGTCGACTCTGACGTCTTCTCGATCTCGTCGTTGGCCCAGAACGATCGCAGCAGGCGACCTTCCGGGTCGTACGAAAGGCGCTCGTAGCGATAGACTTCGCCGTCGCTCCGGGCGGCGTCCGTCGCCACGCGCAATCCGTGCGCGTCGCGCACGTTCGTCTCGATCCACTCGGGCACACCATCGGCGGGCTCATCGAAGGTCTCGACCGTTGTTCGGCCATCGTCCGAGTAGGTTCGCGTGATGACCCGATCGTAAGCCGAATCCAGGAGATCATCGCGTCGGAATTCGACGAGGCGGCCCTGCTCGTCGAACGCGGACTCCTGGATCTCCTCGAGCGCCTCCACTCGGTAGAACCGCTTGACCTTGGTGCGACCGTCGTCCGACCACACGGTTTCCTCGCGGCGGTCAATGGTGCCGTCCGCGTCCTCGTCGATGGTGCGGAGCACCTCACGGTCCTGCGCGTCCCAGGTGCTCTCGCGGACGTAGTCGGTCGTGCCATCGCCGTCGTCGTCCCTGGTCCAGCGCACCTCGTTGCCGCGGTCATCGTAGGTGGACGTGTCGATGCGAGGGTCGTAAAGGTCGCGCTCATAGCGGATCTGGAGCCCGCGGTCATCGAAGAACCAGCGCTCGCGGCGGTCCCAAAAGCCGTCCCCGTCGAGGTCGCAGAGCTGGTAGACCCTCAGAGGCTCGGGCGCGGTGTCGTCGTAGCCACGATAGTACACGCGGTTGGCGGTGCCCCCGAGCAGTCGGTCGTCGATGACGGTCTCGCTGTAGCAGCCGAAGGTCTCGACCTCGATGACTTCAGGCCGTTCTCCGGTCGGCACCGGGTCGACCCGATCGGGCGCTGGCCCCCCGCCGCCACTCGTTCCGCAACCCACCGCCCACGCCAAGCCCACGATCGTACTCATGCCACCTCCCCGAACCAGTATGCCCAAGGGGCAAGCCCACCGTGACCCCGAATCCGAAGGCGCCCTACGGCGTTGGCACCATCAGATCGGCGAGCTCGAACTTCGAGTCACAATGACTACGGTGCGACCTCGCGACGCACGCGGCCGCGATACCGATCCGTCACTCGCCACGAGGATAGCGCCACATGCCGTCGGGCCAGAGGCCGCAGGGACTCCACATCGATCTGGGGGACGTCGTCGTGTTGACCCTGCGCCCGCAAAGTCGCCTGAGCAAGGTCGAGACCGTTCGGCGAGCGCTTCGTCGATCGCGGCCCAGAACATCCGGTGGTGCGGCAGATCCGGTCGATATAGGCGGGGTCGTCGAGAAGGATACGAAAGTGGCCGAGCATCTCGTCGGACCGGTCGGTCTGTAGCGTGAGCATTCGCACGGCCAGGCCCTTGAGGTCGTTCAGCTGCGCGTCCGAAAGCGGGAACCCCGCCCAGCGGCAGTAGTAGGACTCGGGTTCCCACCCCGAACGAGAGGTCGGCCAACTCGAAGCTGCCTCCATCCCGTCGCATCTTCTCGGAGAAGACCTTGACGACCACCCGACGACAATCTCAGTCGGGCTCGTCGCAATACATCTCCACGAAGAGCAGCTCTTCGACGATTCTCCCATCGAGGACCGGCATCACCACTCGATACTCGGTGACCCCGATCTCGGGGAATCGGTTGTGAAATGAGCTTACGGCATGGCATCTCTGCAAACGCCGACCATCCCACAGTGACGAGCCAAGGAATGTCCGCGACGCGTTCGAGGTCGAGCTGCGGAAGACCAACCAAATCCCCACGCTTCCGAACAGACGCGCTGTACGTTGCTCGTCATCAAGCCGGAGCAGCCATGATCGACCTCGACCAAGACCTCTCGGACCTCGTCTCGTCCATCATCGTGGATGCGTATGATGACGACGAGCAGATCTCCGCGTTCGACGCCGTGTTCGTGGACGAGGTCGAGCTTCCTGCCGACGTGGTCGTCATCGGCGAGCCAATGTCGCTGGTCTCCGTGGAGGTTCAGGGAGCTCACCGACCCACCCTGAATGGTCGGTGTCGGCGACCGGATGGTCGCGAGTACAACGTCGAGCTCACCGCGGTCGATCTTCCCAGTCGGCTCTCCGGGACGACGGCTGATCGACGCCTATCGCCTGTGGCGCGGACTCGAGCCCGTGGAGGCAGACGCCCCACAGGCCGCCAAGCGCCACAAGGTCGACGCGAGCGAGCTCGATCTCGGGTCACCGATCGAGCTTGCAGTGCTCGGCGTTCGCCAGAAGGCGGCCCGATGTCGTGCTCTCGCCTCGGGTCACGAGCTGACTTTGCGCGCCAGTGGCCTCTGGAACGTCGTTCCGGGGCAGATCATCGCGGTGAAGGGACGCAAGCAGTGGCGACACGCTGGCCACCCCTACCTCTCCGGTGAGTTGACGACGTCGCGACTCGACATCGCCGCTCTTGGCATCGAGCCGCTCCGCTTGAACCCCATGGGCACCTGGGACCCATCCGAGCACTACTGGGGCGAAGAGGATGATCCGCTCCCGGACTGGGCCCATGAGTTGCTCG
>JBCCQY010000056.1:0-48606 GCA_039208735.1 Myxococcota bacterium | reverse complement strand
GTAATTCTGGAGATATTCTACGGCAACTAGTCACCTTCGCTGCCGTAATTATTGCTTTTCTTGTCAATGTCTTATCAAATATTTTCCCCCTTAATGGACTTAGACGGTGCCGCCGATTCCCCAGAGCTTTTACTCGCTCTTCGGTGGCGGCCCCACGCAGTTCCGCGCGGCCGTCTACCAGACGCTCACCGAACGCTTCGAAGAATTTCAGGACTTCTACTTCGCCGGGGGGCACCTCTCCCTCATCGCGTTCGCCGACACGGTCGATGACAGCACGGTCGACTTCGTCGACCAGCCCGACTTCATCAAGTTCTTGGGCAAGCAGGATGCCACCCGTACGGCCAGCATCTCGGCCATCACCGTGGGTGACCCGGACGTACGGCGCTTCTGGCAGGAAGCCGCCAACCAGACGGGTGGCGTCGTGACGAGTTCAGCCACGCCTTCGGTGAACCTCGAACGCGTGGTGAACGCGTCTCTCGGCCTCACCAAGACGTTCGTGCTCCAGGAAGTGCCCGCTGTGGCGCCCCGCTCGCTCGTCATCACGTACCGGGGCAACCAGCAACGGCTGGTCCTGGGCGAAGACTACTCGTTCGACTTCCCACGCAATGCCATCGAACTCAATGGCCCCGCCCCGTTCACGGGTAGCCGCATCACGGTCAAGTACCAGCGCCGCGTAGAAGGCGAGATCGGCGCACCGCCGCCCCCTGCCACCGACGATGGTGGTGGTGACGATGGTGGCGGCGACAGCGAGTGAACAACGAGAAAGAAGAGCCGCTTACAAGCTAGCTCCTCTCCCTCAACCTGCAGAAGGCCAGCTCCGCACGGGGCTGGCCTTCGTGGTTTGCGGCCTAAAGCTCTTCAATGTTGATCGTGAAGTTCCCACGGTCGGTGCCGTAGCCCGATCCGTCAACCACGATGGCGATCTGCGCACCCGACGACAGGAAGATCGAATCGATGCGCGACGTCACATTGATGCCGTCGTTATCGTTGCAGGCCTCAAACCCTTGGTCGTAACCGGCCATAGGGCAGTCATCGACGTAGATGGTCAGCACCGTGTTGAAGTCGGAACCTGCGGTGTCAATGCTGTAATTGCCGGTTTCCGGGACGGTCCACTGAACCACCACATCCGGCGCATTGTTGCTGAAGTAGTACTGGCAGATGAGAGGCGGAATGTAGTTGTCTTCGGGGAAGTCACCGTTTGGCAGCGGGTCGACGGTGCTGTTGCTGAACGTGACGGGTAACGAATCGCCCTGAATCACATAGTCGGCGCACGGCAGCAGGCAGAACGGTGTGGTCGAACAGTCGGAATCGTCGCAGTCCGACAGGCCGTCGCAATCGTTGTCCAAGTTGTCGCCGCAGGACGACTCCACCTGATCGTCGACAATGCCGTTGCAATCATCGTCCATGTAGTTCGGACAATCGATGGCATCGGGGTTGACGGTATCGAACTCGTCGTTGCAGTCCGAATCATTGAAGACGTAGGCTGCACCGGGATCGTCACACGTCCGAAGCAGCGAATTGGGGTCACCAAACCCATCGGCGTCCGCGTCCAAGTAGTAGTCGATGGGATTGAAGCCTTCGTCCAACCCACCGTCGCAGTCATTGTCCAGGTTGTCGCAAATCTCGACTGCCCCGGGGAACACCGACGCATCCGTATCGTTGCAGTCGACGTTGTTGGTGGATTGACCCTGCTCGAGTCGACACCGATACCCAATGATCTCACGGCCGAACCCATCCCGGTCCTCGTCCGCGAAGACAAGCAACTCTTCTGAGGGTTCACACTCGGGCTGGTTGCCTCCACTACAGGCGAGGAACCCCCAAGCGCTCAACAATACGAAACCCAAACGTCGCATCTCCACCCTCGTTCTTTCTTCAGCTCGACTTGGACGAAGAGCCGTTGACCGCGGCACGATACCTCGGCAACCCCCCCGACCGCCATTCCTTCGACCGACCTTATGCCCGCTCGGCGCCGGAATCTGCACCCCGACGGAATGGCCACGGAAACAACATGGGGATCTGGCGCTGCACATCTTGGTATCCGGGGCGCTTCGCGACCATCCGTCGCTCCATCATGGGGATCGAGATGCCGACGAAGAGCAACAGCATCGCGAGAACGCCCACGCCAGTCCACGCGGCTTGCGGTCCGGTCGCCAAGGCAAACAGATACAGGCCGAACCAAAATCCGATTTCTCCTAGGTAGTTAGGGTGCCGAGACCACGCCCACAATCCCGTACGCATGACCTCCTGGGGGTCACGCCGGTTCCGCGCAAACCGACGCAATTGAATGTCGGAGACCGCTTCGATGGTCACCGCGAGCATGCCCACAACAAAGGCAACGGCATCGAGTATCCCCAGTGGCTCCGATGAGGTCACCGCCGGCCACATGGCCAGGCAGCCCCCAAAGACAAGGACCGTGGGGAAGAGATGCACCCCGGTGAGGCTGACGAGGGGCCACAACCGACCCGTCTGCTTGGCCAGACGCACATATCGCCAGTCTTCATGGCCCATCCCGGGCCAGCCCGTCGCCCAGTTGAGCGTGAGGCGGATCGCCCAATAGAGCACCACGATGCCTACTAGGGCCTGGCGCACCGGATCGCCCGCCGCCGCTTCAGGTTGAGCCAGGAACAAGGCATAGATGGGTACCGGAGCGACACTCCAGTAGGCGTCGTACATCGACGAGTTCCAAAACACGAGCGAGAACCCAAAGATGACGAAGGTCGCAGCCACATCGGCGACCCCCGCCCGCACCAACACGTCGTCGGAATAGGCGCCCATCGCAACCTCGGTACCCCAGGCGACGGCGATGGCCACTGCATAGGCGACCAGAACCCAGACAAAGGAAACCGTGCGACTCATGACCCCTCCGTGACCTGCCTGACGAAGGCGGCGGCAGGAAGCGCGGAGCGTAGTCCAAGCGACTCCTTCGCGCCCCCCAAGTCACGCGAGGCCAGGATCGAAGCCGCGTCGTTCAAAGACGTCGGCCAACGCCTCATGGATCCATTGGCGCGACAAGCCAAGCCGTTCCAGATCGTACTGGTGGCTGCTTCGATAGCCTCGTGCATGCTCCGCAAGATCCTGCAACGTGGCCGCGTAGGACTCGGTCAACGGCAGATCGAGGGTCTGGTACACCCTGCGTACCGTGGCTTCCGGGTCCGCGATCAGCTCGTCGTAGGCAAGCTCGATCCGACGGGCCGGGTCGAGGGTACTCACGAAGGCATCGAGTTCCCGGTAGTAGTCGACACCGAGGCGCGCGATGATTCGCAGCACGTCGGGGTCGCGGGTCCAACTCGGGTTGAGCACGTACCAGGTCCGCGAGAACATGCTCACCATCGAAGGAATCGAATGGTAAGGATGACGGACCAGGTGCACCACCGAGAGATCGGGAAACGCCTCGCGATAGATCTCCATGCGCCCCGCGGCCAGTGCATTCTTCACGAGGAGCCGCCGGCCTTGACCTACGGCATAAGCCTGACGCTGCCACGCGGACCGCACATCGGCCACCAAACGCGCCCGCTCGTTGGCCGGCAACTGGCTCGGATCACGGGTGCTGGGCAGCTCGGCCAATCCAGGGTGCAACAGCACCCAAGCGGGCGTTCGCATGGCGTACATGAAGAGCATCTCGTCTTCTTCAGGAGCGTCGAGGGAGACGTGGTGAATCCCCTTCCATCCACGGAAGATCCAACGCTGGGCCGCCGCTAGCATTCGCTGAACGGGCCGTCCGACTGCGGTATCGAGCCGCGCCAACCCCGTGACCGAACGAATCGCCACCGTCGACGGCAGCAAGGTCTGGTAGAGCGCCAGATTCGAGAACTGCTGATCTTCGCTCATCATCCGATGCAAGAACGTGGTGCCGCTTCTCGGATTCCCAACGATGAACACCGGCTCTTTGACAGGCTCGTCCTGGAAACGCGGCGCCAACAGGCGATCCATCCCCTGAAAGCTTCGCATGATGCCGTAGGCCGAAAAAAACAGACCCATGAACAGCGTGGTCGCCGTCACGAAGCGCGGCGTGAGATCGCCCCGCTCGCGAGCCACTTCCACCAACTGGCCCAGAACTCTTAGGTCCATTCGCATACCGGGCACTGTACCGTTCGGCGCCTTTCCATGACCGGCCGCAGCGGTAAGACTGGCGTCATGTGGTGGTTCCTCACGATGACGCCAGCGCTCGGAGCGCCGGATGCACCTCCCGAATGTCTGCCAGACTGCGCAGGCAGCCGGTGGCGCCAGCTGGACCTCCGTGGAACCTCCCTGCGACGGGTGGACCTTCGCGGTGCATCCTTGTTTGAGGTGGATCTTCGCAAGTGCGACCTGCGCGGCGCGGACCTCCGAGGCGCGGACCTCGCGGGGGCCAACCTCAAGAAGGCCGACCTCCGCCATGCGGTCGCCGATCGCACGACCCGGTGGCCAAAGCGCCGGCCCCGCGACGTTCGGCTGTTGGGACCCGAGGCTTGGCTGGTCGGGGCTGACCTCTCGGGGCTGGATCTTCGAGATCTCGATCTGCAGGAGGCAAGGCTCGATCGCGCTCGTCTCCAACGGACGGACTTGCGCGGCACAAACCTGACGGGCGCGGTCCTTGACGGCGGCAGCTTCGAAGAAGCCCTCTACGATCCCACCACCCAGTGGCCGGGCAAGCCACCACCGGAAGCGTACGGTCTTGCGCCCCAAGCGGAGCTCTCGGGCATCCTTGTCGATCGGAACCGCGACCTTAGCGGGGTCGATTTAGCTGGAGCCAACCTCGTTCGGGCCAGTTTGCAGGCGGTGACCCTGGAAGGCGCCAACTTCTCGGGGGCCGATCTCTCGGGGGCGGACCTCCGCAACGCGGACCTTCGCAACGCCAACCTTCGTGGCGCTCGACTCATCGAGACCCGCCTTGAAGGCGCTCGGTTGGCCGGAGCCAACCTGACGGGAGTGGTTCGAGGCCGTTGGGATCCACCACTACCCGGGAACTAATCGCGTCCCGGGGTGTCCAAGAGGCCGGAGGTGTGTGTGGTGGGATTCGTGTTTGCGTGGGTGGCCCAAGCGGCCTCGCCCTGTCCCGACACGGTCGAGTCCCTGCCCACGCCAACCGTGGCTCGGTTGAAGGGGCCCGCCGTCATCGTGGTCGACAAGTCTGCGCGGCGCCTCATGCTGTTCGCCAATGGCACTCGCCGCAAGACGTTGGGGGGTCGTGACGCCTGTTTCCGCGTGGCCCTCGCATCGGGCTACCGCCCAGGGACCAAGCAGCGTCAGGGCGACCTACGAACCCCTGAAGGGTGGTACCGAACCTCGGACCGGCCTTGGTCACGATTCTATGCGGCCTTGACGATCGACTACCCCGCCGAACGCGATGCCCAACGGGGCCTTCGCGAAGGGCTGATCACCCAACCCCAGCATGACGCCATCATCGAAGCCCAACGCGCCCATCGTCTGCCTCCCATGAACACGCGGCTCGGGGGTCAGATTTTGATTCACGGCGGCGGGTCGTCGAGCGATTGGACGCTCGGGTGCATCGCGCTCGACAACGCGGACATCGATGCTCTACGCGCCGCGCTCCCTCGGAATCTCAAGACCGATGTGCTCGTTCTGCCCGATTCGAGGTAGAACGGGCGGCATGTTGCTGCTGGCGCTGCTGTCTTGTGGGGAACCTCCGCCCGAACCCGAGCCTCCGCCCCCGGCCTCTGCCCGGGTGGCGCGCTCCGATATCCTTGCCGCGCGCCATCGCTTCGATGACCGCATCGCGTTGCCTGCGCCATTCGACGGCGCGTTGGTGGCCTCGCGAGACGGGTCTCGGTTCGCGGTGCGCCTGCAGGATGGAGCGGTGCACGTGCATGACGCGGATGGGGCACCGCGGTTCGTCGTCCGAGGCACGCCGGGTGCGGCCCGGGTCATCACCTGGGCCGACGACGGTAGCCGACTCGCCATCGGGGGAACCGAGCGTGTCACCGTGATCGACGCGGATGGGGGCCGCGTCGCAGAGTGGAACGTGGAGAAACTCCGAGACGCCGCCCTCTCCCCGCGTGGGGCCTCTCTCGTCGTGTCCGCGGGCGAGATGGTGACGTGGTACGACGCCACCACAGGCGAAATCCGGTGGGAGCGCCCCTACGGCGGGGGACCGGTGGTGTTCGCAAGCCCCCAAGAGGCCATCATCGTCAGTGATGGCCAAGCCCTGCGACGTCTCGACCGCCTCGGCACGGTGCAGGCGGAGCGGGAACACCCCGGCATTGTCGAGATTGCAGCCAGCCAGCGCTGGTTACGGACCCTCGACGCATCGGGACGCAGCACGCCCCTCTCCACCGCCGACCTCCTTCCGGCCACCGATCCCCCCCGATGGCCCCGCCGAATTCAGCAACTCGTGGCGGGCCCAAACGACCACTGGCTCGTCGATGGTGCGGTGATTCCTTGGGCGCTCGCCCCCGAACCCGCTGCCGCGTTCGTCAGCCGCGATGCCGTTGCGGGTGCCTTTGTACTCGTCAACCGGCGGGTGTCCCTCTGGCTCGCAGTCGGCGACACCCTCGAGCGATGGTCGCTTTGGCGGCCCCCTCGGGTCACCGCTGTGCCTGTCCCCGAAGACGTGAGCCGGGTGACGTTCGTAGGGGCAGTACCCGAAGGTCCATTCGTTCTCGGTTCGGATGACGGTCGGGTGTGGGGGGTTCCCGCCGACGGCCTCGACCGTGTGGCCTGGACCAAGACCCTGCCCCAATGCCCATCCGATCCGGATCTGGGCTGCCTCGTCCTCGACGTGGGCGGCAAACCCGATCAACTCGAAATCGCCACCGACCAAGCGGCCTACGTCGCCAAACGGGGCAAGTCCGAAGCCCTTCGGGTGGCTCGGCTCAAGGGGACACGGGGCGCCTTGGCCATGCCCGACGGCCGTTGGGTGTCATGGACGCGGGACGCGGTGCGCGTGGGTCCGCGAGCCGGGCGAGGCCCTCGAGTCGGCCCGCCGCTCGACGTCCCTCAAGTGGCGGTGGCGGGCCGCTACCACGCCGTGGTTTGGGACTCGGCCATCGTCCTACGAAATGCTCGAGGCCGCCCCATGGGCAAGCGATGGCCCATCCCCTACGACAGCTTTCCCAAGGCCATCGCGGTGTCGCCGGACGGAAACGTCCTCGCCGCAGCGTTCGAGGACGGCGTAAGCCTGTTCTTCGTCGAGTCAGGATTTGCCCGAAAGGTGCTGCCCACCGTTCGAGACGTGCATGGTCTCGAGTTTGGCCCAAGGGGGGAAACCCTGTTGGCATCTGGCGATGGAGTGACCCGGATCGTCGTCAATCGCGCGGAAGCCATGGAACGGTGGTCGCTTGCTGCGGGGCCTCGCGTCGACGCGACGCAACACCATCCCGACCTGGGGCGGGTCGCCGTACTGCAACACGACCACGATGGTCCGTCCATCGTGGTGCTCCCGCCACAATGACTACCAGAAGTACGACATCCGACCCGGCATAAAGCCGGACGGCAGCACATGGAAGTCCTGCTGCTGACCTGCGTTGTCGAGGAACTGGAAAACGTCCGCGCTCGGCTGATCCGGCGGGAAGATGACCTGGGACAGTCGAACGTGGCGACGTTGCGAGAGCAGGCGCGCCATGACGTTGAGGGTCTCGTAGGTGTCGGCGCGAAGGTCCTCGGGCAACGTGCCCTGCTTGAGGATGCCCATGACCTGCTCGGGGCTACGCATGCCCAAAGCCGCCCCCATCGACGCGGCCAGCTCGAACTCGAAGCGAAGCAAGCAACCTAGGTCGTCGTTGTCGAAGATGTAAATCGCCCACACCGCCGGGTCCGTCTTCACGATGGGCTCAACGTCCAGCGCGCGGACTCCCATGCGGCGACTCACCAGCTCCGTGAGCATCTTCTGGATAGCTGGCGCATCGAAACGGTCTGCAACGAAGTTTCGCTTCGCTCCAGTGGCCTTGACGAGCCCCGCCTCTTCAAATGCCGCCCGCATCGATTCCGGCGTAAACGGCTTATTCAGCACGAAGAGGGCACCCGCCGACGTCGCTCGGGCCCGAATATCGGCCGTCGACTCCGACGTGATGAACCCGAATCGCGTCTGATCCCCCCGCTTGCGGAGAGCCCGCAGCAACTGGATCCCCGTCATCTCGGGCATGTTCCAGTCAGAAAGAACCATGTCGACCTTTTCACGTTGCACTTCGGCCAGGGCAGCCCGACCGTTCTCCGCTTCGCGAACATTGAGATTCTTGAAGCCAGCCTGGCGCAGCGCACGCCGCACCATCTTGCGCATCACCGAGCTGTCATCGACGACCAAAACGTCCATGCGGCACCTCGCTCCCGTTCAAGGGAGACATCGGATCGACCGGCTCCCCCCTCCATGCAAATTCAACGAAGATTGGGCAAGGCCAGGCGAAACCGAGTCCCCATGCCGCGTTGGGAATCCAACACGATCTGCCCGCCAAGGGCTCGTACGGCGTGCTCGACCACATCCATGCCCACGCCACGTCCCGAGATGCGCCCAATGCGGGTCGTGCCCGAGAGACCTGGTTCAAAGATGAGTCGTTGAACCTCTTCATCGGACATTTGGGTGGCATCGCCAGGCGGCACCAAGCCCATGTCGATGGCGCGCTGCAGCACCCGGGCAACATCGATCCCAGCACCGTCGTCGCCCACTTCCACCATGAGGTTGGGCCCTTCGAGGTGGGCCGCCAACGTCAGCGTGGCCCGGGCCGGCTTTCCGGCCACCCGACGCAGCGGCGGACGCTCGATTCCGTGGTCCAACGCGTTGCGCACCAGCTGGAGGAGCGGCGCATCCAACGCTTGCACGATCTGCCGGTGGACTTCGACGGAGCCTCCCGTCACCGACACCCAGACTTCCTTGCCCAACTCGTCAGCCAACGCACGCGCCGCCCGGGCGAGCTTCCGAAACAACGAACCCATGTTTTGCTGCTGCAATCGCTCGGTGAGCCGCACGACATCTTGCATAAAGGGGATCGTCGGCAGATCGACCACCCGCGTCTGCAGTTCGCGAACCGCCTTCGTGAGCTGATTTAGGGTGTCCTCGGCCACGCTGACCCGTTTGACGTGGGTGGGCCCTGGCCGAACCGAGCCCCCTCGGCGCAGCTCTTTCTGCAACTCGAGGACGCGGTCAAGGTCATCATCGCCAATGACCCGGAGGTTGACGAGAGTGCGCCCGACCGGGCCCGACTTGATCGCCAACGCAAGCTCGATGTCGTGGGCGTCGACCATCTGCTCCTTGACGAGGAGTTCGCCAAGGCGGGTGGCCTTTGCCAACGACCGGCCTTCGTCGAGGCAGGTCAGGTAGTGGTCCAAGGTGGCATCATCGAATCGAGTGGCCGGTTCTACCACCGCGGTCAGCGCGTGGTCGATGAGGGACTGGCACGCTTTGACCACCCGCTGGGTGGCCACCGCCTCACTCGACCGAACGGCTTCGAGGATCGTCTCGAGGCGACTACAGACCGCCTCAACGTTCTGGGCCCCCATCACACCTGCGTCACCGCGCACGGTGTGAACCGCCCGAAACGCCGCATGAACCGCGTCCCGGTGTGTGGGATCGGCCGCCAGCTCGTCCAACGAGTGTCGGGCCACCTGCAAGTCTCGTGCAGCGTTGCCGACAAACAGGTCGAGGTCGGACACCGATGGATTGTGGTCCCCGGTCGCCCGGAGCATGGCCTTGGCCAGTCGCAGGGCCCCTTCGTGGTGATCGATGGGGTGGCCATCGACCAAGGCGCCAAGTGCCCCCACCAAGGTCTCGAGGGCGCGGTCAAGCGCAACCCGAACTTCAAGTTTGGTCGACGCGTTGTCGTGTTTCAACGCTTCCGCAGCCGCCTTCGCCACGGCCCACAACGACTCCGAGGTCTGCGCAGGCCCAAGGTCTTCGAGCGTTCGACAAAGCCTCGCAAGCGTGGGGGCCTGCTCGACCGAGGGTCCCCCCAAGGCCTCGAGTTGTTCGCGAACCTCCCGAAGCACACGAGTCGGATTCGAAGGATCCAATTGGCTCATGGTCGCTCCATGGTGCGAGCGTAACCGCGTGCCAGGGATTGCCATCGACGCATGTCCGCACGCTCAACCCAAGGCTTTACGCGAGCCGGGGTCCACTCAAGCCGCGGCGGTCAGCCATCGATGATGCGGAAGAGTCCACCAACCCCCGGAACCCTATGTCCAACGAAACCCTGGCGCATTCCGCCCCTCGTACTGCCTCTGAAACGGCGCTTTGGGCCGCGACTCCGGTATTCGATGTCGGAGCCGACGGGCGCGTACAGCAGGCGAGCCCCGCCGCAGCACGCTTGCTCGGGTCGGTGGAGGCCGCGGTCGTCGGACAGCCGTTCGCTTCCATCGTTCGCGGCGGCACCACCCATGACCTTGCCACGGCCTGGTCCTCCTCCGTCGCCGGGACGCCAAGCTCCGCCTCTCTTCCTCTTGAAACAGGGAACGGTGATGTCCGGCAGGTCTGGGCGACCTTCCTCCCCATCGTCGAAGATGGCGCCGTCACCTTCGTACGGGTCCTCTGCCCAGAGGTTCCGGACCTGGGCACGCTCGAGTCGCAGGTCCAGACCCTCAAGCAAAAGGACGAAGCCCAGCAGTCGGAACTCACCGAACTCTCTCGGTTTCCGTTCATGGTTCAGGCTTCGTCGGTCGCGACCCTCTTTGTCGATGGCGAAGGCACCATCCAGTCGCTCAACCCGGCCGGCACCACCCTTGCGCAAACCCTACAAAGCCAGATTGCGGTTCCTCTGGCCTCGATTGTGGGCAGTGCGGTCGAGGTGTTCCCCACCACGCCGAAGTCCCTCCGTGAACTCCTTTATGAGGCTGCGGATCGGCCACAGACCACCGAGGCGGAACTCGGTGAGGAAGTGCTTCGCGTCCGCGCCAATCCGATTCGGGACGCGGCCGGAGGAAAGCTCGGCACGATGATTCAACTCGAGTCGTTGACGCGCGACCGTCGCGCAACGCAGGGACTCGATGCAAATGCCAACCGGGTCAACGAGGCCTCGAACGAACTCGAGACGGTCGCCAAACAGCTCGAAAAGAACTCCCAGGAGACCACCGAGCAGGCCAAGCGCGTGGCGGAAACCTCCTCGCAGGTGACTCAGAGCGTCGCATCGGTCGCCGCCAGTGCGGATCAGATGAGTGCGACGGTCCGCGAGATTGCGCGGAGCGCCAACGATGCCGCCCAAGTGGCGATGACTGCGGTGGAAGCCGCAGAGCAAACCAACGGCACCGTCGCCCAGCTCGGCGCGAGTTCGGTCGAGATTGGCAAGGTCATCAAGGTCATCACCTCGATCGCCCAGCAAACGAACCTCCTTGCCTTGAACGCGACCATCGAGGCCGCCCGAGCGGGCGAGGCGGGCAAGGGATTCGCAGTTGTCGCGAACGAAGTCAAGGAACTGGCCAAGCAAACGGCAGCGGCCACCGAAGACATCAGTCGAAAGATCGAGGCCATCCAATTCGACACGAAACGTGCAGTCGACGCCATCCAGCACATCTCCACCATCATTGGCCAAATCAACGACTACCAGAACACCATCGCCGGGGCCGTGGAAGAACAGGCGGCCACGACGAAGGAGATCGCCCGCAGTGCGGCCGAAGCGGCAGCCGGTGCCGAGCAGATCAGCCAGAGCATCCACGGAGTGAACCGCGCGGCACAAAGCACGCGGTCGGGTGCTCAGGAGACCCTCACCGCCGCGACCGAGCTGGCATCGCTGTCAGGCGAGCTGCGTCAGGCGGTCGACGCATTGTCCGACTGATCCGGCGGAGGCCCCGATGACCGAAGATGCGGAACTCCTTGCGGAGTTCGTGCTCGAAAGCCGAGAGAACCTCGATCAGCTGGACGGCGAACTCGTCGAACTGGAAACCGATCCCACCAATGCCGACCGACTGTCCAGCATCTTTCGCATCGTTCACACGATCAAGGGCACGGCCGGGTTCTTTGGGTTCGACCGACTCGAGAAGGTTGCCCACGCCGGGGAGAGCTTGCTTTCCGGGCTCCGGGCGTCCGAGATTGTGCTGGAGCAGGTGCGAACCAGCGCGCTCCTCGCCATGGTCGACGCCATTCGGCAGCTGCTCGACCAGGTCGAAACCACTGGTTCAGAGGGTCAGGGCCACTTTGGCACCCTGATCGAGGCGTTGGCAGTTGCCAAAGACGACACGCGTCTTGAGGAATCCAAGGCGCTTTTGGATTCCGCCAGCCGCAGCGCAACCGCGTCCGCCGACGCCGACGCCGAACCCGCTGCCGCCACGGAGGCAGCGGCCGCCCCCGAGCCCGAATCGGAGGTCGCCGAAGCGCCACCGCAGGCCGCGGAGCCCGAAGCCCCGGCGCCCGAGGCGGAGGCCCCGTCGGCCGACCCTCCGGCCGCGGAACCTGAACCGGCCGAACCCGCCCCCACCGCCGAGGCGCCGGCCGCTCCGACCGAGGCAGTGCGCGTGCCGGATCGAGGTCCGGAAACCAAGATCCCGATGCCGGCCGAAGCATCACTCGAGTCTGCCGCAGTGCCCAACGCTCCTGCGCCGACCATGCCCCGGCCGGCTCGACACGACACGCGCATTCGCGTCGATGTGGGGCTGCTCGACACCCTGATGAACCTGGTGGGCGAACTCGTCCTCGCCCGAAACCAGCTGTTGCAGTACACGAGCGAGAGCGCGGACCCCGTGCTCACGGCCACGTCTCAGCGACTCGACCTCATTACGACGGAGCTGCAGGAAGGCGTCATGAAGACGCGAATGCAGCCCATCGATAAGGTTTGGGCTCGCTATCCGCGTATTGTGCGCGATTTGTCGGTGGCCACGCAGAAAGACGTCCAACTTCGGATGGATGGAAAGGCGACCGAACTCGACAAGAGCATCATCGAGGCCATCGCCGATCCGCTCACCCACATCGTTCGCAACGCGATCGACCATGGGCTCGAAACACCGGAGCAGCGTGAGGCGGCCGGCAAACCCAAACAGGGCACGATCTGGCTTCGCGCCTTCCACGAGGGGGGACGCGTCAACATCGAGATTGCCGACGATGGCCGGGGAGTCGACCCCGAAAAGGTCAAGGCCAAGGCGATCGAGCGAGGGCTCATCTCGGCCGACCATGCGCGGTCCATGCTGCCCAGTGAAGCCATCAGCATGCTGTTCCTGGCTGGATTCTCGACCGCTGAAAAGGTCACGAAGCTGTCGGGTCGTGGCGTCGGCATGGATGTCGTGCGCAGCAACATCGAGCGCATCGGCGGGTCGGTCGACCTCGACAGCAAGCTTGGCCAGGGCACGACGGTCCGCATTCGCATTCCCCTCACCCTGGCCATCGTGCCTGCGTTGGTGGTGGAAACCCGAGGCGAACGGTTCGCCATTCCCCAGGTGAACCTCGTCGAACTCGTGCGACTCGACACGGATGAAGGCAACCGAGCCGTGGAACGCATCAGCGGCGTCCCCCTCTTCCGCCTTCGCGGAAACTTGCTTGCCCTCGTGGACCTCGGGTCGGTCCTCGAGCTGCCCGAAGTCGAGGACGACGGCGACACAAACATTGTGGTCTTGCAGGCAGACGACCGACAGTTTGGCCTACTCGTCGATACGGTGCTCGATACCGAAGAGATCGTCGTCAAGCCGTTGGGGCGCGAGCTGAAGGGGTTGTCCACCTTTGCGGGGGCCACCATCATGGGCGACGGTCGTGTGGCGCTCATCTTGGACGTCATCGGACTGTCCGAGCGCGCCAAGCTCGACGAGGCGGACCGCCACATTGCAGCCGCCAACAACGCCCAGACGGACGCCAACGACGAACCGGCCACCCGATGGCTGATCTTTCGTGCGGGAGGCAAGGCCCCCTTGTCCATCCCCCTCGACGATGTCGCCCGCCTTGAGGAGTTCCCTCGGGAGCGTATTGAGCACGTCGGCCGTCAGAACGTCATCCAGTATCGCGATGCCCTGCTTCCCCTCATTGATCTGTCCGAGTTTTTCGGCGGAGCACCCGTCGAATCAGAGAGCCTCCAGGTCGTCGTCCACTCCAACGGCGAGCGACAGGTCGGCTTCGTCGTCGACTCCATTGAGGACGTAATCGAACGGGCGCTGACCGTTCGCGGGCCCAGCAGTCGCCAAGGCGTCTCCTTTACGGCCGTCATCGACGGCAAAATCACCGAACTGCTCGACGCTTCCTTCGTCCATGACCTGGCGAGGCACTGATGACCACCGCCACCCAGCTCTGCACCTTTCACGTGGATGACCTGCTCTTCGCCCTCGAGGTGATTCGCATTCAGGAGGTCATCCGATTCGAGCAGATCACTCAGGTTCCACTTTCTTCCCAGATCGTGCGGGGATTGATCAACCTTCGAGGCCAGATCGTCACCGCGGTGGATTTGCGCAGCCGATTGGGACTCCCGCCGTCCGACGATGAGGGAGCGCCGATGAACGTCGTGATCCGACTTGAAGAAGGCCTCATCAGCATCATTGTCGATGACATCGGAGACGTGATCGAAGTGGACGAAAACTCGTTCGAGCCGCCACCACCCACGTTGCCAACCCACCTTCGCCACGTGGTCGATTCGGTCTGCAAGCTGCCGGACCGGCTGTTGTTGGTGCTCGACCCCGAACGATCCGCAAGCATCGGTGAGGCAACTCCATGAGCACGGCATTGCCTCGGCGCGCGCTCATCGTCGACGACTCCCGGGCGATGCGGGCGTTGTTGCGCCGAGGGCTTGAGATGGTGGGCTACGACGTCATCGACGCCGACAACGGACGGGATGCGCTCAGCCGATTGGCCCAAACACGAGTTCCAGAGTTGGTACTTGTGGACTGGATGATGCCCGAGATGGATGGCCTTGAACTTATCGAGACCCTCCGCGAAGACCCCGTCTACGACGAGATGAAGGTCGTGATGGTGAGCAGCGAGTCCTCCCCTCACCGCATTGCCCAAGCCCTCCAGGCCGGAGCCAACGACTACATCATGAAGCCATTCTCGAGTGCGGCCCTCGCGGAACGTCTGGAAGGCCTGGGTCTGGTTCAGCATGCAGCCCGCTAGTGTCGTGCTCGTCGACGATTCGGCGACCGTCCTCCGCATGGTGGGGCGGGCCCTTCGCGATCGCGATGACATCGACCTGATCGGGCTGGCCCGAGACGGCCGCGAAGCGCTCACCCTCGTCGCCAAGGTGCGGCCTGAGGCCGTGATCCTCGACATTGAGATGCCGGTCATGAACGGCCTCGATGCGCTGGATCAGCTGCGTCGGGAGTACCCGATGCTGCCCATCGTGATGTTCAGCAGTCTCACCGAACCTGGGGCCAAAGCCACCTTCGACGCCATTGCACGCGGCGCAAGCGACTACGTCCTGAAGCCCTCCTCCGCGTCGGAGGGATTCTCGGCCACGATGCGCCGTCTAAGCGACAAGATCGTGGCGTTGGTTCGTACCCGTCGCCGACTGGCCAACATCTATGGGTTGGCGGAGCGGTCCGAGCCCGCCGGGACCACGATCGAGCCGCCCTCTTCCCCGGCGTCGCCCGAGCCCGAGCCCGAGCCCACGCCAGTGCCCGCGGTACGCCCGCGAAGGCCGCGAAAGTGGCGTCCCCAACTCCTGCTCATTGGGACCTCGACAGGGGGTCCCCAAGCGCTGGGCCGGCTGCTTCCTGCCCTGGCCCATCCGCTGCCCTTGCCGACGCTCGTCGTGCAGCACATGCCGCCGATGTTCACTCGGCAAATGGCGGCTCGACTGGACCAGCTGTGTCCCGTGACGGTTCGCGAGGCCGTCCACGGCGAACCCCTCCGCGCAGCTCACATCTACATCGCACCGGGCGACTACCACCTCGAAGTGGCCGCGCGAGGCGCCGAACTGTGGGCAAAGCTCACCCAGGATGAGCCCGAAAACTCCTGCCGCCCTGCCGTCGACGTGCTCTTTCGCACAGGCGCCAACGTCTGCGGAGCCAACGTCTTGGCCGTCGTACTTACCGGAATGGGGCGCGACGGGTTGCTCGGCGGAAAGGCCATCGCTGCCGCTGGGGGCCGCATCCTTTCTCAGGACGCGGCGAGTTGCGTCGTTTGGGGGATGCCCCGGGCCATTGAGGAAGCGGGCATCGCTCATGCCGTGGTGCCTCTCGATCACATGGCCGAGGCGATCCATGAACAACTCTCCGAGGTGCTCTCCCACGCACCCCAGAGGGCCTAAATGCGTCGAGAGTCCTTTGAACAAATCCGTTCCTTGATTCGGCAGCGTGCTTCGATCGTGCTTGAAGAGGGCAAGGAGTACCTCGTCGAAACCCGGCTGAAGCCCGTGGCTCGGGCTCAGGGGCTTCAAGACGTTGACCAGCTCTGCGACCGTCTCGACCGCGGTCGAAACCGAGCGCTGGCGGACCTCGTGGTCGACGCCATGACGACGAACGAAACCAGCTTCTTTCGCGATGCCGTGCCGTTCGATGTGATGTTGGATGTGGTGTTGCCCGAAGTCATGCGCCACAACGCCGCATCGAAAACCCTACGCATTTGGTCGGCCGCTTGCTCCACAGGCCAAGAGCCCTACAGCGTGGCCATGCTCATTGCCGACCACTTCCCCGCACTTGCGGAGTGGGACGTACAGATTCTTGCTTCGGACCTGTCGCAGAGTGTCCTGTTGCGCGCCGAGCGTGGAGAATACCGACAAGTCGAGGTGAACCGAGGACTGTCGGCCCCCCAACTCATGCGGCATTTCGAGCGTCGCGGCATGGTGTGGCGACTCCATCACCGACTTCGAGCCCGAGTGAGCTTTCAGCAACTGAACCTGACCGAGGCATGGTCTGGATTGCCCACGTTCGACATTGTGCTGCTGCGCAACGTGCTCATCTACTTCGATGTGGCAGACAAAGATGCCGTCCTTCGACGGATGGTTGGCCAAATTCGGCCCGACGGATTCCTCTTTTTGGGAGGGTCGGAAAGCCCACCCAGCGGCAACCAATGGCAGCGGGTCGAGGTACCGCGTTCGGGTTGCTACCGACGCGTGGAGGCATTTTGAATCAGGTGGACCCAAACGACCTCGAAGCGTGTGTCGTGGAAGCAACGTACGGCCTTTTTGAACAGGTGATCGACACGCCCATCGAGCGTATCGCACCGCGCAAGGTGACGGGACCGGGCTTCAAAGGCCTCGTTCAGGTTCCCACGTCGCCTCCCATGACCGTGCACGTCCAAATGCCCACTCCGCTGGCCCGAATGGCAGCCGCCAAGGTATTCAATCGACCAGATGGCGCCATCTCGGATGAGGACTGCAGCGACCTCATTGGCGAAATGACGAATATTGTCGCAGGTTCCTTAAATGGAATGTTTGCCGACGCCACCGGACTCTCGCTTCCCACGACGCACCAGACCGACCATCCGGTTCCTGACGGCGTTCATCAACTGTGGTTCTGCAATCAAGACCACGCCTTCGCGGTGTGGTGGGATGTGGTTCCACAAATGAACTGATCCGTTCGTGCTCTCCCTGCACACCCTTGGGTTGGAGACCCCGGTCTCCGTCGCACAACCTAAGAAAACCATGGAAGGGACGAGTCATGAAACTTTATACGTGGATATTCATCATTGCTGGTCTCCTGGGACTCGGATGTACGGATGACGAAAAAGCATTGGATTCGGGAGATCCCGGCGCTGACGCCGACACCGATGCCGATTCGGACGCCGACTCCGACGCGGATTCCGATGCGGACAGCGACGCCGATTCTGATGCCGATTCGGACGCGGACACCGATGCGGATAGTGACGCGGACACCGACGCCGACACCGGCATGACCACCCCGACGTGTCCGCTGCAGGTCACCACCGGCCCAGGAACCTATTCCATCAACACCGCAGGCTTGGCGGATCTGAATTTCCTTAGCTGCGGCTACGGCGGCGCCCCGGACGCCACCTTCGAATTCACGGCTCCCCTGGACGGCCAATATACGATCGACACCTTTGGCTCTGCCATCGATACCGTGCTGGCCGTTCTGGACAGTTGCGGCGGCACCGAACTGATCTGCAACGATGACGATCCCGACACCGTTCAATCGACGCTGCGTATTGCCATGGTGGCAGGCCAGACCGTCATCATCGTGGTTGATGGCTACGATGGCGAACAAGGTGACGTGGTCTTGAACATCACCGAGGTCATCAACGAAGGGGTCTGTGACGACGGCGTCGACAACAATGGCGATGGCCTCGCAGACTGCGCGGACTTCACCTGTGCGGGCGACGCCGCGTGTTGCCCCGCCACGACCGTGGGCTTGGGAACGACCACGGTCAGCAGCGCCGGTCTGACCGACCTCAACCTGCCCGATCAGGGCCTGTGCGGTCCAGGTCCGACAAGCTACACAACCGTCGACACAACCTTTGGATTCACCGCGCCGAAGGCGGGGGACTACGTCTTCGAAACCACAGGTTCCACAGTACCGAACTACGTCTACGTGTTGGACAGCTGCGCGGGCTCGGCGCTGGCCTGCAATTTCAACTACGCAAACTACTACGCCGCCATGTTGACGGTGACCCTCGCCGAGGGGCAAACGGTCATCGCGGTCGTCGAGACCGACCTCTCCTACGTCGGCGACCTGAGCCTGACCATCTCAGAGCTGTAGGCCTGCGCTTCCCATCCGCCGGCAGCGTACGATAGTCGGTGTCGTACCCGCCGGTGGATTTGGAGCAAAACCATGGATGGCGTAGAGAAGGGCAACCGGGTGGCCATTGTCAAGGGCCGTAAAGGCAATGGCGCGACCGGAACGGTCTTCTGGATCGGCGACGACAAGTACAACGAAGGCCAGAAGCGCCTGGGCGTCCGAGGCGATGACGGCGAGACGTACTGGGTGAGCGCCGACTACGTCGAGCTTACGGACGTCCCGGAAGCCGAACCTGGCGAGCCCGACTACGAAAAGGGCGACCGAGTCGCCTTCACGAACCGTGGTGAAGAAGGCATCGGCGAAGTGTTTTGGGTCGGTCCCTCGAAGCACGGGCCTGGCTACCGGGTGGGCATCAAGCTCGAGGGCGACGAAGATCTTTGGCTCGACTCACGGCAAGTGCGTCGTCTCGACGACGAAGCCGGGAGCGTCGCCCCAGCCCCTGTGGCAAGCACAGGAGAGCCGCCTCCGTTCGAAGACGGCGACCCCGGCATGACCGAGGTGCCGCCGATGCCCGAAGACTGGAACGACGAAGACCCCCTGTTCTGACATGGGGCTCGAGACACTACTCGCTTTGGTGACCTTCGGCATCGGCATCGTGATGCTGGTGACGCATCTCTTGGGAGGGACGCGGCTCGACGCCCTCGATGAGACACGCGCGCGCCGAGCGCTCATCGCCGAACGTCCCGACGCCAACGTAGAGCGCTGCCGTCTCGTTCAAGACGGCACCGGTGCGGTATTCTGGTTGTCTGACGGCCGGATCGGAGTGGTCATCCGAGTGGGTGACCATCCCGCCGTTCGCATCGTCGAAGGGCACCAGGTGGCGTCGCTCGGCGAAGACCGGATTCGCATCCACTTCAACGACGTGGGCTGGCCGCCCCGCGAACTGCACCTCAACCCCGAACCCCGGACCGATGATGCCTGACGC
Source organism: Myxococcota bacterium (assembly GCA_039208735.1). GTDB lineage: Bacteria > Myxococcota_A > UBA796 > UBA796 > DRPG01. The sequence continues at coordinate 29,162 of JBCCQY010000056.1, read as the reverse complement.
GCCGCTCCCCGACGTCATCAAGCTCTCCATCCCCTTTTTCATTGTGGCGATGCTCCTTGAACTCGCCACCTCGCGGTTTCGCAGTCAGATCCGCTATGAAACGCGCGACACGCTCGCTAGCCTCTCCATGGGTGTGGGCCGGGTGGTCGAAGGCATCCTCTTTGGCGGCATCTCGGTCTCGGTGCTCACGTTTGTCCACCAGTTCGCGTGGTTCGACATTCCGTTCACCCTCACCGCGTTCGTGGTGGCCTTTGTGATCGACGACCTGCGCTACTACGTCTACCACCGCACCGCGCATCGGGTCCGGTGGTTTTGGGCGGAGCACGTCAACCATCACTCGAGCCAGCACTACAACCTGTCGACCGCCCTTCGCCAGAGTTGGACGGGCTCGCTCGGCGGCAGCATCCTGTTCAAGGTGCCGTTAGCCCTCGTTGGCTTCGATCCCGCCATGTTGTTGTTCGTAGCTGGACTCAACACGGTCGCGCAATTCTGGGTGCACACCGAAGCCATCGGCAAGCTCCCCTGGCCCATCGAGTTCGTGTTCAACACCCCGTCCCACCATCGGGTGCATCACGCTCGCAATCCGCGGTACCTCGACGCCAACTACGCAGGGGCGCTCATCATTTGGGATCGGATGTTCGGAACCTTCGTTCCTGAGGATGAAGCTGAGCCCTGCCAGTATGGTCTCGTCAAGAACCTGGGCACGTTCAATCCGATTCGCATCGCCTTTCACGAGTGGGTGGCCCTCTTCCGTGATGTCGTACAACCTGGCCTCACCCTTGGCCAGCGCCTGCGGTACGCATTCGGGTTGCCGGGCTACAGCCACGATGGCTCACGTCAGACGGCCGACGAGCTGAAAGCCTCAGTCGCGAACGAGCCGAACCCGCAAGGCCTCGTCCTCGAGCCGTGACGCAATCGCCAACGCGCGAGCCCGTGCCATCTGTCCTTCGTCGTTGTCGAGCGCCCGAGCGAGCAGGTTGAGCGCCATGACCCGCAGGCGCAACGAGCCTGCGTCGCCCGATTGCTCGACCGAGCGACGAGCATGGGCCACCGCTGCATCGCGGTCGCCAAGCTGCAACGAACTCCACCCGATCCCGTTGTGGCGACGAACCAACGCGAAGGGCGGGCCGACCGTGGGGAGGCTCTCGTACAGGGCGAGCGCCTGGGCAGGGTCTCGCTGGCGGACGTTGAATTCGTAGCCGCGCTGGTCGATGAGGCGGGCCCACAGGCAGGCTCGGTCATCACCAGCCGGCAGGTCCGCGATTTCGGACTCGGCCTCTTCGAGGATCAGAGGCACCCGTTGGGGACGCCGCCGATGCTCGATGAACGCGCGTACGAGCAGCGCTTCGGCTCGGGCCGCATCCCGTGCGACGGGCTCGGCTTGGCGAAGGTGCTCGTCGGCCTCGACCACGAAGCGCCCTCGCAGCGCCACCGACGCTAAGCCCAGCTGCACCCAGGCGCGGGCGGGCGACTCGGCCACCGGCGGAAACAGCCAGGGCCTCAACAGCTCGAGACAGACAGACCGGGGCAGATCGGTGAAGCGGCTGTGGTAATGCCCCATCCATCGCACCCGCTCGGTGATGGACTTGGGCACGCCGAACACCCGCACACAGCGTTGGCCCCAACTGCCACCATCGCGTTGACCCCGACTCCGCAGTCGCCGTAGGGCCCGCTCGATGGACTGTGCATCTTCGGCGAACCCACGCAACTGGGCAAGCCGGATCGCCACGGCCGACAGCGTACCGTGCGTCCCGACCAGCCAACGCACGTAGCTGCCCCAATCGAAGGGGCCATCATCCGGATCGATTTCGAAGGGCTGTGCTTGGGCCCTGGCCGTGGTCATGCGAGTTCCGATTGGCGCCACAACAGCGCATACACGCGAGCAACGTATCCCATACCCGCCACGGTTGGCTTGGAACGTCTGGTTTTCGGTCGACAGAAACTCCCCAGGTCTGTTCGTGCAACCCCAAAGGTCCGAGACGAGGGCAACATCCAGCCTGGAGCTGTCTTGCGTCTCACGACCCTCGCCCTCGGGTTGGCGAGCTGCGTGTCTCCGGAACTCGTCTTTGACGGGCCCGAAGACACCTTGCTCGTCGGAGAGTGGTGGCAAAACATCGACACCAACAAGGAAGAGTACGAAGGGACGTGCGCCGTCCTGCAGGAGGACGGTGACGCCTTCGCGTTGGTTCCAAGCCAACAATACATGTACAAGACGGCGTGGGCCGCGGGAGGCCCTGGGGTCGTCTACCTGCGGGAAGGGACGTTCAAGCTTGGCAGCATCGCCGTCGAGCGCTCCGAAAGCGGGTGGTTCGCGACCTATTCCGGTCTCCTCCTTGGTGGGATGGAAGCGTGGCTTGAGCCTGGGTGCGACGAATTCGACCTCGAACGGATCGTTCTCGAGTAGGGGCGATAGAGGGCCGCATGGCCGTGCTCCTCGCTTCTGACGTCCACAAGTCCTTCGGACCCCGTCGCATCCTCAAAGGCGTCGACCTGCGCGTGGACGCAGGCGAGCACATTGGGCTCGTCGGTGTCAACGGAGGCGGTAAGTCCACCTTGTTGAAGATGCTCACCGGCCGGATGGAGTCCGACCACGGCACGGTGCACGTGAAGGGCCGCATGGCGCTCCTCGACCAAGATCCCCACTTCGAAGGGGAGCGGGTCGCCGATGTGATGCGGCAAAGCGTGGCTTGGCACACCGCACTCCGCGAAAACTACGAGCGACTCGTGGCCGATGGTCGACTCGAAGAGGCCGAGCCCCTGCAATCCCAGCTCGACACCGTCGGCTGGGAGATCGACCATCGCATCGATGCCGTGCTCGACCGTGTGCGGGCTCCCACGCAAGACCGTGCGGTGGCCCCGCTTTCCGGGGGAGAGCGTCGCCGCGTAGCGCTGGCTTCGGTGCTCCTCCAGCAACCGGACATCCTGCTGCTCGATGAGCCCACGAACCACCTCGATCCCGACGTCGCGGAGTGGTTGGAGTCCTGGATCGCGGGGTTTCGGGGTGCCGTCGTACTCGTGACCCACGATCGCTACCTGCTCGAGGCGTCCGCCGAACGCATCGTCGAGATCGATCAGGGCGTCGCCGTTTCGTACCAAGGGTCCTACGGCGACTATCTCGTGCAACGGGCCGAGCGACACGCCCGTCTTGAACAAGCCCGTGAGCGGCAACTCTCGCTCATCGCGCGTGAGGCCGCTTGGGCCGCTCGGTCCCCCTCAGCGCGAACCACCAAGCAGAAAGCCCGGCTCGATCGGCTCGACAATCTGAAGGCCTCGGTGCCCGTTCTCGCGAAACGCAGCTACTCGTTCGCCTTTGAAACCGGGGTGGCCAAGGGAAGCACCCTGCTCGAAGTGCATGGATTGACGAAAGCCTTTCCCGACAAGCCCCTGTTTGCCGACCTGGACTTCACCGTTCGGCCGGGCGACCGCTGGGCCATCCTCGGGCCCAACGGAGCCGGCAAATCCACGCTCCTCAAGGTACTCCTGGGTCTCGAAACGCCGGATCGCGGCGAGGTACTCCGGAGCGGCCGACTCAAGGTGGGGCTTCTCGATCAGGCACGGTCGGGGCTCGTCGACGACGACACGGTCCTCTGGGCGGCCGGCGACGGCCGAGAACACCTCGACATTGGCGAGCAGACGATTCACGTCGCCTCCTTCCTCGAACGATTTGCATTCGACCGGTCGATGTTCGAACAGAAGGTCGCAGCCCTGTCCGGGGGCGAACGCGCCCGTCTGTTGCTTGCGCGCCTCATGCTGTCCGGCGCCAACCTGCTCGTGCTCGATGAGCCGACCAACGATCTCGATCTGTTGACCCTTCGCACCCTTGAAGAGGCGTTGCTGGGCTTCGACGGCGGCGTGTTGGTGGTGACCCACGACCGTGCGTTCGTCGATCGCGTCGCCACCGAAGTGCTCGGGTTCGAAGGCGAAGGTCACGTGCAAATCTATGCCGACCGCTCCCAGCTCGTCACGGCTCAGAGAGCCCGTCTCGCACGGGCCGCCGAAGCCGCGCAGGCCACGTCCCAACCGGTGTTGACCGAGGCTCTTCCATCGAGGCCGCGTACCGAAAGCAAACGACTTTCCTTCAAGGAACAAAAGGAACTGGAGTCGTTGCCCCGGCAGATCGAGGACACGGAAAGCCAAATCGAAGCGCTCGAGAGCCGTTTGTCAGACCCCGCCACGTACCGCGACCACGCCGATGAAGTCGGCGCATGGACGTCGCGCTTGGAAGAACTCCAGGGCGAACTCGAGGGCCACTACGCCCGCTGGGAAGAACTCGAAGCCCGCGCGAGCTGAGTTTCGCCTGGAATGGCCGCGAAGAAGATCCGAAGGCGCCCGCAGGCCGCTTGCCAAAATGGCCGAATCGGGAAGGAACGTATGACGCAGCCCACACTCGACGTCGAGGTCGGCCCCCGGCACCGCACGCCAGTACCGTGCGAACTTGAAGCCATGGACGATCACCACGCCCGGGTTCGCGTGCCGGTTGAGGACGCGCTGCCCGAACAAGCTGCGGTGGACCTTTGGATGACGAACCGCCAACACGGCCACGCCATCATCCTGCCAGCGTTCACGGGCTGGCCCACCATCGAAGGGAGCACTCAGGTCTGCGATCTGTTCTTTGCCAACCCCCATGCGCTCGGCGAACATCCTCCTCCCGAAGGCGACCGGCGCTCGGCGATTCGAGTGAGTCCGGGAGGTAGCGAGGCCATCGAGGTTTGGTTGACCTCGGACCGCGCCGATTCCGCGGAGCCCATCGCGGCGTCGGTCGTCGACGTCTCGGTTGGTGGGCTGCTCATCGAAATGAAGGCGGGACACGAGCCCACCACGCCGTTCACCCAGGCCGAGTTCCAAATCTTGCTGCCAGGAGACTCCTGGCCCCTGGTCCTCAATGGCCAGGTGCGACATCGTACACGGGTGACACGCGAGACGGTTCGTTACGGCGTGGAGTTCGATCGGCGCCGAAGCCCAGCATTTACCGAGCAAATGACTCGAATGGCGGAGTACGTCGAAGCCCGTAGAAAGGCGTTCGCCCGCCACACGCCCATTCCAGAGTGGCTCGCGTCTCGCGCTCCCTGACCCCTCGTCGACGTTCGAGAGATACGGCATCCGCATGGACAACGTCGACGCGCTGGTCATCGGAAGTGGGTTCGGGGGACTCGGGGCAGCTTTGCAGCTTGCGGAAAGCGGGGCCCGCGTCGTGGTGTGCGAGCGGCTGACCTATCCGGGAGGCTGTGGCGGGACGTTTACGCACCGCGGTGTGCAGTACGAGGCAGGCGCCACGCTGGCCATGGGCCTTGACCACGGCGACATCTTTTCGCAGATCCTCGAAGATTACGGGCTCGACGTGGCACACGCTCCACTCAACCCCGTGGTGGAGGTGCGGGACGGACGGTTCACCACCGCCTTGCCCGCCCATGAAGACGGATTTGCGGGCGTGCTTCGCGAACGAGGAGCGCCTAGGTTCGCCAGCGAAGTGGAAACGGTGTCGAGAGCCCTTCGGCCGCTCCTTCGAGAGCCCGACCTCCTGCCCCCGCTCTCCCTGTCCAACCTATGGTCGCATGGGCAGCGAATTCCTGGCTACCTGCCTCTATTGCCCGTGGTTGGACGCTCGTTGGCCCAGCGACTGCGGCGGTATGGCCTCAACACCGACGCGTACCGACACTGGCTGGAACCCCTGTGCTGGGTCTCGGTCCAGACCGGCGTTGATGATGCAGAGGCGCCCTTCGCCATCGCGGCCATCGATGCCCTGCTGCGCTCTGCACATCATGTGCGAGGGGGGATGGGGGCCCTCGCGTGGGGCATGGTCCATGCGATTCGTCAGGCAGGAGGAACCGTAACCTTCGGCAATCGGGTCAAGGGCTTGCGCCGTGAAGGAGGCGACTGGGTGGTGGACACGCGGCGCGGCCCGTGGCGAGCCCCCATGGTGTTCGCCAACGTCCTGCCCCAGAGCCTGCCTACGCTCACCGACGGAGCGGTCCGGGTCGATCGACTCGCGAAGCGCATTGAGGGCGGCTATGGCGCCGCGATGCTCTACCTCCAGATCGAGCCTCACGATGATTTGCCCGACCACGCCTTCCACATGAACCTGGTCGACGATCCGACACGGCCCTACCACGAAGGAAACCACGTGTTCTGCTCGGTGTCGGCGGTCGGCGAAGATCGCGGGGCCGAGGGCCGACGAACCGTGGTGGTGTCCACTCACTTGCCAGCTCACGCGACCCGCAGCGTCGTCGAACGCGTCCAACGACAGATGACGCAGACCGTCGAGCGACGGGCTCCCGAAGTCTGGGCAGCCCACCGAGCCTGCATGACGGCCTCTCCTCGCACCTTCGCCCGATTCACGGCGCGCGATCGAGGGTACGTGGGCGGCATTCCGCGGCGCACCGGCCTGATGAGCTATCGCGAACTGTGGCTCGCCCCTCCGGCGCGCGGCCTCCATCTCGTCGGGGACAGCGTGCTGTTGGGGCAATCGACCCTTTCGGCCTTCGTATCCGGGGCTCGCATCGCAGGAGCGGCGACGGGAAGTAGTGTACGCGTGCGTCCGACCGTTCCGACCCCTGCATGGGGCGCCTCGGAGGCAGGTGTTACGGGGTCCCGGGCCCGCTGAACGGGTTCGGGAGGGTGCGATGATCTGGATGGCGTTACTGGCGTGTGAGACGCCCGAGGAGCCCGAAAAGCCAGCCGAACCGGCGGCAGTGGTCGAAAAGGCCCCCGAAGCGCCTGCTGCAGCTCCCGAAGCGGCACCAGCCCAGATGGCTCGGGTGAACCTCAATGAGGCCACCGAAGACGAACTCAAGGCAATTCCCGGCATCACCGCCAAGCTCGTCCATGAGTTCGAAGAGTACCGGCCGTACGTCAGCATCCAGCAGTTCCGCAAAGAGATCGGCAAGTACATCGACGCCGAGGCGGTCACCGCGTTTGAAGCATTCGTCTACGTGCCGATCGACCCGAACAAGTGCGACGAAGCGACGTTCATGCAGATCGACGGGTTGAGCGAAGAAGGCGCGAAGACCCTGGTTGCCGGCCGCCCCTACGCGGACCTTGGCGCATTCGATACGGCGCTGAGCCCTCACGTGGCCCCCGAGTCCGTCAAGCAGGCCATCTCGATGGTGACAGGCTTCTAATCGTGGACCAGCTCCGTCGATGGATGCTCGCCATCGCAGCGTTTCTCGCCGTGGGCACCGCCCTCGAACTTGCCGTCGAGGGCCACTACGAGAGCCCCGTCCAGGCGGTCCCTTTCGTACTGGCGGGGCTCACCATCGTGCTCGCCGGACTGGGCATTGCGTCACCCAACGCTCACGTTCGAGGCCGACGCATCGGGATGGGCCTGGTCCTGCTTGGCGCCACATTCGGGGTGTGGGAACACCTCGAACACAATGCCATCTTCGAGCAAGAGATTCGTCCCACCGCCGACGCCTTCACCGTGTGGAGTGAAGCGTTCTTTGGCGGCAACCCGGTGCTCGCCCCCGGCCTTATGCTGGCCATGGGCTTGTTGCTTGGCGCATCGACGAGCGGCCTCCGCGTTCGGTAGACGAGTGGAGCGCGAGGATGCCTTGGCCGATCACGGTTTGCCGGCGAGATGGAGTCGTGATGGCCGAAGAACCCGACGAAAAGGTGGAAGAAGCGCCCGCCCCTGACCCCGTTGACGAGGGGGAAGCGCCCGAACCCGCTGAACCGAGCGAGCCGCCTCAAGCCAACGCCGTTGCGTGGAGCCCGGTTGCCTTTGTGGCGGTGGCGTTCATGGCCGCCCTCGTGACCGGCGCCCTTACTTATGCGACCACCTCGGCCTACGACGCAGCGCAAGAGCGGGCTCGCCCGGCGGCCGCCCAAACCCAGTTCGAGGCGCAACTCGCCGAAGCGAAGCAGCGCACCGCCACCGTTCAAGCTGAACTCGAACAGCTCCATCGCAAACAGGCGATTTATGCCGCCCACACCTCCGTCGTGCGCGCCATGCAGGAACTCGACAAGAGCAACTTTGGCAGCGCCGATGAACTGATGCGTCACGCTCGTGAGGCGCTTGGCGCGGCCAATCCACACGCCGTGGCAGAGGTCCAGAAGACCCTGACCGCCACCACGATCGAGGTGAGCCAGGACCGGATCGGCCAGCTCAACGACCTGCGGAAGATCGCGAAGCAGCTTCAAGCCGCCATGGAGCGCTGACAAACCAAGCGAACACGGCCATCGGAGGGAGGAGTAGGCCCGCCAGACCAAGGTTTCCGGCGGCAAAGCCAAACGCAAGACTGCCGACAAACCCAAGCCCTGCGACGCCGAGCAACCCGACGACGATGACCCCGGGCCATCGCGCCTCGGGGTTACGGAATGCGCCGAACGCGGCCAACCCTCCCAACGCCCAGAGCGGACTTGCAAAGGCCTGGTTGTCGTTCCCCCAGAACGGGGCGAATGTCCCCGCCAACCCGACGATCAGCGCGGCGGTTCCCCACAGCGCCAAGACGAAGGCGAACGTGCCAAAACCCATCGCTCCTGCCAAGGCGGAGCTTCGGCGAAGCCCTCCCAGGACTCCAGCCAACCCAAGCCCCACCAACGTCAGTCCACCCGCCCGCCGTGGGGGGGCCACCGGAATCGGAGGCTGGCCTGCCGGCAACCACTGACAGGTCTCCGCAACGAGGGGCCGCCCATCGGCCCGCCGGGCAGCCTCGAGGCGATGCATCATCGGTTCGGGGAGGAACATCGCATCCCAATCCGTAATCTCTGAACGAGCAAACCGCGTCGAGCCCCATTCGAGACCCAACCACAGCGGATGGTTGGCGGAGTGGCGAAGCACTTCGGCGGCCGGGGAGGTGCCGCTCGGTTCGGACATCGCGGCCCTTAGCGCCCCCCCCACCGCTTCGTCGATGCGGTCGCGAACCTTGGTGGAACAGTTCTGGTCGTACCAGTTGTAGCGAAACTCAGGCTCCGCAAGCTGCTCGATGATCGACAACTCCAGCGCCCGCGCTTCCTCCGCAGAAAGATCGAGACGTTGGGCAATCACCCCACGCTCTTGGCCGCCGTAGCGCGCTTGAGAGCGCGAAAGCGGATTGCCCCCCAAAAAGTACACTTGCTGCATCGTGAGGTAGTCCCTGACGATGTCAAGCGGTGACCCCTCCAAACGAAAACGCCCGTAGTCGTAGACCGCCGACCGCTTCCCCCGCTTCGGCTCCCAAAACAGCAATGCAGTATGGCCAAACAGCCGAATGACATCATCGAGCGGCTGAACCGTCAGAACGTAGACCGCATCCTCATCATCGGGAAATGAACAGGTTGGCAAGGGTTCATCCGACCACGCAACACTGGCCGTCCAGGCGGCCCACCAGGCGAACACCGAATCGCCTCCACACGCAATGTGCACAGGGTAACGTCATTGACTTGCGCTCCTGTCGTTGCCACATCGAACACGGTCTGATGCATCCACGATAACAGTGGCCTGACTAAGAACCGTGACGAATGAAGGAGACCGCATGGCAATCGATTTTGGTGCTGTGAACTGGCTTGCTGTTCTCGCGTGCGTCGTGGTAGGCCAGATCTTACTGACCATTTGGTTCATTCCACTGTTCGGCGAGGCTTGGGCCAAAGCCTACGGTGGCCCCAACATGACGCGCGAACAACACACCGCGGAGGTTCCTGGCTACACCTACGCGATTGGGGCAGGCTGTGTGTTTGTCTTGTCCGTTGGTGTGTCGTTGCTACAGGCGGGCTTGGGGGTTTCGACCGTGGGAGGTGCACTTCAGTTGGCGCTATTCCTCTCCGTGTTCGTCTTCGTCGCGATGGCGATGCCTGGCTATGCCTTCCTGCGCCGTTGGAATGCGTTCTTTATTGGCGCCGGCAGTCAGGTCGTCCTCATTGTCGCGGTAAGCCTCATCCTGGCGATGTTCTAAGTGCGTGGGGCATCTCCGGCGAAAGGTGAGCTTCACGGGGTGAGCCGGTCGAAGGGTGACAGAAGGCGAAAAACGAAGGGTAGATTGGGGATCCCGGAAGCGAAGGCCCTGCATCAAGGTGGCGAGAACAAGCCCGCCTTCCATGAGGGCAAAGTGATTTCCGATGCAGATGCGAGGCCCCCCTCCGAACGGCAGGTATGCCATGCGAGGAAGCCGCTGCTCGAGCCCATCAAGCCATCGTTCGGGCCGAAACGCATCCGGACCTTCGAAAAACTGCGCCTGCCGATGGGTCACGAACGGAGAGTAGAACAGCAAGGTGCCTTTAGGGAGCCGATAGCCCCCGAGTTCGGTGTCCTCGAGAACCTTGCGACTGGCCGCCCAAGCTGGAGGGCACAGCCGCAGCGCCTCTTGGAAGATCGCCCGGGTGAAGGACAATGACGCGAGATCGTCGGCCGTTGCGGAGCGCGACCCCAGGATGGCATCGAGTTCCGCGTGCAGCCGGTCCTGGACCTCAGGGTGCGCCGCCACAAGGTGCAGCGCATACGCCAACGCGAGCGCGGTGGTCTCGTGGCCCGCGAGGAACATCGTAATCACCTGATCTCGAAGCTCTTCCTCGGATAGCGGCGAGCCGTCATCGTAGCGCGCCTGTAGAAGCCGTCGCAGTAGGTCGTCTCCTCCTTCCGGATCCTGCCGGCCCGCTTCAATCAGGCCGTACACGATGCGATTCATGGCCTTGCGATCCTCGAGGAAGCGAGCCCGGGCTCGGGTTGGCCACCACTGAGGGACAAAGCGCAACCACCCTCGAATCCGGCGCTCGAAGAAGTGGATGGCACTTTCCAAGTGGTGGCCGACCCGCTCCACGTCTGGCCCGGTGTCCACGCCGAACAACGTGTCGATGACGATGCGCAGCGTGAGCGACATCATGTCGGCGCCGACATCCCGGGTGCCCACCTCAGGCAGGCGCGTCACGTAGGCCTCGGTCCGTTCCACCATCGTTTTAGCGTAGCTGTCGATCCTGCGTTTTCGAAGTGGCGGTGCCATGAGCTTACGCGACCGCTTCCATGCCTCGCCAACGGAGGTGAGCAGCCCCTCTCCGAGCAGGAGCTTCATGTCTTCGCGACCCTGCGCAGGGCCGTAGCAATGGGAGTCGCTAAGCAGAATCTGTTCGACGAGTGACGGCTCCGCGACGAGGACGGCGGTCATCGGACCCAGTCCAAAACGGACCATGAGCCCGTGGTCACGGGCCAGACCCAACAAAAAGTCGGTCGGCCGATCGCGGAACACGAAGAAGTTGGCGATCCGCGAAAACTCGGAGGGACCCGGAATCGAGGCAAACGCAGAGGGCATCGTCAGGTTCTCCCCGGCCAGCCTACCTCAAACGCAAGGGTCAGCCGCTTCGCCATTTGGCGTTGACAGACCTGCTCCGTCGACTACCTCAATCATCTTTCGAGTCCCACGCGGAGGCGATTCATGGACGCATACGAGGTGCTGCAACAGCGCGGCTTCCTCCAGGATTGCACCCACCCCGAAGACGTCCAAAAGGCGCTCAACGACGGGCCCATCACGATGTATGTGGGCTTCGATCCAACGGCGGTGTCCCTGCACGTCGGAAGCCTGCTTCAGATCATGGCCATGTCCTGGCTCCAACGGGCCGGTCACGTGGTCATCGCGGTGGTCGGGGGTGGCACGTCGCGAGTCGGCGATCCGTCTGGCAAGACCGAGCTGCGCCAGATGATGACGGATGAGCAGATTGCGTCGAACTCGGACGGGCTTCGACAGCAGCTTTCGCACTTCCTCGACTTCGATGGCGAACGCGGGATGCTCGTCGACAACGCCGAGTGGCTCCTCGATGTGCAGTACATTCCCTTCCTACGCGACATCGGACGGCATTTCTCCGTAAACCGAATGATTGCCGCTGAGGCCTACAAACAGCGTCTCGAGCGCGGGCTTTCGTTCATTGAGTTCAACTACCAAATCCTTCAGGCCTACGATTTCCTTGAGCTGCACCGCCGCTACGGGTGCCGCTTGCAAATGGGCGGCAACGACCAGTGGGGCAACATCGTGGCTGGGGTCGACCTCGTTCGCCGCGTGGCGTCCGCCGACGTCTGGGGCATGACGACGCCCCTGCTCACGACGGCCACGGGCGCAAAGATGGGCAAGACGGCGGCCGGTGCGGTGTGGCTCGATGCCAATCGGTGCGCCCCATTCGACTACTGGCAGTTTTGGTACAACGCGCACGACGACGACGTGGGCCGATTCTTGCGGCTCTACACGTTCTTCGACGAAGCGGAAATCTCGAAGCTCGAGGCCCTCGAGGGCAAGGACATTCGAGAGGCAAAGCGCGTGTTGGCGAACGAGGCCACCCGGCTGCTTCACGGTGAGGACGAAGCCCGCAAGGCCGACGAAGCGGCCAAAGCGATGGCGAGCGGGGCCGCCGTCGATTCGATGCCTGAATTCGTGCTGAGCGACGACGCGCGCCTCTTGTCGGTGCTCGTGGGGGCTGGCCTAGCCAAGTCGCGCGGTGAGGCCCGTCGACTGCTGGGTCAGGGCGGAGTGAAGCTCGATGGCGAGCGCCTCGACGACCCCGAAATGCTCATCGCTCCGGGACCCGAAGGTTCCGTCCTGCGGGTGGGCAAGAAGCGAGCGGTGCGTGTGATAACTGGCGGGTGACGTTGGCGGCGCACGCCAGCGCCGATGCCCGACTCAACGAAGCACAGCTCGGGACCGCAGATCGTCAACCGTGCCGTAGAGATCGCCGTTGTCGCTGATGATTAGGGCATCGGGGTTCACGGGCGTCGGGAACTCCGCCAGGCCATCGAGAAACTGGCCCACCGCTGGTCCCTCCACGAGCGAATCCGGCCGCACATACATAACGACGAATTGCTGATCGCCGTACCGGGCGACGCGCCCGCGAAGAAACCCACCGTAGTCCGGCTCGTCCTTTAAGATGTGCTCGAAACCCTTGGGTGGGTTTCGCAGGTGACCGTCCCGGGCATCGATGAACCGACCCTCCGGACTGATCCAGAAGACGAGGTCCGGCGCCGTGTGCGTGACCTCGCGAATCGCGTTGCGCCTGCCGGAGTAGCGCTTGGCCAAGAACGGCAGACGCTCTGACGCAGCATCGCGCGAAACCGAACCGACCGTGACGAGACGCTTTCCCATGAGGCTCCAACGCAGGTGCTCACGGCAGCCAGCATCACATGCCTAAGCCTTGCCGATCCGACCTACGGGAACTCTAGAATGATGGGCGATACTGGATTTGAACCAGTGACTTCCACCGTGTGAAGGTGGCACTCTCCCACTGAGTTAATCGCCCAGTTCGAGATGCTTAAGGCGGCGGATCGGTGAACGTCAAGCCCACCTCTACATCCTCGGTTCTGCAGGTCGGCCCCATTTTTGGCCTGCTCGCTCTGCTCCTCGCGTGGTCCTGGGCCACCGAGACCGGTCGCATTGGCTACCGGGGCATCCGTGAGGCGCCCCCAGGCACCGAACACGTGTTGTCCCTGTTCACGGTGACCCGCGTGGATCCAGGGGGCTACCGACTGACGCGGGGCAACCTGAACTTCGATGTAGTGGCCAATCCCACCGGGCTCGAGACCGGCCAGGAGGTCACGACCCTCGTGTTGATCGACCCCGGAGGCCGACTCGTCGAGCAATGGCGCGAGGAGGCTCCCCAACGTGACGGCAAGAAGCGACTCGGGGTACTGGGCCTTGTACTGGCCGGAGGCGTCGCCTTGCTCACGCTGCGCGTAGGACGAAAGGGAGTGATTATCCGTGGCTGACCTTGTCACGCACGTTTGCGCCGTCCTCCTGCCCGGCGTGCTCGTTCGCTCCCGGGCCCTGGGCCTCGTCGCGGTAGGGACCGTACTGCCCGATGCGTTGGGACGAGCCGTGCCCATGGCCCTCGAGATCGCTCAAGACAACGGGGTCGGCATTCCCGATCCGGTCATTTGGTCGTTCGGCGCTTTTCATTCTCCTGCAGGGCTCCTCTTGGCCTCCGCGAGCCTGTCGCAGTCCTTCGTGAAGGGCCAGCGGACCGAGGCCTTCATCGCCCTGACCATCGGCGCCGCGGTGCATGTCCTGATCGACCTGTTGCAATACCACCACGGGCGCGGCTACCCGCTCCTCGCCCCGTTTTCCTGGGAGACCTACGAGATTGGGGTCATCGGGAGCGAAGTCACCGTGGACCTTGCCCTGCCCCTCTTGGCGGTCACCGCAGCGCTGTGGGCGATTCGGCTCGGGATTCGGTTCTGGCGTCAGCGCAACCGATCGGAGAGTACCTCGTGACCGCGCCCATTCGGCTCGGGCCGCTCTTGCTATCGCACCCCATTGGGCGAGGGGGCATGGGCAGCGTCTGGCGTGCTCAACACCCCGAGGGCGTGCCTGTCGCGGTGAAACTCCTGCGCGAGAAGTTCGCCGATGACGAGCGGCTGCTCGACGTGTTTCGCTTCGAGGTCCGATCCGTCGCCTCGCTTGACCACCCCGCGATTGTGCGGGTCTACGACTACGGTGTGGTCTCCGCACAAGCCGCCGAAGCTTCCGAAGGACGACTGGTCGCCGGAGCACCTTGGCTGGCCATGGAATTCGCGGGTGCGGGGACCTTTGCCGACCGACCGCCCGTCACGTCTTGGGAAGAGCTTTCCGGCATCGTCCTGCACCTGCTCGACGGGCTAGCCCACAGCCACGCACGCGAGATCGTGCACCGCGACCTCAAGCCCCAAAACGTACTGGTTCGCGACGATGGCACCCCGGCCCTCACCGACTTCGGCATCGCCTACGCCCTGACGCGAAACTCCCCCTCGAGCGCCGCCGCGGGCACCCCCGGCTACATGGCGCCAGAACAGGTGCTCGGTCGGGTCCACGACATGGGTCCCTGGACCGACTTGTACGCCCTGGGTTGTCTGTCCTACGGCCTGCTTGCGGGCCGGCCCCCGTTTGTTGGAAAGTCGCGCGAGGCGGTGCTCCGCCGCCAACTTTCCGACCCGATTCCGCCCATCGCTGCGACCTTTGACCTGCCTTTGGGTGGAGCGGCGTGGATCGAGCGAATGCTCGACCGGAAGCCCACGCGTCGCTTTCGGTGTGCAGCCGACGCGGCCCATGCGTTTTCGACGCTCGACACTCACCCCGTGCTGCCGCCACCGATCCCTGCCGAATGGCGTCCCGCCCACGGACCGACCACGGAACGTCCCAAGGGCATGGGTCTCGCGGTCTTCTTGTTGCGACCCTGGCCACTCGTGGGCCGCGCCCTCCTTCAAGACCAGCTTTGGCAAGCCCTCGGCGAGGTCAGCGCCGCACGGACACCACGCGCCGTCGTCATCGAAGGAGAGGCGGGCGTCGGCACAACACGCCTCGCCCGATGGCTCGCGGAGCGCGCCCACGAAACCGGGGCGGCGGAAGTTCTTTGGGTGCGGCACCGTGGGCGGGATGTGGGGCTGCCTGCGGCCGCCGTCAATCACTTGCAGCTGCAAGGCCTCGACCTGGACGATGCCGCCCAGCGACTGCGGAGCTGGCTCAAACGCCTTGGCGACGAAGATCCAGATCGGCGGTCGTTTGAGTTCGCCGAACTGCTGCAGCCGCAGGACGGCCAATCCAAGCGCACCCCCGAGGACTGGCTCGGCCTCATCATGGCCATCTCGGACGAGCGGCCGTTGTTGTTCGTGATCGACGATCTGCATCGGGCAGGAGAGTCCCTCGACCTCGCCAACGCCCTTCTCGATACCGATCTACCCGTACTCGTCGTGGCGACCCTGAACCCTGACCAACGGTCGTCGACGCGCTCTGCTGCGGTCGATGCGTTGCGTGCACGATCCATCATCTTGCAGGTGCCCACGTTGCCCGACGGGCTTCAGCGCGAACTGGTCGACAAAGGCACGGGCCTTGCTCCACGGCTCGCCAAGGAACTCGTGGCCCGCACCCACGGCAATCCGCTGTATGCCGTGCATGCAGTCATCGACTGGGCTCGTCAAGGGCTGCTCATGCCCACCTCAACGGGGTTCGACCTTCGGCAGGCCTCGTCACCGACGGTGCCAAAGTCCATTCGCCAGAGCATCGAGGCCCGGCTGCTCCCCTTGATCGACGACCACCCGACAGCGCCCGAAGCCCTCGAAGTGTTGGCGATCATGGGCGGGGAGCGAATTCGCGAGAGCGACTGGAGTGCAGCGACGAGCGAAGCTGGCCAGCCCTTGGCCGAGGACGCCCGCACGGCCATGCTGTCGGCCGGGCTCACCAAACGCTCCGCACGACCCGGACGCCCTCCTCGATGGACGCTGGCCCATCCGCTTTTGCGC
Organism: Myxococcota bacterium; assembly: GCA_039208735.1. Lineage (GTDB taxonomy): Bacteria > Myxococcota_A > UBA796 > UBA796 > DRPG01. The sequence goes on along the minus strand of JBCCQY010000056.1, from coordinate 13,009 downwards.
GGTGCGTTGGTTCAACGGGCCGTCGAGGCCAACCGTTTCGACCACCACCACCGGTCCGCGGCGCGTGCCTTGGTAAAGAAAGACCGTTCGTCCGCCCAGGACCGCGGCATCCGACACTTCATCGAAGCCAACGAATTCGATGAAGCGCTCGACACCCTCGTCGGCCTGTTGCGCGTAGCCCCTGCGGATCGCAAGTCCGTCTTGCTCGGTGCGGCCGAGAGCATCATGGATAAGCTTCGATACCGCGACGACCATATTCGCCGGGTCCAGTTCCGCTCGTTCGCAGAATCGGCTCATCCACCAACGGTGACCCGCCGCCGAGCTCCCGACGATGTGGCCCGCCTCCCGACCCAGCTGATCGAGGTCGGCCACAGCCCTCCGACGCCATCGCCGCGGTCGGTTCGAGCCCCCCAATCGAATACCAGCCCCGGAACGACGTTGGCCGAGCCCGTGGTGCAGATCGTGCAGGTCGAGTACGACGAGGACTCGGACGTTGTAGAGCCCGTGCTCGAGGGCATCGTTGAGTTCGAGCCCACCGCCGCGACCGAATTGCCGGAGAGCTTCGATTTGCTTGGGACGACCGGCGAAGACCTTGGCCCTGGCGACCTCGAGACCTTGCCCACCACATCGGACGTCGGCACCGACGGACGGACCGAGGACGACCCCGCCTGGACGACGGCCGACGAAGAAGCCCGGACCTGGTTCGAGAAGGGGGAAGACCTTCTGCGGCGTGGGCAACCCCGCGAGGCCAGCCCCTGGCTCACGCGAGCCCAAAAGGTGTTTCGGGAGGGGGGCGACCACGTGCTTGCCGCGCGCATCGAAGCGTACCTGGGCGCCGTGGCACGAGGCGAGGGCGACATGGTGTTGGCCATGGAACGGGCTCGACGCGCCCGCGACGAACTTCGCGCGTTGGGCGCCGATGCTGCCCTTGGCGAACTCGAGGTCTCGCTGACCCAGCTCACGCGGGGCGAAACCTCGCAGGCCCGATTCACCCTCGAACGACTGGTCACCGATGAAAACCCACGCATCGCATGGATTGCGTCGGGAGCGCTGTTGTTCTGTGTGGCCGGAGACCGCAGCGCGTGGCGTCAGTGGCTCAACCGAACGACCGAACTTCAACACGAAAATCCGGCCATGGAAGTCGACGCGGCTTGGCCTATCGAGTGGGCTGCGCGACGTGCGGCCGAATCTGGGTCAAGGGAGCGAGCGCGCGAGGGCTACACGTTAGCGGAACAACGCTACCTTCGTTTGGGCGATGAAGAAGGTCGCAAGCGCATTCGAAAGCAACTTGCCTTGCTTGACTGAGCGATCCCGCGCTTGGCGTCCACGCCATGCGGTCAGCCGCCCATCAAGTCCGCCCGCAACGCCTCGATTTGCGACTCGTAATACGCACGGTAGGCCTCCGGGAGATGCGTGAAGGCCTCATCGGCCTTCGCCACCGCTGCCGCCGCACCCTGTGCGTCGCCCACCCCTTGACGGGCTTTGCCTAAGACCAGCATCGCCTGAATGCGGTAGCCCGCCAACGTTCCTTCCGCTTCTGAACCCCGACTCGCCGCCTCGGCGAAGGGCAGTGCGTCGCTCGCGTTCCCTGCGGCCAGCAGGCTCGACGCGACACGCACATCGGCCAACAGCACATTGGTGGCGTCTCCCGCGACCGCCCACCACGTCCGAGACGTCCGTGCGGCCAAGATCATCAGCGCATCTTGAGCCGGACTTCGACCGGAGAGATCCTCGAGATCCATGGCAAGGTTGTTTCCAGAAATCGCGAGAGCGCGACTCGCCGGATCCTTGGCGTCGGGGCCGTAGGCGCTGGCCTTGAGCGCTTCTTGAAACAACGCGGTGGCCTTGTCGATCTCACCTTGCATGGCGAGGGCGGTCGTGGCGGTCGTCCACACGCGGATCTGCGAGGAGGCTTCCGGCCAGGCGTCGTCTAGATTCTCGGCCACCACCGCATCCGCCCCCGCACGGTCACCCGCACCGATCAACAACGCCGCGCGACTCCGATGTAGCGACCGTCGTGCCGCCTCGGCCTCGGCAAATCGTTCATCTGCGGCAATCGTATCGAGTAATGCGATCCCCTCGGACCAACGGCCGAGATGCTCGCCAGCCACATGCGCGACTAGCGCGCCCCAGGCGGCAAGGTGCTTCCCAGTCTCGGCAAGATCTCGCCCTGCAGGAAGCTCTTCAAACACCTCTTGAGGAGCGTTTCCATGTCGATTCCAAGCATCCCTGTGATAGCCTTCAAAGCCCATTCCGCCTCCGCTGTTACGGACGTAGGCCGGCCCATCGAGCCACGCAAATCGCCGATTGAGCCGCACGGCGGCAACCCGCAACTATTGCCGTGGTTCCAACTCGGTGCTCGATTCTCCATCTCGCACAAATCCGAAGCGAACCTTGAGGGTCATCTGACCTTCATCCACCACCAGGTCAAGGTCGTCAACGCCGAGTCGCATCTGGAGGGAGCCCCCCATGGGACCTACCATTTCTTCCACTTGCCCTCGCCTCAATATCGTCACGGGCTGCGTGCGCGGAAGCTGCTGGTCGAGTAGGAGCCCCATCCCACGTGCGAGCACCTGCAATAGCGCGTTGTCTTCGGACAAGTCCAGGGTGAAGTCCTGCAGCCGACCCACCACGGCCTGATGCGAAGGATCGTAGTGAATGTTTCCGAGGGCCACCGAAGCCCCAAGCCGACGCTCCAGCCGGAAGGGAACGGCCACATTGTCGCCAATCAGGTGGATCGACCCTTCGAGCACTGCGCGAACGTAGGCGTCTGCCTTTACCTTCTGCTGGCCGTAGGCCAACTCGGTGCCAAACGCATCGAGTTCGATCTGCCATTCCCCCTCGATGCGCACGACCTCATCGATGCGGTCGAACAGCTCGTCTCGGCGGGCGTGCCACAGCTCACGAACCCGACGCAGCACCTCGGGGGACCGCTGGTCTTGGATGAGCCCTCGGACCCGTTCCCGAACCCTGAGCCGACCCACCACTTCCCTGACTTGCCGCGTGAGGTCGATCGGCTGTCCGGCAATCCGCACCGGGAGTGCAGCTCCCAGCAGCTCATTCCACAGCTCGCGGGACAACGAAAGGGAAAGATGGTGGGCGGAGGGCACCGCTTAGTGCAGCTCGGTGGAGCGGAAGAAGTACGCGATCTCGATGGCCGCGTTCTCGGGGCTGTCGGAACCGTGAACCGCATTCTCACCGACGCTGTCAGCATACAGCTTGCGCAGTGTGCCTTCGGCGGCTTCGGAGGGGTTCGTCGCCCCCATGATCTCGCGGTTCTTCTTGATCGCGTTGTCACCCTCAAGGACCATCACAACACAGGGGGCGCTGCACATGAAGTCTGTGAGTTCACCGAAGAACGGACGCTCGCGGTGCACCGCGTAAAAGCCTTCGGCTTGGGGCTTGGACAGATGGATCTTTCGCATCGCGGCGATGCGCAGGCCCTCTTCTTCAAAGCGGGCCACAATCTTGCCGATCAGGTTCTTCTTCACGGCGTCGGGCTTGATGATGGACAGGGTGTGCTCGATGGCCACGTCGACCTCCACATTGGTCATTGGTGGGCGGCGTAACCGGGTCACTCCTCGTTCGGAAACGCTTCTTCGAGATCGGCCTTCCGAATTCGTCGGCGGCGGGAAATGGACAACAAGGTGAGGATCCGGTCTTGGACCTCGAGCGCCGCGCGCTGGGCCGCCACCCCGTTGAACAGCATCGCGAAGCGCAGGCTTCGGCCCTTGGCGTCCTGCACGACGCCCACGATGTTGCGGACCCCCGACATCGAGCCTGTCTTGGCCCAAACCCGGCCTTCGGCAGGCGTTCCGACTCCGCGATTCTCGAGGGTCCCCGAAACGCCCGCGACGGGCAGAAGGTCCCGAAGTTCCCGTCCCCAGGGCTCTTCGACGGCCCACGCGGTGAGTTCGACGAGAGTATCGGCCGAAAGAAGAGAATACCGAGAAAGCCCTGAACCATCCGCCAGGCGCAGGAACGAGGGGGAGAGGTCCGCTCGAGCAAACAGCTCATCGACGACCTCACGGGCCCCTTTGAGGCTCTGCGTGCCATCGGCGTCGATGGCCCGGGCGATGCATTCGGCGTAGAGATTGTCGCTGTCGAGGAGCATGCGATTGACGAGCTCGCGCAGCGGCTCGCTCTCGAAACGCACGAACTCGGTGGCATCGTTGGGCGCCCGTCCGACCCGCGGCTCTTGGCTTCTTCGAATGCCCATGGTCTCGAAGCGCGCATCAAGCACATCGGCAAAGCAGGTCACAGGGTCGAGGAGCGGAGCATTGCGCTTGTCGTCGACCGTGGCGCAGGACTCCGCATCGAACGCGCGGTGCCCCAAGTTGTGACCCAGGTTCAGCCCCGCAAACGGCGCTGAAAACCCAAACCGCATGTCGTCCCACATCCAGCCTTGGCCCAACAACGGGTCGGCGATGATGGTGCTGTCGACAACGACGCCCCCCTTGATGCGACGAATGCCGGTTTCTGCGAAGATGCGCTCGATTTCATCGAGAACCTCGGTGGGGTCTTCCTCGCCGAGCGATGGATCGCCATCGCCCACGAAGTAGATATCGCCGTACAGCGTGTCACCCACGACCTCACCCGACACTTGAACCGTGGTCACAAAGGTGTCGTCGAGACCGAGTCGATCTGCCGCGGCAATCGCGGTGAGCCACTTCATGGTCGAGGCGGGAACGAGGCGCTGCTCAGAGCCCCGCTCAAACAAGGTCTTGCCTCGCTCGTCATCGACCCGAACCGAAAGCACCGCCCCGTAGAGGGTCGGGTGGGTGAGTTCGTCCTTGACTTCCTTCTTCAGGCTCGCAGCGCTGGCGAGCGCCACCAATCCCCACCACATGGCCACGACCTCACCGTTCCAGGACGGCCACGTTCTAACTCACATGAGGATGCCGTTCTCGTCGGGTCCGGGGATTGGATTGAGGGAGCGCTCCGGCTCACCCAGGCGATTGCGCAAGTTGTGTTCGATGGTCCACGACATGTTCGACAGAGGCAAGCCGTTCCAGAACATCGTGAACGGATCTTCGAGCACCCGGCCCGCCTCGTTGATGAGCATGAGGGCGAGACAGACGAGCACATTGATGGGCACGACCCAAAGCGACAGATGCGCCACAATCGCCAGCGGGAACAGAAAGCTGAAGTACTGGATCAGAATCTCGGCAATGTAGGCGAACCCTCGTGGGATCGGCGTCTTCTTGATGCGTTCACACCCCCCTTGGATGTCGAGCAAGTGGCGGACCGATTCGTCCATCGACTGCAACCGGAAGGGATCGAGCTGCTCGGCGTCCGCGAGTGCCGTGGCATCGTGCAGCTGCCGATTGAGGAGGTAGTGTGTGGGATTCGACTGGTCGGGCAGCTCTTCTTTCTCGACGTCGGTGAGCCACGCCTGGCAATCCGGGTCCTTGAGCGGATCCTGCACCCGCAACGCGCATCGAAGCGTGTGCACATAGGCGATGTGCCGCTTGATCATCTCCTCGCGCTTTTGCGGATCCCGCACATACTGCGCGACCTGGCTCGCCCAATGGCGCGACGTGTTGATGAGGCGCCCCCAAAGCTTTCGCCCTTCCCACCATCGATCATAGGCCGCGTTTGAGCGGAAGCTGACGAAAATACCCAGCGCACCGCCGACGATCGATAGGGGAAGCACAGGGACGGTGATTTCCACCCCGTAGGCCTTGCCCAACTCGTAGAGTCCCACCGCCGCAGTGCCCGCGGCCACGTAGAAAATCACATTGCGGATCTGCCACTGCAACAGCCCGAAAATCGAGCCGCTTCGTTGCGCAGTCATCATACGGTCACCTCATTTCCCGGCCAGATCCGCCAGTTCGCTCTCGTCGCCGTAGCGCACCAAGTAGCCCTTCAGTTTGAGCTTGCGGCGCGTGCTATCCGACGTCATGTAGCGAACCTTGCCGAAGATGGGTCGTTCAGGACCCCACGCTCGGTCAAAGCGCCCGAAGACCCAAGCAATCCCACTGTAGGAGTTCGGGTCCCGACCATCGAGGGCATACCGATTGTTGAGGTCGATCAGGCGTTCCCAGGCCTGTTCGGGATGCGCGGACCACTGCAAGACCTTCTTGCCCCAGAGCATCCGCAAGTAGTTCTGCACCCGTCCGTCGTGCACAAGTTCACGTTGGGCGGCATTCCAAATCTCGTCACCGGTCCGCGCAAAGGCCAGCTGTTCGTCGGTGTAGACCTCGGGTCGCGGATCACCACGGTGCTCCTCGAGGGTCTTCTGGGCCCATGCCGGCAGGGTCTCGAACCGGTCGAAATGAGGTTCTCGGTGGCAGAACACATGGCCGAGTTCACGCCAGGTGATGATCTCGTCGAGAAAGCCCTCGGCCGGCTCCGATAGCCCCCACCACCCCTGACGAGAGCCCGTGACGGGCCCCAGCTGATCCGGCGTCCAAGATTCGCGATCGAACACCCGTTTCACAAGTTCCCATGCCCCGAGATGCCCCCAATGGAGCCACGGGGAAAGCCCGCTTGCACCCTCGCGATCTGGATGGTTCCGCTCTCCGTAGTTCACCAGTCGTTGGTCGATGAAGCGGTCGAGAATCCCCTGCGCCGTCTTGGCTCCCCCCCGCACGGCCACGGGTCCTGGTGACGGGAGGCCCAACGTCGAAACCCGGGCTGGGTCCTCCAAGAGACGTTGTGCGTGCGGCCACCGACGTTGCACGTCATCGGGGACCTCGGCCATTCCGAGATCATAGTCCGCAAGAGGATTCTCGACAGGAGGTTGTTCGAGGAAGGGCGCCAACGTCTTTTGTAGGTGACGCCGAAAGCTCGCGGCGGTGGAAAACGTCTTTGGGGCATGGGCCAAGGGATAGAGCCCGTTCGAATCCACAGCCTCGAGCTGAACGTCGAGCTTTTGCCCTGCCACTTCGACCATGCGGGGAAAGAACCCGCAGGGATAGTGGTCGGTCACCACCGCCACCGCTTGCGCCGCGAGCGCCTCGAGAAGCCCCTTCGATGCACCCGGCGTGGGCTCGACGTAGGCGTGGTAGCGCACCCCTGCCGCGGAAAAGGCCGCCGCATTGTCGACCATTCCTTCGACCGCAAACCGCTGAAAGCGTTCCGAGACCCAGCGATAGTCGCTGCGAATGGCCTCCAGCACGACAAGCGGTTTTCGGTGGGACCGCGCCAAATCGAGCGCATGTTGCAGCCCGTAGTGACTCCGGGTTCGACGGGCGGTGACCATCCAATACAGGACGAAGCATCGTTCTGGTCGGATCGGCTGGTCATTCCTCGGCAGACAGCGTAGTGCGGGAATCGGCATGGGCCACGGCGTATCGAATTGTCCGGGGGTTGAAGTGAGAGCAGTACTCGCAATGGTGGCTGGCCTGGCTTGGAGTGCGGCAGGTTGGCGGGAGGGCCCATGACGGAGTGGACGGCAGAAACTGCGGAATGGTACGCAGCCAGGTACGGCGAGCACGCAACCAACCAGCTGGCCATCGATGCCCTGGACCTGACTTCGACCGCCCACGTGCTCGACGTTGGCTGTGGCACGGGCTCAGCCCTGCGTCAGGCCTCCGCCAAGGTCACGTCGGGAGTCCTGATTGGCGTGGATCCCGTGCCTCGGATGGTGGAAATCGCCAAGGAACGCCTCGAAGGCCATCCCGCTGCCTCCCGCATCGCGTTTCACGTGGCCCCGGCTCATGCATTGCCCATCGAGACCTCGACCATGGACGTCGTGCTTGCCTTCGACTCGTTCGATCATTGGGGAGCCCATCAACGAGCCGGCCTTGCCGAGGTTCGTCGGGTTCTCGCCCCCATGGGCCGGTTCGTCGTGGTCAAAGACGGCGATCTGCCCTACCCCGACGCCGCTAAGCAGGCCTTCCTCGATGCGCTCACGGCCGAGGGATTCGAGATCCGGGAGGAACGCAAGACCGAAGGCCCACCGGTTGCGTTCACGACTTGGATCCTCGCGATGGCCGGCTCGTCTAGGCCAGCGCAGACTCCTGACCCGAGTCCATGACGAAGAGGCAAGCTCCGCCTGTTGTAGCCTGCACCTTCTTGACCCAATCGAGGTCGACCGAATCGGACAGCCCAAACAGGTGAACGTCGGTGGGCGGTGCATCAGCGAGTCGTTCGAGCAAGGTTCCCCCGAGCACGTGGGGGGTTGTGTCGGGGAGCCGGCCCAGCTGGATGAGATCTTCCAGAAACGTCTGGGCCGCGCCGAGAAAGCGGTGTTGACGAATCACTGTGGTCAAGCGCACTCGCCCCCCCACCGGACGGGTCAGCACGTAGGCGAGCAGGACGGGCAGGTCGAGGTTGGCCACATGAAGCGTGAGCCGGAAATCTGGCGAACGATCCGAAAGCCACACCGTGGCCTGGCGCGAGGGTCGCATGGGCCGCTCGGGTTCGTCGTAGGCGAGGATCACACCCATTTGATGGTGGCGGGCGTGGTCGACGAGCGCGTGCACGACCGCGGGGGCCTGAAAGCGCGCGGACAACAGCAAGAGGTTTGGCGCGAACACCGTGCCGTGCATGGCGTTGATGGCCAGCTGAGCCCCTTGGGCCAGCCGCGCCTCCGGCATCAAATGCCACGTGGCGTACAACCCCCGCATCCGGAGTCGCATCGCGAGGTCTTCAAGCTCCACCGCGAGGTCTGGGTCATCGACCAACCCCACGAGTCGCACGCTCCCTTGAAAGGTCACGATGGCTTCGGCCACCGGGCCCATGGCGCGCGCCTCGGCCACCGACGCAACGGGAAGCAACAGGTCGGGTTTCCACGTCCGTTCGGTGCGTCCCATCGCCTGGGCAGTGGTTGCGGCCCACGTGGCTAGCGCCTGGGCAATCCCTGACTGCACAGTCTCCCAGGGGGTGTCGACCTGGGTCCGGCGCACGAGCCAGACGTACAGACCCACGACGAAGGCCACCTCGGGAAGCCCCCCCGCAGGACTCGACAACGTCAGCGCCAAGCCGCACACCCCGGCCCCAAGCGCAGGGATAACGGTTGGGATGCGGAACATGGGCCGCCAACTCACCAGGCCCAATGTCTGTTCGAGCAGCACCACCACATTGATGGCGAAGTAGGTCATCACGAAGAAGCTCGTGATGATTGGTGCGATGGCGTCGAGCGACCCTGCAAACAGCGCCAATCCCGAAAGCGTCAGAGTCACGAGGGTGGCGTTGCGGGGCTCAGCCGAGCCGTTCTGCTGGGCGACCCAGGACGAAAAGGGCACGACGTGGTGCTCGGCCATGGCCTGGAGCAAGCGCGGCGCCGCCACGAGGCTCGACAACGCCGCCATCAGGGTGCTGGCCAACAACCCGAACAGCACGAACTCGCCGATGAGCGCGTGCTCCACCATGGCGAGCTTGTTGCCAAGCAGCTCGGGCTGCGGGACGACGAGGGCGTACCAGAAGGCCCCGAACACGTAGACGACCAGGGTCGTCGCCCACGCATACATCGTGCCACGCGGTACCGAGCGACTGGGGTCGGCCAGATCACCGCTCATCCCTGCCCCGACCATGATGCCCGTTGCGGCAGGAAAGAACAGCGCGAAGCACTCGACGAGAGAAGCCTCTTCGAATGCGCCGAGCGCCTGCACAGGCTGGACGGGCGCCCCAAAGGCACCCGAGAACGCACTCGCAATCGCCCCAATGACCACAAACAACATAAAGGCTTGGGCCTGTGACGCGAGCCTCGCAGAAACCAGGGCGGTCAATCCCACGCCGGCAAACGCGATCAACACCACGATCACCGGGGAGTGTTCGGGGAACAGATAGCCCCAGCCCTCCGAAAAGGCGTAGAGGTACATCACCGAGCTGATCGTCTGGGCGAAGTAGAGCGGAACGCCAATGGCCCCACCGGCCTCCAGCCCCAAGGCCGCCGCGATGACGGCAAACGCTCCGCCCGCCTTCAGACGAAGGTTGGTCGCGATGCTTGAGACCGAGAGCGCCGTTGTGCCGGTCACCAGATAGGCAGCGCCAATCACGAGCAATGCTCCGCCAAGACCCGCCGTGCCCACCAGCCAGCCCTCCCGAAGGTAGAGCATCGCGCCCAGCACGGTGAGCACGACAGGACGATAGACGCCGGCAAAGCTTCCGAAGCGTGCAGGCTGCGGGGTGTCGTCGTGATCCACGAGCCCTCCGGTATCCGGCCAAGGGCCTACCGGGGCATCGTCGGCTACGCAGTGAACATGATGCTGCGATCCCGCTTGGCCGTGGGGCTGACGTTGGCGGCTGTGATCGGCGCAGTCGGCGTGAGCCTTTGGGCCCTCCGACGCGATCCGCACCCGGATCGTCTAAACGTGCTGGTGATCGTCTGGGACACGGTGCGTGCGGATCGACTCTCGCTGTATGGCCACGACGTCCCCACCACGCCAAAACTCGATGTACGGGCCGAAACCGCCTTGGTCTTCGAGCAAGCCACCGCACCCGCAATGTGGACCCTGCCCACACATGCGTCGATGTTCACGGGCCAATTCGCCACGACGCATGGCGCGGTGGCGTCGTACCGTTGGCTCGACCACCACCACACCACCCTTGCCGAGCACCTCGGAGAGGCCGGCTACGACACGTTTGCCTTCACCAGCAACCTGGTCGCAAGCCCGCTCACCAACCTGCTGCAGGGCTTTGAGACGGTGCACACGACCTACCCCCGCCAGGGCGTGAAGCGAGGTCGATACGTCCGGGCGAGCCGAGAGGCCACCGAGGCCAAGCTCCTCGCGAACGACGAGAGCACCGAAATCTCACCGTCATTCATGGGGGATGACCGGGAGCGGTGGGGCCGCGCCGTCCACAAAGACGCAGCCCCGGTCATCGCACAGGGGCTGCTGGAGTGGCTTTCGGAACGGCCCAACCCCCGGCAGCCCTGGTTTGCCTACCTCAACCTGATGGAAGCCCACTCTCCGCGCGTGCCTTCGGCCAAGGCACGGGCCCAAGTGATGCCCCCTCGCGTCCGAGCGCGGGCCCTTCAGGTCGACCAATCCCTGTTCGCGGCCAACGAATACATCATTGGCCAACGGCGCTACACCAAGGCGGAGTGGGCGGCGATTCGTGGCGTGTACGACGCTACGTTGGTCGACCTCGACGATGCGACCGAGGCCCTCTTCAAGGCATTGGATCGGGCTGGAGACCTGGACCACACCTTGGTCATCTTGCTTGCGGACCATGGCGAGCACTTAGGAGAGCACCAACGCTTGGAGCACCGCTGGTCGCTCCACCAACCGCTCCTCCACGTCCCTCTCGTGGTGTGGGATCCGGGCCAGCCGGGCCGTCGAATCTCCGAGCGGGTGAGTACAGCGGGCCTGTTCGCCACCGTACTTGACCGGGTGGGCCTTCCTGTCCCCGAGGCGACGCAGGCGCCCTCCTGGTTCATCGAGCCTGATGACGAACGGATCTACGCTCAACTCCTGGACCCGTTTGTCAGTCAACTCGCGGCCATGCGCGAAGCCTACCCGTACGTGGACTTCGCGCCGTACGCCGAGACGTATTGCGCAGCGTTCGAAGGCGATCTCAAGCTGCTGTATGGGTCGTCAGGTCGACGTGAACTCTTCCACCTCGGCCGGGATCCGAACGAACGTCGAGATCTTGGCAAGGTTGCGGTTCGCAAGCGTGAGGCCTTAGTCGAGGCCCTCCACGCTTGGGAGGACGGCCTGACGCCCTACGACCCTGGTTTACGGACCGAAGCCGACGGTCGCGGCGCCAACCGACAAGACGCCGCGGAACAACGCATGTTGGCGGCGTTGGGCTACGTCGTGAGCGAGCCAACCCCGATGGAGCGGCTCCGGTGTACGATCCGAACGAGCCCGTGATGGCGATGCGGGACCCTGTGAAGTTTCACGAAGCTTTGGCCAATTCCCCTTCGATGACCGACTTGACCTCCTTCTCTTCTCCGGGGTTAAACCCTTCCCAAACCTTGACAACCTCACGATTACGCCCGATCAACACGCTGAACGGAACCGTCTTCTTGGGATTGTAGAGGCCGACCGCCGTGGACTGGGGGTCGAGGAGGAAGAGGTCCTCCTGGTACCGGTTCTTCCGGACGTACTGCTTGACGGCCATGCCGGCCCGCGCATCGTCGATGGAGATGAAGAGCACGGTAAGGCCTTTGTCCTTCAGCTCCTGATGGAAGCCATGGAGGTGCCGCATCTCAACCTTGCAAGGGCCGCACCACGTCGCCCAGAACGACAGGAATACGACCCGGTCAGAAAAGTCCTCGAGCCCGACTTTCTGGCCGGAAAGGTTGCGAAGAGAGAAGTTGCTCGCCTGTCCACCCAGCGCAAGGCCAGGGGCAAAAAGAGCAGCTGCGGACGTGGACATGACGAATTCGCGACGACTGAACATCAAGGCTCCAGACCGGGGAAACGGGATACCCCGGTGTCCTCCAAACCGTGAACGTCAACGGATGTTCCGGCCACCCTATCCGGCAGCATGTCCACACGTGGTCATTTCGTTGAACCATCGGTACGTCGAGCCAATCGCCATCGGAGGTCCGATTCAGAGTGTTCAGGCTGGTCGGGATCGCATCTCTCACCGCTTGCGAAGAGTCATCCCTTGAGCGAAGCGTCCCTCGCCCCGCCGCGGCCCTCCCCCGAGGCCGCGAGCCGGCTCGTCTTGCGCCTTGCGGCGGCCCTCCACCGCGCGGGGATTCCTGCGCATCGGCTCGAGGGCTTGTCAGACCTGGTCGCGCTTCGGCTCGGAGCGGAGGTCCGCCTCTTCTCGACTCCTACGGCCCTCTTCGCCGCCGTTGGCCCCGAGCATGCGGCGCGCACCGAGATTTTGAGGATCGCCCCGGGTGCCCCAAACCTGGGACGTCAGGCGGAACTCGACGCCATCGCGGAGTCTCTGCTGACGGGCATGGCCTCGGTCGACGAAGCCACCGAGGCCCTCGACGTGCTCGAGTCGGCCCCGCCTCCTTGGTCACCCGCCGCGACGTTGGGCGCCTTCGCCCTCACGGGGACGACCGCAGCCCTGGTGCTGGGTGGCGGCCCCATGGAGTCGCTCGCCAGCACCGTGGCTGGACTCGCGGTGGGCATCCTCGATCGCATCGTCG
>JBCCQY010000055.1:0-49241 GCA_039208735.1 Myxococcota bacterium | reverse complement strand
CCAATGGAGCGAAACACGACGGAGAGAGGGGGATTCGAACCCCCGGTGAGTTGCCCCACACACGAGTTCCAGTCGTGCACCTTCAACCACTCGGTCACCTCTCCAGGCCCTGGAGCTGTAACCCGTGGCCGCGCGGTTGACGCGAGCGGTGGGATGAGCCACTGTCGGTCGTCGCTCGGGGGACTCCGTGGTTCGTCGACTGCTCGCGTTCGTGCTGTGGGGGCTGACCCCGATCCTCCTCTTCGGCTCGAAAGCCTTCGCCCAGAGCGCCGAAGAGGGTCCGAACCGCTATGCCATCGTGGTGGGCGTATCGAACTACGCCGACGACCGAATCCCGGACGTACCCAACGCGATCGCCGACGCCAAAGCGATCCGCGACTGGTTCACCACCGTGGGTGGCCTCCCGCGCGACCACGTCGTACTGCTGCTCGACAATGGCGCGCAGACCCTCGCGAGCGCCCAGGAAGGGGGCCCCGTTTTGTCCACTCGGGCCAACGTGCTCGAGGCGACGGAGGCGTGGCTCACCGACCGCGTTCAGCCTGGCGACACCGTGTTCATCTACTTCTCCGGGCAAGCCGCGGTCGATCAGGACCGCCTCGTCTTGTTGCCACTCGATGCCCGCGATCCCCTGCTCGCGGACACAGGCGTTGACCTGAACCGTCTGGGAGCCACGCTGTCAGCCCTCCGGGCCACCCCGGTGTGGTGGCTCGATACGTCGTTTGCGGGACGCGGTCAACTCTACCGATCGAGCCGTTTGCCCATCGAACGACTCGTCGATGGCGCGTTGGTGTCCGCCGACCAACGTGTGGTGTGGCTGGCCGCGCCCCCCACGGTGGTGGCGCCCGAAGCGAGCCGTGCGCCCCACGGCGCCTTTACCGATGCCCTCCTCCGCGCCTTGCGGGGTGGCGACGGCCGGGTGGCGGGCACCGAGCTGCGACTGACGCAAAGCGCCCCCACCGAGGTGGTGGTCGACCGCACGACCGAGGACCGATTCGCACTGTCCGGCATTGGCAAGGCCCCAACCCAACGCCCTGAAGTGGTGCCCCAAGCGGGCCACGGCGATGCGGTCACGGCCATGGCGTGGCATCCCGCAAGACCCTGGCTGGCCTCGGGCGACGCCACCGGCGTGGTGCAGATCATCGACATCGATCGTCAGGAGATCCGGCTGCGATTCCTGTCAGGCCGGCGCGGCGTCTACCGGCTGGCCTTCTCCCCCGATGGCGAAACGCTCGTCGTGGGGGGGCGAGATGGCGTGTTGCGGGCGTGGCGCACCATCGATGGCGATCTGCGCTGGGCACACCCCGTGTCCAAGCTCGACAAGCTGACCGCACTCGCCGTCCATGAGGACGTGATCGCCGTGGGCACGACGCGGGGCCGCGTGATCGTGATGGATGCGAAGACAGGGCAGCGTCAAGCACGCTTCCGAATCGGCGAATCTCCTGGCAAAATCGGGCCCGCCGTCACCGAAGGGCGGGCGTGGACCGACGACGCCCAGCGACTGATCTCGGCCGGGGACAACGGCGAGCTGTCCGTCTGGCACCGCGGAGCCTCCAGCAAGTTCACCTATCAGCGCCGACTCCTCAGTCCGGGTCCCGCGATTCGCGACCTCTCGATGCTGGACGAAGGACGCGTCGCGGTCGGACTCGCGGACGGTTCGACCCACATCATCAACCTCGACGACGGCGTTCCGCAATCGACGCTAACGAGCACGGGCTACGCCGTGACCCGCGTCGCCGCTGGCTCCAATGGCCGCATCGCCGTGGCCGCCAACGACATCACGGTGTGGACACCGGCCCAAGGTTCCGCCCAGTACGAGGCGCTTACGTTGAAGGGCGCGGCATCCGCCACCTCCATCGCTTGGACGATCGACGGGACATCCCTGGTCTCGGGCCATGAAGACGGCACGATGGTGTTGTGGGACCCCGACATCGGAGCCGAACGGGGTCGACTGCCAGGCCAAGCCGCCGGAGTGCGGAGCTTGCTCGTCGACGAGGATCGAGGCGCCTTGGTGGTGGCGGGCGAAGCGGGCGTCGCCCTGTGGGACCTTGGGGACGGTCAGATGGTGCAACGGTACCGTACCCAGAGCACAGGGGACGCCGTTTCGGCGGTAGGCCTGGTCGACATCGACGCCGAGTACGAAGGCCTCCACGTGCTTGGGGGCACCGACGATGGCGGACTGTACGCATGGAATGCCTTGTACGGTGACTTCGATCGTCAACCCTTCGAGGCTGCCATCCGTGACGTCGCGGTCCTTGATGAAGCGCAAACCATCACCGCCACCGACCGCTTCGTCGAGCCCGCGTCAGCCGGTCGTTGGGCGACGGGCGCCCGGACCGTCTACAGCGCCCAACCGTGCGGCCCAGAAGGAAGCTTACTCCTCCACAGCAACCGAGGATTCGCCCTCCACGAGACCGAGACGGGCGAACGGCAAAGTCGTCGCCGTCGTGGGGGCTCCATCACCCGATGCTCCCCCGACGCCACCCAAGTTGCGGTAGGCCGCATCTCGGGCGCCATCGATCTCTACAAGGCCGACGGGCTCAAGTTCCAGCGCCGCCCCGCGAAGCCCCTGGGCGTGCTTACAGGGGCCACCGAGACGTTCCTTGGCAACAACCGCGTATCCGGGATCGCCTACCACCCCACCGAACCGCTCCTCGCCGCGGCCACCCAAGGCGCGCCGGCCAAGGTGTGGGACTTGTCCACGGGCCGGGCGACGCTCGTGATCGACACCTTTGGCACCACCGCGATTGCGTTTGCCCCGGGCCGGCTCTTGGTCACCGGCAGCTCCGATGGACTGGTCCAGTTCTGGGATCTCGACACCGGTGCCCTGGTGGCGAGTCTGGTGTCGCTCGATGACGATTGGTTGGCCTGGACCCCCGATGGCTTGTTCGATGGTTCCCTCGAAGGGCAACGCAACTTGTTCCGGTGGCGCATCGGCGAGACCCTTCACCCACCTTCGCGCTTTCACCGAGGCTTTTACGAACCCGGACTCCTCACTGCGATCGCCAAGGGCCAACGCCCCCGGGCGGAGCGCGACATCGCCGATCTGTCACCGCCCCCGCTCGTCACGATCTTGAGCCCCAAAGCGGGAACCCAGCTTTCCGAGGGCTCCGTCAAGGTCGAAATCGCGGTGGCGGACCAGGGCGGAGGTGCCACCGAACCTCGCTTGTACGTCAATGGGCACCGAGTCTCGCGCAGCGGTAACCGAGGACTTGGCATGGCTCGAGCGGGTGGGGTCACGGGCCGTCGCTACAGCTTCCTGGTGAACCTCCAAGAAGGCCGCAACCACCTGCGGGCGACCGCCTTCAACGCAGAAGGAAACTGGGAGGCCCTTGGCTCCGAAGTGGTGGTGGAGTGGACCGCTCCCGCCACCATCCCGCCAAACCTCCACGTGTTGGCGGTCGGCATTGACACCTACCGCAACCGCAACCTTGATCTCGACTTCGCCCGCGACGACGCCGATGCCATCGGTCAATTCTTCGAGCCAGGGCTCTTTGGCGAGGTGATTCCCCACGTCTTGCTGGACGAAGAGGCCTCCCTCGCATCGATCCGAGAGGCGTTCGAGACCATCGCCAAAACGGCGGCTCCACGCGATGCCTTCCTTCTCTACATGGCCGGCCATGGCGTGCTCAACGGAGAGGTGTTCCACTTCCTGCCATGGGACGCCGACGTCAACAGCAGTTCGGCCATTGCCGCCACTGGGTTTTCGCAGACTGAGCTTGGGGATCGGCTCGCCCAGGTCCCGGCCGCAAAGCAGCTCGTGATTCTCGATGCCTGCCACTCGGGCGCCGCGAGCGATGCCTTGGCCTCGATGGTCGGCCGACGATCGTCACCGGGGTTGGTCCGAGCCCAGCACCGGCTGGCTCGAAGTACCGGGGCCTTTCTCATCGCGGCTTCCACGGAAGCCCAGGTGGCCCACGAGATTCCGGAATTGGGCCATGGTGTGCTGACCTTCGCCATCCTGGCCGGGCTGGGCGCCGAGCGCGCCCCCGAAGCTCACGTCGACCGCGACGGTAACGTGACCGTCAATACGCTCATTCAGTACGTTTCGGACGTCGTTCCTCAGCTGACCGAAACCTACCGCTCGCAGCGGCAGGAGGTCGTTCAGGCGGCTGAGGGGCAGGACTTCCCGCTGGTGGCCCCGTGATGTTGCTGCTGACGAGTGTGGCTTGGGCCGTCGACGATGGCCAAACCACCGCCTTGCATGCGCTACGCGACGAGTTCCACGCGACCTCGAACCGCGCGACCCCTGAAGAGCTGGCCAAGACCTATGCGGCCGCCTGCCAAAACGGATGGCGGCCCGCGTGCGATCCCGAGCAGTGGCGCAACGTGTTTGGAACCTCCGATCCACAACGGCTTTCGGCCTTCCTCGAACCGGTGTGTGAGGGCGGCGACGCGCTCGCCTGCTACGTGCTGCATCGCTTTGTTGAACCTCGGTTCGACGACGCAGCGCTGGCCGCCCAATGCAACGCCGGGTTCGCCCCCGCCTGCACGGCGACGCCCGAAGGCGCTCCGGACCGGGTGTCTCGACTTCGGCGGGGATGCACGGGCATCGACGGCGACCTCCCGTTCCCCACCGATCCCCATGCTTGCACCGCATTGGAAGCGATCACGGGCGATGCCTCGGTGTTGGTGCCGGCCTGTCAGCAAGGGGATGGCCGAGCGTGTCGAAAATGGGCCCAATCCGCAGAAGACCCCGAAATTCTCCGTTTTCGAACGTCGTTGGGCTGTGACGGTGGAGATGCCGAAAGCTGCTTGGGGTTCGCGGCAAGCTACGCCGATCGCATCGTCGATGACGACGAGTTGCCCGACCCCGCCGATGCCCAGGCTCGGGGCGCGCGCCATGCCGCCATCGTGCGAGCCTGTGCGCTAGGCAACGCCACCGGTTGTACCGAAGCCGGCTTCGACCGAGCGCAGGGACGGGGCGTACCTATCGACTTGCGTGCCGCCCACGACGACTTCTGGCGAGCGTGCGGACTTGGCGACGGGGCCGGCTGCGCCGCGTTGGCCGAGGCCATTCTCGACGGCGATACCGATGCGTTCGGCCTGGAACCTCGGAAGCTGTTCGACCTGGGGTGTAACCTCGGGAACCCGTCGAGCTGTCGTCGCGAAAAGAACTTCGATCGGGAACAACGCCTCAAGACGCGCCGCTTGCTACGCCGCGGCTACGCCCGCTTCCTGCCCTTTGCGACGGTGCGGCCCTGGCTGGGCGGAAGTGCCGGACTTCAGTTCGCCGTGTCGCTACCCAAGGTCGATGCCTACAAGGCCCGACGCCAGGTCAGCGTTCTGATCGAGCAGGGCACCTTAGACTTCACGTTTGGCGTGTTTGACCGACGCGACACTCCCGAAAATGTGTCGAGGTTCGCGCTGGATTGGAGGCAGATCGCGGTCCCTGGCAAGCCCTGGGGTGTCCTCGCGGCCGTAGGCACCGAATGGTGGGAAGGTGCACCACGGTTTAGCGACGCCGCGCTCATCGAAGCCGTGCCCGGCGAGGCCACCGAGACCTTTGATCTGACCACGCTTGTCCTTCGGGCCGACATGGAACGAACCGGCGCGTCGGCCCGGGGCGGGCTACGCGTGTCGCTGAGCAGCATTTCCGGCTGGGAGACCGAAGATCGTTCAGTTCCCGCGGGGACTGTGGGCCGGCTAAGCCTGTCGCTCTTCCGGCGCACCCCGACGACGGTGCCCCAGCCCATGCGAGGCGGCGCCAGCGAGCTGACGGTGTATGCCGGAGTCTCCGAAGGCGGTGGGCTCGAGGCGGGCACGCCCCATGTGGGGGCCTGGTTCCGTGACCGCCGTTCGTGGCCATTGCTTCGCACCCGCGTCGGCCGCGATGCCTTGTCGATCCTCACCGACCTTGCGGCGGGCGTACGGCAAGGCGACGTGCCGTTTTGGCTCGGCCATTACCACCGGCCTCGGTTCTCCCCCAACGTGGGGTCCTGGCAGCTCCTGCGGGGCCAACCGGTCGCCCTCATGCGAGGGGTGGCACCCGTGCGCGCCCGCGCGGGCGTTCGCTGGTGGGTCGGCGAGTACCACGGACTGGCCCAACATGTCGGGCTCTACGTCACGCCGTTCATCGAGGCGGGCACCGTGGTCCCAGACCTCCGGCAACCCCAGCGAACGTGGTGGCGCTCCGACGGTGGCCTTTCGGCGACCCTGACCTGGCGTCGTCGACTCGCAGTCCATCTCGAGGCGCGGTTGGTCACCGACCTCGACAATGGAGGCTTCGAGGTCGCTCCCTCCCTGATGTTTAGCCACCTCCTCGAGCCTTGGGACTGAACTGAAGAGCGCGGCTACCGAAAACGCGAAATGCTGTTGTTGGAGGTCGTGATGAAGAAAACGGTCGGAACCCCCTGCTGGGTGGACTTGATGACCCCGGACCCTGAAGTCGCACGGAACTTCTACACGAAGGTGTTGGGGTGGACCTATCAGATCCAGCCCGAAGAATATGGCGGCTACGCCATGTGCCACATCGAGGCAGGCACCGTGGCGGGAATTGGCAAGCCTCCCGCAGGCAACGAGATGCCGAGTGTGTGGACGGTGTACCTGGCCACCGAAGACATCGCGAAGACCGTGGCTGACTGGACGGCCAAAGGCGGCCAGGTGCTCACCGCCCCGTTTGAAGTCCCGTCCCAAGGCCACATGGCGGTGGTCTCAGATCCCACCGGGGCCGTCGTGGGACTGTGGCAGCCGCTCGCGCACCGAGGCTTCGACTCCGTCGGCCCCCCGGGAGCCCCTTGCTGGTTCGAGGTGAATACGCCAAAAAGCGAAACGGTCCGCGACTTCTTTGTCGACGTGTTTGGCCTGACCGCCCAGCGCCTCGAAGGCATGCACTACTACACACTTCACGACGATTCACCACGGTATGGCGTGCTGCAAATGACCGAAGCGTGGGAGGGCATTCCACCGCATTGGATGACCTACTTTTCGGTGGAAGACGTGCCTGCCTCGGCCGAAGTCGTGAAGGCCAATGGAGGCAAGGTGCACCACGGACCTTTCGACACGGCTCAGGGCCCGATTGCCGTGTGCTCGGACCCCACGGGAGCCATGTTCACGATCATCAAGCCTCAAACGGCGTGAGACGTGCGTTACTCGCCCATCGATGAATGAACCTGGGCTGCCTGCCGTCCCAGCCTCGACATCTCCCTGGGAGACCCATGTTCCAGCTGCTGTTCCTGCTTGCTTCCTTTGAAGCCCCGGTGGACGCGCAACCGCCACGTCCTCGCGCCGTACAAGTGACCGGCGTGCATCCCACGGCTCGGATTGCCCGGGAGGCCTTTGTGGGCCGCGGCGTGCGGGTAGGTGCCTACGCCGAGATTCGCGATCGAGCGTTCGTGCAGGCCGGTGCATCCGTAGGTCCTTCGGCACGCGTGGGCCATGACACGCAGGTCGGCACCAACGCGATCCTCGGACCCAATGCCGACGTGCGGGACCGGGCCTTCGTCGGAGCCCGAGCCCGGGTGGGACAAGGCGTGACGGTCGGCCATGAGGCGGTCATCGCTCGTGATGCGCGGGTCGGCGCCCATACCCGGATCGGCGATCGCGTCCAGATCGGAGCCAACGCCACCGTGGGCCGTGGCGTCCAGCTCGGCCATGATGTGCGAATTGGCCCCGGGGCAGTGGTTCCCGATGGGACTCGCCTGCCGGACCGCACGGTGGTCCCGGCCGGCTCCCGCCCCCGACGTCGCTAACGAACCACCCCCTGGCAGTACGGTCCGAGCCGGACCCGATTCCAAACGCGGCCTTCGCCAAACGGCGCAAACGTGTAGCGATACCGAACCGCCCGGACCCACGCGGGGCGCCCTTCGTCGAAGGTTCCGGGCCGAAAGAAGCCGTCCATTCGAGGGTTACCGTTCGCGACCTCACGCATGAGGCGCACCACCCAAGGATGGCGTCGGCAATCTCCAAGGGCGGCAAACCAGAGCTGCCAATCGAGCCTCGGCATGTGCGGCGCCACTTGCGGAGGCACCCGATCGAGCGGACCCGGTTTGTAGCGCAACGGAAGCTCGGTCCAAGTCGCCCCTTGGTCGGTACTGCCTTCAAAAATGACCTCCGGGCGGTCGGTGGTCATATTGGCGAACAATCCGTAGCGATTGACGATTCGAAACGGGCGAACCACCTGGAGCGCCTGTTGCCCCACCTCGGGTCGCCGCGAGGCAGGCACCAGCTGGAGGACGGACAACGTGAACAGCGCCACTCCGGCCGTGATTGCTGCAGTGCGGCCAAACGGCGGCCGAGGTGGCATGGGACGGGGACGACAGCCGAACCAGGCGAGATGCTCGTCATCGAGAAGGGTAAGCGCCAAGACGATCGAAAGCAGTTGAAAGAAGCCATAGTTGCCCGTCACCGTAAGGCCAAGCATCAACCCGGTGAATCCAACAAACGCGACCCATCGGGCATGTCGGCCGGCCAGGATCAAGAAGGGAAGGCCAAGTTCAACGACAAATGTGCCGCCTACTCCCACGGCATGCAGCCACCCGGGCGCAAAGTGGGCCAAGCGACTGAGCGGATTGGGAAGCGGCTGCGTCCAAAAGTGAACGTCTAATGCCGTGAAGTTAGCCCACGTGGGGTCTCCGCTCGTCAGTTTCACCACGCCCGCAAAGAACATGAGCCGAAAGAGGAGCCACCATTGCAACAACCAGGCGGCAAGGGGAGGTTCGGGAGCATCGCGACGCCAGGGGGCCACGAAGGCCGCGACGACCGTGGTCTCGACGAGCAGCGTGTCCCATTGGAAGTTGTAGAACACCCATCCCGCCGAGGACAGCGAAACATAGAGGATGGCGAGCCCGAGAAGAAGTGGTCCGGCGAAGGGAGCGCCGGCGAGGATCGCGAACGCAACCAGGGTGCCGAGCCCGCAGGCGACATGCAACGCGGTATCCGTAGGCGAAAGCCATAAGACGCTGGGCAGGGCCCACGGTGCCTCAGGGCCCAGTTGGGCTTCCGCAGCCGCGAAGAGTTCCGCAAACGGGGCCAGCCCATCGTGACCGATGAGGGCTTGCGCCTGTCCCCAAACCGAAAGGAAGGCGATGACGTGCACCAGCGCAAGTCCGCGGATGTAAAGCGTGCGCACGCCGGTGGTGGCAGGACGCTCAAGGAGCCGTCGAAGGCGTCCCTCAGCGATACCCACACTCTTCGAGGCAACTGTGCTTCAGGCCGACGTACCGGGCGAACGTGCACCACTCTTGGAGTTCCGGGCCCTCCGGGCAGATGTCCCACTCATCCGACGTCCCGTCGCAGTCGATGTCGATGAGTTGGGTGAATGCAGGGCCCACGAGCAGATCGGTGGGAATCTGATTTGGGACCAACGACAAACCGCGGGGAATTCCGTCGACTTCGCAAGCGGTGTCCCCCGCCCCCACGCGTTGAAATCCTTCATGGATCGGAACGGGTCGGTACGACGATCCCACCAAGCCCTCCGCTTCCGCGTACAGGACGTGGATGCCTGCGGCGTTTCCAACCAACGGTTCATCTTCGGAAAGCCAGCCGTCACCGTCCTCATCGAGGTAGAGCAGCGGCAACCCAATCGCGACGGGACCTTTGGGCGCCCATGCCACATCGAGCAACGCATCTTCGGGGGGCGGCAACAGAAGTTCCAGCTCATAGTGAGCGGGAAACCGCGTCGATACACGCACATCTTGCTGAATCGACGGCAACCCGCGCCGCGCCCAAAACAGGCCGACGGTAATGGGGAGATCGGCCGAAGCCGGTCCCAGCACCCACTCCATTTCGCCGGTTGAGCGGACCTGTCCCTCGAGGGTAAACAGTGATTCGCCCACGTAATCCGCTTCGTGGAGAGGACCGCAACCCATTCCCCAGAGCCATCCGGCCATCCCGATGAGGCGCATTGCACGCATGCGGTTCTCCACGACGGTGAACCCAGGAAATAGCACACCCCGAGGGGGAGCGACTATAGCGTCGGCCACAGCTCCGATAGGCCAAGTGCGAAGTTGATGAAACCACCGACGTAAGGGTCGTCGGCTCCCGTCAGGTCCGGCCCCGGAAGTGCATCGGCGCAGCTGGTATCGAGCGGAGCACTGGGATCGGCAAGAAACGCCATCGAGATGGACTGCGCGCAATTGTCCTGCGGAAACACGCCATGTCCGATCTGGGGGAACGTCACGATCGTGCCGTTCAGGTCGTCCGCTGCGGTCTCCCCCCACGCCACCGGGGTCTGAAGGTCCATCGCGCCCTGCAGCACGAGCACCGGGGGCGGCGCGTCAGGAACCGACGTATCGGCCACGAACCCCTTCACGACGGGCCACTGCTCTCGGTTCTGCCAGAACGTCCGCGCGGCACTGTCATTGCCAAAGGCAAGGCCGGCGGCCTCTGCAATGGCGTCATCCCGGACTTCCTCACGGAAGGGCGGCAGAAAGTCGTGCGCGACAACGTTGAGGTAAACATTCTGGTTGAGGGCGCCTTCGAAGTACCACGAGAGCGAGGGCCCGCCAGAGAACAGCGACCCGAGTCGGTCGAGGGCTTGCACATCTTCGGGGGCGCAACGTGCGAGCCGGCTTGTCAACGCGAGGGGCACCGCTGGCGAAAGGTTCACCGTCTGCGCGATCGTTCCGCCACGTCCCTCCACATCAAGGTCTGAACAGTGGTTCGGGTCGGACACCAGCGCCACCGCCTCTTCGACCGGCACAGGGAACCGATCAGCACAATCCGAGTCGGCCGCACACGACGCAAACAACGCCCACATGAGATCATCGGTGTAGACCCCAGCTCGCCAAATGTCAGGCGCGTACGTCATGCTGCTATCGAGGATGACGCCATCAATTTCGTCATCGATCTGGAGAATGCGCATGGCCAGGTAGGTGCCGTAGCTGGTCCCAAACAGCAGCTGGGGCCGCCCATCATCCGCATCGGCCAATGCATTCTGCGTGTCGAGCGCCGCTTCGTGGGTGGTGAATCCCGCCAGGCCGGCCAGGCTCCATTCGTCCACCAATTCGGCATGGCAGGCTTCTGGGTCCTGGGAGGTACAACGCAGCTCGTCCACACCAGACGTGCCACGCTGTGACGGAATGTAGACATCCCATCCCTCGGCCGTGAACCGGTTGACGACCTCGGTAGCCCCTGGGCCGGCCCCCGTTCCCCCCGGGCCCCCATCAAGGAGCCAAACCTGCCCTCGGTCGCCGGCCTGATCCGACACATAGCGGTACACCGTAAATGCAATGGTCGGATCCGTGTCGGCTTCGGCCCATCGCAAGGGGACGTCCCAGGTCGCACACTCCGGTCCCGGCTTCATCGAACTGGTCAGGGGCTCACACGCCGCCCAGCCGAGCCCGGCGGTGGGGTTCGAGGGACGCGTGGTCGGAGGTTCGGGGTTCTGAGTGGGGTTGGTCGGATCCTGGGTCTCGCCGACGGTTCCTCCGGTACAGGCCACCAGCGTCACCAAGGTCAGCGTGGTCAAAAGTCGCATCGGTTCTCCGGATGGGGCGGGCCATCATCGGCCTCATCCAAAAAGGAGCCGCCGCAGCCGCCAGACGGCAGAGGTGGGTGAAATTTGCCCATCCGTTCGCGTCGGGGCTCACCAGACGTACGCGCCGACTTCCAATCCTCCGAACGGCCGCACCACCGTCGTCCGCGTTTCGTCCAACCGTTCGAAGGCCAGTGCGTCAACCCCAGCTCGGACCCCAATGATCCAACGGGAGGCCAGGGTCGTCTCGGCTCGAACCACCGACCCCAAATACCCCACGGCTCCCGCACGCGGGGTGGCCTGGCCGGGCGTGACGAACCACTGGTTGACCACATCTACCCCAGCCCGCAGGCCAATTCCCACAAGGAGACGGTCGCGCACCAGGTGCTGCAATCGCACGACCGAGAGCGCACCGCCGAGCGCCAGTTGGTTTCGCTCGACCTCATCCTGGATCGAGCGCTGTCGGTCGGCCCCGATGCGCACCCCGAACGACAAGGCTCGCGTATCGAGACGAAGTCCGACCTGGCCCATCGCCGCCGTACCCGTTCCCACGCCAAAGGGACCGGCGAGCCCCGCACCGAGCAAGATCGCTCCTGCGGTGCCGCGCTCGGGGTCGTAGCCCTTGCGCACCGTCTCCCCGGTTGAAACACGACGCATCTCGGTGGCCATCAGACGCGTTTCCGCACCACGCACCAAGGTGGCTTCCGCCTCGGAAAGCAGGCCATCGTGCCGACGACGCAACAGGTACCCCCCAGGGGGCAAGGCCAACGCGACGGGGGCCTGAACGTCCACCTCTGCGACCAGAGCTCCCCTTCGCCCTCCAAGGATGAGCCAGGTGCCGGGCCACTCCAGCCGAAGCCGGGAGCCCGCCCGGTCATCGACCCTCGCGACCACGAGGTCCTGCTTCCCGGACAGGCGAATATCAAAGGCTGGATGCTGTAAAACAGGTGCAACGCTCGTGGTGCGGACGGTTTGGTCGTAGCCGTACCGGAAGGCCTCGGTGAGGGTGACGAGACCATCCCCCGAACCGTCGGCCGCTCCGAGGAGCCCTGTCACCAGGTGGTGCGTAAAGACACCGCCTTGGAGGTGCTCGGACTCCTGCGCATCCTCACCCGGCGACGATGAGGTCAGGATCGCCATTCCCTCGGTGTCCAGCCGTTCGCCGAGCGCGATCTGGAACGGCTCGGCGGGCACCACTCCCTTGCGACGGGTCAACGAACCGCTGCCACACGCATCCACCACCAGCAATTCGACCTGGCTTTCCATGGCCGCCATGCGGTCGACCAAGGGCGCCAGTGCGACCTGGGTCCCTCCGATGTGGAGTGCATGGGCAGAGGCATGACCGCTGTAGAACACGATCACCATCGAGTCGGGCACGCGCTCAGTGCGAACGCCTAGCGCATCGAGGGCTCGCCCCACGGACCGCGCATCCGGATTTCGCAACAACACCAAGTCCTCGGCGCGAACATCGCCGACCCTCACC
Source organism: Myxococcota bacterium (assembly GCA_039208735.1). GTDB lineage: Bacteria > Myxococcota_A > UBA796 > UBA796 > DRPG01. Next base: position 36,345 of record JBCCQY010000055.1, on the reverse strand, counting down.
AACGCCTCGGCAAACCGATCCGCGTCGGCGGCGGCATAGCGAAGAGGCGCTTCGCTCGGCAGTCCCTCGTTGCTCCCCACCACCAAAGCGAAACGACGGGGCGGCTCGGCGGCAGACACCGTTGCCAAGACGAGGCTGACCAGCACGCTCACTCCTCCCCTGCGCGTCGCACTTGCCTCGATTGAACCACACAATCTCGGTTCACCAAGGTCTCGATCACGGCCAACGCCTCATCGAGTTCGAACGGATCGGGACAGACGACGCTGTGGAACCATTCCGCGCCTTCCGAATCATCGAGGACCACCGCCACCGGGAGGAGCCCCGGCTCGTTGGCTTCCACCCACGTGGCGGCGTCGCCCAACCGCGGGAAGACGACGGCACGATCGTGTTGCTCGTCGACGGCAACCACCATGACGTAGGCCGACTCATCCAGATCGAGGCGAAAGCCGAGACGTTCGCCTTGCCCCACCGCCTCTTCGGGCCCGAGCAGGTTGGCCTCTACTCCGTCGTGGACCCACACCTCGAGCAACACCTCGCCTCCCTTGGGTCGGAAATCGGAGGGGTCCGCAGGCCGTCCCACCCAAAGGGCCAAGGCCGCCGCGAGACTGCCCAGCGTGACCACAGGCGCTACCCACCGCCGCGGCGGAGCGTCAGGCACTTCGAGGCCAAGCTCCGCAAGCCGGGCTTGGCATAGCGGGCAATCCCGAGCGTGGCGATGCACCCGACGCAGTGCCGACGGGCTCAACGTGCCAAGCGCCAAGGCTTCGATCCCGAGGTCCGTCAGATGGCCGGAGCGGGCAATTGGATCAATACCCACGGGAGTCCTCCACGGTCGCGGCAGCCTTCACAAGCGCGACCAAAGTGGCGATGCGATTGCCGATGGTGCGCCGCGAAACACGCATCATTCGCGCAATTTCGGCGTGCGTCATCCCATCCAAATAGTGGTAGACACCAATTTCGGTGAGTTCCTCGTCGAGCGTCGACCAAACCTGATTGAGGAAGATCCGAGCGTCCACGCTCGACTCGTGAACACCCACCGCCCAGTCGGGCGGACCATGCGTTTCAAGCAGCACCCGACGCCGCTTGAGGTCCCGCACGTGGTGCAGACCGATCCTAGTCGCAATCTGGTACAGCCAGGAGATCCGCGATGTCTCCCCTCGGAATTGACTCCACCGGGCCATGGCCACGGTGAACGCCTCCTGTGCGAGTTCCTCGGCAATCTCTCCCCGCGCGAATCGGGACACCCGCCGAAGGATGAGCCCCCGATACCGCTCATACAACGGTCCCATTCCGCCTTCGATGAGCTGAAGATCGGGGCCGGGCCGAACCGGGGCGATGGGACGTGTCATGACAATCCTCTCCCTCGTCCCACCTGAGCCGTGGGCTCAGGCGGCGGGCAACGAAAGGTCAACCACGTTGCCCGCTCGTGGTTCATGCCGTCGCGTACCGAATCATGATCTTCGCCAGCGCGGGCACCCGGTAGTCCCCATCGAGACGAATGCTGTTGCGAACCGGCACGTAGACCCAGTCTCCGGCAAGCTCACCAGACGGACGAGGGACTCGAGGCGAAAGCGGAACCTTCTCACCATCTGGCATCTCGACCCACACCTCGATGGTCGACGGCACCGGAGCCGCAGAGAGAAAGAACTCGCGACCCTGTGCGACCGCCTGGAGCGCCAGTTCCTCGACGAGCGTGCCGTAGTCCTCGGAAACGATGTCCCACGTGATGCCGCCAATGGCTTGAGTTGCCTCTAGATAGCGAACGTTGCGACTTAGGCAGGGAGTGGTGCGTGATGCGTTTCCCGTCAGGCACACGATGCTGTTGAACGTCCGCTCCTGCTGAGGCCGGAGTCCGCCGTACCACCCCTCGAACTCCTCCGCGCTCACGACGGTCGACGGGGTTTGGTCGTCTTCGTTGGCAAACACGATGGTGTGCAGGGAGGCATCCGCGCGAAAGAATCCCTTGTTCGTTTCATTTCCTTGGTCCTCGTGCGCGAGAAAGGTGGTACCGAAACCCATTTCTTTGTCGGAGCCCCACGTTCCAACCGAAAGTGCAAGGTCGGTAAACGTCTCGACCGGATCGGCTGTGTTCTCATCGATCCATCGTTGCCCGTCCCAGGAAACGAGGGCGCCGCCGCGGGTCATGTCCGTGGTGATGACTCCAATGTGGTAGTCGAGGCCCGAGCCATCCAGTCGCTCCATGAACGTGTCGAACTCATCGGTCACCCGTACGAAATCCGAATTCGCAGATCCGCCGTGGCACCCCACAATGCAGTTCATGGAACCTGAATTGTCGATCGTCCACAGCACATCGACCGCGGGCGTCGCGGCCTGTACGATGACATCGGTTCGAAACTGGCCTTCCTCGCCTTCGGGGAGCGGGACGTTCTCCCCCGGGGGCCGGCCAGTGACGCCGAACTCTCGCGAACACCCAACCAGTACGCAGCCTACCGCCGCCATGCGCACGATTCCGCTCATCGAACCTCCTCCCGATGGGCCCCTTCAGGGTGACCTCATTGGATGGAGCCCCGACGAGCCCCGATGGGCAAACGTCCGAAACACATTACGGCACGATGAGGCAAACCACCTCGGCGCTCAGGCGAGCTAGGGCCGCAGGACGGCACCGCACCACCAACCCAGAAATCTCCGGCCGAACATGCCGACCGGAGATGGGAGCTTAAGCCCGCTGGCCTTGCCGGGCGGCGATGGGCCCGCTGGCCTTGCCGGGCCGCGATGGGCCCGCTGGCCTTGCCGGGCCGCGATGGGCCCGCTGGCCTTCGGCGCTTACGCGCCTGCAGGCCTACGCGGGTCAGCCTTCGGCGCTTACGCGCCTGCAGGCTGATTAATTATTGATCGCCAGCGTCGCCGAGTCCGACTCCATCATGCCGTCGTCAAGCCAATCGATGGTGCAGGTCACCGAGGTGTTGGTGTCCTGGTACAAACCATCGATCACAAGCTGCAGGTTGCGGTTCTGGAAGCTCTGCAGCGTCGTGGCACCCGAGAAGGTGGCGGTCGTCCCGTCGGCGCTCACGCTCACCGTGCTGAAACCGCCCCAGGCCTGGGCGTTGGTGATGTAGGCGTCGCCGGTGGTCGAAAGCACGCAGGTGATTTCGTGGCCATCAATGGTGTTGGGCATCAAATTGCTGTACTCGACCGGCACGTGGAGGGTGTCGTACCACTGGCTAGCGTTCGAGTTCACCGGGCTCGACTGGGTGAAGCCGATTTCGGCCTCGGTGTCCTGGTTGACTGGCCCGCCGCTCTGGTTGCCCTGCGTGCGGATGTTCAAGTCAAACGTCGCGGTGTAAGGCGCCGCACCCGGCACGTAAAGCGTGCAGTCGAGCTGGTAATCGCCCGTGGCAAGGCCTGACGTGTCGGCCGGGATGTTGACGTCGAAGAACTGGCCGTTGATCACCGGCTGCGCAAGACCGCTGAGCACCAACTCGCTGTCCACACCCACGTCGGTCGCCACGTTGGCGAAGCGTCCGAGGTTGATGCCGGGAAGGTCGATCACAAGACCAAGATCCTCAAGGGGCTGCGTGTCACACGCCAACTCGGCATCCGACCATGCCGCATTGGGGAACCCACCGGGGTTGCCCATCTGCAGATGAAAGTTGAACCCCGCCTGACCCGCGAGAATGCTCTGCGCGGCAGGGTCGAACTTCAGGAACGAGTCGTTTTCAGGGATGCAGTTGATCTTGATGTCATCGATCGCACCCGAGTCGTCGATGCGAAGCTGGAAGATGTCGTAAGGCAGCGGGATCACGCCGGTGAACGTGCCGACGTAGCCATCCTCGAGGTTGCCAAGGTTTGCGTCGGTGAACATGCCGGGCAGCGCCGAAGGGTCGGTCGAGTACGAGGTGCCCGTCGCGTCGATCGACACGAACCCGAGAACCTCGATCTCTTCACAAGCGAGGTGGCTGAAGTCGAAGAAGAAGGTTGCCGCAGCATCTTCATCATCGGGTTGGCTCGCGTTGGTCTCGTCTTGAACGATCAAGACGTTGCCTTGTTGCGGCGCAAACAAGTCGGGGTCGTTGCCCGTGCAATTCGATGCATCGCCACCACCGCAGTCGGCATCGAAGATATTGAGCGGATTGACAGCCGTATTGGTGTCCGGCGCGTCGATTTCAACGTTGCCCTGGCTCGTCGAAATCACCAGCGGCGAAGCGTTGGCATCGACCCGGGTGTCGGGCGCGATGCCTTCGAAGTCGATCACGATTTCGTTTGCGGCCGCCGAGGACGAGATGAGAAGTGCGCATCCGAAAAGGATGGCGCTCGCAGCATTTTTCATGGGGACTCTCTCCTTGACGAGCCCGACATAGCTGACGCTGAAGCACGAGAGCAAGACCAAGGTTACCGAACCGACACTTCTTTGGTAGCATTTATAAACAAGCTTGAAGAGCAATTTTCAGCGGTAACTGATTTGATCAGTACTAGTTTCCTTGATCATCGGTACCAGCGGCGGCCCGCTACCCGCACGGGCTCAATCTTCGGGGGGATGCCATCGCCGCTCGGGAATCGGTTCCCCCACTCGCAGACGGGACTCTTCGCGGTCCCAGTAGGTGCGATACCCTACCACCGGACCATTCACCGTATTCTCCCACGGTTCCGTCGTGCTCCACGGATAGGGACAGGCGTTGCGGCTATTCACCGGGAAGCACACCGGCCGAATCGCACACATGCGGTGATGAGGATTCGGGTCACACGGGTCTCGTGCATCCGACTGAGGGCGGCCGAGAATCTCTTCCCCGTCGCTCACGCCATCGTTGTCGGTATCGGGATCGAATGGATAGGCTCCCCACCGCACCTCAAACCGGTCGAGCAGTCCATCTTCGTCGGAATCCAAGCGGCGCGGGTTCGAAAACTGGGCGTACTCGATGTCGTCGCTGTGACTCATTTCAGTGAGTTCAGTCACGCGATGGACGTAGCCCGTGTTCGGGTTGAGCGGATCTGAGGTTCGGTGGAACAGGTAGAGTTCCGTCCAGTCTTCAACGCCGTCCCCGGGCATATAGATTGTGCCCTCGACGCGGAACCGAGAGTCCGTGTGCTCCGATGTGGGTCGGGTGCCGAACACTTCGACCTCCACCCAGTCCGACAACCCATCGCGGTCGGTGTCTGTGGCGGCAACGTCATCGACCCCACCGTCGTCGTGGGGGTCGAGCGGTTGGGTGGCACAGCGGGGACGTGAGCCATCCATCGGCGCCGCGTACCCCGATCGAGCGAGGAATTGCGTGGTGCATCGGTGGTCGCCAAGGTCCCGGCCGGGCTGAATGACCGGGCGTACGAAATTGAAGTCATGCGGCGTTTCATCCACCCATTCCCAGGGTCGAACCCGGCTACGATCCGCATTCTCGAGGTAATCGTGGGTTCGCGTCGTCTTTTGGATGTACCGGTAGTCGCGCATGAACATCGCAACTTCAACCCCATCGGGCACCCCACCGCCATCGGTGTCCTTGACGAAGGGATCCGTGTAATACATGGTCCGCTCTTCCCAATCCGACAGACCATCTTGGTCACTGTCGAGGCCGGTCCCATCGAGGTCATCTTCGGGATCTCGGGGGTTCGTCCCGTGCCAGTACACCTCGATGTAGTCGTTGAAGCCGCCCCCATCGGTATCGCCCCACAACGGGTCGGTGCGAAAAATCCACTCTTCGAGGTCCGACAGGCCGTCCTCGTCGGAATCAGGAATTCCGCCGGGGGTCTTCGACGCGTGGGCTTCCCAAGCGTCCGGTAGGCTATCCCGATCGCCATCGAGACTAAACATGCGCCCGCCAAGCGGCCCCACTTCTTCGCCCCCATCTGAGACCGAGTCGCCATCGGAATCTCGAGCGCCAAGCCACATCCGATACCAATAATCATCATCGAAGAACAGGGGATCAAGACCCGATCGAATCTCGGTGTAATCGTCTCGGATGCCCCCATCGGTGTCGGCGCTGAAGGGGTCGGTATCGTACCGTTCGAGTTCGTAAGCGTCACAGAGCTTGTCACCGTCACTGTCTTGATAGGGAACGCCTCCGCAGTCATCGCCGGCAAGCGTGGGATCCGAACCGAAAAGGAACAATTCGTCCCAGTCGTCGGCCCCGCCACCGTCCGTGTCTGTTCGGTTGGGGTCGGTCAGGTAGAGTTCGACCTCGTCGCGGTCGTAGATCTCGTCCCCGTCCGTATCGGCGAAGATTGGTGAGGAGCCAACATTATGGACTTCCTCGCCATCGTCGAGCCCGTCTTCGTCCGTGTCGGCACGATACGGATTCGAACCGTGATCCAGGAGTTCTTCGGCGTTGGTGAGGCCATCTCCGTCTGCATCGCCATCCGGATCGATGATGTCGTCGGTGCGGTCCACGGGATGGGTTTGGTTGACCATGACTTCGAAACCGTCGGCCACGCCGCCGTTATCGCTATCCGGATTGAGGGGGTCCGAACCCCAGCGTTGAAGCTCGGCCCCGTCCGGAAGGCCATCGTGGTCCGTATCGGGATCATCGGGGTCGGTGCCTGCAAGTCGTTCCGCACGATCCGAAAGCCCATCGCCGTCGCGGTCGTGATCTTTGGCGGGTTGGCCGGGAAACGAGTCGGCGTCGGTGGGATCGGTGTTCCAGATCACTTCGAGCCCATCGTCCCACCCGTCCCCATCTGAGTCGGCCACCGACGGATCGGTGCCCCACACGGTCCGTTCAGCCTCGTCAGGAATGCCGTCATCATCTTGATCGACATGAACCGAAGACTCCGGCTCACGAGGATCGGTCCCCGCGACGAGTTCGATCGCATCGTCAATCCCGTCGCCGTCCGTGTCCGCGAGGTCGGGTCGCGTGCCGAAACCCGCTTCGAGATCATCGGGAATCCCATCGCCATCGCTATCGGGCTCCCCTTCGTCGGGTCGCGAATCGGGACGCAGCGGGTCAGTGCCGAACCAGACCTCGTCGCCATCCAGCACCTCGTCCCCATCGGTGTCGGCAATGCGAGGGTCCGTGCCTCGAGCCAGCTCGTCGGCGTCGGTCAATCGGTCGTGATCCGTATCCGCCGACAGGGCGTTGGTGCCCAGTGCATCTTCCTGGCCGTCGGGTACCCCATCATCATCGCTATCGATGTCGTCAACCCCCCACCCCCGCCGCATCTCGAGGTGATCAGGAATTCCGTCGCCATCAACGTCCGCGCTTAGCTGATCGTCGTCTCGAGGGTCGGACGGGTCGGTTCCCATCGCCAGTTCGAACCCATCGGGGCGGCCTCCACCGTCGCTGTCGCTGGCCTGGGGATTGAGTCCCCGGGCCCGCTCGGTGGTCGAGGCCAGGTGGTCGCCGTCGGGGTCGCTGGCACTGTCGTACACCTGGACGGTGAACGGTTCGGTGAACCCGAATCGCCCATCTCCGTCTGAGATCAAGGCGTGGACCGGCACGGAGCCTACGGCATCCGCACTGAAGGCCAGATGGACGAGCGCTTTGCCGTCTTCGCGGATGCGGACCGCACCCGCGACTTCGAGGTTTCCAAGTCTCAAGGGCTCGTTCGAGGGCTGGCCCGTGAAGAACACCACACTGCCGAGCGGAGGGCCTCCTTCGACAATGCCAAGGGCCGTGCGTCCGCCCGCTTCGGTGACCGCGACGTGTCCAGGAAGGGGGGCAAACTCGAAGGAGAGTACGCCGCTTTCCGGGATGGAAGTCGGATCCAGCGGGTCGGAGTCGGCCTGGGCCTCTTCGCCGTCCATGAAGCCGTCGCCATCGGTATCTGCGACCAAGGGGTCAGTGCCGACAATCCAGCGTTCGGCTTGGTCCGAGAGCCCATCGAGATCCCCGTCCAACCGCGGTGAGATGGGGGCTGCCTTCGGATTCGTGCCGCGCCCGATCTCTTCCCCGTCGCTCGTTCCGTCACCGTCGGTGTCCCAGGCGTCGGGATCGGTCCCAATGAGGACCTCGGCCCGGTCGAGCAGACCGTCACCATCGGTGTCTTGGTCGTCGACCGAGGTGTCTACGGCATCTGCCAACCGCGGATCGGTGCCGAACCGCACCTCATCGCCATCCCGACGGCCGTCGCCATCGGTGTCGGGCTGTAGGGGGTCGGTGTACCAATCCAGCTCGGCTCGATCGGACAGCCCATCGCCATCGGTGTCCACATTGTAGGGGTGCGTTCCGGTTTGCGTCATCTCGACCACGTCGAGGAGCCCGTCACCGTCCGAGTCGGGGTTCAGGTCTGCGATGGCACGCTCCGGAGGCAGGACCTCGAACGCAGGTTCATCAGCGGGATCTCGAGGGTCCGTTCCTAGGGCGAACTCCATCCCATCCGGAATGCCACCGCCGTCGGTGTCCGCCTCATCTGGGCGGCTGCCCTGCAGAGCTTCAAGGGCATCCGCGAGCCCGTCCCGGTCGGCATCGGGGCCGCCCATCGCCATGCGAACCGGCTCCGAGAACCGCACCTCATGACTCACTGGCGGCCCCTGGGGACGGGCTGCCGCGTGGGCGACCGCCACCAGATCAAGGTCATCGCCCGGCGCTAGGTCAGGCAGCCACAGATCGAATGCGCCACGGCCGTTGGCATCCAGCGGGCCGGCCGCGACCACCGTGGCCTCCTCGAGCCCCGGGCATCCGTGTCGACCCAAGACGGGGCGGCAGGCGGTTTGCTGGCCCGCCATGACCACGACATGGGCGTGCGGAGACCCCTTCACGAGGGCAATCGCATGTCCGTCCGCGCCCCGCGCGCGCAACTCAACGTCCGGCCCGGACGCAAGCGACGAAGCAACCAAAAAATGAAGCAGCATCACGTCTCCGTGGAACTCCTTCGTTCATCGGCTCGGGCTCGCATCTGTCGAGTTGCATCGGGGCCTTAGATGCCCCGCACCTCGAGACGTACGTCCGGAAGACGGATCGAAAGGCTCCACCCTTCTCCAAGCTTTCTCCAAGGGAGAGCCAGGACCGGCGCGGTATCGGCGGCAAGTACACGAACGTGGAGAAGGTATGCGCCGCTTCGCCATTTCTATTGGGAGCCTGTACCTAGCCGCCTGCACGGTCGGCTCTGGCGGGGGACCCTGCGACCCCTCCGAGGAAGGGGCCTGGTACGTCGACGGAGACGGAGATGGGTTCGGCGACCCGAACGTGATGGTCGACGGATGCAAACCCGACGATGGCTGGGTCACGGTGGCGCTCGATTGCAACGACAACGACAGCGACGTGTTTCCCGGTGCCGATGAGTTCTGCGACGGCATCGACACGGATTGCGACGGCACCCTCGACGATGACAATGCGTTGGACGGCACCCCTTGGTTCTTCGATGCCGATGGCGACGGCTTCGGCACGGACACCTCGGCCACCGTGGCCTGCGAAGCGCCCGACAACCACGTGGCAACGGGCGGGGACTGCGACGACACTCGAGGCGACATCTCACCCGGGGCGTTCGAACAGTGCGACGACGTCGATCGGAACTGTGACGGCGACCCGGTAGCCGACGCCACCGACGCCGTGACGTGGTACCCCGACACCGACGGAGACGGCTTCGGAGACTCTGCGAATCCGCTGCGGGCCTGCGAGCAGCCTGATGCGTACGTGTTTGGCGGGGGCGACTGTGACGACAGCCGGGCCGCGACCGCCCCTGGAGCCGCCGAGTTCTGTGATGGCATCGACACCGACTGCGACGGCATGGTCGACGAGGATGCGCAAGATGCGCTGCTCTGGTTCGCTGACGCCGACGGCGATGGGTTTGGGGACTCCACCACGTTTGCCTACGCCTGCAACGCTCCTCTGGGCTTCGTCGACGACGACACGGACTGTGACGACGGAGACGACGACGTCAACCCCAACACCGCCTGGTACCGCGACAGCGATCGTGATGGATTCGGCACCGGCATGGCCGAGTTCTTCCAGTGCGCGGCCCCTGCGTCGAACTACGCCCCTCGCGACGGCGACTGTGCCGACGACGATGGACTGACCTACCCGGGGGCCCCCGAGCAGTGTCTCGACGGAACCGTCGCGGAAGGCCTCGACAATGACTGCGACGGGGCCATCGACGAGGCGTGTCCACAGATCCACTGTGGGACCATCGGAGCCGATGAGCGCTGGGATGCGAATCCCGACGGGCATCTCGTGGCCTGCGACATCTTTGTTCAGGGCGACGCGTCGCCGCTCCTCACCATCTTGGCGGGTGCCCACATCGCCTTCGAGCCCGGAACCTCGATGTACGTCGGATGGGCCGACTCGGGCGACGTCGAGGTGCTCGGTACAGCCGCCCTCCCCGTCGTGATGACGTCGAGCCAGGACGTCCCACAACCGGGGGACTGGCACGGGCTGCGCATCTCGCAGTACAGCGACTTCAGTGCCCTGTCCCATCTCGAAGTCGCCTACGCGGGCGGCAACGCCGCGTTGCCGGGTGCGGTGTACATCAGCAACCCCTCCCTAAACCTGCATCTCGACCACCTCGACGTCCATGACAGCGCACGGGACGGCCTATGGATGCAGTCGTCCAATGTGACGGTGACCGACTCCCGCTTCACCGACAACGCGCTTTTCGGGGTGAACTGCATCTTCGGAGATTGCTTCGATGGAGTGCCTGAAAGCTTTGCCGACAATGTCGCGACGGGCAACGGTGCGCCGATGCGCGTCGGCTTGGGCGATCTTCCCTCGGTGGCCGCGAACAACGTGCTGACGGGCAACGTCGCGGACGAAGTGGTGGTGCCGGGAGGCACAGTCGACGAGGACGCGACCTGGCACCCGGTCGGCGTTCCGGTGCGCTTCACGGGCAATCTCTACGTTCAGGACTTCGCCGTGCCGCCCGTGCTCACCCTGGAGGGCGGCTTGGAACTCCTATTCGACGCCGATGTCGGGTTCTACGTGAGCGATTCGTTCGAAGGCGCCCTGGTCACAGACGGAAGCAGCACGGTCACGATGTCCGCAACCGACCCAACAACACCGTGGTTGGGCCTGGAGTTGGGTCCGCGTGCGACGAACGCGACGCACCTTGAGAATCTGACCATCCAGCAAGCGAGAGTCGGACTCGCCACGTACATGACCGACCCCCTGGTCCTCCGCGACTTCGAGGCACTCAACAACTCGACCGGCCTGGCGGCCTACGGTACTCCCCTCGACATCGACGGCAGCTCGTTTCGCTACAATACAGTCGCTGGGCTATTTCTCGACCGGGGAGCGTCCCTTTCCGCGCCGCTCACCCATTGCACGGTGACCGACAACCTCGACGCCCAAGTGTTCTTGCCCGCCGGCTCTGTCCATATGCTCGATCCCACATCGACGTTCACCGGGAGCCCCATTGTGGTGAGTGGAGGACAGATCGACGAGAGCGTAGACTGGGTCGACTTGGGCGAGCCCTACGCCGTCACTGGAGACGTATCGGTGTACTCCACGGAGCTGGGGGTCACCCCGGTGTTGACCTTGGCGGATGGGGTCGAGCTGCAGTTTCTTTATGGACAGAGCCTTCGCATCGCAGGTTCCGGCCCTGGTGATCTCGTGATTGCCGGGAACCGCACCACGGGGAGCGGAGTCGTTCTGGACGCGTACATTCCGCTGCCGACCCCAGGTCAGATTCCGGGACCGATCGGCTGGGAGGGGTTGCAACTATTGCCCGGGATTTCTAGCACGACGGCCCTGTCCGGGTTCACAATCCGCAACGCCGGAAGCAATCGCATCCGTCCTGGAGGATTGTTCGTTCAGGGCACAGCGACGCTCTCGGTGGAAGACTGTCTCATCGAAGACACTGACTCCTACGGCATCTACGTAGCGGCTGGAGCGATCGATCTCACGATTCGGGATTGCACCATTCGCCGAGCCGCAAGCACGGACAGCTTCGACGGCTATGGCGTCTACCTGGTCAGCAACATCGATCACCGACTCACCGTCGAGAACAGTGCCATCGTCGACCATGATCGTTTCCCGGTGGTTTTGCACATCGAAGCTTCGGGAGGCCTCGAGTCGGTGGCGGGAGGTTCGACGTACTCGAGTGCGTCGAGCACCTTCGACGAGGTCCAGGTTATCGGCGGCACGCTGACACAGTCGATCGTATGGGAGGACATCGGCGTGCCGTACCTGGTCAATGGCTACCTCCGGGTGGAGGGACCCTTTGGGTCGCCGAGCGAACTGACGATTCGCGACGCGGAGGTCCGCTTTGACAGTGGGGCTGGAATGTCGGTGGGCGAAAGCGACTACGGTGAACTGATTGCCGAAGACACCACGTTCACGAGTTCGCACCCCTCACCGCAGCCCGGCGATTGGTACGGAATCCAAATCGGAGCCGGAACCAGCGTCTCGGTGATCCGCGACAGTGTCGTCGAATACGGCGGTGCCAACGGTGGGTCCAACTTGCACGTCCGATCGAGCTCCACGACGATTGTCGACTCCACCATCCAGCACAGTTCCGGCGACGGTATTTCGTGTCCGACGGGAATTAGCCCCACCCTAGGAAACAACACCTACGCGAACAATCTGGACGGCGACGTCGTGGGCTGCGGGCCTTAACCCACACCTTGCATGTCCTTTGAGCGGCCTCGATTTCCTGCATCGGGGTCACAACTTGAAGTCTCGCACCTCCAGACGGCCTAGCTTCCCACTCGAGTCGACCGGTTGGCGAATCTCGATGTAGCGGAACTTTCGATTGCCTGCGAGTGCGCTCGTGATCTTCGTCCCCAAGGTCGGGTCTCTCTTGGCGACGCTCCGCCCCACGACCTCAAGGTAGCGACGGGTGCCCTGTTGCACACGAATGGTGCCCGAGTCGTCCCAACGCCAATTGAGTTCACCACCCGCTCCCTTGGCCTCGATAATGATGATCTCGCGGGTCGACGGATTCTCGAACACGAGGTCAAACGAGTCCCGCCCTCGCCCGTTGCCAATCAATGTCCATCCCTTTTGCTGCCCGAAGGCGAGCGCGGATTCTTCGGCCATCGTTTCCGCAAGGGTGCGGGCACGGGTTCGCGCCGCTTCCGCGAGTTCCTTGGTCGGGGCGTTCCGCGCACTCTGCAGCTCGGCCGCGTGGGCCAGACCTTGTTTCCGGGCTTTGGCAATGTGCTTGGCGGCCGCGGGCTTGTTGAGCCCTGCGACATCGACGGTTGTGGGGGTGCCCTTCTTCGCGGTCACGATGCCGTCGGGCGCATCCATGTCCCGCAGTGCTTGCTCTTTGTCCAGGCGAGCTTTGCCGAGGGCCGTTTCGGCCTCGTTGAGCTTGTCCTGGACTGCATATCCGGGTTTTCCCTTTTGCTTGAGAACCGCCAGGTCCTGATCGAGAGCCTTGATCTCGACTTTCAGCGCCTCGATACGCTGCGCGGCGAGGTCGGCCTCGAGCTTGCCAACGTTGCGGCGACTGTCTCGAACGAGGTCTCCCGCCTCCTTGGCGAGGGCTCCGGTCTCCCCTTTGCGGAGCGCTCGGTACTCTTCGAGTTCCTTCTTCGCCGTCGCGAGCTTCTCCTCGAGGCCGCGAATGTTGCGCTGGTGTTGCTCAAAGGAGCGCTTAAATTCCTTCGTGCGCATCCCTCCCTTCGAAGGATCGGCAAAGGCCGGTCCGGGGAGAGGCTGGTCGTTCCGGTACACGTTGCCGTCAACATCGAGGCACGTCTTCGTCGAGTGGCGGCACCACTTCCCGACGCCTTCGTACCAGGTGTGGTCTCCCAGGCGCGCGCTTCGCTTGCCTGGCCTGCCAATGAGCAACTGCTTTTCGCGAACGTACCGAAGCTCGTCGAAGGCCTGTTGGGGGCTGATCACATCAAGTCGTGAGCTATCGGCCACTCGGGCCGACAGACCGCTTGCTGCACCGTCCACGCCGCTCGGAGGGGTGGGAAACTTGCTGTCCGGAATGGTCTCCCCCTTCAGGGGAACTCGTTTGCCTAAACCCGCGGGTGCGTCCAGGGCTGGCGGAGGCCGGGCCGGCGGGATGATGGGACGAGAAGCATTCGGGGCCTTCACATCCGGGGCCTTCAGCGGACGACGACGCTTGGCAAGTCGCTTTTTGACCGCACCGACACTTGCGGTGGTCAAGTCCTTCGCGGACAGACCAAGCGAAGCGAATCCGGTGACCGTTTGGGCGTTCGAGACCGCCTCCTTGATGCCGGTACCTTCGGTGAGTTCCGAGCCGGCCGTGGTCTTTAGGGCCTCGTCGGCGAAGGTCAGCACGGTATCGGCTCGGTCGAGCATCACCGACGTGCGGCTTAGCCATCCCGTCCCTGCGGCCGCCGAGCCTCCTCCGAACGTGACCGCCGTTCCAACGACGGTGGCCACATTCATGAGTCGTTCCTTGCCAATCTTGTTCGAAATGCCGATCAGCGCCGAGGCAGGCAGCACTTTCGACGTGATTTTCCCATTTTCGTAGATCCGCACTTCCACGAGTTCATTCGGCGCCATGGTGACGCCGCCGAGAAAGTCGTACACGCCATCTGCACCATGCTCCTTGATGTGGTCGGCCGTCGCACCGTGCAAAGCCAGCTTCACATACACGGAATTGCCTTGCGCCTCCGCCGCAAGATGGCTTTGATCCAAGCCGCTGATCTTGACCGGCACCACCCTCGCTTTGCCCTTCGCCTTCTTTTCCTCGAAGGCTTTCCGGTCTTCGTCCGTGACAAAGAAGTTTTGGGCCGCAACAAGCCGCTGACGTTGCTCTTCAATATCTCCGGCGAACGGCCCAAATCCGGTAATGCCATCGTTGAGATCGCGAATCAGGCTTGCGCCCTTCGGGTTTCGTTTGCCATCTGCATTGAGGGCAATCTTGCGCAGATCGCCATCGGACAAGTGACGCATTGTCTCGCTGATGAAGTCTGCGTCCCACCCCTCCTCTTCGAGGGCCGCCCGTGCTTTGTCGATCCGGCCGGAGCGAATGTCCCGCGCAATCTGAACCTGCAGGAGGTCGTCGCCTGACCGTTCAGCCGACGGAGTCGTATCGACGACGAAACCGTCCTCGTCGTAAATCCGCTCCACCACCTCCTTAGACGCAGTGAAGACCTTGGCCCGAAACCGCCGCTTCCCGCCTTGACCAGGAATTTCCTTGACATCCACCATGGAGGCCTGAGAACCGACGTCGGACTGGATGCGGGCCATCCGGCGTTGTTCCCCGACCTGATCGCGAATCTCCTGGGGGCTGACGTAAAACCCAAACGCCTGAGTCCGTCGTTGCGCTTCGGCTTCGTACCACTCCTCCTCTGCAGCCAGCTTCTCGAGGTCCCTGAAATCTGGGCGGGACACAATCGCGTCCAGTTGGTCGTCGGAGTACGCATCGAGGTTCTCCAACAACGTCTTGGCATCTTTGCGGTCCCCAAACGCTTCTTGGCTAAAGACCCGCTCGATCCGCTCGCGGTTGTCGATGGCCACTTCGCCTCGAACAATGGCGTCCCACTCGCGAGGACTTAGGTCTTGGCGGTCCTCGTCCGAAAGGTCCTGATCTCGTCGTACGAAGCCCCGTTGCTTTGCACCAGAGGCCTGATTCATACGAGGCGCCAGGCCGCCCTTGAGGAAGACGTGGGTGTCGCCTGCATCGATGACTGTGGTCAGTCCCTTCGACGTTCCCGTGCCTTTATTCGCGACATCCTGGTTGGACTCCACCACGACGTCACCGGGCTCAATGCGGCGTCCTCCTGGAATGGGAATCTCGGCGATGCCGATCATCGTTGTTCCGTTGAACTTGACCACCCGAAGGAAGTTCCCGTCTCGGATGACCTTGACGTCGTCCTGCTTGGTGAGTTCCTCCTTGCCGGCCTTCGCATCGCGAAACACCATGGACGGATGGGCGGAGGGAGCGCGCTGGAACTGCGCAACATGCACGAGTTCGTGCCGCAGGATGTCCGTCTTGGGGCTGCCATCCGACGAAGTCGCGTCAGGCCCCAACACGATCGACCCTTCATGGGCAAACGCCGTGGCCCCAAGAGCCTTGGTGGCGGCCCGGGCTTGGTCATCCGAGTGCACCCGCACTCGAGACAGATCCAGCTGTGACGGAAGCGAGCCTCGGGCGGCGTGGTATTGAGCCTCACGCTCCGCCGTCGCCCGTGGTGGCGCGATCTCGAGGGTTCGAGTGCGGTTCATCGCGTCACCGCCGGCGCATTTTGGTGCACCCAGAAGGTGGCGTCACGAAGCGTGAGCGATGCGTCGTACTCTTCATGGAGGTAGCAGCGTTCTCCGTCGATGAGGAGGTTGCCAGTCGTTCGATACATCCGTTGCGCGGGGGATGCCTGGCTAACGACCGAGGCTCGAACGCCGAACCTTGCTCCCGCGACCGAGTTTTGGCACAAGCGAATCACCGGCCCAAAGCGCCCCTCCACCAAAATGCCTTCACTGAACCCAAAGTCGCCTCGGGATTCTGGCCAGCCGGAGGGAGTGACGGGAAACACCTCATTGCGGCGGATCACCGTGCGTTCGGCACTGCCGATCTGAATGCCCGGTCGCGCCGTCCGCTCGTCGAGAAACTGCGTGGTGACGATCGAGACCGCATTGTCTTCAACGCGAACCACGGTTCGGCCAATGTCATCAGCGAATTCAGGATCGATGGCGATTCCTTGCTCGACCGCCTCGATGCGATTGCTCCGGACGTCAACATGGAGGAGACCGCTTCCCAGAACCGAGATGCCTTGGCTGGCGAACCCGGAGGCCCTCGTCCCGTCCTCGAGCGTGGCTGACCCCGTAGCGAGCAAGGTGTTGTGTTCAATGCGGACATGAGCCACGTTTCGCACGTCGATCCCCGTCTGAGCGTGCGGGATCGCGACGTCGCAGTTCGACACCACGAGGGATGCGCGCTGTGGATGTCGGGTCAGATCACGGTTGTCGACGAGCAGTCCGTGGCCATTGCGACGCACCAACGAGGCCGCGGTGAGTCGGCACCGTCGCACGTCCATCCGGCCGCACCGCAGCAGCGTCAACGTACCTGCGACGCCGGGGCGCGACGCCGATTCAAGCGCCTCGATCGCCAACGCCTCCACGCGGACACTGTCACAGTCGACCAAGCGCAACACGGTTTCCGCTCCCCGACCGATAATGCGGGTGGCGGGCCCGCACCCCGAAAGCACGAGATGGCCCAGACCGCGAAGTTCGACCGGCCGCTCGGTTTCGTACACTCCTCGCCGAAAGCAGATGTGGACGTCACGGCCGGGCTGAAGCCCAGAGAGGGTGGCGAGCCAGGTCTCGGGCTCGACAACGAAGGTGGCGCAGCCATCGTTGTTCGGTCGAAGGGTCAGCGGGGGAAAGCGCTTCCGACAGTCGCGAGGGGCCCCGCCAAGCGCGGGAGCATCGAAGACAGCCAGTCCGACCACGAAGTGGTCCGGTGCCTCGGCGGACTCGTGAAGGGGTTGTCCGATGGTTCCCCACCCCGCCCCGTCCACCGCGGCACGGGCAACAAAGCTCCACGCTGTCCCTCGATAGTCGGAGGGAGCCGTCGTACCCGGAGGCAAGGGACCTTCCGTGATTTCGGCGGACAGTCCTTCGAAGAGCGGAAACGGCTGACCGAGTTGTACCAATGCTAGGCCCTGCCACCGTCGCAATCGCAGCGCGGTGCCCGGAAAGTCGGTGGGACTAAAGAAGGGTTCATTTCCCCGTCGCCCCACGAGCAAGCCCCGGGACTCCGCGTCGGTTCCCGCCACTTGAACCAACCCAAACCCCTCGATCTCGAGGAGGTCGCCAGATTCGAGCTGCTCGAGCGCTCGGGCGGGGTCCAGGGGGCCCACGAGCAAAAGCTGCCCCCCCTGAGCCTCCACGAGACCTAGGGCTTCAAGCTCCACCGACCCGTTGTCGCGGTCCCATTTGACCCAGATGCCCTCGTCGTCGATGCGGTGCACCTCAAGCCGGACATGGACATGGTCGAGTCCTCGGTAGCCCACCGCATCCGGAATCTGGCAGGGCCCCGCGTAAGCGTTGCCCGCTTCGAGAAGGGGCCGCATTCGCAAAGGGGACTGTACCCGGCGAACGCCTTGGCACACCGACTCGGTGGCCTGTCGAACCCGCACCTCCGCAACCAGGCGTTGGCGAACCGAATGGTCCACCCCAAGCAGGGCGGGCTCGACCAAAGAAGGTTCATCGAGTTCAGTGACGGACCTCTCTCGCACGACAAGGTCAACCGCGAGGCGCACCGCAAACCGACTTCGGAGCTGCGGCGTGATGTCGATCGTGGCGGGTGGGACGATCACCCGACGCCCCGCGACGTACGCCGTTCCTCCCTGCACGACAAGCGAGGTCCCTTGGAGCTGAACGCCGAGATCAGCGGCCAGCGGAATGCCGAACGCGCCAATGATGTCAGACCGCCCGGCTCGCCGATCCGCAAGGGCGATGTCGAGTTGCTCGTTCAGGTTCGAATCGAGCAGGCTACGGCCATGCAGGAAACGCACGCCAGATGTCGAGTCGTTTCGTAGACCGCGGTTCCGGCTGAAATCACCCTTCATCGCTTCGGCCTCCCGTGGGGGTGGGCCTGACTACCCTGGTCACATCTACGCTTCCGCCCACGGGGCGAACGATGACCCGCCCTTGTTCGCCCGTGGGGGGTTCAGGGACGTTTTGGTGAACGAAGAAGGTAAGCGGTTCGGAACCCAATTCGTGGATGTAGCAAACCGGCCCTCCACTCCAGAGCAAGTTTCCGGTGGTTCGATACATGCGAGGGGCATTCGCGGCAGTCCCCGCGGCCACTCGAATCGCGTAGTCCGCGTGCGAAACCGCATTGTCGCACAGACGAATGACAGGTCCCAGCGACCCTTCGACCTTGATGCCGTTGCGATAAGGTCGTTCGTCTTCCGGGAGCGGTCGGTCGACCGGCTGGTCTAAGGCGAGTTCGTTACCGCATATCGTCACCCGTTCGGCCGTGCTGACGAGGATGGCATGATCGAGCTGCCACAGTCCACGGGCGGTGGTCACCACGTTGTCGAGGATTCGAACTACGGACACGCCGACCCATCCGTACACCCGGGCAAAGTACGAAACCCGCTCGGCGCGGTTTCCGGTGATCGACAGGGTACGGACCGTGCTGCCATCGCAGGTCACCGCGCGCTCGGCCACCGCGGAGACCACGCCCCCGTCCAGGGAGGCCTGCCCAAACGTCTCAAAGGTATTGTCGTCGACCGTGGCGTCGGTCACCGCCCACAACTGAATGCCCTGTTGCGAGTCACCGATAGCAAAGTGACTCCCTGTGATGGTGACATTCGACACAAAGGGCTCGGGCGCATCTGGATCGAGCGGAGGATCGACCTGGACCCGCACACAGGCTCGCCGTTCGTTCGCCGCGGGAGCCATGGTCAATCGGCACCGATGAACCTCGACCGTGGCACACTGGCGGAGCTGGACCATCCCTCTTGGAATCTCGAGCCCTTCCGGTTGGGGAGCCAGAGACTCAAAACAAAGATCGAGGAGAGTAACACTCGAGCAGTTGTGCACCTCGAGAAGGATGGGAACCGTGGTCCCGCGAAGACAGGTGGCCTCCCCGCATCCCGACAGCGTGAGGTGTCCGAGACCCGAGAGCACCAGGGGGGAATCCACCCCATATACTCCAGGTCGAAAGCACACATGCGCGTCTTCACCGGGCTCCAGCTCCGCAAGCGTCTCCCGCCACGTGGCCGGATCCACCACATACGTCGCACATCCACCACTCGCGATCGGCTTGGTGAGCGGGGGAAAGAACCACCGACAGTCTCCCATCTGTGGGGGATCCCCATTGGCGGGCACATCGAAGATGGCCAGACTGACCCGAAGGTGGTCGGGGGCCTCCGCAAACGCGGGTTCGGGGTCGCCTGTCGGCGTGCGGTGAGGCCACACGACATCACCAATGCCGGATTCACCAATCGCCGACCGAGCGACGAAACTCCACGAAGATCCTTCTTCTGCCGTCGGTGTCGTACCAGGGGGCAGAAGGCCGGTGGTGAGCTCGGCCGACAGTCCTTCGAAGAGAGAGAACGCCTGACCCAGCTGCACCATGGCAAACCCTTGCCAACGGCGAAGACGCAACGGGTCACCAGAAAAGTCGGTGGAGGTGAAGAACGGTTCGTTGCCGAGCGGTCCGACAAGGAGCCCACGCGAGTCGGGATCGGTCCCCACATATTGAACGAGCCCCACCCCTTCGATTTCGAGGAGGTCACCCGATTCAAGACGGTCGAGGGCATGGGCGGGCGAAAACGGACCGACGAGCAGCAATTGCGTCCCATCGTCCTCGACGAGGCCCGAAGCTTCAAGTTCAACCGACGCGTTGTCGCGGTCCCATTTGACCCACCGCCCGTCACTGTCTGAGCGGTGCACCTCGATGCGCACGTGCACGTTGTCGAGTCCTCGGAACCCTGCCTGGCTTGGAACGAGGCACGGGCCCGCTCCCGGAACGGTAGGCTCGACCAGAGGACGCATGCGCAAAGGCGAGCGCATGCGGCGTAATCCGCGGCAAGTGAAGTCGGACAGCGCATCAACCCGCACCTCTGTAACGAGGCGTTGGCGAACCGAGTGATCCGCGCCAAGCAAGGCGGGCTCGACCAGATCTGGGTCGTCCAACTCCGTGACCAGCTCCTCACGAACCTCGAGATCGACCCCAAGCAAAACGCTGCCTTGCGGGTTCGGGTCTCCCATGAGAAGCTCGGACACATCGACGGTGGTTGGCTCGACCGTCACCCGGCGTCCCGCGACGTAGGCCGTGCCACCGGCCACCGTCACCGTCGTTCCTTCGAGAGCCACCGCAAGATCGTCTGGATGGTCCTCAGGAATCCCGAAGTCGCCAATAATGTCGTGCCGACCCCACCTTCGATCATCGAGTGCGATGTCGAGCTGTTCGTTGAGATCGGCATCGAGCACGACGCGACCTTGAAGGAAACGCACCGCAGAGAATTGGCGGTCAGGAAGATGGCTGTTCCGGCTGAAGTCACCCTTCATGTTGCATGTCTCCCGGTGGCATCGAAGATGCCGGCTTCCATTCCGAACGGCAGGTAGGCGGGCAGCACGTCGCGCAGATTGCGCAATCGAATGGCTTCTTGTTCAAAGGCAAAGGCTCCCGGCTCGGCCCCATCCGCCCCCCCTTCGCGAAGCTCGACCGCGGCCTTGGGATGCAGCCGCGCGTAGCCCGGTTGACCAAACTGCAGGCTCACAAAGCGAGGACGCAGCCTTGTGATCGTAAAGGCCACCGCAGACGGCCCCGACACGTCGTCCAAGGCTTGGTCGGGGATGCACCGGTGACGGCGTGGCGTGCGGGTACCCACGTAGGGGTCGGTGGACGGTCCCGACAACCACAAAACACAGTGCCGCATGCACCCGCGTTGGGTCTGCAGGATGCGAAGGTCGCCCCCAAAGATGACATCACTGGCCTCAAGGCGTCGGCCTCGGGTTTGGCCCAGCACCGTCACGCCGAACAATTCCAACTGGGAATCGGGGGTCAGCAGTGCCGCTTCGTTGTGCCGAGAATTCGAATCAGGGGGAAGGGGCCGCGCGTCGACCGAGGAGTCTTCGATGCGCAGCACGATTCCGTCTGGGCCCGGCTCTGGGTTCGCCCGCTGCGCGACGACAGGGCCAACCATCGAGCGTTTCACGGTTACGGAAAGCGTCGCGGTCGCCCCTTCAGCGATGGTGGGACCACTGAGGTGGAGCGCGGGTTCGGGGTCGGCCCCCGTGATCGTGCAGTGCTCGATCGTCAGATCGGACACCGCGTCTGACGCAACACGAACGGTCCCCTCAATCAAAAGCCCTCGAAGCACCACGCGTCCCCCGCCGCCCACGATCTCGAGGGTTCCCCGAAGGTGCGGCCGCACGCCGATGCCGTTGGCCTGGACGATGAGTGTCTCGCCGGCTGGGACGGTCAGGGTCCACGTTCCGCTGGACGGTTGCTGTTCCAGGCACGACGTGAGATTGACCACCCCGGTCGCCCATGTCTCGGGCAGCTCGGCAAGGGTGTTGTCGGCAACGTTGGAGGGAGGGCCCGCCGTCCCCGCGCCGATCGCCCCGGCCACGCCATGTTGGGCTTCGACGTGGACCTCAACGACCGATCCGGGGTCGTCGAGTACGGTCAGTCGCCCCCGCACCGGATCAAGCGCGACCCTTGCGCCACTTGGGGCAACGAACGTCCCCGCCCATCGATCATCATCGAGGCTGCACAACGCGATGTCGGACGGAGGAACCCGCTCAGGGGGCCCCCCACGCACCAAGAAGACCCGCACCGCAGCCCGATTGCCTTCGAGCCAGGAAGCCTCCGACGTGGTCTGGCCCACGTGTAGAGGCCAATGCCGAAGGACTCCGGGCCGTTCGCGCTCGGTGGCGAGGCTAGCCAACGAACGCTCGTCGGTAGGCACATTGAACAGCGGAGCCGCCACGCCAAGGGGATGAACAAAGAAGTTTGCAACGCCTACACTCGCGCGTCGCGCGGAATGAGGGGCCACTCCGATTCGGGTCTCCCGCCAGAGCCACACGCCCACGTTGGGCAAGTTGTGGCGCCCCACGCGGTTGGGAATGCGTCGCACGTCTGGAGTGCGCGGAAGCTCATCGAATGGACCGTTGTGTCGTTCGAAGGGGTCCAGCAGGGCGAGATGAGGCAGTTGGGCTGCCATACGGTGCAGATTGACGTTCTCGGTCGTTGCAACCACAGCCAGGTACTCGACCGCACGACTCTCGAAGCCCGATGCGGCAAGGGCGAGGTGTTCGACGACGCCTGGGGTGCCCTTGCGACGCCGACGCTGGATCGTCTGCCCTACCCAGCTGCGGCGGGAGTGGGTTCGCGCAGGGACGGGGCGGATCGGCAGGGCATCGACGAGGTCCCCGATGTAGGGAACGGCCCACTCCTCGCACGTTTCAATGAACAAATTGTCGTACAGGCGCTTCAGGTCAGCATCGTAGGCGTCTGCCTGCGTCTGCAAAACCCGAAACAGAGCGCGCAGTGGGTAGCCCACATGGCCATCGCGGCTTCGCACCACGGCCGGAAGCCGTTCGTAGAGTCGATCTGCGCTCATGCACTCCCTCCTGCGACCGCAATCGTCAACCCAGGGGTGCCCGGTTCGAGCAACAGCAGTTCAGCGGCATGAAGTTCGCCACTTGCGATGCCGGCCTGCCGAGCATGCAGGTCGCCCGCCGGTAAGGACAACGGCCGATCGGAACGCTCGAAGCGGTCCACCAGCACCCCCCGAACCCCAGCCACGGACGACGCCTCCTGCAGGACCTCCGACCGCGTCACCGGCTGTCCGAAGGCTCGCCGGTCGAACGAAAAGGCCCGGCGCAATCGCTCGGTGACCCGCACATGGACAACGGACCGCTCGAAGGCCGGATCGGCATCGATCCGGAGTTCAACAAGGAAGAAAGCAGCGGCATACTCGCGTACAATGAGGCGTAGCCCTTGGGGTGCCACGGCCATCAACGCTCGCTGCAAGCGCCCCGTCAGGATTGACGCATCCACGCCATCGCCGGCCACCGTCACGAGCGCCAACGGGCCTCCGCGCCACGACAGTGACACGGCGTGGGCCTTGCGAACCCCTGGCGTATTGCCCGCGAAATCTTCGATGTCCGTCAGCGAGACCACACGGCCGAGCGTTCGGGTCCGCCGTGGAATCGTGCGCCGCAATTCGTCCGGCCGCTCGGGATCCACCCCACCGGTCGCGGGAAACGGATTGGTCACCGTGCGCACCCCAAACGGTTGGCTGCGCAAGGTCGAAACCGTATTCGACGCTGCGTTGCCCGACGTACCGAGGCCCGTTCGCCAAGTTGCCACCACGTTGCCCTGTCCCGTGGGCAGTCGGGCCCCTTGTTGACCGTCCCCGAACCGGACCTCCCACGCATCATCGCTGCGCTGACGCAACACGTAGACCCGCTCATCGGACCGGCTCCCAAACAGCGTGTTCACCCGCTTCCAGGCGACGCCGTCGACCTGGACCTCGATCTCGGGCAAGACCCTCGTCGAAGAGGCTCGGTGCGACAGCGGCGGACGACGAAGAAGGAAGCGCTGATGGGCCTGTCGCGCATCGCCATCCCCCAGCACTTGCCGAGTGGTTTCGCCGTGGATCGCGCGCACCACATTGGCGTTGATGAGGACGCTGTCTCGACGGTAGCGATGGGTGAGCGGCCGGTCTAGCGTGATGTGCGTGCGGCCTCCGACGTGCTCCACGACGACAATGGTCCGGAGTTCCGGGTCGAGTCTGGACTCGCCGGCGGCTTCAAGGGGGGTGCCCTGCACGAGCACCACCTGACCCGAACGCAGGTCGGGATGAAACCGCTCGAGCGTGATCGCCCGACCTTCGACCGGCGTGTCGACGACGCGTGGCGCCGCAATCGCGGCTTCCGTAAACACCCGAATCGTGCTTTCCCGGAACGGAAAGTCATGCGCGGCAGCTGGGGCGCCCGCCACCTTCGTGAGGTCCAGGAGTGTGGTCGCAACGGTTCGGAAGAAGTCGCGCAGGCCGGTATCAAACTGGCGCGTAATGGAGAAGAGTTGGGTCTGGCCGGCACCTTCGATCACGACCGACGAACCCACGGCGGATCGGACGGAGGCCCGGTCGAGAGCGATGCGGCCGGTGCCAGAGCCAGGGGTTCCTCCCCGGACCGTCCCTTGCGCGTTTTGCCAGATGCTCGGCGGGGTCGTGTCCCAGGTGTACTGGTCTGTGACCCCCAAGGCCCGGTTGAGCGACGCAGAGTCCTGTGCGTCGTGCCCGAAGGGGCGGAACATCGCCGGGGACAGAAAGATCCCCTGGCCTCCGCCATCCCTGGCGTAGGGGTCGATCGACGCCAAGAGTTCCGAGAGCGCGCGGGCGCCTGGGCGGTACGCGTCGACCAAGCGCCGCCCTTCATCTTCGGTGAGGGTGTGCGCACGCAGCCGCTCCGCCAACGCGGATTGCGGCAATCCGATCAGGTCTTCGACCTCAATCGGCAGCTGAGGAAGCGCTGTGGCAGCCCCCGGCCCCGCGTCACCATCGACCGGGTCAAAGCCGTGATCAAGGGTGATGACCACCTGGTTGTTGAGGGGTTGCGGCTCGATCTCCACAACCTTGAGCATTGCGAAGGCCCCCTGGCTTGTGATGCTGCGGAACAACAGGAAGTCGCCCGGCTTCACGGGGGTCAGTGCGCCAGCGAGCGCGAGCCGCCGTACCGGGCGACCGAAGACGGGGCCTGAGGCGTCTGGAGGGCTGACGTTAATCGGGTGTACGAATTCTGACGCGATCGCATCGGATTGTGGGTTGGGGCCCGGCGACCAATCGATCCAGTACAAAACGCCAACGCCATTTGAGTCGGGTCCGACGATGGCCAGGTAGGCCGGTCGCGTGTGGAGCGGGCGCAAGGTGCTCCATTGGGGCCGCAAGGTCGCGTCGTCCAGCGTTTCGAACACGGGCGGAGGCGCGTTTCCGGAGGGGGGCAGTCCTTGAACGGGGGTTCGAGACTCAAGGGGGGTCGCAAACGGGCGTCCGGCCAGGTCGTTCATCTCAAAGGCGAGCCAGGTTTCGGCCGACACACCAGGATCGGGCTGGTGTCCGATCATCTGAGCCAGCTCGACGAGTGACCATCGCTCCTCGGCCGTGCCAAGGAAGGCCTCGTTAAGAGCTGCCTCTTGGTAGAAGGACAGTACGTGCAGTGCGCTGGCCCACAGATCGACCAATGCGAGGGCCGGGTCGCTCGTCGAGCGGGTCCCCAGACGGGCAAGGGGACGGATTGCGGGCCCCTCCGCTCCATCGCCAGGAACCTCGGCGCCCGCAAGAGCCTCGATCATGGCCTTCAGCAGGGTGTCATGCGTGCCTGTACGAAAGGGCACCCGTGCCAGACCGCTTGGCGGGTCGGGACGATCTGGAGGGGCGAGGCAACTATCGCAAGCATGTGGGTCGGACTTCATCGGCCCCCCAGCAGGTGAAAGTGGATGCGGCCCCGTTCGGGCCGGTTCGGATCGCTCCACGCTTCGAGAATCTCGCGAGGAGCAGGTCGGATGACGCCACGGTCCAACTCTCCGTCAGGTGGAACGCCCCACCGCTGAAACCGGAGAAGGCCGCCATGGACGCTCGTGGCGTCGGTTTCGACGGAGCACACACCGGGGACCGCGCGCGCATGGGCGACGAGCGCACTGAAGTACAGCGGATCACCAAAGGTGAACCGATCCGGGTGGAAGAAGGCGGCTTCCCCATCGAACTCACGGCCGGCCGCAAACGCGGTCCTCAGGCGACTTCGCACGACGCTTCGAGAGGCTGCCGGCTCCAGGATGACGACAAGGGCAAGGTCGAGGGGAACCAAGCGAGCGTCGCGGAGCCGAACCGAAAAGCCAAGGGTGCGGCGGTCTTCAAGCGCGGATCGAAGCACCGCCCGCAACTCCGGCTCCTCAGAAAGCTTCCCGCCCCCGCGTAGATCGACGGCCACCTCGACCGCGCGATGCGTTCCCGTTTGTCGGATGTGGGCGACCGCACGGGCCACCTGGGGGCTGGCCGCCTCGACGACGCGCGCGTAGTCATCGGTCCGGACTGCGCGTTCCTGGTAGCGGTAGGCCTCGGGCACGTCTCGACGAATCGCCTCGACCGACTCTGGACGTTGTCCGCCAAAGGCTGGTAGGGGATTGCGAACCACCAGCGTGTTCGCATTGTGCGCCGGAAAATCGAGGGCCCGCGTGATGGCTTCCGCGCCGACGTTGCCGACTTCACCGCCCCCCAATCGCAAGGTCGCCGTGAACGTCAGGCGGCCGTCTCCCTGCACAGGAAGTGCACCGTGCTGTCCGTCGCCAAAGCGAACCGAAGGCCGACCTTCGTGGCTGGTTTCGAGTACATAGTGACGGTCCGTCGAGGCGCTGTCGAACAGGTGCGGTTGCGGATCCCAGTGGGCGCCTGTCTCATCGATGAGCGTGATCGCGGGCACGGCTCGAGCCGGGTCGACCTGACGCATCGCCGCGACCGACGAGCCAGAGGTCACGGGAACCGAAGGCGCGATCGACGCAACCTCGTCGAGTCGAAGCTCGTAGCGATCTCCCCAACGCAGGTCCACGGTGCGGTCGATCAACTCGACGGGCTCGCCATGCTCCAACAGCACGAGGTTGCCTCTCGCGATGGCGATAGAGACGGGGGGGCCCTCCTCGGGGTCGACCGAGACGCGAAGGGCGAACGGCAGCGCATCCTCGTCGTCGAGTCGAACCCGCCACACCGTGCTCGAGGTGACGGGGTCGGCGGTTACCTCGATGGCGCGAATGCGTGCGATGTGACGATGGGCAGGATCTGCGTCGACCTGTTCGAGTGTCGTTGGATCGCGAGTTTGTTCCAACAGCAGCGTGTCGCCGACCGTGAGGCTTGGCGTGAGGCCGGTCACGTCAAGGTCGATCTCGGTGGCGCCTCGGGGCACGCAACAATCCACCTCCCCCCAGGTATGAAAGGGCAGGGCGTTGTTATCGGGATGAACCGTGAAGGCGGGTTCGGCCACGACAAAGGCAATGCCGTCTTCGGCACCACCACCCGCGAAGAACCGTGGCATTGGGTCCTGGGTCGCATCCCAGTTCGTCGCCGTGCTCACCTGCAGCTGGACCCAAGCCCGTGCAGCCGCTCCCTCGTGAACCGTGTAATCGAGCAGTCGTGCATGGCGGCGAAGGGACGCACGCTGGCGCGCCGTACCGAGGTAGGTCTCCTGCGACACGGCGTCGAGGGCATACGACAGCCGGTCCCCTTCATAGGCCAGCGCTTCGACCAGCATCACCATGGGGTCGATGGCCGTACGTCGAGTCCAGTCCGGCCGCAACACGGTGAGTCGCTCAAGCATCAACCGCCGCAAGCTCTCGAAGTCCCGAGCGAGGTGATCGAGCTCAGGGATGGGCAAGGGCTCTGGGGGGCACGGGGTCGGGGTCGGGCAATCCAGCCCCACGTCGCAGTGGGCAAGAAACCCAAACCCAATCGTGCGAAGCACTGGATCAAATTCTGTTGTCGCTGAGCCGATCACGTTCAATCGGTACTCGGAATGGTCCCCCACGCGATTGGTCACCAACCGGACCACGCTCGGCTGCCCCAACACCGGGAGCAGCTGTTCGACGGTAATCTCCGTCGTCCGAACTCCGCCTGTGATCTCGAAATCCGTAGCGTCGAGGTTCACGGGAGCCGGCCGGAGCAAATGGACGGTCAGGGTCGTGGGTTGATCTGGGTCGACCTCAATAAAGTCGATACCGTTCAGTGAGGTCTCGGTCAGCACCAGCCGGCGCCGGCGCTGCGATGCACAGCGGTAGACGGATTGCATCTAGGTTCCCCCGGTCACGAGGACTTCGTCGGTCTGGCCCGTGGAACGGATGCGATAGGCGACGCGCACCGTGACGACACTCTCTTCTCGTCGCACCTCGACGTCGCCGATCTCCGCGAGTGACGACAACCAACGTTCAAGGTTTCCCTGCAACAACGCCTGGGTGGTTCCCATGAGCTCGTCGGTGACGGGGGCAAACACCATGGCTTGGGTTCGCCCGCCGAGGTCGGGCCGCATCACCCGCTCCCCAGGGTCGGTGAGGATGAGCAGTTCGATGAGCGACCGAACATAGGTCGCTTCGTCGACTTCTGCGCTTCGTCCAGAGTCATCGATGTGGAAGGGAAAAGCTAGGCGCATGGTCAGCTCATGACAATCGTGAAGGGAGCGCCGACCACGACACTGGGTCCGTTGGGGGCAGCGGTCGGCTGAAGGGAGGTGCTGCCCCCGGGTGGCGCGAGAACCGCGGGAATGCCTCGTACCAACACGCGGACCGACGTTTGATGCAACACGGTCGCGCAAGGGGGCGCGCCCACTGCGCTAAGGGGGCATGTCGACACCAGATGTTGGCTCGCAACCGTCAGGATTGGCGTGCCGTAGACCAAGGCCGTCGGGGACGGAGCCGGCACCGGAGCAGCCGGTGCCCCATGAGGGCACAACACCTGACTCGACAACGGAATCGGCGGGCCCGGCATCAGCCTGCTCCGACGAGCGTGATGGTTGCCTTGTTGAGGTCAATGCCGGCTGGCGTCAGCACAAAGGACGCCCCGCCCACCATGAAGGTAATCGAGCCCGGCGTGATGCTAATTCCATTAAGGAGCGCACTGCCCGGTCCACCCGCCGTCCCAATCTCAATCTGGTGGTTGGCAACCGTGACCTTCATGGCACCGCTTTGGATGGTCAGCGGTTCGAGACCCGGAGCGGCCGCGGTATTGTCGACGGGCATCGACGCGGTGGTTCCCGGAAATCCGCCCGACCAGATGGGCTGATCGATCTCTCCCCCGATGAATTCGACGAATACCCCTGCGCCAATCGCGGGCACGGCGAACATGCCGGACGCAAATCCAGGAAGTCCCGTCGCCGGAAAACAGGGCTCCGCACAAAGTAGCAGCCCGGTGCCAAGGTTGGGCACCATGACGGTAACTCGCCCTCGTCGTTCGATATCGACGTTGTTGACGACGAATCCCCTGTACTTGCCATAGTACTTTTCGGGCGCCGAATCTTTCGGTTCTATCATATCATCACCTCCTCGTTCGGCGAACCTGTGCTGCGCCCGGACCGTGTGAGCGTAAAGCTCTGCCGATACGATTCACCTGGTTTGAGCTTGTGCTGAACGCTACTCACGACGTAGGTGCCGTCGTAGGTTTGACTTGCGCCCCGAACCCCCACCCGAGAACGTTCGCGAAGCACGTGTCCGTACCGCATCACGTCGAGGGATCCCGAGCCCGTGACCGCATCCTGACTCTTCAGCAGTAAACCACC
This sequence comes from Myxococcota bacterium, assembly GCA_039208735.1. GTDB lineage: Bacteria > Myxococcota_A > UBA796 > UBA796 > DRPG01. The sequence continues at coordinate 6,817 of JBCCQY010000055.1, read as the reverse complement.
GATCTTCTTGGCGAGTTCCGCGGGTCGCGTCGGATCGATGGTGCCTTGGCTCTGCACGATGCGGCGCATCGCTTGCGGCTTGGTTCCAAACACAGGACCAAACACCCCTTCGAGGGTGGGAATGGGGATTGGGAACACCACCTTAGAGGTCGATTCCTGCATCCAAACCACATGGGTGGATTTCTTTCGTCCGTCGAAGCTGAAGGTTAGTTCGTCGACATTCGAATGCACCCCCATGTTGACGGTGAGCGCAGGCAAACTCGGCATCGTGAACCAAAGCTCCGGCCCGAGGTAGGCCACCGAGTGATTCCCGAACCGGTCGAAATCCATGTGGAAGACGTACCCAAGGTCTTCGGCCATCTTTAGGATGTAGGCGTAGTCGGTGCCTTTCTGGATGTTCGTACAGGCGAAGTCGACGAACATCCTGGGGTCGGGAGCAACGCCCGGAATAACACCATAGGTCGCATACTTTCCGAGAATGGCGAGCACCCGACCGTAGGTGGGTACGTAGGGGTACGGCACGCCAGTAAGGTCGATGAGGTCCATCAGGGCTGTCAGGTCTTCACCCGTGAGAGTGAGGGTCGACCGACCAGGTTCGTTGCTTGGCGAAAGGTCATGTTTGACGAGCACGCCATCCATGAGTCGATGCCAGGTGCCTTGGACTCGCACCTCGATGAGCACCCGAGTGAGGAACGGTTCGAGTTCAAAGCCAGGTAGCCAAAGGGTTTCGAGCGTCCCGCCTTTGTCGAGGCGGAAGGTGACTTGGAAGCCACCACGTTTGCCCGTCGTCCCCGAGACCTGGACTGAGACGAGGGCCTCAACGAGTTCAGGAGGCAGTTGCCGAGGCACGCCAGGCCCCACCTCCACCCGTAGCTCGATCCCGCCCCAGATCATGAGTCGCCCGAGGGCAAGCGCAGCGAACGACCGGCTTGTTCCAATTCGTCGGCCGTCCGAACGGAATTGGCGTCCGCAAGGCGCCACCATTGATCGGGTGCGCCGACAAGCGCGTCGGCGAGCTGGTCCGCCCGCACGCCTGGAGGAACCGTGACGCGCGAGACCTCGGGTGCGACCTCTTGGATGAAGCGTCTACGCAGCACCCGAATCGTTCGACCCGACCCGTCCTCCCGTTCGACCACCCCCACGCTGTGGTAGCGACTGGTGGCCGGCATGGAAGGCGTCTCGGGGGCCATTGGAAGCGGAAACGGAGAACGCACGGTCCCTCCTAGGTGAGCGTGTCAGGGGCGAACGCGCGAGTGGCCAACGGTCCCAGCGTGCCGTCCCGCGCCACCCGCTCGAGCCGGCGGTGGTAGCGTGACGCCACCCGGCCTCCGGGATGATCGAAGCCCAAGTCCGCGACCGTGAGGACCTGCAGCGAAAGTTGGGCGGTCGCGTGGACCGGTCGTAGCTGATCGTCGAATCGGTCTTCGGTGACCGAAAGGGAAGTGACCTTTACGGGCACAATCCGGTCTTCCGCCCAGACCAGCAATGCCAGCAGATGTTCACCGGGTACCACCTCGACAAGTCCACGTTCGGCGAGTGAACGCTCCCGGTCCATCTCCGCGTAGGTTGGAAACAACAGGGACTCGAGCGCGGCGATCTGATGCCCCACTCCGTGCTTGGCTGCGGCTTTTTCCGCTGACGAATCGAGGGACGGGTGCCAGGCCAACAACTCGGCGGTCAGCGTGATGGTGGTTTTTGGAGGACCCGCCAATCGCAGCGACTCTCCGCCGTCATCCGCCGCGGGGCCGGTCTGCACGGTTTGTTCGATCGACTCTGGATTGTATTGAAAGGGGATGGCCTTGGGAAAGCCGTCTCCCGGCCAGACCTCGGAACGACCCGGAGCAGGTTTCAGACGGTGAATCACCAGCGCGGCACGTCGGTTTGGCATAGGGACTTCGCGGGGAATGGAGCACGCGTGCTCGGGTTCAAGGTCTGGGGATTCGAATCAGCCACGGCCGGACTTCACAAGCTCGGCCCGTACGGCCCGCTCGATGTGTTCCGGACGCACCGAGCCGCCGTCGGCCGCCGCATAGGCTGCGGCGAGGGCTGCGTTTCGAATGTCTCCCCCCGTCAAGGCATGGGTCGCCAACGCAGGGACATCGAGATCTTCAAGTGGAACGTCGGGCGGAAAGACCTGGCTCCACATGCGCCGACGAGCCTCGACGCCGGGGCTTGGAAAGCCCAAAATGAATCGAAGCCGCCGTCGAAACGCGTCATCGAGGTCGTCTTTGCGATTCGTCGTGAGCAGCGCAAGACCTCGATAGCGCTCCATTTCCTGAAGAAGGAAACTCACCTCCTGGTTGGCGTAGCGGTCGTGGCTATCCTTGACCTCGCTCCGCTTACCGAACAGCGCATCCGCCTCATCGAACAGCAAGATCACGCCCGTTCCGTTGGCCGCGTCGAAGATGGCCCGAAGGTTCTTTTCCGTCTCCCCGATGTATTTGCTCACGACTCGACTCAAATCGATTCGGAACAAAGGCCTTTCGAGTGCGTTGGCGATCACTTCGGCCGCCATCGTCTTGCCGGTCCCGCTCGGTCCATGGAACAAGGCCGTAATGGCGAGGCCCCGACTCGAGGTACGGTCGAAACCCCAGGTTTGTAGTACCCGGTACCGGTGGCGGGCTTGATGGACAATGGCTCGCAGTTGGGTCACACAGCCCTGGGGCAACACAAGGTCCGCCCACTGCGCGCGTGCTTCGAGGCGTTCGGCTTGCGTGGCCAGGACGGCCGTTTGCTGATCGATACACGCCCGAAGCACCAACGTCTCGACCCCGACCTGGGGCTCCCGTCTCCGCATCCCCCACGATTGCACCATCGCGGCGTGCCATTGATCGGGTGACAATCGAATGTCGAACAGGACTTCAGCGACTGCGCCCCGCTGGGTTTCGTCCAGCGCAAGTTCGGCCACCCAACCGTCGAGCACCTCGGAGAAGGCAGGCTCGGGAACCCGCACACGGAGCATCCGAGGGAGGGTGGTCGACCCTTGGGCCTCGGTTGAGAGAAAGACGAGTCCGGGAAGGCGTGAGAGGTCGGCAATGGGGCCTTCCACCCATAATGCAGCCGCATCCAGTAGGAGTTCTCGGCGCCAGAGCCGTCGAAAGTGAGCGCGATCACTGGCTGGCCACGAAGCGACGTCGGGCGCCATTCGGTACAGGTCGAGCCGGAGGGCGCGTGCCACGAGGACGGCGAACGAGCGGGCCCGGGCGGGCGGCCCTTCGATGATGACCCGGTCGACCTCGGCGGTGTCCCAGGTGTCGATCAAGTCCTTTGCAACGGTGTGGGCCGCATCGATCCAGGACGGGAACCGCCATGGAGGAGGCTCGACCAGCTCAAGAACAGGCTCGAGGGAAGGATCGATGCGGTCCATGCCGAGGAGGTGATGAAGCACACGGTCGTTCACGCCGAAGGCACATTCCCCGAGCGGCGCCTCTGCGCCGACGTTGACAATCGCGGTGTCAATCAATGGGCGATGGGGATGCAAGGCCGAGAGGTGGGGCTGCGCGAAGAGTTGGCTCGCAAGGGCAAAGGTCGGCGTGGCCTGGCCGGTGCGGGCAATGACATCCGCAGCAATCTCGGGCGCGACGCGAACTCCGATACAGAGCAACAGCCAGGAAGCTTCGAAGTCGGTAAGCTGAAGATGCCGGACGAGCCTTGCAAAACGATCGTCCGAACCTTCGAGCCCTCCCCACGGTTCGCTCGATTCAGGGTGCAATCGCTCGCGAAGCGGGGCGAGTCGGGCAAGGAGCGCCAGGCGAGCGGCCTCCATGTCCTCTGGGTCGTCGGTCGTCATCGGGTGATCACCGCGGTGGTCGTGAGCAGGGAGCGGACGCCATCGACCTCCACCGCGAGCCGACGGGGCGTAGCCGCCTGACCCAGAGGCGACTCCGGCAGATCGTCGACGGGCACCTGCACGATCGACACGGGAGCCACTTCGTCTCGCAATGCGATGCGGTGCCGGAGCGCACGGCTCGGATTTCCGTCAGGAGCGGCAAGGTGAAGAATCAGCGATTGGAAGGGTGCTACCGCAGGGGCAATGTCGACCTGGAGCATCGCGGGGGTGCCCTGAATCGCCGCGGACATGACGCGAGGACGCACCACGAGAGGGAGGCCATTGGAGCGCCCCACCTGGGCCCATTGCAAAGGATCTAAAGGGTCGTTGAGCGTGCCCATTTGGGCTTCTTGGCGCACTGCGGCGTGAATCGAACCGGCTCGGGCCGACAGGGGCACAATGACCGTCACCTCATCGGAAGCCACCGTGTCTGGGGTGACATCCACCCCTGCGAGGGTCACAAAGGTGCGTTCACCCGCGAGCCCACTTCCTTTCAGGGTGACGGTGCCCCCCGCTTCAACCTCCCGAGGCTCAACGTCGTTCAGTCGCGGAAAGGACCGTTGCAGAAGGTGAATCGAAGCCGGCCGTTGTACGGCGGGGGCCACCGCCGGAGCGGGTTCGGTCGCGGTCTCGACGAGCAAAACCGAGGCCACGTAGCTAACCGACAACACGTACTTGGTCTGTAGGAGCGTAGACCACAGTTTCGACCACGTTTCGGGGTCGAGGGCCTCGAGTTCGAAGTGCAGAAGTTTGAGCTGTTCGCCGACGCGCGCGTTCTGCACCCAATCCGGAGCAAGGCTGGCCAAGGCCGTCAATTCGGGGACCGAAAAGGTAGGTTCACGGTGGAACATCGACATCACCTGGCCAAGCATGCGCTGAGCCGCGAGGTCAGCCGCGTCGGTCGACTGGTCCGGGTTTGTGATCTCCACCCCGTAAAACGACATCAGGTAATGAAGGTCGAGGGCCAGGATAGGGGCGTTGGCGAGAATCACCCCATCGACATCCTGCGGGCCCACCGATGAACGCAGGGTGGGGTTGGGGGACACCCGATGCAAAAACAACCGGGTGGTATTGGCCGCCACGGTCGCTGGATCGACGGGAGGACCCACCTCCACCACCGCCGATAACGAAGGAATCGACTCGATTTCGGCTTTGAGTCGCCGACCGACGAGATAGGTCACCGCAGCGATGCTCTGTTGTGTGCTCATCGGTCTTTCCCGTCGCGGCGTTCGAGGTAGTCCTGCAGCGATTCCGCAGGGCCAAGCGGGGGCCGAGGGGGCCTTGGCAACGGAGCCAATCGCTTGGGCGCGGTCTGCACGACGAGCTTGTCGATCGTGATGTGAAGGTCGCGAAACCCATCCCCGGCGGGTAGCGCCACCTGTCGATGAAGCAGAGGCACTTCGGAAGCGAGGGTTCGGGCTTGGCCGTCTGGCATCGAGGGCCGCTGGGGCTCGGCAACCTGGCGGGGGACGGGTCGAGGAATGGCGACCGCCGCTAGACGGTATACCGACGCTTCGGGCGGTCGCGGAGCCGAAGCCTGGGGTGTGCCCATCGTCTCGACGCGAGGCTCCTCCGCGGTGACGGCTGGTTTGACCTTGGCCCGGGCAGGCCTCTGCACCCGCGGTGACGCGTCCGGGGCCGGCGTCGGGGGCGGGCGGTCCCACGGCACCTCGGCTTGCGGTTCGATCGCGATGGCGTCCTGGGAGGCCGGTTCGACAGGGGATGGGCGCTCTGGCGGAGGCACCGCTCGAGGGACGAAGAAGCCCAGTGGTTCTTCTTCGTCAACCGCCGATTGGCCGAGGATCGGTTCGAAGGCCGTCCGGGCGCGAGGTCGTGGCCCCGGCAGCGCGCCGTGGACTTCTAGGGCGAGCGCACCAAATCCAGAGGTCATGGCCGCCGCGCTCATCGGGCGGCCAGTTCAAGGAGCGTGCGCCGGGCACGAGGCCCGATGGCAACGGATTGCTCAAGTCCCCATCCGTAGGCGAGGGCCAAGTCGTGGACGTCGACAAGGAGGCTTCGAGCCGCGTGGTCGACCTGCTCCCACACAAACCGCACAAGATCGAGCGGGGCACGCCAGGCGTGATTGCAGACGCCGCACTGCACCTCCGTCTGGGGAGAGACCATGGGATCAAGGTCGATCACAGCCGCTTCGAGGGCATCCACGAGTTCAGGAGCCAACGACGCCTCATCCAATCCCAGGCAACGCCCGGCGAGGTGGCGCCGAGCGGCTGCCGCATCCGCAAGGCCCACCAACGCATGGAGGTCCGTCATCTGGGGCAGTCGGAAAGGCTCCTGCGACACCTGGCCGGACGACGGTGGGGTTTGGCCTACCTTGTGCAGCGGAAGGTCGATTTCAATGTCGAGCAACGTCTGACAGGACGGACAATTCACCACCGCCTCCACCGTGGGACCGTTCGCATCAGCAAGCAATGCCACCAGCCAACGATTTCGTTCACCCACCGAAGCGTCCCCGGTAGGCCCTCCCGCCTTGGCGACCAGCCGTTCTCCACGTTGCAAACCACCCAGTGACGCGACCTCATCCCAAAACGCGAGGAGTTCGCCCGATGGCCATGTGCGGATAGGCCGAAAACCAAGACCCGGACTGGGCACTGCGGCCGTTACGCCAGCTCGAAGCTCTCGCATTCAATCTTCACCATTTCGATGGCCACCGCACTCGCGGAGGAGTCGAATTCGGGGATGGGCTGGTACTCTGAGACCCAGCAGGACTTTAGATTGTAGGTCACCGCAAGCTGGAATCGCTCGTCGAGCACCTCGATGATGACACTGTCCTTGAAGAACCCTGGCTCACCTGGCTGCTTGGCCGCCCAAGTCCGAAATGCCGACTCATCGGCGAGGCCTCGCTCGAGGGTGACCCCTTCGTATTTGGTCTGTCCCGGGTATTTGCGGGTGACTTCTTCGCCCCCCCCTCGGAACTCGACGACTTCCCGTGTAAATTTAGGGGCCGAGACCTTCGAGACTCCTGCAATG
>JBCCQY010000054.1:0-49486 GCA_039208735.1 Myxococcota bacterium | reverse complement strand
GTCGTTCCGACGACGTAACCCACGAATATCAGAGTGACTCGTCGTCGATATTGCCCGTCTCGCCTGTCTTCCAGAACGCCTCGAGTGGGCCTGGACCACCGCGAACGTCAGGGGGTTGACAGCCGGTCGTACATATCGGAATGGGATGGGGAACGAGTTGCCGACGTTCTACGCCTCGTTCGACTCTCAGCACGAGGTCTTCGGCCCGGTACAGCCGCCCGACCGACGGAGTAGGAGCCAGTAGCTCGTCAATCCCCACGCGAAGCGCGGCGGCAATCTGTGCGAGCACGTGCAGCGTCGGATTTGGCGAGCCCCCTTCGAGTTTGGCGATCGTGGGCCGCGGAACCTCGGACAGCGTGGACAAACCAACCTGGGTCAGACCCCGTTCCGCACGAATTCGGCGGAGGTTCTGGCTTAGGTTGCGCGAAAGGGCCTCGGGGTTCACGAAGCAACCCTCTGTTCTTGAAGCATCTGTTTGGACCCTCAGATACCACATCGTGACCATGTGGGGGTTGGAGGTTCCTTTGCCCGATCCAACCGACCGACATCCCGACAACGCTCCAGGCCCCGTTTACGTCGACCGAAGCTGCATCTGGTGCTCGGCTTGCGTCATGGCCGCCCCGGACCACTTCGAGGAGCGTGGCGACCAGGTGATCTGCATCCAGCAGCCCGACCATCCCGAAGCCTGGGAGGCTTGTCGGCAAGCCGCCTGTGCTTGTCCCGTGGAGGCGATTGGCCTTGGGACAGAGGACCCACACCAGGCTTAGCGATCCGATTGGCAGGCGTCAGGAACCTGGCCCGTCTCCCGTTCGGCCATCTCCCGCAAGGCTTCGATGCCCGCCCGACAGGCGTACACGCTCGTCCCAAACCCCTCACACTCTCCGCCCATGGCGCGGCAACACGCTTCGGCCCGCGGGCAAACGTCCGCTGGCTCGGGAAGACCTACGATGGCGCGTTCGTACCGTTCCACCTCTTCAACAGGCTCGAGGCGTTGTCCTGATGCGCCAACCCCGTAGATCAGGGCTTCACCATCGGGGTAGAGCAGGTCGTCAGGCCGCTCGAAGCAAGCCCAGTAGGCTCCGCGCCATTCCCACGAACACATCCGACGGTCGGTGCTACCGTCCTTCGCCACCACGACGTAGCCAGACGGGTCAAAGCGCGCAGCAAACGCTTTGGTCGCCCACCACCCCAGAGGAAACGAAGGTTCTGCGGAAGGAGTAGGGGGCGGTAACGACACCGGCGGAGCCTTGGCACAACTCAAGACCAACCCGGTCAGCCACCATGCGCCCATCGTTCCTCCCCTGCACGGGCGACTGTAACCCGAGCGATCTTGAAGATTGGCGACGAATCGGCATCTTTGCCATAGGCTCATGCAGTGGAGGTGGCTGTGCGTTCAGCGTGGATGTGGGGCTTGGTGGTGGCCGCGGCGGGTTGCGTAGACGAAGAGATGACGACGCCAACCGGCGGGGGAACCAATCCAACGAACCCCACCAATCCGACCAATCCAACGAACCCCGGCGGACCTGCCGACATGGATATGGACGGCTTCAACGACACGATCGACTGCAATGACAACGACGCCACCATCTTCCCCGGCGCACCCGACAAACCCTACGACGGGGTCGATTCGGACTGTGCGGGCGACAGCGACTTCGACGCCGACGCCGATGGTGTCGATAGCGCCAAATTCGGCGGAGAAGACTGCGACGACATGAATGACGAGGTGTTCCCGGGCGGCGTCGAGGTCTGCGACGGCAATGACAACGATTGCGATGGCACGCCGGACCGTCCTTTGCCGGCCAATGCGCCGCTCTGGTACCCAGACGCCGACGGAGACACCTTTGGCGACCCGCGTTTGCCGGTCGTGGCCTGCACCGCTCCCAAGGACCACGTCGCAGACGATACCGACTGCAACGATGACGACCCCAAGACCTTTCCGGGCGCGGCGACCTTGGTGTGCGATGGCAACGACAACGATTGCGACCCAACCACGTTCGAAGCTGCGCAGCCGGTGACGATCGGCGGTGACGACTATGCCACGCTCGAGGAAGCCCTCGCCGCCGCAGGCGACGGCGACGTGATCGAACTGTGCGAAGGACTCCACACGGTGTCAGACTTCACGGTGACCGAGGGCCTGACCATTCAGGGCATGGGGCCTGCCGAATCCACCGTCATCGAACCGCTTGCGGGGGGCACCGTGATGACGATTGCCACGACGGAACCCGTGACGTTGGCACGCCTCAAGGTCACCGGAGGCACAGGTACTCAGGTCGAAAACCAACTTCGCGGCGGCGGCCTGCTGGTTAGCGAGGATGCGAATCTCACACTCGATACGGTCGCCATTGACCTGAACGAAGCCGAGTACGGCGCAGGCATCTACGCCGGAGAATCCAGCACGCTCACCATCATCGACAGCGCAATCCGAGACAACGGCGCGGTCCTCGGCACCTTTGGGGTTGGCGGGGGCTTGTTGATCGAAAGCTTGACGACACTCACCATGACGAACACGGTCATCTCTGGTAACGAAGCCGACTTCAGCTGCGCGGGAATCGACGCAGGAGAGGACGCCATCATCGATGGATCGATGAACAGCACGGTCATCGGCAACGTGGCCAACCTAAGCGGTGGAGGGCTCTGCGCGAGCTTTGGCGCCACCATTATGGGGCTGGACTTCATTGGCAACGAAGCGAACTCGGCCGGAGCGATGTCCGGCACCGACCTCGTTGTCATGGACGCCCTCGTCTCCTCGAACTTTGGCGGGGTGACGACGGGAGGCATCGAGGTGCTCGGCGACAACCGGTTCGAACGGGTGGTGATCGACTCCAACGTCGGCGACATCGACACCGGGGGGCTCGAAGTGGTCGGTGGAAGTGCGGAACTCATCGACTGCGCAGTGACCAACAACGGCATCAACAGCACACTGGGCGATGCGGGTGGCGTCGAGCTGTTCGGCGGCCGATTGATTTCGACGAACACGGACTGGGGCGACGGCGGCAATGCGAACGTCCCCACCGATGTGTGGCTGGCTCAGTCGAGCATCGCCTTCGACCCCACCGGCGTAAGCACCTTCACCTGTGACGATGACACGGGACTCTGTCAGTAAGCGCACCCTTTGGACAGCCTTACCAAAATCACACATTAACAAGTCTCTCCGTACGGAACCCATCTTGGGAAGCAGGGTCACACCGTGCGGAGGATAGACATGAAGCGATTTGGGATTGTCGCGTTGGGAATGAGCGTGGCGTGCACCGGCGAGACCGTGGACGAAATGGCGCAGACCGCCGACACGGCCGAGACGGGTTGTGATCCGAGCACGTGCCCCGACACGGGCGAGATGATGGAGGAACGGAACCTCTTCCAGTACGCCATTGCCCTCAACTTCGTGGCCGTCGATGAGAACGGGAACGCCGTCCCAATCGTCGTGGAAGACGAAAATGGTCCCGTCGATACGCCGAGTTGGCGAATGTTGTGGGTCAACGACTTGATGAATGCCACCCAGCTTTGCACCACCACCTACAGCGCCACATCGACGCCGTTCCATGGCGGCCCTTTCACGTTGGAGGGCCTCTCCACCCAAACGTGGAACGTGTGGGAGTGGACGTTGAGCGTAGCGGACGACAACTGCGACGGCATCGCGACCCCGGCTGACCGAGTGCGAATGGCAGAAGTGGGACCGGGCAAGACGGTGTACGTCGCCGCGGCGCCCTTCGAGGGCGAAGTTCCCGACAATGTCCCCTTCGAGACGGTCGCCGCCACCTGGGCCTGGTGGTCGAACGTCGGCGACCCCGATGCCACCAACCCGAACGAAGGCGGGCGCTTCATCGAGTCGGGGTGGTCGACGGCCGTCTACGAATGGGACGGCAGCGACCCCTTCGACCTCGCGAAGGGCACCCTTCGCGAAGACCTCGACAAGCTGAAGCCCGGGGTCCAAGCCTTGCGAAACGCCGTCATTGAGTACGACGTGTCGCGTACGGTGGGATTGCTCGACTGAGCTTCAGAGGCTGGACCCATTGATGAGGTAAACAGCTCCTGACACGCCATTGGCACCATCGTACAGCGAGCCCACACCGATGTCGTCGAGCCCATCGTCGTCGACATCCCCGACACCGGCCACGGACGTGCCCATCCGGTCGCTGCCCCCGACGATGGTCACATCGGCATCGGCCAGGGAGTGGGTGCCCGACACGGGGCCATAAATGAGGTAGGCGCGACCAGCGGTGAAGGCCGCATCATCGGACGCGATCAGCAGGTCGTCGTAGCCGTCGCCATTGACGTCACCCGCGGCGGCGACGCGTTCACCGGCTCGGTCGTTGACCGCGACCCCTTCGAAGATGGCATCGGCCTGGGAGAGGTCCAGCGTGCCCGAGATGGGTCCGTACACCACATAGGCCGCGCCACGCTCATCGCCGCCAAAGAACCACCCGCCGATGAGCAGATCGTTGAAGCCATCGCCATTTACGTCTCCCGCCGCCGCAATGCTCGCGCCTACCCGATCATCGGCGTTCTCGCCGATCAGCTTGGCATCGGCATTCGTGAGGTCGATGGAGCCGGCTACCGGGCCCGCGACCACATAGACGGCTCCGGCATCCGTGCCACCAGCGCCATTGCTCGGTGCACCCACGATAACGTCGGGCACACCATCTCCTGTGACGTCGCTCCCAGCCACGGCTCGGCCCGCCTGATCGGAGTCCGTTTCGCCGCGAAGCTCCGCTGCCGCCGTGCTCTCATCCAGATCCCCAAGCACGGGCCCGTTGAACACGAAGACCTTGCCATCGAAGGGCGCCCCAACGATGAGTTCACCAAAACCATCGTTGTTGATGTCGCCAAGGCCACTCATGGACGAGCCAAAGCCATCGACCTGGCTCGCGAACCGTGCGGGAAGGTCGCCTGGCTCGATCTGACCCGTCACCGGCCCATAGCCAACAAAAACGTACTGAGGCGGATTCCCTCCCGCACGCAGCGCAAAGTCGTCGAATCCGTCCCCGTCGAGGTCCCCCACCCCGGTCATGGCGCTATCACCAAGACCGTAGCGTCCAGGATAGGCCGGAATGTCGGCATCGGAAGCCGCGACCCCCTGCTGACCCTGTACGGGCCCTTCGAACAGATAGGCGTGGCCCAGCCCAAAGCTTGTGCTCGGCGCTCCGACCAAGACGTCATCACGACCGTCACCGTTGACATCGCCGGCCCGCGCGACGAACGCTGCTCGGTCCCCATCACTGGCCCCAATGATCTGGGCGTCGGCCATGGTGTCGACGTCGAGTGTGATGGGGCTTTCACACTGTGGGCTGCACCCATCGCCCCCGTTGCGATTGCCATCATCACAGTCCTCGACCCCGCTGAACTGGAACCCGTCCCCGCACGCCGCCACCGCACAGCTCAAGGTACAGGCCGACTCGTTGTCGTTTTGGGCTCCGTCGTCACACTCTTCCACCCCGGCGTACACCAACCCATCGCCACACGTGGCAGTGGCACACTGACTGGTGCAGGCTGCATCGTCTGCGTTCTGCGCGCCGTCGTCGCACGCTTCAACGCCCGCATGGATGAACCCATCGCCACATGCAGCAATGGTGCAGGCCAGGGTGCAAACTTCACTATTGGAGTTTTGAGGTCCATTGTCGCACTCCTCGACTCCGGCATGCAGCAACCCATCACCGCACGTGGCAACCGCGCAGGCCGTGGTGCATGCACCGTCATCTGCGTTTTGCGCGCCGTTGTCGCACCCCTCGACGCCCGAGTGCACGAGGCCATCGCCACACGTCGCGATGGTGCAGCTCGTGGTACAGGCTCCGTCGTCGGCGTTGTTCACACCCTCGTCGCACTCCTCGACGCCTTCTTCGAGGAACCCGTCGCCACATCCGGCGAGCCGGCAATCCGTCGTGCATGCTCCATCATCGGCATTGTCAGCCCCTTCATCACACTGCTCGACTCCCTCATGGACGAGCCCATCGCCACACGTGGCGATGACGCAGGCACTGGTGCATGCCGCGGTATCGGCATTGCCTGGACCGTCATCGCACTCTTCGACGCCCGTATGCAGCTTCCCATCACCACACGTGGCCTCGACGCACGCATCGGTACAAGCCCCGTTGTCACTGTTGTCGTCCCCTTCGTCACAGGCCTCAACGCCCACGTGAAGAAACCCATCCCCACACGTGGCCTCGACGCACGCGGTTGTACATGCCGCATCGTCGGCATTCTCCGCGCCATTGTCACAGGCCTCTTCCCCAGAGACCATGCCATCTCCGCAAAACGAATCCGGTACAATCGGTGGAACAGGTTCCGGACAACCCAGCATCCAACCAAACGACAACAGCCCTAACCAATGCATTATCACGCCCCCATGAAGCCGAAGCCACCTAATGGCGGTACCCGGTCCTCCCATTGCAGTTTGCACATTGTGGAAAGAGCGTTGAATTTGTGCAGGCGATGCGCACCATCGCATACGACAACGTCGCGAAGTCCATCGCGGAGTTCTCATGCGAACCTTGATGTCCATAGCTGCGCTGTTGACGATCCAGTGAAGACACACCTCAAAGCTGGCCGCTGGTCGGGTCACTACCAACAGGGAGGCCACGACTTCCCTCAAGCGATGACCCTCGAATTCGCCGATGGCGTCATGCGTGGCGGGGGCAGCGACGGCGTAGGTCGCTTCGTCGTGGAAGGGGCCTACCGCACCGACGGTCCCGTGGTCCGCGTGGGCTGGATCAAGACCTACCACGGCGCACACAGCATTCTGTACTTGGGCGAGTACGACGGCTACGAAATCGTCGGTCATTGGTCGTGGGGTAGCCACCGCGGCCGCCAACCCTTCGCCCTGCACTACGTAGGGCGCGAAGCTGGAGCCCTTCCATGAGTCGGCCGCGTCCCGGCGCCCCTCGCCCCCAAGAAGCCCCCCCGGCGTTAAGCCTCCCCATCGGACCCGACGTCCTCGAAGTGCTGGACTGGGCGTATCGGGCCCGACGCCCCTTGTTGCTCGAAGGCCGAACCGGTATTGGCAAGAGTCAAATCGTAGCCACCTTTGCCGCCACGGCCGGCATCGACATCGTGGTACTCGACCTGAGTCTCCTCGAGCCTCCAGACCTTATCGGGCTGCCCGTCGTCGAAGGAGGGCGTACGACCTATGCCGCTCCTGCCGAACTCCCCACGGCAGGCCGCGGGGTGCTTCTCCTCGAAGAGCTGAATCGCGCCGAAATTCCTGTCATGCAGCCCGCCCTGCAGCTGCTGTCGGCGCGACGCCTGCACAGTTATACGCTGCCCGAAGGCTGGAGCTGCATCGCCGCGATCAATCCCGAGGACGGTGACTACCAGGTACATCGCCTCGATCCCGCATTGCGCTCCCGGTTTCTTCAACTTCACGTCACCGCCGACCGGGCCCCTTGGGTGCGGTGGGCCCAAGACCACGGCGTGCACCCCGTCATCATCGAACTCATCGACCAGCACCCCGACGCATTTGAAACCACATCGCCACGGTCGTGGACGTATGCTTCGGACCTATTGCTGACCTTGGGCCCCGCGGATTTTGAACGTCCCCACCTCATCAGCGCCGCACTTGCGGGCTATCTCCCTGTCCCTTGGGCCTTGACCCTGACCAAAACTCTGCTCGCGCAGACCCCAACGGTGTCGGTAGGCCTTGCGGATCTGGTCGACGCTGCTGCGGCCCGCCAACTCGCTCACCAACTCAACGAATGGTTCAAAGCGCGCCGCATCGACACCTTGGCCCTCGTCGCCACGCAACTTCGCCATGCCCTACAGAGCCCGGCCTTCCACCAGCACGTCGAGGCGGGAACGCTGACCCTCGAAGCCCTCGAAACACGACTGGCCGGCCTGCCTGGCGACCTCCGTGAGCAGTGCCTCCGAGCGGCAGCCCAGTCTGCCGCGGCGACGACGTTGCTCACCGAATTGGGGATCGATGCAGCGGCCCTGTTGCGTCACTACGACCCTGCGGTAGCCCAGCAGATCCGCGAGTGGCGTGACGCCTTGACGGAGCATCGACTTCGTCTCGTGGCCACCGCCGTCCGACAGGTTGCGGAGGCGTCCCCCGACGGTGCGCTCGATCCGGCCGCGTTGACCCGCCTGATGAGGGATTTAGGCCCGTTCGGCGACGACCTTGGCCGAATGCTCACGGCTCGGGGCCTGGCACCCCGACGAGACGCCTGATGCGGCCGCCGCCCTGGTTCGTTGCGCGGTTGAAGACCTCTCGCTTCTTCGAGAAGTACCCCCATCATGTAGGGACGATGGCGAGAATGGACCCCGTGGCCCACGATCGCGTTCCGGTCATGGCGGTGACCCTGCGACAGTTCACCAACCCCCGGTCCCGCATTGTGCTGCTCGTCAACCGGCCCTACTTCGCCACGCATCCTGACTGGTTCGCAGGTGTCTTGCTCCATGAGCTGCAACACGTAGTGTTGGGTCACCTCACCCATCAGCCATTTCATGCCGTCCAGCATCCTCGCCTCATGGAAATCGCCATGGAGGTATCGGCGAATGAGGGCATTGGAGAAGCCCTCCCTCCCTATCCGATCACGGTAGAGCGGCTCGCGCGCTTCGGCCTGGCCCCCGGGCAGAGCACTTTAGACCGCTACCGGTTGCTCGTGGAAGCCCAGCGTTCAGGACGCCTCCAGGTCGAAAAATCCGCAGGTTGGCAGGCCGGTCTGTGGGACCTGCATCGGCCACGAGACCTCGGCCTCCCCCATCCCGGCCTTGGCGACCTCATCGATCGAGAGGCCACCCATCATGCAGACCGCGGGCAGTGGCTCCGCGGTCTTGGTCCTCCCAGTCCGCATTCGATCCTCGCCGAGATGAAACAAGCCATCGCCCAACATCTCGGGGGAGAGCCGGGCGGACTCGACGACCCAGCCGAGGGAGGAATCCGTCGACCGGGCACGCGCGAACGCGTGGTCTTGGCGACCGCGACAGGCCCTACCGTGAATTGGGGGTCCGTCCTCAAACAAGCCCTGTCTGCGCAGCGGCGCGTCCAGCCCGACTACCGACGCCCCAATCGACGATTTCGGAACCGAATGGGGGAGATTCCGGGTCGGTCGCGCCGTCCTCCAAAACCGCGCTTGTTGGTGGCCATCGACACATCCGCCAGCATGCACGGCACCACCCTCGATCGCGTTGCGACTGAACTCCGCGCTCTTGCGCCGCACGCCCAGCTGATCGTGGTGGAAGTGGACGCCGCAATTCAACGGATCGGACCCTTGCGGAGCAACCTGGGGACGTTTCTCGGTGGTGGAGACACCAATTTCAGCCCTGCGTTTGCCGAAACCGACACCCGCGACGTCGATGGATTGGTCTACTTCACCGACGGGCAAGGGGATCTTCCTTCGCGGCGTCCCGACGTGCCCACCGTGTGGGCGATTCCACATGACGGGCCTTTTGAACCTGGCTTTGGGCTCATCGTTCGATTGGGCTGGTCGTAGCGACCACCCCGCACGCGCCGCGGCGGAACCGGCGCCCCAAGCAGCGGAAGAAGACACCGTGGAAGAGCAGGTACGGGCTGCCTATCAGGCCTACCGTACCGCCATGCTCGCCCAGGACGGGACGGCCATGGCCAAACTCGTGGATGGCCCAATTCTTCAGTACTACGAGACCATCGTGACCAACGCACTGGAGCTGCCCAAGGACGAACTGGTCGCGCTTCCTCCCATGGATTTCCTCATGGTGCTGTTGTTACGCACTCGACACAATCGAGCATCGCTAAACGACCTGAAAGGAACCGCCTTTCAAGGTCTGTCGGCTGATCCAAGATTCGTCGATCCTGGACTTGCCCAGGCGATTCCGGAGCTCGCCACGGTGAAGCTGCTAGATGACGACCACGCAATGGCATCGATCCCCATGGATCCCGCTCAGTTCGTGCTGCCCTTCGTGCGAGAGTCCGATGGCTGGAAGTTCGATCAAACGGCCTTGCTCAAACAAGTCTCGGCGGACGTCCCTCAGGATAGCAACGTCGACTACAACACCGAAGAAGGGGAGAGAACCTTGCTCTTCACGTTGAACCTGACCCGTTCCATGAAGGGCGAGGAGCCACTCGAGGCGGACCGGTTGAAGGCATTGTTGGAGGGACCGACCGACTAAGGCAACACAAGGGTTGCCAAGAGCGCGTCGAGCGCGGCGCGCGCACCCACCGCCATGCCAACGGCAACCATCAACAACACCCCGGCATAGCTGCCGAGTAGCCCGGGACGACCGGCGAATGCACCGCGGCGGGACGCTTGCACGCCTAGCGTCGTCGCGACCCACGTGGCCACGAAATAGCTGACGCCCAAGATGAGCGACCACACCGCCAAAACGAACACACTCGTCTGCAGTTGCGCTACGGAAATCTCTGGCGGGTACTCCTCGGGTGCAAGGAAAACGAACGCAGCCAACGACGCTCCCACCAACGCGAACAAGGGCGAGTTGGCGATGGACGTGAACAGAAGGGCGGTCGCCAAGATGGATCGGGAGCCTGCGTCCGACTCCCGCGCGAGCAGGACCCCTGACCACCCGGCACAAACCGCCATCCCGACAAATCCGATCCACAACCATGATGTGCTCTGCTGCTGACTCCCCCCCACACACAAGGCGACGAGCGGGGCGGCCCCACCGATCAGGTACAGCGCCAACCGGGTCCCTCCGCTCCGTGACCGGGCGTCCTGCTCACCGGCCTTCCACACATCGTCTGCCATCGTTGCCCCTGCGCGACCCTACTCTGCTTGACGAATGCGATCGTGTGTCGCAGTTCCCTGGGTCTCCGATCACCTTCGAAGTCTGCCACCAACGTCGATTCACCCCCTCGTGGCAAGTGGGGTGTGCTATTCGGTGGGCCCCCAGGGGCCGGAGGGTACCGTGTGGCTGCTATTGCTGCATCTAGCGCAGGCCGACGAAGGACCGTTGCAGGAGTTCGAACTCATCGAGAACCCCTACCTTCAAGGCCCCCTTGAACTGCAGCTTACGGCCCAGGGGCAACTCTTCACGTCTGGTCGGGCCGAGGGCACCCTGTTGGCGGAGCTTGGCTTGGTGGAAGGCACCCAGATCGGAGTGGCCTGGTCGGGCGATTCCTTCGAACTGGAAGCCGGCGTGCTGTTGTTTCGGAGCGACCGCACCCGAGTCGCGTTGCTCGGCGGCGTGGAATGGTCCAACTGGACGTATGACGGAGTCGAAACGCTCCTCGATGTCTCCTTTGGCACCGGGCCCATCGAATTCGTCGCCGAAGCCGGAGTCGAGTTTGGTGAAGACATCGAGCCCACGTTCGGTCTCGGCGTGATGGGGCCTGCGGGGGCACTCGTCCCGTTTGTAGAGGGGCGCATCTCTCCGTTTGGGGAGGGTGGAGGTGCCGGAGGGCTGCGCTACCATCCGGTTGAACGGGTCGAGCTCGGTCTCGCAGTGCGGGCCGAGCGTCAAGAGGAGGCCTGGCTGACCGGCGTTGGGGGCCAGCTCACGGTTGAACTCGGCGGCAAAGAGGACGACGACGAATGAGGATCCTCACACGCATCCAGCTCGTGATTGCCATCGCAGCCCTCATCACCGCGGCGACGACCTTGGGATTGGTGTGGAGTTCACGGAGCACCGTGACCTACCTCGACCGTACGAACGCGAGCTACCAGCAGGCGCTGGCCCTCGAGCAGCTCGCGCACTTTGCGGCGGTCGAACGTCGGCTTGCGGTCGCCGTTGGTGAGGACGCCCTGCTCGTCGAGGTGCGGGCCCAGGTCGATGACGCGGTCAACGACATCGCCACGACGACCGAAGCGGAACTCGAACTCGTCGGAAATGACGACGAAGAAGAAGCACTCGAAGCGACCGAGTACCTCCCCGAACTCCGTTCGATAAACCAACGCATCCGGCAACTCGATGCCGACCAAGTGGAGTCGCTCGACCTGTTGTTCGAAACGCGGGAAGGGCTCATCGACGCCTGGATCGAGGAAGAACGAGAGGAACTCGCAGAGGCGAGCGCCACGCTTTCGGGCCCGCTATGGACGGGCATCCTGTTTACCAGCGTCACTGGGCTTGCTGGGTGCATGGTGACGATCTTTGTGGGGATGGGACTGACGCGAACGATGCGGCGGAGCCTCAACGAGCTGAAGGAGGGTGCACTTCGCATTGGTCGTGGCCAACTCAACCAGCCGGTCACGCTCGATGACAATGAGTTCGCCGACCTTGGGAAAACGCTCTCGGACGTCATGCAACAACTATCCAGGGCCCAAGGCGATATCCATCAACTCCAGGTCACGCTTCACCAGCGCAATGTCGAATTGAGCGAGGCGCTGGCTCGAACCCGCGCTGCCCGTGACGAGGCCCAGTTCGCAAACGAGGTCAAGGATGGCTTCGTGGCCAACATGAGCCACGAGTTGCGCACCCCCCTAAACGCCATCATCGGCTACACCGAGCTCATGAAGGAAGAGATCGCGGAGGACCGCCCCCCCGCACTGGAAGACAGTGTGCGGGTTCTCGAGGCCGCCCATCACCTTTTGCAGCTGATCGACGAAGTTCTCGACCTTTCCAAGCTGTCCTCAGGACAGATCAAACTGTCACCCAAATGGCTCGACGTGGGGGAGCTGTTCCAACAAGTCCAAGCCAATCTGTTGCCGCAGGCCGCAAAGAACAACTGTGCGCTCGACATTGAGGTCAAGACCGAGCGTCCGCTTTACGGAGACCCCCTTCGCCTCCGCCAAATCCTCTTCAACCTCGGGTCGAACGCGTGTCGGTTCACCGCGGACGGAAAGGTCACCTTACGGGCGTATGACCAGGATAATCATCGCGTCCTTGAGGTTCAAGACACCGGCATCGGCATTCCTCGCGAAGCGCACCGTCGCATTTTCGAAGCCTTCCGCCAGGCGGATTTGGGTGTCCAAAGCAAGTACGGCGGTACGGGTTTGGGTCTGACCATCGTGCGGCGTCTCGCCGAGATGATGGGCGGTTCCGTCCACGTGGAGAGCGCCCCTGGGGAAGGCAGCCGGTTCTGGGTACGACTGCCAACCCCAAGCCCCACCGCTTCCTGACGTTCAGGCGTCAGGCCGGCAACTCAAGGGCCTTGCGTAAGAACGCGTTCTTCTGGCCGACGAAGTGTTTTGAGATGTCGGCATCCGGCGCCAGGCCATCGAAGGCATGAATACATCCGTCGAGCACATCGAGGTCAACGGAAACCCCCGCCGCTTCGAGTCGGCGCGCGTACTCGACATCTTCATCATGGAACAGATCGGGTGTGCCGACTCCGATCCACGCAGGCGGAAGTCCGCTCAGATCCAGCCGACGTCCGGGAACCGCGTACTCCGGTGTCGTTTCTGCACCGAAGGCGTCCCCAAGGTAGGAACTCCACCCTACGCGATTCGCTTTGTTCGTCCACACCGGGTGCTCGGTCGACTTGATGTCCGTGCGAAGTGCCGTGCGGTCATCGAGCATGGGGTAGACGAGGAGTTGCGCCTTTGGTGGTTGGCCTCCTTCATCGTGGATTCGTTGCACCAGGGCCGCACAGAGTCCTCCCCCGGCGCTGGCGCCGCCAATCGCGATGCGTGCAGGATCGACACCGAGTTCATCCGCCTGCTTGAGCAGCCAGTGCCAAGCGGCATGGAGGTCGTTGAGGCCATGGGGGAACGGCTTTTCAGGGGCCAGCCCATAGTAGGCGGACACGATGACAATGCCCAGTTCTTCCGCATGACGAGTCAGCTTGCCGTCGTCTTGGCGTGGCGTGCCCATCACGAGGCCTCCACCATGAATCCAGAGCAGCGCCGCAGGGGCCTTCACTTGGGACGGCCGGTAGACCCGGACCTTGGCACCCTCAGCCTCGTGCTCCGTGATTTGCACGCTCGCTAGAGGCTTCATCGTAATGATGGCGGTGATCAAACGACGCAACCACCACAGGTTGCCACGGGAGACCGGCAAGTTCGGGAACCAGCGCAGGCTGCGCAGATCGGCATGGTAGGCGGTCATCAAACCCTCCTCGAGAATCTACAGCGTACACCCTTGGCCTTGCAGATCGTTGATCCACTCAATTATTGAGTCATGCAACCAAAGGAGAAGCAGATGTCCGACGCTGATGTGCGAACGCTGGTCCAGCGCCTGTACGGCGCCCGTGCCCAAGACCCCACGGCCCCGTTGCCCAACACTGCCCACGTCTTGGGCTACTCGAAGGAGGACACGGCGAACGCTGAAGCAGCCAACTTGGGTCTTGGCTGTGGCAATCCCACCGCACTTGCCGAGCTGACCGCGGGTGACGTGGTCATCGATCTGGGTTCGGGGTCCGGCTTCGACGCCCTCGTCGCAGCGCCCAAGCTTGGTGAAGAAGGGCGATTCATCGGCGTCGACATGACGGTCGAGATGCTCGAGAAGGCCCGCGCCCATGCGGTTGAGGCGGGCTTTGCTCGGACCCTCGAATTTCGGGAGGGCCAGATCGAAGCGTTGCCCGTCACCGACGCCCGCGCAGACGTGGTGATCAGCAACTGTGTGATCAATCTGAGTACCGACAAAGCACAGGTGTTTCGCGAGGCCTTCCGCGTTCTGAAGCCTGGTGGGCGCCTTGCGGTGAGCGACATCGTGCTTAGTGCACCGTTGCCCGCGGGGTTGAGCGACATGGCAGCCAGCTGGCTGACCTGCATTGGAGGAGCGTCCAGCGAAGCCGAGTACTTGGGCTACATCCGGGCCGCAGGCTTCGTCGACGTTTCGTTCACCCGTACTCCGGCGGCCTCGCTGCTCGAAGGATTCCTAAGCGATCCCATCGTCCAGACGGCGGTCCAGACGTTTGGCTCCGAAGCGATCGAGCGGGTCGCCGACACGGTATTCAGCTACGCGATACGTGCCCGCAAGCCATGAGCCAACTCACGGATGACGTCATCGCATTTTGCCGACTGTTCGCGACGTTCGAACGGGACGTCGTGTGCTGCGGCACGGTGACCGTCGCCCAGTGTGTGCTCCTCCAGGAGCTGCGAGACGACCCTCGGACCGTCTCGTCATTGGCCGACACGTTGTCCGTGACACCGGGCGCGGTGACTCGACTCGTCGATGGACTCGTTGACCGGGGCTACGTCGAACGGCGGCGCGACCCAGATGACCGACGCCGGGTCGCGGTGGCACTGACCGCCTCGGGTGCCGAGGAGGCCGTACGGCTCTACGGCATCACCGAGGGGCTCGTGCAAGCGATGGTGGACCGGGTGCCCCAAGACCAACGCGAATCGGTGACCGAGGCCGTCCGCACCTTGCGAAAGGCCATGATGGGCCTCGAGTTCCCCGCGATCACGCCGGACTAAGAGCCGGGTCAGTGCACCATCATGGTCCCAGCTCCGCGATACGCATCGTGATTCGCGCCGGCGTCCCCGCCTCATCGTAATAGTTTTGGAAACCGACCTTGAACGTCCGGTCTTCGGTGGTACGCACGACGTACGTACGATCTGCGGGGGCGAGGGTGTGATTGTCGAAATCATAATCATACCACTCGGCAAATGCGTACTCGGGAATGCCGTCATCGTCGGCATCTGGCTGATCGGTGACCCATTCCCCCTCAGGAACCTCTACAACCTCGTCGAAGGCAACCCCATCGAGGATCACCGCTTCCAAACCATCTTGGAGAGCAACCTCAAACCTTCGAAACGCCAGATCCCAACTCGGATCATCCATCTCAAGGTACTCGAGCGTATCCAAATCAAGCGCTACAAACACCTTGCGGTCCGTTGCATCCACGACAAACTCGGCTTGTCCATTGGAAAAGGCCAACTCTCCGTCGTCCAACGCAGGACCGGGGTCGAGGGTGTCGGCGAGACTCGGCATCAAACAGCCTGAGAGGCTGATCCCGCCGAGCATCAGGCACATTGCATTGCGCATCAGATCCTCGCATCGAGGCCTGCGTAGAGCAGGCGAAGGGGGGTTAAGCGCCGCATCTCCGGATTCTGTGGTTCGCCATGGGGCACGTCCCACAAGGGCGCGGTCTTTCGTGTTTGCACGAAGGGAAGGTTTTCACACGCAAACACCGCGCCGCGGGTCCGTAGACCCTCACTTGTCAACCGCCCAGGGGCGGTGATGAACCCAAGGAAACCCTCGAACCCTGCGGCGACGATGTGGTTGCGCAAAATGGGAGTGTATCGCGTCGACAGCTGGCCCAGCACCTCGCTGGTCTCCTTCAGATCGCCCAGGTCGGACGCTTCGCACAGATCAGCTTGCAGGAGCGAAGCGACGAAAGCTGACCGCGTGAGCCTGCAGGCGCGTTGCGCCGAAGGCCAGCGGTGATCAGACTCGCGCAAGCTTTGCTTGCTGCTGTTCTGATTTCGCGCAAGCTCCGCTTGCCGCTGATCAGCTTCGAGGCCTCGCAGGCGAACCTCTGCCCCCAGGGCGCCGCGCATAACGTCGTTCAGCACATCAGGGGGCGCGTTCGCCAAAAGGCTCGAAGCAAACCGCCCCATGCTACAGCTCGAGGAAACGCAGCGTGACGTGGCCCGCCACGTCGGCGTCGTCGTAGTAGCCAGCGACCTGCACCCCATAGAGCGGGCCCTCGTCGCTCACCTGAACCGCATAGACCCGATAATTCGGGTAAAGACGGAACTGATTTTGCAGGTCATAGGCGTACCAGGACTCGGTGCTGAAGACGCTCTGGGTTTCGTCCACGAAGAATCGCGGTGACAGATCCGAGCCCTCCGGAGACGCACTGGCTCTGGTGTAGGTCTCAAGAACCTTCCAGGGGTACGGTCCCAACGCGCCGCCCGCGCCGTCCCCGATGTCACCCGAATTGGTGTAGATGAACGAATCCCGGCCCGAGAAACCCAGCATGAGGTCCCACGCAGTACCCGTGCAAGGGACGTTCTCATCGGCTTCCATGTCGTAGCAGACTTCGCCTCCCTCACCGGGAACACTGCCCTCGAAGAACACAGGCTTTTGCAGGCCCTTCGCGTCTTCAACTTCTACGGCAACCGAGAACGACTGAATGCCGTTGCCCTCGCGCGTGGGAAAGTCCAGATCGTTCATGCGAACCCGGGCAAAACCATCGCCTTCCCCGTTTCGAATCAGCCACCCGATGTCCAGATTTGCAGTCGCAATTCCGGTTTGCGGGTTGTAGTCGAACCAATCCTCAGAGAAGACGCCCTCAATCCGGTCGGACGACAACGCTGGAGTGGTAAACGGCGTCGTGAGGGCCGCGAGCTGGGCCTCTGCGTCCGCCTGCACGAAGGCATCGACCACCGGCTCACCCGATGCGTCGTAGAACCCTTCAGGGTCTACCGCAAGGCCGGCCATCACCTGACCAGACCCCGAGTCTCCTCCGTTCGTCCGAATCTCGAACCGGCGAATCGCCAACTCCCAGTCCGCTGAGGATGCCGCTTCCGGCCCGAGGACCGTGGCAGTATCGAGGTCGACATAGGCGAAGGTCTCGCGATCGGTCGCGTCAACGACCAAGGAGATCACCTCGTTCATCGGGGCTTCACCGGGGTCGGTTTGCGAGGGATCATCTGCCGCCGGCTCACATCCCAAGGTGAATCCGATGGCCCAAAGAGAGAAAAGGCGCGTCGTCATCGGAGCTCCATCAAACGGGGGTGGAAGGGTTCGCGGCACGTCGGGCCCGCGTCAGAACATCGATGACCGCTGGCCGTACGGAGCCCGGCCCGACGTCATCGGTGAACGGAAAGAACAGCGTGCGCGAGGGGGCTTCGGTGCGCACGAAGAAGCCGTCCCGATGCAACGCGGTCATCTCCACGTGGTCAGGCTCGATGCCGTACAACCCGTGGCACATTTCCTGAAGGTTGTGAGCATGGTCGTCGTTCATGTGCTCGATAGCGCCTGGAGCCGAGGCCTCCAGTGCAGGGTCGGATGACGCAAGCAGCCGCGCACCATCGAACCAGCAAATCTTGCCAAAACCGGCAATATACCGAACTTTGCGGATGGCCTCCATTCGCCAAAACGCAAAGTCATGAGTCTCGAGGTACCGTTCGGCCTTGGGCACCCGCTGCTGGTACCGAGCATGAAGGTGCGGCAGTTCGGGATCGTCACTCGAAACCGCCGCCCAACGCCCCATCAGCGTGATCCGCCATCCAGCTTGCGGATCGCCATCGATCCCAGGCTGCTGCACCATAAGCGATGCCCGAGGATCCCGGCGGAGGTTCGCAGTGTGAGCCGCAATGTTGGCCGTGAGGATGAACGGCCGCCCCTGCGCATCGAGCGCGAAGGGCACGACCGAGCCAAACGGGAATCCGTCGACCTCGCGATGGATGGCCAACGTACACAACGTGCCGCTGTAGGTGTTGAGCAACCACTTTCGGGTGTTGACGGCAGGTTGATCCCGCTCCGCCGCCAATGCTGCTGCCTGCTGGTCGGGGTGGGGTTCGGATGCGTCCACGCTTGCCTCCCATCTCTCAAGCCATAAGCTGATATTGAAATTCATTTTCAAGATCAAGGTTGAAATTGAAATTCTTGATCATTAACAAGGAGTGTCCTCGGGAGCAGCAGTGCCCATCTCGCCAACCCCTCCGGCGTTTCACGACCGCGGCTCACGGTGCCTCATCGACCACACCCCAAGCGGCTGGCAGGTCTTTGGCCACCCGCTCAACGACGAACGACACCGCTATTTTGCGCCGCGCGGGATGTTGCATCTTCAATGGTGGCGAAGCGAGCCTGAGGTGTCCCTCATCACGCCATGCCGGTTGACCGAGGGCCGGTTCGAACTGTGGACTCCCACCCGACACGTTCGATGTTGTTGCTACAATCAGCTGGTTCGCCTCATGACGAAGGAATTCCCCTTTCCCCCTCCGCCTCGTCATGCAATGCGAAGGTACGAGTGGTCGTTTGTACGCGTGTTCGAGATCGGCGCAGTGTCCCGCGAGCATGAGCGCCGCTCCATGGCCTTGCCTTGGTAGCCCCTTACATCTGACACATCAGCCGGCGATGGCTCGCCACCCTTCACTGTCGCCCTAGTGGCAAATCCCATATGGCCTCTGCGAAGCTCTCCGTGTATCGTCTGTTGATGTGGAGGGGCTGAATGAAGATGCACGGAATTGGGTTGGGGCTACTGTGTGCTTTGGTCTTAGGTGGCTGCGGCGGAGGCGAGGAGCCTTGTGTGGGTTGCCTGGACTTCGAAATCTGCGACAATGGCGTAGATGACGACGGAAACGGGTTTGCGGACTGCGAAGACATCGAGGCTTGCGCGGCCAATCCCGGAGACCCTTGCTACGTCGAACCGCCTCCCTGCGAAGCCGGTCGAGAAGGGGAAATGTTGTTTCTGAAGGCCACGGAAACCACGCCGGGGCCATTTACCCTCGTCAGCCTAGGATTGGCCGAAAGCGACGTCATCGCCGAACCTGGTGATCGCGACTGCTTCGCCTTCCAGCCGACCACGGGTACGTCGTACGTGTTGTACCTCGAGCATCGCGGCAACCGCCCTGACACGGTGCTTCAGATCTTCGACGCGGACTTCAACCTCATCGGAGAAAACGACGACTTGCCCTACCGCATCACCGAGACCGACTCGGGGATGGAATTCACGGCACTGTCAGATGAAACCCTGTACTTCCAGGTCCTGGATTTCTCCGACTGGTCGCGTGAACGCGACGCGGAAGGGGGTTCCAACTATCGATACGACATCCTGCTGTCATCGGTGATGGTCGAGGAGCCGAACGAAGACACGGCCAACGACAACGACACCTTCCAGAATGCAGCCGCCAACACCCTCGATAAAACTGCAGATGTCCTGCTCGATCCCTATGTGGGCGAGCTGGGCTGGCTGCCAGGACGCATCGGGGAGGCCGGTGACGTCGACATCATTCCGCTTGATCTCCAGCCATTTCAGTACTGCCAAGTTTCGACGTTCCCGCACTTCTCGCTTGAAGGCTGGTCTTCCGGGCTTTCGGCCCTATCGCCGGTTTGGGAGATCTTCTACGAAGATTGCGACCGCTACAACCCGGAAACCTGCACCGGAGAAACCGTCACTCGGGTCGCGCGAACCGAGAACCCCGCAATCTTGAGTAATGACGTCCCGAGCGTGTTCTTCGATGCAGGCATCTCCCTGCCCGTTCCGTCCGGCTCAGGACAGTACTACCTGCGCGTCACCGACGCGAACGGCCAGGGAAGCGCATCACACGCCTATTCGCTCATCTCGGACTGTACGAGCGCCTTCATCGAGCGCGACGATGAAAACGGTAGCGCAGACCCCCGAGACGCCGAAGATGTCGGCATGGATGATGGTACCACGGTGTTCACCGGAACGGTAGCGGGCTTCCTTGACGGATCTGAACTCGACGGCCCCGATGTCCTCGACTCGTTCCGCATCGACGAAGGACCTCAGGCCGGCTGGACAATGGACGTGTTCGTCGAAACCAGCAAGGCCGGCTCCTTGCTTACGGACGCCGTTGTGACCGTATACAAGGACAATGGCGACAAATCCATCACCGAATTGGCGTCGACGACCGGAGACAATCCGCAGCTGACCTTTCAGCTGACCGACGCAAGCGATCTGTTCCTGACCTTTGCGTCTGCCTCGGGAGCCGACGGCCTCGACCAGTTCTACGTCGCTAACATCACGATCTCCGAGGACCCCCTCTAGATCCGTGAGGGTGTGGTACCGTCAGGCATGACGGTTCCTCTCCGGCTCATCACCATTCCCATCAGTCATTATTGCGACAAGGTTCGATGGGCCCTGGAATATGCAGGCATTCCTTATCGCGAGGATGCCCATGTTCAGGGGTTCCACCGGGCCGCGACGCGACCGGCGGGCGGACATTCAGTACCGTTGCTCGTCACGCCGGAGGGTCCCCTAACGGACTCCGCCGACATCGTGAGATGGATCGACGCACGGCTCCCTGCCGAACGACGGCTCACCACGCCCGAAGCTCGCGCATGGGAAGCACGATTCGATGCCCAACTCGGGCCGCCGGCTCGGCTATGGGCCTACGACCGAGTGGCCTCACGCCCGCTGCTCGCGTGGCGCTACGGCCTCCGCGGCGTTCCCTGGTGGGAATCCGCCCTCTTTCCGCTAATGTATATCCCAATTCTTCAGCTCGTACGCCGCGTTCTTCGTTGGAACAACGACACCGTCAAGCAAGGCATGGTCACCATCCGCCAGGAGTTTGATCATGTGGCCCAAGTGCTTCGAGACGGTCGACCCTTCCTCTGCGGGGATCGGTTCACCATCGCGGATCTGACGTTCGCCGCGATGTCCGCCGCCGTACTCCTCCCTCCCAACTACGGCATTCCGCTTCCCCAACCCGATGACCTTCCCGCCGAAGCGAGGGCGGAGGCCCAGCAGTGGAGGGCGCACCCCGCCGGAGCATTTGCCCTGCGGCTGTACCGCGAGCACCGTCGAGCAAAGCTTGCGTAGCGCTACGCGGCGGACCCACGGTCGACGTGGCGCTACACTTCGCCGTACGCGCGACGCACCACCTGACGGGCCACGCTTTGGGTGCCGGTGTGCTCGAAGTAGTTGGTCCCTACGTCGATCGCTGCCGCCATGACATCGAAGCTACCCTCGCCCACGTCGAGGATGTCCTGCAGGGCGGTTCCGATGGAGTTCTGGTCCAGCCCACGGTCGCGAAGGACCGAGCCAATCCAGTCCCCCGCGCCTTCGAGGGTGGATACCATCAGCTTTTGCGCGTTCTCGCCGCCGGGGAGCAAGCCACGGACCTGCCTAAACAGCGTGCTCTGTTCAAGGTCATCGAGCGATGCTGAACCGACCCGGTCCACCACGAGCTGCACGAAGTCTGGGCCAAATGGGAGCACCCCGTCGGCCACCACCCAGCAGGTGAGCCGCAGGCGGTCTTCGTGGGCGGAATTCGCCAGAGACTTGGCAAAGTCGCTCACACTGTCGCCCGGCAATCCGTTTACGCTGGTGAATCCGACCAGCTCGGCGAGCAACTTGGCCCCGGCATCAACCGCCTGCATGGTCTCAGGCTTGGGAATCAGACGATCGAGAAAGCTCAAGAACGATACGCGTTGGGCCACTTGGTCGAGGAAGCTTGCGGTTCCAACCAGCTTGTCGACATCATCGACCAGCCGGTAGGCGCGAATGGCACGTTGGTAGCGTTCGTCTGGGTCGGCGAACAACGTGATGGCCCGCTCTCCGATCTCCTGGAGGTAGCTCTCTTCTTCCTCACCGGTGACATCGCGAATGAGACCGGCGAGATCTCGGGGGTTGGACCAGGACTGGTCCACCAGCTTGCCCGTGAGTTCGAGCAACCGAACCGTGAGATTGCGTTCGGGCAGCGCAGACAGGGTTTTGTGCAGATGTTCCACGACCGACCTCAGTGCAATTGGGCAAGTTTGCCGACCGGTACGGCCTGAAGCCAGGCCAGCCGAGCCGCATGATCAAGATGAGGGGCGGAGACACGCACCTGAAAACGGTCCTGGACAAGCAACAAGGTGCTGTTCTTGCCACGTGCCATCGCGGGATGCCCTTCGACGTTGTCCGTGGCGTTCGCAAACTTTGCGCGAGCCGCAGGGTTGTCGCGAGTGTCGGAGATGCTCACCGTGACGGTGTCCGACCCCTTTGTGTACTCGGCTTCAGCGTAGCCCTCCTTCTCTTGCGTGAACACGCGGCGATGGCCCTCGGTACCGTCCGTTGGCATCATGGCATTGAACGCCTTGCCTTCAACGATGGCCCCGATGGGAGCCACCGCAGGCTGCGCCTCGATCTGCTCTGCAACCTCATCCCACCGGGTCGCTTCTTGGTCGAACCCCACGCAAGCCAGCGTGGTGACGAAGACCAGAAGTGCGGCGGAAACCGCTAATCCGTGCCTCACAAACGCCTCCAGCGACACGCTTAATGCGCGGGCGAAGGGGCGGCCGGGTAACGCACGGGGTGCAGTCAGGGCACATTCACCTCATCCGAGTTGGTGTCGGTGATGGTGACCATGCCAAGGTAGACGCAGAACGTGCACGAAGCTTCATCGAGCGGGAGCTTACCCTTCCCGTCGGTATTGACGGTGGCGGCCTGCGAAAGCCAGGTCAGAAACAGCGGCGGCACGCACTTAACCGGCGAACCTTGCGCGGCGATGACCGCGGGGTTGGCCGCCGAGCTGCACATGCCGAAATCGGAGATGTTGACGTTCGGCTTGTGGTCGCGAATGGTGGCCACTTTCTGTGTGCCCACGTTGACGGTCTGGTTTTCCGTCACGGTGAGTGAACCCGGAGATGCGCCAAACGAGCACTTCAATTTGGCGCCATTGCAAACCACCTTGGGCATCCGACCTCCTGGTGCGCCTATTTACCCCGAGATCAAGCCAACCCCCAGCGCCTACCATGAACGTTCCGCGCGAAGTAGGACGTCGTTCCCGTCACCTGAGAGTCCCGCATGAACCGCCGAACCCTGCTCCAACACGCATCGTGGGCCGCAGTGGCCGCGGCCTGCGCCCATCCCGTGCCTCCGTCCCCGCCTCGCGCCACCCTGCCCCGGGTCCACGTGTCGCGTGACCGCATCATCGACATCACGGTGGGTTTGCGGCCCTTTCGACCCGCTGGGCCCCGAGTCGAAGCCCAGCAATTTGGCGACACCACGGTGGTACACCACTACGGTCATGGCGGTGCAGGCATGTCGCTCGCCTGGGGCACCGCCCGCCGAGCCGCAGATCTCGCAGTTCCCAAAGGCGAAATCCAACCGTCCATCGCGGTGCTCGGTGCAGGAGTCGTGGGGCTGTGCACCGCGCGCCAGCTCCAACGACGCGGGGCTCGCGTCACGATCTACACCAAGGCCGTGTCGCCCTACACCACCTCTCACCAATCCCTCGCCACTTGGTCGCCCGGCTCGAACGTGGTGCGCCACGCGCTGCGCTCCCCAGCCTTCG
This sequence comes from Myxococcota bacterium, assembly GCA_039208735.1. GTDB lineage: Bacteria > Myxococcota_A > UBA796 > UBA796 > DRPG01. The sequence goes on along the minus strand of JBCCQY010000054.1, from coordinate 25,766 downwards.
ACGAAGCCTTCGCCACCGATGCCCAGGACGCCTACCTCGAACTGCAACGACTGGTTGGACGCGACTATGGGGTTTCCTGGGTCGATACCTACGTGTTGCGCAAGCAGCCGTGGGATCGTCGGTTTCGAAGTTCCCGCCTATATCCTTCCCTTCCGGTCCAACGACTTGAAGCCCACGAGCACCCCTTCGTGACGCATCAGCATGTGGGGCTTCGACCCTCCCTCCGTATGGAGCCTGCGATCTACCTTGATGCGCTGCTCCGTGATGTCCTCGCCGCCGGGGGGCGACTCGTTCTCCGCGAGTTTGAGTCCCGCGATCACATTCTGAACCTTCCTGTACGCACGGTCGTCAATTGCCTCGGACGCTCGGGCGGACAGTGGTTTGACGACGACTCGGTGATTCCCATCCAAGGTCAGCTGTTGCGTCTGGTGCCCCAACCCGAAATCACCTACGGTCTGTCGAGCATCGAGACCGACCAGGGCGACTTCTTCTACATGACGCCCCGGGCCGACGGCATCGTTTTGGGCGGTTCATCGGTACGAAACGAAGCCTCCCTCGACCCAAACGACGCGATTACGCAGGCCATTGTCGACGTTCACGCCAGCGTCATGGCATTTTAGTTCAGGGCACCAACCTCAAACGGCAAATCCTAAGCCCCCGATTGTAGAGAACATCGAGTTTCTCGGCGACCGGCCTAACCGGTCCGGTACAACATCGAAATGCCTCGGAGGGCGGATGCAAGACGAACCCTGTCTGCAAGGGGGTGGCTGCACCGGCCAGTCGCCAGAATGCAAAGCCATTTCCGATTCCGGTACGGCCCGGCCTCCTCCACAGGACAGTGCGGAGGTGCTCGGGTTCGAAGGCAGTCCGGCTCGAGACACCTGTAGTACGACGGCATCGCTCCCTTCCTGGCCGTTGGCGATGGCCATGATGGTGGTCCTCGTGCTGCGCCGGCGAGCCCTTTGGGGACTGCTGTTGCTTGTGGCCCTCCCGGCGCACGCCCAAGATGTCCGGCCCTGGATTCAGCTGGATGGAGGTCCCATGCCAGGCTTTATCGAGCCGGCTCCGGCCCCTCCGTGGAGCCTGCGCAGCGCTGTCGCACTCAACCACGCTGCCCATCCGGTTCGGGAGCGCACCAACCAAGGTTCTCGAGACTTCGTGACCAGCCTCGACAGCCTCGAAGTCGCAGGCAGTCTCCAGGTACGCAACTGGTTCAGGGTCGGAGTCAACCTGCCGGTCGCGCAAGCCGCGTTCGCTACTGGGTCTCCCATCGCCCAATTGGGGCGCCCTACATTCTTCCTGATTCGCGAAGCCAACGCGCGGCTCGCGATGATCATTCAGGCGCTAGTGTTCGACGAAGGCGTCCCCTGGGTCACCGGGCCAAGCTTCGGATTCTCGCTCGTCACCAAGCAACCGGTTGGCAACCTGATCTTCCTCGGTCGAATGGGCTTTCGTGGTCTCTTTTTGGGCCGATCCGTCGGGAGTGTGGCGTGGGGCCATCGCATCGAGAGTGCACTTGGGCTCCGGACTCAGGGTTCGCTGGCGGTGGGGGCCCAACTCGTTGGGAGCGCCCCTATGACGTTGTTCTTCAGCCCTCCACGCGGGGCGTGGCCCCTCGAAGCGCTGGCCTCGGGCCACATGACGCTCAGCCCGCGCCTTCACCTCGATGCGGTGGGCGGCATTGGGCTCACCACGGGCCTGGGATCTCCACGGTGGCGCGTCGGCATCGTCTTCCGCTACGCCAGGCCCTCTCGGGACGATGACCGAGACCGCATCATCAACGCCTTCGATCGATGCGACGAGGTGCCTGAAGACAAGGATCGCTTCCAGGATCGCGACGGGTGCCCCGAGCCCGACAATGACCAGGACGGCTTTCTGGATGCCCAAGATGCCTGTCCCAACGACCCCGAAACCGAAAACGGGTTTCGGGACGAGGATGGCTGTCCCGACCTGCTGGCCCCGCTGCTGGTTCGGGTCAATCGAGACCCAGAGCAGCGCATCGAGCAAGTCTACATCGGCATCGATGATCAAGGGTCGTGGCAGCTCGACATCGCGCGCCGGGTTGAAGTCGCGCCAGGGAAACACCGCGTCGAGGTTCGAGCCGCCGGGCATCACCCCTTTGTCCGAAGCGTTTTCGTACCTGACAAAGGTCGCACCGTAGAGGTGCGACTGCGGCCCATCCGGGAGGTTTCGTGCCGAATTGCCGTGATCTCCGAAACGGGAGCCCCCCTGACGGCGGCCTGGGAATGGGGCGAATCACAGACCATCGAACCGGAAGGCAGCCAGCTCCTGCTGCCCGACGGCACCCATGAGGGCCCGCTGCGCGCGGAGGGGCACCTCGAAGCTTGGCAAACCCTACACGCCGATCCTTCCAAGCCCTGCCAGGCCACTTGGGTCCTCACGCCCGGGGAGCCCATCGATCCGATCGGGTTCGTCGTGGATTCGGCAGACCTCGATGACAACAGTGGTCCCGCCCTCGACGCGCTTGCGGCATGGCTGACCGAACACACCGAGGTGCTCCTCCTGCGGGTGACCGGCCATGCCGATCCCCCAGGCACACCGGCCTACAATCTTCGCCTTTCGAAGAACCGAGCCAATGCGGTGGTGGAAGCGCTGGTGACCCGTGGCATTGATGCAACGCGGCTCGAGGCCTTGGGGTCGGGTGAGTCGCGCCAGCGTCTGGTCATCGGAGAACACGTCAGCGTGCAAAATACGGGGGCACCGCTTCGCCAGGTAGACCTGCAAGTCATTGTGTGGGAAGAGACCGCTCGCCCAACCCCGCCCTCCTCGAGCAACGACCGCAGCGCCACGAGAAACGGGGATGCATCGAAGTGACCAGAGGGGTCGTAGTCCTGTGGGCTCCTCGTTTGCTACCACGGTCGCAGGAGCGTGGTTCACAGGCAACCTCCCGCACGGTAGGCTCGTGACCCGCACGGGAGTCGACATGTCCGATCCAGATAAGCCAGCCTACGACCCGTTCTCGCCGGACTCCGGACCGCCCCCGCCCCGGCCGACGCCCGAACCTCTCCCTCCGGCACCGCCCGCGGCCCCAGCGGCCCCCCCGGCCCCGGAGCCTGCGCCAGCCCCCGACCCGGTCGCGTTCGACGCGCCCGAACCGCCACGGATTCCGCCAAAGACGGTCGACCCCTCGGAGTCACCGCTGTACGCCCGTGGCCTGGTGTCTTCGACCTCGGCGCTCGACGACCCGTTTGCCAGTGCCGCTTCACCCTCCGAACCCGTCGCCCCAGCCCCCGCGCCGGCTCCAGAACCCGCGCCCGCACCGGCTCCTGAGCCCGAGCCCGCACCGGCTCCTGAGCCCGTGGCCGAAGCGCCAGCCCCTCCGCCAGCTCCGGAACCTGCCCCGGAACCCGCACCCGCACCGGCTCCTGAGCCCGTGGCCGAAGCTCCGGCCCCTCCGCCGGCCCCTGAACCTGCCCCAGCGCCTGCACCGGAGCCCGTCGCGGCTCAAGCGCCGGCTCCGGCCGAAAAGCAACTGCCCGCCCCGACGTCATCAGGGGGAGGCGGACTCATGCCCGTGTTGGTCGTAGTCGTGCTTGTGGTTGCGGCCGTAGGCGCTTGGTTCGCCCTCAACCCGTGACAGATAGCGGACCGAGGCGCTCCAAGAGGGCGGCTCGGTCGTCGTCCGAGAGCGTGGCGGGAACCGCTCGCTCCTTCGCCTCGTCAAGCCAGATCCCCGTCTTGCCTTGGTAGCGGTCGCTGAAGGCTGCGTCGTACAGCAGGTTCGCACCTTTCGTGGGCGCGCTAAACAGCAGCCAGCGAAAAGGCCGTAGCCAGAAGGGCATGCCTTCACCGGCGGTCATCGAGGTCTTGTTCGCACCCGGGTTGACGTGCCGAATGGCTACGTTCTGCCACTCGGGCCGTTGGGCCAGCTCATTCATGAGCTGAATCAGCGCCGCTTTCGAGTGCAGGTATGCGCCAAACAAGCGACGGAACTTCGAGGCATCCGTCACCTCCGAAAGATCGAACACCGTCGAATGCATGCTCCCCGTGACGGTGTTGATGACCATCGGATGGGCCGCTTCATCAAGTCGGGGCTTGAGCCTGTGGGTCAGGCGCATGGGCGCGAGGGTGTTGACCTCCAGGTGCATCTCGTTTCCATTTGACGATTGCCGAAATTCTCCGAGCAAAACTCCAGCATTGTTGAACAGCACATCGACGTGCGGCCAGGCATCTGAGATTTGCTGTGCCACCGCATCGATGGCCTCACGTGAGGTCAGATCCGCTTCAAAAACGGTGAGGTTTGGAGCGGACCGAACGGCTTCCGGCACGTCGGCCATTCGCGACGATGAGCGCACGATCAACCCGACCTGCGCGTTTTCCGCGATGAGACGCCGGGTCAGCTCGAGGCCGAGGCCCGTGTGGCCTCCGGTCATCACCACATTCATTTCGCCTCCACCAGACTGCCAGCCTCGTAATGTCGAGGCGACCCGACGTTCACGACTATGGTCAGGAGGTGAAGCACCTTGCCCATTCGCCACTCCTGCAGGCCCCGCCCCTCGAGATTCAACTGGTCTACGGCGTAAGCGCACCGCTCGTCGGGTTTGCCGCCTCCTCCCTCGAGGTCGTCGCCGGATGGGCTGGTGAGACCGTGCAGGTGAAGGCCGTGTTGGCCCAACCAGGGCGACCGCATCGGGACGACCGCGTGTTTGTGGGCATCCAGGTGCCGGCGGGCCCCTGCCGACGACGCGACCTCCGTGCTCACTACGACCAGCATGTCGCCGATCTCATCGAGGGTTGCCCCGCCGGGCCGAGGTGGAGCAAGCCCGCGCTCCATCTCGTGGGCCAAGCGCCAGAGGGCTGCGAAGCGGTCAGTCTGATTCGAGGCATCGAGGCCGATTCCAAACAAGCCTGGCCCACGATCGCGGGCCGATCCACGCGCGCCCTCGCCACGTTGGTAGGCGTTGCTCTGGCCCGCCATTCGGGCGTCGCCGACCCGCTGGGATTGGCGCTCGGGGGGGGGGATGGTGCGCGGGTGGCAGCCGATGCACTGGAAGACGCCGGGCATCGCCCGCTTGCAGATGGCGTACGCTGGCTCATTGGCCACGCGGGGGGCGAAGGCGTCCCGCACCTTAGATTGCACGCCAAACGGGGCGGAGCGGGGCCCTTTGTCGATCGAGCCGTGTTCGGGCAACGCTACGACACGGCCACCCAGCCCGTGCGCCAACTCGGCCATCCGCTCGATCTGCCCGCGGACTTCGACGAGGCGATGACCGGGCTACTCGGAGCCGTTTCTTCCCAGGGTTCAGGCTACGTCTTGGCCTTCCAAGATCCGGGACAGGCGGCACGCCAGGCCGACCTCCGCGATGCGCTCCTGGGTCCTTGGCTCCTCTTGGAACGAAAGCTCGAGGCAGACCATCCGCGGCAGACCCTCGTGGACGTGCACGATCGGGCCCTCAGCGCAGATCTGTGGCGGCACCCGGGGCCGATGAGCCGCGAGGACGTGAGCCGCTTCGAGCAGGCATTGAACGTCCGCATCCCCGATGGGTTGGCGTGGTTCCTCACCGAGATCAGCCGAGGCATCCCAAAGGGCCCCTGGTTGTCGTATGCGGGGTGGGCCTTCGACGGTCATGCGGGCTGGCCCATCGACGGCCCCTCGCAAGATGAGATCGCCATCCGCGCCCTCTTGCATCCCGACGGCCCGCCACGCGTCGAACGAGCGGCAGACACCGCCCTCCCTCTTGCCCCGCCCGCGGCGCTGACGTCGTTGCTGCGAATGGGGCCCGGATGCTTCTTGGTGACGGCCGGAGACCGAGCGGAGCAGCGCATCCGTTTCGTCGGCGACGAGGTGCATCGCGACGACACCCCCTTGTTCGCCTGGCTCGCGGAACGCTATTGGACGTGGCTCGGTCGAGCGCCGGTCTGAGGGCGGACGAATTTTGGCCTTCCCAAACGCTACGATGCGCCCCATCGCGCATCCAGAGGTTCATCCATGCGACTCATCTCGCTCTTCACCGGTGCCGGTGGTCTCGACCTCGGCCTCGAGGCGGCGGGATTCGAGACCGCAGTAGCCGTCGAACACGACGCCGATGCGGTGCGTACGCTGCGCGCCAACCGACCGGGGTGGACGGTTCTCGAGACCGACATTCATGCGCCTCACGCAGCGCCCGCCAAGTTGCTCGCCGTCGCAGGCTTGCAGCCCCGCGAAGCCACGCTGTTGGCAGGAGGCCCTCCTTGCCAGCCGTTTTCGAAGTCCGGCTACTGGCATCGGGGCGAGTCGCGTCGCCTCGATGACCCTCGAGCCCGAACCCTTGATGCTTACCTCGCCGTCTTGCGTGAGGCGCTTCCTGAGGTCTTCTTGCTCGAAAACGTGCCCGGTCTTGCCTTCAACGCCAAGGCCGAAGGCATCACCTTCATCCGTGACCAAATCGAAGCCATCAATCGGGATTGCGGAGTTCGCTACACGGTATGCGCAGCTCAACTCAATGCTGCGGCCTATGGCGTGCCTCAACTCCGGCAACGCGTGTTCCTCGTCGGCCATCGCGAAGGGCAACCCTTCGACTTTCCAGCTCCCACCCATACGGTTCCGCCGCCCGTGAGCACCGCCGACGGTACGGTCAAGGCGAGCCAACTCGAGTTGACCGGCCAACCGCTGCCCCCGTGTCGCACCGCATGGGATGCGCTCGGTCACCTCGAGGTCGATGGCCAAGCCAAAGAGCTTCAGGCAACGGGCAAGTGGGCTGCTTTGCTCGCCAGCATTCCCGAGGGGCACAACTACCTGTTTCACACCGAGAGAGGGGGTGGCCTCCCGCTGTTCGGCTGGCGAACCCGGTATTGGTCGATGCTCCTCAAGCTCTCGAAGCGTCGTCCATCCTGGACCATCACGGCCCAACCGGGCCCCGCCATCGGCCCGTTCCACTGGGACAGCCGGCGCCTGTCTCGGCAAGAGCTGGCCGCCCTTCAAACGTTCCCTTCGGACTACACGGTAGTGGGGTCGCACCGATCCGCCCAGCGGCAGCTCGGCAATGCCGTTCCATCGGCGCTGGCCCACGTGGTGGGGCATGCGATTCGTCGCCAGCTTCTAGGCCACGACTTGCCACCCCTCGGGGAATCGCCACTGTTGCCGGCCGTCAACGGCACGGTTCCCAAGCCCCGTCCGGCCTGTGCGGTGACCCATCCGCCCTACCTCGCCATGGTCGGTCCACACGCCGCGCACCCCGGCACAGGGCGGGGTCCGGGGGCGCAGCGTCGGAAGTCAGAGCCGGTCGCGTAGGGCTACGCGCTTTCCTGCGCCTGGGCCGCCACGGCTCGAAGCGTCGGCAAACAGCTAGCCCCGAGCTGTTGCTTGAGGCTTCGATCGAGGCGGTCGAGGTCCACGGCCAGCGCGTCGAGCCACTGAAGGATGGTTCGGGCCAAGTAGCTCCATTGGGTGCGTCCCTGATGCCTGGCAATCGGGCGAAGTCCTTCGGTCACCGTGCGCAGAGCCACGGCTTCGGCCGTTGACGGCTCATGTCCACCAAGGACCGCCAAGGCACACGCAGACCACGCCGCAACCACAGGCAGATCTTCCCAGCGTCCGGAACTACCCTTGCGATTGGCAAAGCTCGGATCGATCGCTCCGTCGCCGGTAAACCTTAGCGCCGTCTCGACTCGGCCTCCCTGTCCTCGGCGACGCTCCGCTTCCCTCGGACTCCGGCCGTTCGCTTCGCGAACCGTCTCGCCGGCAAACCCTAGTACCGTCTCGCCGGCAAGCCGACGGAGTAAAGCGGCTCCACCCGTGAGAGCCGCTGCGAGGTTCCGAAGGTTCGCGGCGTCTTGTAGGGCGTGGCGAGCGTTCGAGGTAACCGCCTCAAGCATCGAGTTGATGAATCGCGACGTGGACGGTGTACGCACGCCCTTTGCATCGGAACGCGGCGCATGGGTGAGCACCGCCGCAACCCAGCTGACGAGCTTTGTCCGATGGAACCGAGCCTTTGAAACGTCGAGGTAGGCGAGCAACTCCGGCACCACGGTCCATGAAGTGCCTTCGACGAACGGCACCAGGGCTTCGGGACGCTGCGAATCGCCGGCCAGTGCGAGCAGGAGCCGTGTCAGGTCGAGGTGGTGGTAAATGGCATTCCGCAGCTCCTCAGCATTCAGCTGCTTGCCCTGTTTGTTGTAGAGCCCGAACACCTTGTGGATCTGTTCGAGATCGGTGTTCTGGTAGAGGATGATGGGAATCCGATAGTCGCTCGGACCTTCGAAGACGTCTTCGACCGCCTCCTCGGACCCCTGAATGGTCACTCGGGCCTCGCGGATCTCGCAGTAGTACTTGCCCGCGAGCGGGGCGAGGGGTCCCTTCGGGTAGGGCGACAACCGAAAGGGCAAGCCATGTTCCCGCTCTTCAGGCGAGCGAATGCCCAAGGCCCTCTTCCAAGCAGGGTAGTCACGCTGGAAGAGTTCAAACGGTGCGGCCTCCGTACTGCGTTCCCTCGCATACCGAACTCCATCGGGATGGCAGCCAATGAACCGCAAGAGGGCCGTCAGCCGTTGCTTTCCGTCGACGATTTCGTGGATCCGACTCGATTTGCGCTGATTGAGGATGATCGAAGGAAGGGGAATGCCACGCAAGACCGAGTCGATCAGCTTCTGCGAGTCGCTCGTCGACCACACCTGGTCCCGCTGGTACGACGGATTGAGTTCCAAACGGCTCGGCTGGGCCTCCGCGAGGTCCTTGAACCACTTGATGGTCCACGTCGTCACCTTGGCATGCACCTGCACACTGTCGAGATCGACGGCCAGCGATGCGTCTTCCCACCCCGCAAGCCACCGCCGCGTGGCCTGAGCCGGACCAAAGTCGTCGGCAAGATCTTGCTCGAAACGCTCTTTGTGCTGCTGGGCCAGCGCGACCCGGGCCTCGAGCTGCGCAAATCCCAACGCGGTAAGGCGTATCTGCCCCCCTTCGTCGACAAAAGCGTCCGCGGGCTCCGGCATGTCGAGCCCTTGGAACAACGTCAACGCCAAGTCGCGAGGCGGGGCTCCGGCGTGGAGCTCCTGGTCCAAGCAGAGCCAGTGCTGCACCTCGCAAACCCGGGTCAACCAGTCATGGCTCGACCAATCCACGCCCTCAAAGGGCAAGGGCGCGTCGGGAAACGTCTCGGGAACCCCTCCCAAAGACAGGGCTGCAAGTGCGGTGGACAAGCCTTCGAGGTCGAACTCGCCGTCTGGATGCATGACGATGGAGACTCCACAGAGAAGCCGAAGCTTTGGGTTGAGCCCGCCCCTGCGCTAGCGGACCCGAGGGCCGCTGCCAAGGGCTGCGACCAAATGATCGAAGACGATGCGCAGGCGACGGCTCGTGCGAAGCTCGCGGTGGCACACCAACCAGCTCTCCATGGGAAACGCGAAGTCGGGCAGTACCCGCACCACGTCGGGTTCGGCCTCTCCTACCTCGGTCACGATCATCGCCAGTCCCAGACCGTGCCGACACAACGCCCACAGCACGAGGTGGTTCTTCGACATCACCGGCAAGCTCTTGGCGGTGACGGCAATGCCCACGGCCTGCAACGCGTGGAGCACGCGATCGCGTTGGTCGAAGGCAAGCACGGTGGCGCGTCGGCCGACATCCTCGGGGGTATCCAGCGGCCCAACGCGCTCCAGGTACTCGGGGGAGGCGTAGAATCCAACCCTCAAATCTCGGAGTCGCTGCGCCACCAGATCTGGTCGGCTGGGCCGCATGTTTCGAATTGCGATATCGGCCTCGCGTTGGTGCAGGTCCCGCTTCTCGTTTGTCGCGACCACCTCGAGTTCGATGCCGGGATGGTCACGCCGGAGTCCCCCAAGCACCGGCGGCAGCAGAAACCGCGCGATGACCTCACTGGCCGTGATCACAACCTCGCCTTCGACCGTCGCCGACTTGCCCGCCGCCACCCGAGATACCCGCAGGGCCGCCCCAGCCATGGTGTGAGCGTGCTCAAGCAACTCCACGCCGGTAGGGGTCAGGTCGAGCCGGGTGCCAACGCGTTCGAATAGCGTCACCCCAAGCTCCTCCTCGAAGGCCGCCACGTGACGACCGATCGTGGGCTGACTCGCGCCCAGCGCACGGGCCGCCGCAGAGAACGACCCCTCCTCGGCAGTCACCAGAAAGGCCCGCAATTGATTCCAATCAAAGCCGACGACGCGCCAGTCCATTCAATCATGAATAGCCTGTGTACAAAATCCGGCCATACCTCCTTCGGGCTTGACTGCGTACAACGAGAGCGAAAGATGGAGGTTCGCTATGAAGGCAGCCGCCACCCCGCGGGTTCACCTGCGCCTTGTCGCGCTCCATCGGAAACGAATGTTTCAAAACCAGGAGGACACCGATGAAGTCCCGCTTCTCGTCCGACCCGCGACCCTATGTGCGGGCCATTACCGTCGTGTTCGTGCTGCTGTTGACCGTCGGCCCAGCCAGCATGGTCTATGTGCCATCCACCGTGCTCGTCCCAGGGGACGGCACCGCGACACTCGCGAACCTCACCGCTCATTCGGGTCTCTTCCGGGCCGGCTTGTTCGGGGAGCTGACGATTGCACTGTCCGAGCTTGTCATGCTCGTCGCGCTGTTTCGGCTCTTCCAACCCGTAAGTGAAGGGCTTGCCGCGCTTGCCGCCGGCGCTCGGCTCGCGATGACGGCGCTTCAGGGAGCCGCCCTCGTTCCTGGCCTGGTGGCGTTGTCTCTAACGGATCCGGATTCCGTGCTCTTCGCCTTCGAAGTGCGCGAAGCCATTACCCTCGTCTGGCAGTCGTTCTTTGCCGTGCATTGCCTGGTCCTCGGCCTGCTCATCAGCAGGTCGGGCTTGCTTCCATCCGTGCTCGGCATCCTCATGGCCCTGGCCGGCGTGGGCTACGGAGGCCTCGTCTTCGGTGGGGTGGTCGGTCTCGACGCGCTGAAGGACATCGCCACGGTGCTTGCGCTGGCCGAGATTCCGTTCTTCCTTTGGCTCGCGTTCCGGGGGGTGTCGGAGCATCGCTGGCGCACCCTCACCACCTGACGTTTTGGGCACGTACGGGGTCCGAGAATGCGTGACAATCTCATCCTGCTTCTGTTTCCGCCGCTGCTCTTCGCCGTTGTCATGGCGGCGGGCTCCCTCATCGTTGGCTTCGGCGTCCAAGGGGAGCCCGAGGCCCTGGCCGAGGCTATTCCTCGCGCTATTCCCTGGTTTCTTCTGATCAACCACGTGCTTCTTGGAGCGTGGTTGATGAGACGGATCCGACGGGCGGAACTCACCGCCTTGGACTTGGGCTTTTCGAACGCGAACGTCGCCCAGGAGGTCGGCATCGGAGCACTGGTCGCGGTCCCCCTCGTAGCCCTCAACCAAGTCGTGCTCTTGCCCGCCATCGAGGGGCTCGGACGTCGGTTTGGTGACTACGTTCCATCGGGCGCCGTCGGGGATGCGCTGGGCGCCGGGCTGGTGCCAACGGTCATCGCCGCCGTGCTCCTCGCCCCCGTTATCGAGGAGGCCTTGTACCGCGGAGTGGCCTGGCGGTGGCTCGAGGAGCGCTCCGGACCTGCCGTCGCGATTGGCGCCACGTCGGTTGCGTTCATGCTGCTGCACTGGGCCCAGGGCTTCTGGCCCATGCTCTACACGGGGGTTGCGGGGGCACTCTTCGGAGCGGTGCGCTGGTGGCGAGGCAGCCTCTGGGCTCCAGTCGTCGTGCACCTCGCATTCAATGCCGTTGAACTCGCCATGCTGGAGCCAGTCCAGTGACGCTTCGTTCGGTAGAAGTCCCTGTTGACGCGATCCGGGACTCGATCGACCGATACCATTGGTCAATACTTTATATCTAGGAACTAGCGCTCCCGAATCGAAAGCTTCAGCTCCCCAAGCCCATCAATGCCTCCCCGCACGACTTGCCCAGGCTCGATGGGCCCTACGCCTTGAGGCGTTCCTGTGAGGACCAAGTCCCCTGGCGCCAAGGCCACGGCCTGCGTGAGGTGGGCCAAAATGTGGGGCACCGGCCAGATGAGGGCGGCCAGATCGGCGTCTTGGCGCACCATCCCATCGATCGACAACCAAATCCGACCCTTCGCAAGATGCCCGACGTCAGCCGCTCGGTGCAGCGCTCCCACCGGCGCAGACTGGTCGAAAGCCTTGCCCCAGTCCCACGGCCGCCCTCGCTCGCGCATCGCGATCTGGAGATCCCGCCGCGTCAAGTCGAGGGCCACCGCGTAGCCGAACACGTGGTTCAGGGCATCTTCCGGCCGAATCGCCGTGCCTCCACGGTGAATGGCCACCGCCAGCTCGATCTCATGGTGGAGGTTCTGCGTTGCGAGGGGGTAGGGGATGGCGGCGTCGTGGGCTGGATGAGCGTCCAGCACGGCATCCGCGGGCTTGGTGAAAAAGAACGGCGGCTCCGCATCGGGGTCAAAGCCCATTTCGCGGGCATGGGCCGCATAGTTGCGTCCCACACAGAAAATTCGCCGAATGGGGAATCGGCCGGCCTCTCCCGCAACCTCGATGGACGGGCGGGGGGGCGGCTCAATAACGGTGTTCATCATGGAGCAAGCCTCTCGCGCAGGCGAGCAAGTTCACCTCCCTCAAGCAGTTTTGCGACCGCCTGATCTGCCGTCGCAAGCCAGCGCTGTTGGCGCAGCGCGGTTGTCTCCCCGACGGGGCCCAGCACGTCGACGAGGGGCTGACGCAGAAACAACGGATGCCAACGATTCCGGGTCGAGACCACGACATCGAACGGTCCGGGGTCGGTTCGAAGACGCTCGCAAAGAGCGCGATACTCCGGTGCCGCCACGTAGGCGTCTGCATCAAAGCCAGGCGTGCGCCGCGCATCCAAACTCACATCCAGAACCAGCGCGAAATCGCCACGGTCATCGAGCGGGGCCACCCGATGATCGCGGGCTTCGAAGTAGATCCCGATGAATACGCTGGGCTTCCACCGGCGGACCAGGTTCGCGCCAAAGCGACCCTCGAGAAAGCCATCGCGCTTCCGTAGGTAGGGGCCCGAATCATCGGGGTCCGCGATGGCGTCGTGGAGCGCCGACCAGTCCTGTTCGAGGATCGCTTCATGGAAGGTGGCAAGCTCGGTCCACAGCGCTTCGAAGGTCAATCCCACAGCCCGGGCGGAAGGCGTAAGCACATCTCGCGCCACAGCCCGGCGGCGGGCCTGTCGTGGGTTGTCGAGGGCTTCCTCGATGCGGTCCGCCGACTCGGTCGTCACCTCGACTTCGACGGCGGCCGGGCCTTCCGTGCGGACCACGACCGAGGTTCGATGAACGATTTCGGTCGAGACTCGGGGCCTCGGGAGCCACGCGATGGGCCCGGAACCTCCCGCCGGGGTCAGCGGACAGATCTCGACCACATGGAGGTCGAACCCCAACGCACTCTGCCGTCCCGCAGCTCGCACCCAGCCAGCGAGGGCATCCGGCGCCTCGTCACACGCAATGACCAGGTCGATTTCGGCCTCCGAGACCCGCTGCCGAAACCGACGCGCAAGCCTTCGACACGCATCATCCCCACCCAAGTGGGGAAAATCCCTGGCACACAACGCCTCCCACGTGGTGCAAGCGCCGCCAGACAGTCGGTTCACCAAGTCTGCTTCGTCGATACTCGACAGTGTTGCCGCATAGTCCACGATCTGAGCCACAACGGCGCGACCCCGCAACTCGGGGTTGCCCAGCCGCTTCGCCTCCACGACCACGACCTCACCGTGATCGGTGAGCACAATGACATCGGGGATGACCCGACGCCCGGATTCCTTGATCCAAGACGGTTGGCGATACGCTCGGACTTCCCCAAAGAGTCGGTCAAGGGGAGCCAAGATCAATGAACCCGAATCTGCAACGATAGCGGCTTCGAGATCGGACTCCCGGAGCCCTAGTTCGGCGAGCGTCGTGCTTTGCCAAGCGGCAAAGGAGCCCGTCGCTGTCTGCATCAGCAATCGCATGGCGGAAACCCTCGCGGGGTACCATAGCGCACGGAGGCGCCGTGACCGAGATTCCGCTCTATTTCGATTTCATCAGCCCATACGCCTACTTTGCCCATCTTCAAGTGGCAAGAATCGAGGAGCGGCATCAAGTGAACGTGCAATACCGGCCGGTGCTGTTCGCAGCCATTCTCAACCACCATGGCCAACTGGGCCCCGCCGAAATCGAGAGCAAACGGGAGTTCACGTTCCGCGACATCGCACGGTACGCCGCTCAGCACGCGATTCCGTTGCGCGGTCCTGCGACCCATCCGTTCGTGCCCACGACTGCACTCCGGGTCGCCCTGCCAGAGGTCGCAGGGGAACACCAGGTCCAAGTGATCGACGTCCTCTTCCGGCAAGGATGGGGCAATGGGCTCGACCTTGCGGATCCCCGGGCCCTCGCCGCCGCCCTCGAAGATGCGGGCCTACCCGGCTCCGCCATGGTGGAGCGTACTCAGGAACCTGCAGTGAAGGAGGCCTTGAAGCAAAGCACCGCGCATGCGCTTGAGCTTGGCGTGTTTGGTGTTCCGACCTTCGAGATTGCCGGCGAATTGGTTTGGGGCAACGACCGCATCTCGACGGTCGAAGCGATCTTGGCCGGGGTCGATCCGCTGCCGGAGGATGCCATCCAGCGGTTGCTCGACATACCCCGCGGGGCTACGCGCCCCGGTTCGCACCGAACCCGCTAGGAGGTCCGATGGTCCAGTCCAGAACCCGACTGCTCCCGGCAGCCGCTGCGACCGTGATGGGTGTCGGCCTCGGCACCGCCCTGGCCTTGCAGTTGCCGCAGGATTGGTTCGGCGCCGCGGCCCCACCTCCCGAGCCCTACCAACCAACGATTGGCCCTTTGACACCAACGTTCGAAGGGCCGGACCAGGAGCGAACGAAGGTCGATGTCCGACTGGTGCCGATCGTGGCCGGGATCGGTCAACCCACCGATCTCGCCTTCGTTCCAGGCCATCCTGATCGCATGGTGGTGACGTCGAAGTGGGGCACCCTTCACCTTGTCGACTTCGAATCGGGATTGCGCGAATACTGGATGTGGCTTGACGTACTCGATGCGCTCGAGTGCGGCGTGCTGGGCTTCGCGTTTCATCCGGCGTTCGAGTCCAACGGGCGTTTTTTCGTCAACCACTGTCCAATGCGGGAAGAGGACGAGTTCGTCACCGTGGTGACCGAGCACCACGTGAACCCAAAGTCGCTTCGCAATCCGAAGCGGATCGGTGATGTCATCTCCGTTCGCCAACCCGCAGGGACCCACAATGGGGGTCAAATCGCCTTTGGCCCAGATGGAATGCTCTATGTCGGCCTGGGGGATGGATGCGCGGGAGGAGACCCTTTCAAGAACGGTCAAGACCTCAAGACGCTGCTGGGAAGCATGCTGCGACTCGATGTCTCGACCCCAGGTTCCTACACCATTCCCCCCGACAACCCATTTGCGTCAAGTCCCACGACCACTCGCCCCGAAATCTGGGCCTATGGCCTTCGCAACCCTTGGCGTTTCACGTTCGATCCCTTGGGTCGACTGGTGGTGGCCGATGTTGGCCAAAGCGCCTGGGAAGAAATCAACGTCGTCGAGCGGGGCGACAACCTGGGGTGGCGGATCCGCGAAGGATTCGCCTGCCACGATCCGCCCGAGGGTTGCGCGAACGAAGGGTTTGTGGACCCCGTGTTCACGTACGGTCGGTACGATGGAGCCTCGCTCACTGGAGGAGTCGTCACGGAGGCGCCGGGTCCGTTGCAAGACCACTACGTGTTCGCAGACTTCGTGACCGGACGCTTTTGGGCGCTTCGTCTGCCCGACGCGCGACGACCCGTCGACGCTCCGATCGCGCTTGGTCAATTTGACGTCTCCCCGACGGCGTTCACCCACGACCCTCAAGGACGCGTCTGGGTCGCGGACTTCCGCTCGGAGATCATCTTCCGAATCGAGCCTGTTGCAAGCCCGTAACGGCGAACGGGTGCCCCCAACCGAATCCCCTGCGGTAACCTTGCTGAACGGGGTTTTTCGATGCGGCTGGGAATCATTGCAATCATCAGTGGGGCCATCGGATTCGTGGTGGCCGGGTGGTATCGACAACAAGTCCTAGATGAACCCTTGGAAATGCCAGACTTCGCCTATGGCGTCGTGCCGTACCAACCCCCACCCTTGAACCTTCCTACCGACACCACCTGCACTCAGGAACTTGATCTCGAAGGCATCGCGGATCCGCTGATCGCCGCAGATCCGAACCTCGCCCGAGCCCTCTGGACCGCGGAGGGTGTCGAGGACTATCTGGCCGCCCAAACCGAGCCCCACGAAAACGTCGATCTGATCGAAGTGGATTGCTCGGACGACCCCTGCATCGCCTGGCTCCTCTGGAATGAAGGGTGTGACGACCCATCGCTCGCCTACCGCTGGTGGTCGCTCGAGGGTGGCATTCCGGCCGCCGCCCTCTGGACAACCTCTCGGACCTTCCCCGTCGCCTTGCCCGATGCCCCCAACGCCGTGCTTCAGGCGGTCTCCGTCGCCCCCTCGGGCCTCGCCCACGAAACCGCTTCGGCCTGGCAGACCATGGTACAAGCACGCCAGAACGCACAGCTCGACTCCTTAACGATCCAGGTAGGCGCCACGCAGCGCGAGTAGCCTCGAATTCATCGAGGATTCACAACGCGAACGTCGCCAGTCCACGTCGACGAGGGAAAAGCAGGGAGACCCACCGAAGAGGTGAGCCGTGTCCCGTGAACATCTTCCCGAACGCCATACCGCGGCCTGGAACATACAGGTCTGGGTTTCGTTTCTCGTCTCGTTCGCCCTGACCCTAGGCGGCATCTGGTTTCTCGCCGTAGATCCCTGGGTCAAGGGCTACTTCTTGATGGGCCTGCTCTTCACCGTGGGGTCCTCGTTCACGCTCGCGAAGACGGTGCGTGACAACCACGAGGCCCAGATGCTGCGCAACCGAATCTCCAAGGCCCGGGCCAACAAGCTCTTGAGCGAGTTCGAAGAAGAGGCCGCTTAGAGTTCGCGCACCGACGTCGACAGGTTGCGGAAGCCCGCCTGTTGCGCCCAATCGACGACCATCACGAGTCGCTCGTTGGGCACGCCCGGCGCGGTCTCGATCGACAGGCGAGCTTCTTCGTCGTCACCTCGCAGCTCCTTGAGCCGGGCCAACACGTTGGTTTCATCCATATCTTCGCCGTTGATCTCGATCCGTTTCCCTTTTGGCAGGTAGACCAGCACGTCCGGTGCTTCATCGACGTCGCCGGCGGGCTCAGTCGACACGGGCGCAGGCGCGGGGCTGGCGGGTTGGGATGCTTGGGGTGCTCGGACCGTGGCGCAACCGCCCACCAACATGGCTAGACAGGCCACCACCATCCACGACGAACTCTTCTTCGAAAGACGATTTTGATGCATCAGTCCCCCTGATCGCGGCCTCATTATGGCATCCGGGTGGTAGCCTTCATCGGTGTGCAGTTCTCCAAGCCGCTACGGGATTTACGCCCCCACCTTTCCGGGTTTCGAGTCCCTCTCCAACCTCGCTCGCCACGAATCCTACCTGCTCGTCCCTCGCACCTACCGCACGCGGGAGGCCGCCGACGACATCCTCGAGCGCTACGAACGCCAACGGATTCGTCTCATGGGACTTGAGAAAGTCTGGATCGCCCCTGAGGACGTGCTGGCCCTCGAGGACTTCTGCAGTCGGGCTTTCCCCGACCACTTTGCCCCTGGCGAATTGCATTGGCTGTCGTTGGAAGGCCATGCGCGACAAGCCGAGCGACGAAGTTGCAGCCTCCCTTGGCGCATTCAAGACGTACAGCTGGACGAGGTGATCCGGATGGCTCGCATCCGATTCGGTCAGGTGGTGCCGCTGCACGAGGACTGCCCACGTCCAATCCAGCGACGCCCCTGGGGCGACCCCCAGCTGCCTGGCGAGTGGGTCGAATCCTGGGAGCCCGAACCCTGGCCTCCTCGCCACCCCGCGCCCACCGATCTCACCCGATCGTATGAAGAAGAAGAAGTCGCCTGGGACTGGGTGCTGTCGGAGTCGGTAGGCTGCGTGCCCCGCCGAGAGGCCCGACGCCGGATTCACCTGCTCCGGCTATCGTGGACCTTCCCCTTGCACCGCGCCATGGTGGCCTTCGCGCCGTCCTACGACGGGCTCGACAAGCTTCTACCGGACTGGGTTCGCGTGTACCCTGACCAGCCCTGGACCCTCCGCTGATGCGATTCGCACCACCATGGTGCGAAGTGGACCTCCATCGGCGCCGAAAACCGAGTTTCCTCCATTGGCACCCTGCTTGCGAAGGTCCTTTCCGTAGGAGGGGCTGTGCTTCGCACCCAACGACAACGCCACACGATCGGCCACGGCATGAAGTTGCACCTTCGCGTGCGACGGTTCGCGGGCCGGTCGCTTCGCATCCTGACGCTTCGCCCCGGCACGACCGTGCGCTTCGCAACCAATCGTACCGAAGGCCCTGACGGCGTTATCGCGTCGCACGCTTGGTGCGTTTGCGCGAACCCGTCACCGCTTGGGTCCCTCCGACCGAACGGTTCGGCTCCACTCTTGGGGACTGCGCAATGCCTCCGAAGAGCCTGGTCGCTGGGCTTACACCGAGACCTTCCGACGCGAAGAGGGCCAGTTGGTGCTGCGGGCAAGACCGTGTGAGCTACGGCGGATCGCATTGGCGCTCGCCGCGTGTCGCTTGGTGCGAGGTGAGACCTATTCGTACTTCGCCGACAACGAGCGTTCGTCCTATTGGGTGGACGGCGAAGTCCAGATTTTCCAGGATTTTCATCGTCGGCTCACCGATGCAAGACGAGCCCGATTGGAACTTGGCTTTCCCGTCATAGGCCCGCTGTTGGAATCCCAGCAATGGCAAGTGTGGCAAGCCGGGGAGCAGCTCAGGGGCGCCCGATCCGGCCGATACCGGAGGTAACTCGCATGTGAACCGATCTTGCCCTAAGGGGGGGGGCTTCGGAGGACCCGATGGCTCGACCGGTCGGCGATCCCTCCCTCTCTACGGGGAGTGTCGTCTCAGACAAGTACCAGATCCTCGACCTCATCGGCGACGGGGGGATGGGACGGGTCTACCGTGCACGCCAGCTGGGACTTGGGCGCGACGTGGCGCTCAAGACCCTCCGACACGATCTCGCCGACGCCGAAACGCGTAGGTTCTATCGCGAACGCTTCGAGGTGGAAGCGGCCCTGGCGGCAAGCCTCGCCCACCCCAACTCCGTGCGGGTGTTTGACTTCGGCCTCGAGGACGAACGCTTCTACCTCGTGATGGAACTGCTGCACGGTCAGCCGCTTGACGTCGTGATGCAGGATGGTCCGAGCGGGCCTCGGTTCACGCTGAAAGTGGCAAGCCAGCTTTGCGGCGCCCTGGCCGAAGCCCATCGCCTTGGCATCGTGCACCGCGACATCAAGCCGGCCAATGTGATGCTGTGCCCCACGCCTGAAGCACCCACCTTCGTAAAGCTCATGGACTTCGGGCTTGCCACGATTGCACGAGCCACCGGACGCACCAACAACCCCCACGCATCGATCGATCCGTCCTCGGCGGGGTCGTTTGTCGAAGGAACGGCGCACTACGCAGCGCCCGAGCAGATCCGAGACCAGCCGTTGGACGGACGCGCCGATCTTTACGGCCTCGGCGCCCTGATGCTGGCTCTGCTCACGGGCGAGCATCCCTTCGAAGGCGCCACGGACCGCGACGTCCTTCGCATGCAGCTCGAGACCGACCCTCCGGTGCTCCAACGGGCGAGATCCGGTGATCATCCCAACATTCCCGCGCCGGTGGCGAGGCTGATCCAGGACTGCATGGCCCGCGACCGGTCTCGCCGCGTGCCGAACGCAACCGAGCTGCACCGTCGTCTCGAAGCGTGTCTGGCCGCCCTGGCCGCCGATGAACCACCAGTATCTCCCTCCTTACCCGCGGTCGGGGAACTCGCGGCGAGCCGTACGTTGGTACCGGGAGGACCCCCGACGGAACCCGACGTCCCGCCTGAAGGGCCACCCTCACGCGACACCATTCCCATCGCGATGCTCGGCTTCATCGTGCTCGTGATGGTGCTGGCCTTCGGCATCGGGGTGTGGCTGGATTAAGCCCCGGCATACCCCGGAGCGACGATGGCCTTCGACCACGAAAAACGCGTAGCCATGCGGATGCTCGACGCTGTCGAGAACGCGACCCTGTCGACCGCCGACACCCGACCGCTGTACGAGGAGGCCGATCCTGCCTTGGTGTATCTGCTGCTCTCGTGGTTGCGCGCCCGCTACGGAGCAGGACATTCCGCATCCGAAGGCGTTTTAGGCCGCATCGTCGAACTCCTGCAATCGAGCCCTATGGTGGCCAGTCACGCCCGCAAAGGCGAAAAAGACAGCATTGCCCAATGGTTCGAAGACACGCACGAGTACCGTGAATTCGACCGTCAGGGGTTCATCGACCTCATCGTAGACAAGCTCGAGAGCTGACTTACAGTCGCCGCAACGCCGCCTCGATGAGTCGTTTGCCAAGCTCGGGGCCCTGCACGGGGTAGAGGAACGGCTCCACCAGCTCAAGCTCCATGAGACAGAGCCGGCCCTCGGGTCCCCGAATGAGGTCCACCCGACCGTACAAGGGACAATTCTCAAGCGCATCGACCACACGTTGGGCCACCGCGAGGTCGGCCGGCGCCGGCGTCAGCGGCGCCTCGGTGCCCCCGTACAAAGACTGAATGCGGTAGTCGCCGGCCTTTGGTCGCTTGCGCAGGGCATGGGAAAATGCCCCTTCCACAAAAACAAAGGACAGTTCCCCCTCTTCGACGATGCTCGGCAGATAGGGCTGCAGCATCATCGCATGCGGCAGTTCGGGGACCGGTCCCCCTCGCAAAAGGCGCACCTGACCAAATGCGCCGCCGCCCACCTGTCGCTTGGCTACCAAGGTGTCACAGTCCAGCGTCGCGAACGCCTCCGCGATCACCGTGGCGTCCGCTCGGTCGACCCACAATGTGGGAATGCAAGCGACACCGCGGGCCTCGAGGTCGCGGAGGTAGCGCTTGTCAAGGTTCCAACTCACCATGGATAGGGGATTGAACAGGGCACATTGCTGGGTGATGGCCGCAAGGCGCTCGACAAAGCGGTCTAGCTGGTCGGCGTAATCCCAAGTCGTGCCAATAATCGCTGCGTCAAACCGCCCAAAGTCGATGTCCGCATCCCAGGCCACCGCTTCGATGGTCGTCCCGGCGGCCTGAGCTGCGGGACGCAAGGTGCCCATCATCAAGTCGTGTTCGTAAGCATCGTCACGCCGCTCGGGCCCCGGAAGCGTGTTCCGGGCGGCCAGGTACGCAAGGGCCAAGGAATCCTCCAACGCCCCTGCCATACCCGACCTCACACCAGCTTGAGCGGTCCCTTGAGGTCCACGAACGTGCCTTCGCGGTTTCGAATGTCGCCAAGGCCCACCTGGTCGACGTCGAGGCCCATGGCCTGCGCGATCGACACGAGCAAGTGCTGGTGCGGCAGCCCCGCGTTGACCTGTCCACCATAGGCTTCCATGCGGATCGGCGTCGTCTGCCAAGGCCAGTGGAAGTACCGCCCCACCGGCCACGCCCAGCTGCCGCCAAACGAGGTCACGCAGTACTTCTCGAGCGAATGCCAGCCGTCGGCCAACTCACTGCCCCAGACGATCAAGGTGTGGTCCAAAAGCGATCCGCCTTCGTCAGGAATCGCTTCGAGCGTCCGCACCAATCGAGCCATCTGGGCCGCGTGGTGCGCGGTGTAGTCGCTCATCCCCAATGCCGCCCGCGGATCATCGTAGATGCGGTGAGCCAGGTCGTTGTGCGCATCCCCGGACAGGTAGTCGCCCCACCCGAAATCGCGGGACGGCAAGTCGCCAAGGGAAATCGTCGCCACCCGCGTCAAATCACACGAAAACGCTGCCGCGACGATCTCGCTAAAGGCGTCGAAGGTGGCGTTGTACCCGTCCAAGCCGGCCTGGAGCCGTTCCGGCGTGGTGTTGCAGGTGGCCTCGGACAGCCCCTGCAGCCGTTGCTCAAGCTGCCGCACGAGTTCGAAGTGGGTGTCGAGTTTGCTACGATCCGCATTCGACAAGCGCCCTCGCAACGCCTCCTGCTCGGCGCGCGCAAAGTCGAGCACCGATCCCTGGGCTCGACGCAGCGGGTCCGCCGTGGTGCTCAGCCCAAACAGCCGGTCCCAGGCCTTCTGGGGGTCCCGCTCCAACGGCACCGGCTGGGCTCGTCCCGCGTGCGCCACGGGCCGACCATCACCAATCGTCAGCTCAAGGCTGGGCAACCGATCGGGGCGGCCGATGGCCCGAGCCACGATCTGGTCGAGAGAGGGCCCGGTCGAAAACAAGTCCGCACCAGTGAAGTAGACGAGTGCGCCTGTCCACGCGTGCAACCAGCCTTTCTCATGGCGGTACCCGGGAATGTCGAGTTCGGCGGTGGCCAGGGAAAGCCCGTCAAAGCAGTTCATGCGGGCCCGCTGGTCGTACAAGGGAGCCAGACTGCGACTGAAGCGCTCCGGGGCCAGGGGCACCAGGTCCGCGCTCCAGGAGCCAGCCGGGCCCTTGCCCTCTGGATCCATCTGCCAGTGCTCGTAGGGCGTTCCGTGGCTCGTCGACACGATGAGGAGGCGTCGGATGGGGCCGTTGGACATCGCCCAGGAGGGGCGGGGGAGTCCAAGGGCGAGCCCCGACAGTCCCAGAGCAGAGAGGAAACGTCGTCGATCCAGAATCATGGGTTGCCCTCCCCGCTGGCCGGTGGCTTCCGAAACGCATCGCTCGTGGCGATGTCTACGATGAGGTCGAGCACCCGACCCTTGTGGCGGTTCTTGAAGCGGTGCTGCACCTCAAGCAGCGTGGGGTCTGAACTCGAGATGTCGGTTCCGAAGGCGTAGCGCATCCACTGCTCGGCGTAGCAGTCATGCACCCGGTCAGACCTGGCCAATGCCCGACCGAGTTCAACCGCATCGTTGAACGGCACCTCGGGCTCACCGGTGAGACGCAGCACGCCAGATGCGTCGACGGCAGAACCGTTGTCGACCTCTCGCCATCCCCCAAGCGAATCGTAGTTTTCGAACGCGTACCCAAGCGGATTGATCCGGTCGTGGCAGGAAGCACACGGAGCCGCATTGGTGATGGCATCGAGCCGCTCGCGGTTCGTAGATGAAGCCGACACCGCATCGGGCGGAGCTTCCAGGGCTGCGCCATCGGGTGGCTGGCCCATGTTCTCGCACGCCAGCCGCTCGAGAACGAACACGCCTCGCAGCACCGGAGCCGGATGAACCGGATGCGCTCGAGCCGCCAAGGTGGCCCCCAGGGTGAGCACCCCGCTGCGCTGATCGACCGGGAAGGTCACCGGCACATACGTGAAGTCGTAGGTCAGATTGCCGTCGTCGAGGCTCTCATGAATCACCTCGAGCGGAAGCGCATCCCCTGCCGTTACTCCGTAAAGCCGGAAGGTGTCGTTGTCGCCGAGGCCCCGAAGCCGCGTCGCATAGCCATGATGGTCGGTGAGTAAGGTGCCGAGCGTGCCCGGCCCTTCGAAGACCGTCCGTTCAAGGAACAGCTGGGCTTCCCGGACCATCGCGGCCTGGGCCCCGACGAGGTAGCTCGACCACACTTCCTCGACGCTCTCGTTGGCGAGGCCGCCCTGGCTGGCGCCCACAATCTCGGGCAGGTAGGCTGGCGCATAAGCCTGCCGAGCCGCCCGGTTCGAGTAGACCTCATCGATACCGAGCCACTGCTCATGGAATGCCACGATCGCCGTTCGTGCCTTGGGATGCGCGAGCATGCGGCGCACCTGTTTGGTGACGTGGGCTTTCGTCTGCAGCTTGCCGGTCGCCGCAGCTTCAAACAACTCCGGGTCGGGCATGGAGTCCCACAAAAGGTACGAAAGCCTCGACGCAAGGGCAAACGCATCCCGCGAGTCGGCATCCTCCACCCGATAAAGGAACTGCGGGGCCTGCAAGATGCCCATCACAGCAAGACGCGTTCCATCGTCCACCCCCTGCTCGGCTACCGCCGTCTGGTGGAACGCAGTGATTCGAGCTTGCTCATTGGTGGTCAGAGGCCTTCGCCAGGCGCGATGCGCAAACCGCACCACGCTGTCTTCGGCACAGGCGGGGCGGTCCTCGCACGTCCAGAACGCAGGCGCGGCGAGGGCGAACTGGGAGAAGTGGTCGGCCGCAGCCTGGTATTGCTCGATGAGGTAGGACGATGCGACCTGTCCTTCCGCAATCCCTTCGAAACCATGGATGGGAATGTCGGCGGGAAACCGCCACGGCCACGCGGCTTGACCGTCATTGTCATCGAAGCCTTCAACGTCGGGCCAGGGCTCATCGATGCTGAACCCAAAAAGGTCACGGATGGTGTGGTTGTATTCGGTGGGAGTAAGGCGCCGAAGTGGCGGGTCACTCCACGTGCTCACCTGGCCACAACCCATGGCAAGGCCGAACCCGAAGAGCCCAACTTGGGGAGCCGGCCATCGAAGCGGCATGACGACCTCCGTTCTGTCATCGGCGAAACGAGGGAGCCGCACACCTGGGGCACAAATTCGCGCGAGCGAGCCTTCCTCCAAGGATCGATCAGGGGCAAAGGCTCACAACGGCGGCCTGTACCTCGGAGGTGACCCGGCGCGGACGTTCCCGAATCGTTCTTTTGGCGTCCTGAGACGGTAGAGGCCCCGATTTGGGCGCTATCCAGATGCGTTAGGGGGTTCGGTCTGCGCGCGTGCGCTTCACCTCGAGGGCTCGATGTCTCAACACGACCCGCGCCAACCCCGTCCTCGCGTGGTCCGCACCATCGGCCAGCAGCCCGGGGGACCGCCTCCTCCGTCTCCTCCGCGCCCTCCCGAAGCGTCGAATGCGCTAACCCGAGGGCTACTCGCGTTCGCCACGTTGTGCTTGGCCGTCGGCATGGTTTGGGCAATGTTCGTATTCGGTCGGTACCGTATCGCCGCTGGGAGTCGCGATTGGCCCAATACACTCGGCCAGGTCATGGACTGTCGCGAAGGCGTCAGCACCCCCTCAAATCGCGACCAGCTTCGCAACGAACTCACGTATCGCTATGACGTTGATGACCAAAAGTACGTAAGTCGAAACGTTAGCCTCGAGGGGTACCAGGCTTTTGACTGTGCAGACTACCCCCTCGGGAAGGCTGTGCGAGTATATTACGCTCCTTGGCGACCCAAACTCGCGACCCTGACGCCTGGCGAAGGCGCCGGAAACCTCAGCACGCAGTTTGCCGGCGCCATCGTCTGCATGCTCATCGGACTGCTGCTGGGCGCCTCCCAGGTTGCCGTCCTCTTCCGACCGGAGTGGATGCGGCCCGTCCGCGTGCCACGCCGCCCGAGTTAACCGTCACTGCACGAGCGAGATCTGCCAAGCCGTGGTGAGATCTCGGAGATCGAAGTGGCTGTAGGTGCTGTACACAACCTCTCCATCCTGTCCGGGAATGCGGGAGGTGTACGAACCGTAGACGAGGCCCCCGTAGCCGATGATGGCATCGCCAGTGGACCAGATGGTGTAGATGTAATCGCCCTCATCTCCGGAAACGGCGTTGAGATCCACCAGAATGTCGGACACTCCGTACGGTCCCGTACCCCACCACAGGTAGCCAGGGTACAGCCCATTGGTCGCGCTGCACGTAGGGGTCGTGGCCCCGGTGAGGTAGCAACTCACGAGCCCTTGGTTGGCGCCGGCAATCCCCACGAAAGTGTCGACGTCATTCGTGAGCGACCCACCGAGCGTGTAGCTGCCTCCCCCAAGCGCATCGGTCGCGGTTCCGCCTTGAATGACCTTTCGCATCAACGTCACCCCCATCGAGTGGCCGATGATGTCCACCTTGGCGGCGCCGGTGTAATCGAGGACCGCCTCGACGAAGGCGCGAAG
>JBCCQY010000053.1:0-51074 GCA_039208735.1 Myxococcota bacterium | reverse complement strand
GCGGAGCCCGCCCCTGCGGCGTCCGCGGAGCCATCGAACCCGTTCGCGGAGCCCGCCTCTGCGACGTCCGCGGAGCCATCGAATCCGTTCGCGGAGCCCGCCCCTGCGGCGTCCGCGGAGCCATCGAATCCGTTCGCGGACCCGGCGCCCGTCGCATAGGGGGAGCCATCGAAACCGTTCGCGGAGCCCGCGCCTGTCGCATCGGTGGAGCCATCGAATCCGTTCGCGGACCCGGCGCCTGTCGCATCGGTGAAGCCATCGAACCCGTTCGCGGAGCCCGCCCCTGCGGCGTCCGCGGAGCCGTCGAACCCGTTCGCGGATCCTGCGCCCGCAGCGTCGGCCGAGCCATCGAACCCGTTCGCGGACCCGGCTCCTGTTGCTGCCGCCGAACCGTCGAATCCATTCGCGGGCCCCGCTCCCGCGGAGTCATCGAACCCATTCGCCGACCCTGCGCCTGTCGCGTCGGTCGAGCCATCGAATCCGTTCGAGGATCCGGCACCGCCTGTGTCCACCAACCCGTTTGCGGACCCGACGTCTCCACCGGCCCCGAATCCGTCCGCAGGGGCGATGTCGACCGCGGCGGTGTCCAACCCGTTCGCAGATCCGACTCCCGCACCATCCGTTTCGTCGAATCCATTCGAGGGAACGCCCAAGCCCGTGGGCGGCAATCCGTTTGGCTCGGCCGAGATGACCACGCCGCCGCCGCCGCCAGCGGAACGGACGGCGGGCAACCCCTTTGCCCCTGACTTTCACGGGGCCCCTTCAGATCCCCAGTCCCCAGAGCCCGTCGCTACAGTTTCTTCACCGTTTGAAGACGCGATTCCCGCGGCGGGCGGCAACCCCTTCGCACCCGGTGCACCACTGACCGACCCTGCTCCAAGCGGACAGACGGGGGGCAATCCGTTCGCGAATCGCATCGCTGAACCTGCCAATCCTTTCCAGATGCCGGACCTGACCGAAGTGGTTTCGGTGGTGAGTACCGCGGCCGGGGCCCTTGGCGCGCTGGTCGGAACGGCCGCGACGCTGATCAACGCGGCCCAAGGCGCGGCCAGTCCGCCTCCGATCCCGAATCCGTTCGAGACCAAGTCGCCGCCGAATCCTCCGGTCGAGAAACCGGAACCACCGACGGCCAGCAATCCGTTCGCGGACCCCACGCCGCAAGCCCTGTCGAATGCGGCACCTCCGCCATCTGCGGACAATCCGTTCGCGGACCCCGCGCCGCAAGCCATGGCGGACGCGGCACCTTCGCCATCCGCGGACAATCCGTTCGCGGACCCGGTGCCCGAAGCGAGCCCGGCGCCAGTGGTGGCGGACAACCCGTTTGCCGATCCTGTGGTCTCGGTGGAGCCGGACCCGCCAAACCCATTCGCGGATCCGGTTTCCCCACCTGCCGAACCCGCACTGCCGAACCCCTTTGATGCACCGTCGGATGCCGCATCGTCCATTCCGGTCGTCGCATCTCCTTTGTCGGCAGTTCCTCGGAGTAGCGTCGAGACGTCGCTTGGGTCACCTCCTCCCGAACCGATGGCGCCAGGCGAGGGCATTCATCCCGCCGAAGGTCTGATGGACGACGACGTGGCCCCGAACCCCCTCGAGTTCGGTCGCGACGATGCCACCGAGGAGACGGCTCCCGTCTCGATTGCCGACACCCTGCCCGATTTTCCCGACGACGATGAGCCCACGGGCTCGACGGTGCGTGGACCGGTCGCTTCATTCGGCGCGGACGTACCCCAGGAACCGCCTGTCGCGCCGACCCAGCACCCCGATTGGCCCATCGAGGAACTGCCCGAGTCTCGTCGATTGCGTGGAGCCTACCTTTCCCCGACCGGCCTTTGGCGGATCTTTACGAAGGAAGGTGTCTACACCGACGCTCCGCCGGTCCACCCGGAGCCCATCGATTGGGACGCCCACTGGCGTCGTGGCCATCGGGTAGCGGTCTACGAGCGCGACGATGCGCAAGCAACCATCCGGTTCTTCGATGCCCCAGCGGCGACCTTTGAGGTCGAACGGGAGACCTACCTGCTCCGGATGGGAGGCATCGTTTGGCGTCGCACCGATTTCGACCTTTCCGGTCGCACGATGCAAGGCCGATGGGAACGCGACGATGGCCTCGAGCTGTCGCTCACCCACGGGGGCGAGCTGACCTTCGGCGGCGAACCGGGCACCTACCGGCTGGGGGTGGCCTCCGTCTGGATGTCGTTCTCCGACCGCTCGGAGGCCTTCACGCTGTATTCCACATTGGCCCCGAGCAGCCGGCACCCGCAATGGATGTGGATTGGGGGGCAGCGCTACAGCCGTCGGTCCACCTAAACCGGAGCCCCCAACCGGTCGATGGGATGACGTGACGTCACTAGGCGTCCCGGAGTCTCCATGCCGTGGTTGCTTGCTCTGTTCAGCTCTCTTTTCGGTGCCCAAGCTCAGACGTTCACGGAGTTGGGCCAAGTCATGGGCCCCGATGTAGGCATCAGCTTTGCCAGCCTGAGTGTCGGAGGGCCGTCCATCACCTGGGACTCGATCCACAATCAGCTCATCATGGTCTTTGAGGCGAGGACACCCA
Source organism: Myxococcota bacterium (assembly GCA_039208735.1). Classification (GTDB taxonomy): domain Bacteria; phylum Myxococcota_A; class UBA796; order UBA796; genus DRPG01. Next base: position 48,517 of record JBCCQY010000053.1, on the reverse strand, counting down.
CCACGGCGTCCGACTGCAACAAGGGGGTATGGGCCCTGGGAATGGCCACGAGCACCGATGGCACGAACTGGAACATCGAGTCAACCTCGGTGGTGATGCCGACGCCGTCGACGGGCAACGGGTACGCCTGTGTCGCCGCTCACCCCTCGGCGGTGTTCACCAATACGGGGTCCAACGGTCGGGTGCAGGTCTATTGGAAGGCCGAGTCGAACACCGATTGCTCGGGCAGTTTCTGCGAGTACACCGGCATCGGGCGCGCTCGGATCGACCTCGATGCGTCGGGCGGCCTCGGTTCGGTCACCATTCAGGCGGGCACGGTGATCGCGTTTCCGTCAGGACGGTACGGGGGATATCCGCGGATCGTTCGGGTGGGAAGTACGTTCCACATGGCGGTCCAGCTCTACCCCAACGTCCACACGTTCACGTCGAACAACCCCACCACGTTCACCGCGGGGGTCCTCGCGTTCGATCCGACGAACAGTGACTTCTCAAGCTCGAGCTGGGTCTACGATGAATTCATGTCGCCTGCGATGATCTGCGGCGACGATTCCACGTTTGAGTACGCCATGTGGTTAGGGTCGAAGGACACCGACTTTGGGGTGACTCAGCAAGGTGGAATTGGAAAGTCGATTTCGACCGACTTCTCCACCTGGTTCACGAACTCCACCGCCTCCATCACGTGGGCGGGTGACAACAACTACCGGCATTTTGACGCCATCAAGCTCGATACCGACGAGTACCTGCTCTACTACAGCGTCAAAGACAGTGGCGGCGATTCGACTGTGCACCTCGCCGCAACCGATGCGGCCTTCGACTTGTCCACCGATACGCCGATCGGCAAAGTCTGCCCTTAGAACGTGGTAACGCCTTGGTCGAACGTGTTTGCCGTCTCGAGGTCTTCGTTGACGTCCGCGTCGCTCTGCAAGGCGATGTCGGACGCTCCGGCCGCGGTCGATGAAAACGTGCAGTCGCGAACGTCGATGGTGGACGTGCCCACGAATCCACCGATGGTCAGCTGGGCGGCGATATCGCGCTCAAAGGCTTCGAACCCTCCACCTTGAAACTCGGCAAACTGGATGGCGTTCGAGTTTGAGACGGTGTTGTCGATCCAGAGGCCACGCCAGGTGACCCCGTTTTGGCCGCGGAACGTGATGGGCTCCATGGCGGTTCCGACCGAGACCAACACGCCATCGCCTCGCCCGTCGATGACCATGCCGACATTGTCGCCGAAGGCCAGATCCAGACCTGGTGAGAGTTCGAGCCTCGCCTGGGCGACCACCTCTTCTTCGATCCACAACGTCGAAATCGCGGGCCATACCGCATCGGTTTCGATGAGGCCGCCCGTGATGGAGATGCCTTGGGGGCTTACGGCATTGTCGTCGGCGACGCTGCCGAAGACTTCGGCCGGGATCACGAGGTCGAATCCAGCATTGGAGCTGAACGCGTTGCCCGCGAAGTCCGGTAGCGCGCTGCTCCCCTCGACCTCGATGCCGTGGCTTGCGGAGTTGCGGAACATCGAATTCGTCACGCGGATGCGGCCGTTCCCAACGAATCCTCCAACCCCGAGGTTGGAGGCCTCGAGGCCGGCGCCGAACGCCTGTCCCCCTCCGTACTCGATGGTCACGTAGTCGAGGCGGTTCAACGACGCTTCGACGTTGTCGATGTACACGCCCGCCCACGCCCCGGCTTCCCGTCGGGGATGCGTGAGCACGATGGGCTCGGCCGCCGTCCCTTCGGCGTTGAGGACGCCGCCCGCCCGACCGTCGATGAGCAGCGTGGTGTCGTTGCCAAACTCGATGATCACGCCCGGTTCGATGGTGAGTTCGACCTCGACGTCGATGCCCTCGGGGGCCACGTAGTCGGGCAAGGCCGGATCCTTCACCCGGTTAGTCAGCACCACGTTGCCATCGGAAAGCGTGGCCGGAAGCACGCCATCGTCGCTCCCCTGCGTGGGCTTGTCGGGATCCCCCGGGTTCGTACCTCCATCCGTGTTGCCACCGTTGTCCTCGATGAAGATGCAGCCTGCGAACGTCGAGGAGGCGAGAACCAACCAAAACCGCGCCATGTCGTTGTCTCCTTGAGACAAGGCGCCTATCGGTGTGCCTGTGCGCGATGGTTGGAAAAGGGTTGGAGAAGTCTTCTACGACCCCTGCCCTTGGTAGCGCCGACCGGGCATGGCGATGCCCTGGTCCCACTCCGGCATCTCCGTGTCGACGGGAAGGCTGCGTAGCCCGACCACCACGCCAGCGTCGAAGGTGACCCCCGTGATCCGCCCATCGGCGGTGACCTCGAGCCATTCGTCGGTCGGAACCCCGCCGTCGTAGTGGGCTTGCCGCACGAACGCTCCGTCCGGTCGCCAGACCGTCCAGGTACCGTGGCGTAAGCCTTGCTCCCACGTGCCTTCGACCGCGACCGCACCTTCATCTGGGTAGCGCTCGAGCTGGGGGCCGACGAGTCCTCCCGAGGCGTCGAGGCACTGTAAAACCTGGGTGTCGGTCCCCTCGCGGGTGTCCAGCGTTTCCGCAGGTTCGGTCGTTCGAAGGGTGGCGCCTTCGGGACAGGTGACGGTCGTGGGAGCCCGCCGTTCACCTCCGCCGAGTAGGCAGCCGACGACCCATCCCCATGCGACCCATTGGCTCATGTCCTGCTCTCCTCCCCGTGCTGCCGTGCATGGTACATCCTCGAGAGGAGCCGAACATGACCGATTGGTGGCAACAGCTCGAAGGACAGGGTCGTGCGGGCGGCTGGTTGGGTCTGCTTGCTTCGCTCACGATGATCGGGGGGGCCCTCGCCATCGGGATCTACCCCATGTATGTGGAGTGGGGCCGCTGGGAGAGCGCCGGATTCCAGTTCATCGCAGGACTGCTCTTCGTGATGGGGTTGCCGGCCTTGTTCTACAGCGCCCGTTTGCTCACAGCACCCGTGTATCCGAGTGCGAGCAGCGTGTTTCCCTCGCTTTCGACCGAGGAACTGACGGCGGTGATCCACGATCGGACCGATGACATCTGTGTTTGCACGCGATGTCGGATCGTGGTGCCGGCCCTGTACTCCACCGGATCGTGTCCGGTTTGTTCGTCGTCGATCGACTACCAGGACGTTCGGGACGACGAAGACGTGAAGCTCGTCCTCGCTGCGCTTTAGCCGCGGTTTCGTTTGGTCGGGCGACAGGGATATCGCTAAGGGGCGCCGGATGTTGGAGTTGCCCGCATGTCTCGCTCGCATAGCCTCCTCGATCGTGCCAAGACCGTGATCCCCGGTGGGGTGAATTCGCCTGTGCGTGCCTTTGGCGCGGTGGGCGGCGACCCCCCTTTCATGGTTCGTGGCGAAGGCAACGAGATGATCGATGCTGATGGTCACCGCTACCTCGACCTCATTTGTTCGTGGGGCCCCCTGATTCTGGGCCACGCCAATCACGCGGTCCTGGGCGCCGCGATGGCCGCCGCGTCCCGAGGCTCGAGCTTTGGTGCCCCCACCGAACTCGAAGTTGAATTGGCCGAAGAAGTCGTCGCCCGGGTGCCGACCATCGAGAAGGTCCGGATGTGCTCCAGCGGCACCGAGGCCACGATGCATGCCGTGCGGCTGGCTCGCGCCGCTACGGGCCGCATGAAGGTGATCAAGTTCGAGGGCTGCTACCACGGCGCGCACGATGCGGTCCTGGTGAAGGCTGGATCAGGAGTGGCCACGTTCTCAGAAGGCCGCGCGACGACGGAGCCAGGTTCTCCCGGGGTGCCGGCTGCGGTGGCCGAACTCACGTTGGTCGCCCCCTACAACGACCCTGAAGCCGTCGAGGCCCTGCTCGAAGCCAACAAGGACGAAGTCGCCGCTGTCATGCTTGAACCGGTGGTCGGCAACATGGGCTGCATTCCGCCGGTGGAGGGCTACCTGAAGGCACTCCGTGAGCTGTGCACGAAACACGGGGCCTTGCTGATCTTCGACGAAGTCATGACCGGGTTTCGCCTCGCCAAGGGGGGCGCTCAGGAGTATTTCGGCATTCCGCCCGACCTGACCGCGATGGGGAAGGTGCTTGGTGGTGGCTATCCGTTGGCAGGTTTCGGTGGTTCGGCCGACCTGATGGACAAGTTAGCCCCCGTTGGTCCGGTCTACCAAGCCGGGACCTTGTCAGGGAACCCTGTGGCGGTGGCGGCCGGATTGGCGACGCTACGTCAGCTCACCCCCGACCGCTACGAACGCCTCGAAGAGATCGGCCGTCGCATCGAAGAAGGTCTTGCACCAGCGGTGGAGTACCACCGGTGTTCCTTTGCTCGCGTGGGCTCCATGTTCACGCTGTTTTTCCGGTCCGAAGCGCCGAAGCGCTTCTCGGAAGTCCAGGAGTGCGACTTCGCCGGATTCTCGCGATTCTTCCGTGCCGCCCTCAACGGTGGGGTCTACCTCCCGCCGAGCCAGTACGAAGCGGCGTTCGTGCCTGCGACGTTGAGCGACGCTGAAGTACAGCGGATCGTGGAAGGCCTCAACGCAGCCCTTGTCGCGGCCCACGTTCATTAGGGGTTCCGCTTGCGCAACGAACCTCCTCAATGCCACATGGGGTTGCGCATCCGTTGCTGTTGCGGGTTCCAACCGATAGTTCCGGATCCTCGGCGGCGGAATGGGTAGAGACCCAGCCGCGGCCCAGGCGGCGCGGTCCGCAGCCGCGGTGACCCAGTTGGCCGTCTCAACGGTTGTGGGTGGGTTTCTAGGCCAGTGGGGCGACACGCAGTTGAACACTGCGCCCGTCTTCCTGGCCCTGGGCTTCGTCCTCGGGTTCATCATCGGCCTTGTGAACCTGTTCCGCATCCTTCCATCCGGCGATAGCGACGGCGATAGCGAAGATGACCCCCAAACCTGAACAACTTGTCCTTCGCAACTGCGCGCTTTGCTGGCCCGCAGGCGTGGCGGTCGCGTCGTTCTGGGGCATGTCGTACGCGATCGCAGCTGGTGTCGGGGGAGCCCTCGTGATCGGCAACCTCTGGTTGCTGTCCCGACTGAGCGGCAAGCTCGTCGAGGGGTTCGCCAACGAGGATGCGTCGATCGGGCTCTGGATCGCCGTGCTGCTCGTAAAGTTCATCGTATTCCTCGGCCTGTTTCTCGCCGTAGGGGCTTCGCTGCCTCTCTTCGGGCTGGCTCTCGGGTTCGTTCCGCTGATGCTCGGCATCCTGGCTACCGGGATCGAGCTTGCGTTGCGCGAACCTCCCGATTTCGACGCGGTGGGTGGGGGCGTTACGGGCCCTCCTTCCACCGACGAGGCTTGACATGCTCGCAAGTGGTTTTTCGTGGTTTCGCCTGTTCCCGGCGGTCGACGACAACAGCATCCTCGGCTTCCTGCCCAACGTCGACCCCGCAACGACGGCCGTAGAGGCCCATGTCTACGTCCACGTGTGGCTCACCGTGGCGCTGCTTCTCGGGTTCGCGGTTCTCGCGCGGATGCAGCTCGACCGCGTAAGGACGCGCGGTGGCCTCGAGCAGTACCACACGGACGATAAGCCCACGGCGCTCTCGCTTGCCGAAGTGATCGCCGATGGCATTCGCAGCATCATGGGCGACATGTTGAGCGCCAAGGATGTGAGCTACTACTTCCCGTTTGTCGCAGGGTTGTTCCTCTACATCCTGGTGTCCAACCTGCAAGGATTGTTCCCGGGCTTCCTGCCTCCCACCGACGTGATCGACACCAACCTCGGCATGGCCATCGTGGTGTTTGTCGTCTTCAACGCAGTCGGGTTCTACCGCGACGCGGTCGGTTACGTGCGTCACCTCGCGGGGCCGGTCCTGTTCCTCGCCCCGCTGCTCTTCTTCATCGAGGTCACAAGCCTCTTCATTCGGCCGGTGTCCCTGACCATTCGCCTCACGGCCAACATGTTCGGCGACCACCAGGTCTTCACCATCATGAGCGGGCTGATTCCGATCATCTTGCCCGCCGCCCTGTTGGTCCTGGCTACACTTGTGAGCTTTCTCCAAGCCTTCGTGTTCAGCCTGCTGACCGTCATCTACATCAACCTGTCGCTTCCGCACGATGAGCACGAAGCGCATTGATTATTCAAACCCAAGCTCGAAATCGCTCCCGGCCCATCGGGAGAGGAGGAGCCATGAAAAAGTTCGCTTCCGTTCTTCCCGTTGCGGCGGTCTTGCTGCTCACCAGCAATGTGGCCTTCGCCGAAGGTGATGCAGCGCCGATGGACGTCGGTAACCTCGCCGCCGGTTTTGCCATGGGCCTCGCCGTTCTCGGCGGTGCACTTGGCCAGGGACAGGCGACCAAGGCCATGTACGAGAGCGTCTCCCGCAACCCCCAGGCCGCCGGCAAGCTGAACACGCCGTTCTTCGTCGGTCTCGCGTTCATCGAGTCGCTCTGCCTGTTCGCCCTCGTCATCGCGTACGTCCTGGCCACCGAAGTCACTCCCTGACCTAGGCCTGAACGCACTAAACGACGATGCCCCGGAGTTGTCTCTGGGGCATTTGTCGTCTGGGCCCGTGAATCGAGCCCGCCTCGCTGACGTCACGGTGGTGTGCTACAACGTGCCACTCGTCGGGGAGAAGAGAATGCGCCTGGCCATGTTCGGTTCCGACCCTCGTTTCGCCCTTCTGCGCCGCGCTCTTACCGTGCTCGCGGTCGCGATGTTGGTCGTCGTGGCAGCTCCCGCAGAAGCGGGCAAGAAGGGCAAGAAGAAAAAGAAGAAGGGCGATGAGCCGCCCCCGGTGGGTTGGGTCGAGTACGAGAAGGGCGCTTGCTACAACCCGCCCAACTTTGCAGATTTTGCAGCTGGCCCGAAGCGCATGGCTTGGCAAGACACCCGCAATGCCATCGTCGGGCAATGGCGGGGGGAACGCAACGACGGCATCCAGTTCGATAGCAAGCGGGTCGAAGCCTTCGAAACGGTGCTACTGTCGGAGCCCGAGCGCATCGAGCGGGTCGCCAAGAGCAACTTCGATCAGTGCACGGCCGCCATGCAGAGCGGCAACCCGAGCAAGTGGGCGCAGTGGATGATCGACATGCCGGGCGAGCTGACGGCCGGCGAATGCCCCCATCCACCCCTCGACTCCACGCTTCAGTACTACCTCGAGATCCGCACGGACTGGGACCTCGCGGCTCGCGTGTGTCGTGGCGATCGCGTCATCATCGATGCTACCGAGGCCGACTACTATCGCATCACGAAGGATGGACCTTGGATTAACGCCGCTGGCGACCCCGAAGGTACCGACGTGGATGGCTTCCCTTGCGAACGGTCGGATTGCCTTCGTGGACAGTTGATTATGCGCTTTCAGACGGAGAGCGGGATCGACGAAATCAGTCCGGTGGGTCTCGAGAAAACCTTCCTCGCGCCCGATCACGGAACCATCACGCTCATGATCAACGACAATGAGGTCGTGGACAACGAGTTCAAGGTCGAGAGCGGCGTCGAGCACCACACGGGAATCCAGTACAAGCCCGCGGGAGGCTGAGCGGCATGCAGTGGGTGGTCATCATGGGGCTCGCACACGCAGCGGGTCCTCCGACGGGTGCGACCGGCGATACAGGTGTGGCCGGCGACACTACCGTGGTTGAAACAGCCGATACCGGAACTGGGGGCACCACCCCCATGCCCACGGGCGACACCGGCATGGACGTCGACGCGGATGAAGACGGCTTCACCGTGGCCGAAGGCGACTGCAACGATGCGGACGATGAGATCTTTCCCGGTGCAGAAGAGCGCTGCGAGGACCGCATCGACAACGACTGTGACCGGTTGTTCGATGAAGACTGCGACACCCGAATTCGCATGGCGAGCCTGCGGGGGGCGGGGGGCTGTTCCGACAACACCGGCAGCGCCATGATTCTCCTGCTGCCGTTGATGGCATTGCGTCCGCGTCGGGGTGCTTCGCGTCGAGGTGACGGGTGATGATGGTCACCGCCTTGCTGCTTGGAGCGTCTGCCCTTGCGCAGGAGCCCCTGCGTCAACCCTGGCCCATCGAGGCCGAGCGCTTCCGTCCGTCGCTCGATCCGTATGGCTACGCGGTGACCGAAGGGACGGCAACGCTGTCCAACCTTCAGGTTACGGCCGGCATTTTTGGCAATTATAGCCGTGATCAAGCCATCTTGATGGCAGGCGGCGAGCGGCTGATCGGTCCGCCTCCCGGCAATCGCGACGGTGTGATCGACGAGCGCACCCTGGTTGATCTGCAGCTCGGCATGGGCCTTGGCAACATCTTTTCGCTCACCATCGACGCGCCGTTTGTCGTCTGGCAACAGGGCTTTGAGCCTGCCGCGACCATCTCCGAGGTCCCGGTCGCCGAACTCGAGCCCGCCGGGGCCGGCGACTTGCGGGTGACGCCGAAGCTTTCACTCGTCAACATCGACAAGGGCTACCACGTAGGCTTGGCGGTCTGGGCCACCGGGTCCGTGCCCACGGGACGAAACTTCTCGTTCATTGGCGAAGGCACGCCCACGATTGCCCCAATGGTCGGGTTTGAAGCGGCGAGTGGTTCCGTCCGTACCGGAGATTACCTGGTGCGCGGTGCCATCAACCTCGGGGGCCGATTCAAGCAGGCCGATCCGTTTGTCGACGTGTCTTTTGGCAACGAGTTCTTGTACCGGGCGGCGCTTGCCGCTCGCCCGACGCCGGGGTTTGAACTGGGGGTCGATCTCGCAGGAGCTTCCGGTGGGAATCAGATCGCCGTGAACCCCGTCGAGCTGCTGCCGTGGCTCCGCTTGCGGGGCTTTGAAGTGGCCACCTTCACGCTGGGATCCGGGGTGGGGCTCACATCGGCATTTGGATCGCCTGATTGGCGTGTGTTCGGCGGCATTACGCTGTCGCCGTCTTTCGACCCCCTCACCCTCGATCGCGATGATGATGGGGTGCCCAACCGCTACGATCAGTGCATCAACATCCCCGAAGACCGTGATGGCTTTGAGGATCGCGATGGGTGCCCTGACGACGACAACGATGGTGACGGCATCTTCGATCGGGTGGACCGCTGCCCGGACGACCCCGAAGACATGGATGGCTTCGCGGACGACGATGGCTGTCCGGAATCCGACAACGATGAAGATGGCGTTGTCGATGCTCAGGATGCTTGTCCCCTGGATCGTGAAGACCCGGATGGGTACCGCGACCTCGACGGGTGCCCGGATGACGACAACGATGGTGACGGCATCGTCGATCAACAAGATGCGTGCCCGAACGCCGCCGAGACGGTCAACGACTTCCAGGATGCCGATGGGTGTCCAGATGAAAAGCCGTTCCTCGACCGCGATGGGGACGGTCTCGCCGATGACGTCGACAAGTGCCCGGACGAACCAGAAGACGTCGACACGTGGCAGGACGACGACGGGTGCCCCGATACCGACAACGACCTAGACGGTGTGTTCGATACGTCCGACCAGTGCCCGTTCGACCCCGAAACGGTGAACAACTACCTCGATGAAGATGGTTGTCCGGATACGGCTCCCACCCGCGTGGAGATCGTGAAAGAGAAGATTGTCATCAAAGAGCGGGTGTTCTTCGAGTACGGCAAGGCGAAGATTCGCGACCAGTCCTTCTCACTGCTTGAGGAGGTTGCGACCGTCATCAACGACAATCCCCGCATCACGCTCGTGCAAGTCGAAGGACACACCGACAGTGATGGTTCGGAGGGCTTCAACCTTCGACTGTCCCGCTCGCGCGCCCAATCCGTGGTTCAATTCTTGGTACGGGCGGGGGTTGACCCCATTCGACTCACGGCGAAGGGCTTCGGTGAATCCCTGCCGATCGACACGAACAGCACGCCAAGCGGTCGCCAAAACAACCGCCGCGTGGAATTCACCATCGTCAATCAGGAATAGGGAGGTCCCCGATGACGAATCTCGCTGTGATGGCCTTCGTGCTGCTCTCGGGTGATGCACTCGCGGGCTCCGAGGTGTCGTCCTTCAAGAAGGAGAGCCGCCTCGGGGCCAACTACTGGAACGCCGCAAGCGCGATGGACGGCAAGCCCGAAACGTGCTGGCAGGTGGATCCCGAGCAGAAGAACGTGGGCAGCTGGATTGCGATCGACACTCCGGCGGCGACTATCGACAAGCTCGGAATGATGATCGGCTGGGAGGAGAGCGACGATGTCTTCAAAGACTATGCTCGAGTCAAGACGGCCAAGGTCGAGATCTTCGAGACGGGAGGCGGGGAGCCTCAGCTCAAGGGCGAAGGCACCGTCACCTTCAAGGATCAACGGGGCTGGCAGGTTGTCGAATTGCCCGACACGAAGGTGGGCGGTGAGCTGCTGAGCGGGGGCCGGGTCAAAATCACCGTCACCAGCGTCTACCCCGGCAAGGACTACCCCAACCTCGCGGTGTCTGAGGTTCGTGTCCAGCTCCAGGAGTTCGAAGCCGGAACGCTGCGCCTCAACTCCGCACCGGCAAGCGGCAAGGGAGAGTACCTCGTCGATGGCAACCGGAGCCGGGTGTGGGTCAGCGATGACCTTTCGGGCACGTTCTCGGTCCAGGCTCCCGGCTACGGGCTGTCCTCACTCGACGTGATCCAGGCCGGCAAGGCCTACGCACGCCCTAAGTCCATCACCATCCGCGCCAACGGTGCGGAGGTGACGCACACCCTCGACGACAAGCCTGGCATCAAGCAGAACGTCTTGTTGCCGTACCTGATGGGCTACACCGGTGGTTCGTGGGGCGACATCGAGATTGAGGTCGTTGACGTCTACCCGGGGGGCCAGCCAAAGCTCGCGATTGCAGAGCTAGCCCTGAAGGCAGGCTCCATCGAAGACATCTAGAACGCCTAGGTCAAAGCCCGTAGATAGATGCTCCACGCTCCTTTGAAGCGTCGCGCGGCTCGGGCCGCACGACGAGTTGAAGGTGGCATAAGCTGCGTTACTCCGGGGTCCTACCTGGCGAGGTGTTGCCCCACGGCGCGCGTGAAGAAGACGGCCAGGTAGCCTGGGAGATCCCCGACGGGTCTACACCGAGGCCCTGTTGGGCGACCTCGGCCTCGGCATTTGGGCCGAGGCCGAGGATCGTGACGATGGAATGGTCGGCGTGGCTCGCATCCAGTCGCGAATGCAGGCGCTCTTCCCGACGCGGTGAAGCCGAGCGCCGGAACGCAGGCTCCTGTTTGTCATGTCCGCACCTGGCACCATCGTTCGCAGGTCCGACATGTCCTACCGACCTGTTCTTTCATCAGATGAAATCTGAATAATCCACACTGAGGCTCGCCCTTCCTTCAATTGAGATAGAGATACTATTGCATCCGAGTTGCAATAGTCGCTCAGCGCGGAGGGTCGCGACCGGTGCCTTTGGGCCATCCTCCCGAGAAGCCAACGATGTCGAACCGCAAGTTCCAGCCCACGACCAAAGCCGAGGTCATCGACCGGGATGTCGACGGCCTGCAGGACCTCTACGGCTTTGTCACCGCCGAAGAGCCGGATGGCGATGGAAACGCGACCCGCGCTGACACGACCTTCGCCTACCACAAGCTTGTGGGGCGGGTGCTCATCTCGCTGCACCGCTCCTCGCTCACCTGGTTGCCCAAGGCCAGACCCGCAACTTCCGCTAGGGGTGGGTAGCTCATGCGCCGTCCACCGCTCGGCGACGGGCCCAGATGGAGATCCCCAGGTCCGGTCGCTCCGACTCGGACCGGCCAGCGAGACGCCGGATTGTTCGGCCGGAGTCGCGAGGTCGTCGAGGCCTTGCTCCAAGAGGAGGGCCGACTTGACGACCCTTGTGAGAGTCCGTTGGCGGACCAGGTGCGAGACTACGTGGCCAACCACGAGGGCCGGGGGCGGTACGTCGACACGGCGATGCGGTGGCTCGGGCGCACGTGCGAGCGACCCTCCGAAGGGTACGACATCGTTCTGATCGGTGCGGGCGTTCATGCAGCCGCATTCCTTTACACGCTGCGACGAACCGGGTCGCCACTCCGCACGGTCGTCGTGGAGAAGAGCCACGAGATCTGCTCGACGTTCGCACGGCTCGGGGACGCGTTGGTCCTGAACTCACCCACGTTCTCGAAGGTTGGCCTCAACGCGAACGTCGTGCCGGGGCACTTCGTGCAGCTAAGCGACTTCGACGAGCTGGCTGAGACGCCGTTTCCGACGGCCAAGCATCTGCACGAACTGGCGACAATGGTCCACCTTCACGCCGATGCTGACATCCGGTTCGGCTTCGAGGTCGAGGCCCTCTCGCGGGCGACCGGTGGCTACGAGGTCGCCTCGCGAGACCGCCGCGTGCGTGCGAAGTGCGTCGTCGTCTGCAACGGTCTGGGGGCTCCGAAGACCAACGCGTTCTCGCTGGACCGGCGCTCCGACCGCGTCATCTTCGGAGACGATCTGCTCTCCCGCTGCTGGCAGGACCCTTCGTTTGCGGCACGCCTCGAAGATCAGCGGGTGGCCGTGATCGGCGCCGGCGACACGGCCAACTGTGTAATGGAGCGCTTGCTGCCCCTCGCGTATCCGAACGAGGACTATGGGCTGTCGCGGGCACCGACGCCTCGGCCGCGCTCAATCGTGTGGATCGGCCAGAAAGCCAGGCATATCCGGGACTACTTCTTTGCGAACAAGACTCGGTACTGCCATTCCGGTGGCCTCATCGAGCTGTTCTGGGACGGAGACGACCCGTTCGAGCTCTCCTATCAGGTGTGGATGCGGGCAAAGAACCTGGTCCGGCTGGTTCCCGAGCGACTCCGATCGTTGGTGCACCGGCCCGGTGCGCTGGTCCTCGGAACCGAGTCGGAGACTATCGAAGTCGACTTCGTCATCGACTGCACGGGCCGCTTCAACGCGTTGGCCTCGAGGATGCAGCGGCTCGAGTATCGCTTCGTCGAGGGCGACATCCGGTTCCACGGCGGTCGGTGGGACGACGAGGTCGAGCGCTTCACGGCCGCCCCAAAGACCCTGACAGGCAAGCGAATTGCGGGCCGGCTCGCGGGTGAGCGGATCTTCTTCCTGGGCTGCGCCAACTCCTTGTGTGCGCTCATCGACGACGATGAGGCCAGGAATGGTTCGTTGGCGCACCAGGAAGAGCGAACGAGCCTGAGCAACAGCAAGTGGTCGCTGGAGCACACGCTTCCGCGGTCGGTGGCCCTGGCCGAGCAGTTCGGGACCTTCGGACTGCCGGCACCGGTCCGCGCCCGATAAGTTTGACGAGCCGGGCGTGACCGTACGTCGGACCTCACATGGACGGGATGAGCGGAGCATGGACAACTGGACCCAGGCGATCTACGACGCGACCGGCATTCCGTTAGACGAAGGCGACCTTACGCTGACGGTCAGCGGAGGACAGGGCGTGCTCGCGCTGCATCACTACCCTGTGCTTCAGGTGGGCGCCGACCCAGACCCGCACAACGCGGTCACTCCGGCGATCCGTCGTTCACTCGCCCAGGCCATGGAGCAGCGCCTCGCCGAGACGCTCCCCCAGGTCCGAAATCTGCTCGAAGCCCAGGACGCTCGGCATGCGAAGGACGTGAAGGTCACCGTCGTGAACCCCGAGGCCGCATTCCCGTTGATTCGCTTCACCGCCCCCGCGCTTAGCGTGCTCGATAGCGCCCTGCCACCCCCGGCCGAGGACGGTGAGGCCGAGCGCGGCTGGCCCCACTTCACCCTCCGTCTCTCCGCATGCGGCTTCGACGTGGAGGTCGATCTGAACCCCTACGAGCCCGACGCCCCCTTCGATCTTGACGAAGTGCGTCGTCAAGTGGAGGTCATCCTCCAGGTCGTTCGCTCGAGCACCGGGCCCTCATCCACCTGACGGGTCGCCGGGGTCGCTCCAGAGAAGCCAGCCGACCGACCGGCCCTTGGACCACCTCGGCGGCTCAGATGCTCAGCGAGCTGCGCGAGTTCATGGTCTTTGAGCGCTCCAGCGATGGGTCGCGGAACGAATCGGTCACGGTGCGAGCAGGGCGAAAACCGCTATAGGCTCTGGTCAACGCCAGAAAAATCAGGTCCAGGCTGATGTTTGTTCAGACGGGTCGAATGCTCGAAGCCTTGAGGGCTTTCGGCCCCGTGGCTTTGAGAACCCGCTCGTATACCTCGACGTACTCCAGCGCCGCGCGGGCCCAGGAGAAGTCCGTGAGCATGCCGTTGCGCTGGAGCTGCCGCCACGCTGTGGGGTGATGGTGGTAGGTGTCGAGCGCGAACCGCAAGGCCTGGATGAAAGCGTCCGCGGTGAGCGGCGAGAACGCCCAGCCTGTCCCGCCCTCTTCGGCGGGGTTCCACGTAGGCACGGTATCGGCCAGACCGCCTGTGCGATGCACGATGGGAATGGTGCCGTAGCGCATCGAGTACATCTGGTTGAGCCCACATGGCTCAAAGCGGGAGGGCATGAGGTACATGTCCGCCGCGGCTTCGATGCGATGGGCCATCCGTTCGGAAAAGCCGACCCAGCCCCTCGCCTTTTGTGGCCAGCGCTGCTCTACCTCGCGCAAGAACCGTTCGAAGTGAGGCTGGCCCGACCCCAGCATGACGAGTTGGACGTCTTGGGCGAGGAGCCATGGCACGACGGACTCGACCAGATCGATGCCCTTCTGGTGGACCAACCGGCTCACGAGTCCCAAGAGCGGCACTTCAGGCCGTACCGGAAGCCCCAGCTCGGCCTGGAGTTCGGCCTTGCAAACACCCTTTCCGCCCAGCTTGTCGACCGAAAACCGCGCGGGCAGGTGCTCATCTCGAGCCGGATCCCAATCGAGGGTGTCGATGCCATTGAGGATGCCTGACAGCCGGTCCTGGCGAGCCCGAAGCACGCCCTGCAGACCAAAGCCTTGGTCTCCAAGGATTTCGTTGCGGTAGGTCGGCGAAACCGTCACGAGCGCGTCGGCCGTCACGATGCCGGCTTTCAGCGGATTCAGGGCCCCATCGAACTCGGTCATGGGCCACCATGCTGAACCGAGGTTGAGGCCTCCAAACGTCTCGGGGGCGGTCTGCCCCTGGTGCTGCATGTTGTGAAGCCCGAGCACGACGGGGGAGTGTCGATGGAGCCCACGTGGATTCACCCACTCTTTCAGGTAGAGCGGAAGAAGGGCGGTGTGCCAGTCGTTGATGTGGAAGACGACCCGGTCGGCGACATCCGTGGCGTGTTCGAGCGCCCCCAACGACAACAACACGTAGCGAAAGTGGTTGTCACCGAACGCGCCGTGCTTGTCGCCGTACACCCCGTGGCGGTGAAACGCTGGGTTGTCGACGAAGATGGTGCGCACGTTCTCGTGAGAGGGTCCTTCGAGCAGGGCGACTTCGTGGCGCCCGCCAAAGACATCGACCCAGGTGCCCCCTACTCGAGGGTAGGGTCCGCCGCTCGTGGGGTAGTAGGGCGTGACCACACTGACGCGGTGTCCCAGTTTGCCAAGGGCCAGCGGAAGGGACCCGGCGACGTCGGCGAGCCCGCCGACTTTGGAGTACGGGGTGACCTCGGCCGAGACGAAGACGATGTCCATGTCAGTCCGTCAACTCTAGGAAGGTTTGAACCTTTTCGGCGATGGGCGCTGCGGCACTGGCCCAGAAGGCCGGCTCGGTCGTGTCGGCGTTCATCGTTTCCGCCACGAGAGGCTCGGTGTCCTGCCACCCCGTGCGGCGAAGCAGGTCTTGGAGGGCCGGCATGAACGAGGGGCCTTCCGCCTTGGCGCGTGCATAAACCGCGGCGGAGAACAGGTATCCGAACGTGTAGGGCCAGTTATAGAACCCGAAGCTCGGAATGTAGTAGTGGAGTTTCCAGCACCAGAAGAGCGGACTGTAGGAAGCAAGTGCGTCGGCGTAGGTCTCACGCTGGAACCGCACCATCTCGGCCGACAGCTCATCAGGGTTGAAGGACCCTTTCCGGCGAAGTTCGTACAGTCGCTCCTCGAACTTGAATCGAAACGGGATGTTCATCAGGAAGGCGACGGCAGCCTGGAGTTCCTGGTCCAGCATGAGCACGCGGGTTTGCCGGTCGGTGGCCGCTTCGAGCACTTGGTCGCGGTAGATCGCCTCCGCAAACGTGCTCGCGGTCTCGGCTAGCGCGCTCGTGAGGCGCTGCCGGAAGCCGGATTGCTCACTGATCACATGGTTGTGCCAGGCGTGTCCAAGCTCGTGGGCGAGCGTCATGCCATTGTCGTGCGAGCCGGTGAAGGTCATGAAGATGCGGGACTGACGCATCACCGGGAGATTCGCGCAAAATCCGCCGGCGCGGCGATCGGGTCCGGGGGCTGCGTCGATCCACTGCCCGTCGAACGCGCGTCGCGCGAACTGCGAGAGATCTGGGTGGAAGGTGGCGAACGCCTGCTCGATGGAGTGTGTCGTGCCGTCCCAGGTAAGCGCGTCGGATTCGCCTGCTTGGAGGGGAGCATCCAGGTCCCACCAGTCGAGCTGGGACTTGCCCAGGAGCTTGGCCTTGCGCTCGAGGTAGCGGACCAGCGTGGGTCGAAGGGTGTCGGCCACCGTCCACATCGCGTCGAGGGTGGCGCGCTGCAGCCGATTGCGGTGCAGGCTGACCGAGACGGGATCTACGCCGAGGCGGTCCTGGCGGGTTTGCCGGGACCCTGTGATCTGGGTCAGGGTGTGGGCGCAGAGGTCCTTGACGCTGTCCCAGGCGGCGTGCTGCGCATGATGGGCGGCCCGCCGGACGTCGGGGTCAGCGTCGGACAGGCGGGACAGCAGCTCCGCGACCCCGACCGTTCGGGTCTCGCCACGTACCGTCAGCGGCCAGGTCAGCCCACCCGCGACGAGATCGTACAAGCGTCCCCAGCCCGTGAGCGATTCGCGCTCCATCGACACCACGATCGACTGCTGCTCGCGAGGCAGCTGGAAGCGTGCCCCCGCTCGCGTATGCAGCAATGCGGGGCGGGCATCGGCAAGCGCGTCTCGGGCCACCCAGGGGGTGAAGATCTCGTCCGGCGCCTCGGTGACCGCGGCCGAGAGCCACACTCGGACGCCATCGATCGCTTGGTCGAGTTCATCGACCATCGCCTCGGCCCGTCGGGCGTCGCCCGATCGTGTGTCGGCCGATGCCGAACACCCCGCGAAGGTGGACAGTTCGTGAAGGCGAATGCGCGCCTGCTCCAAGTCGAGCACCAACGTGGCCCAACCGTCGGGGTCTCCTGCCAGGGGGCCGAGCTGTTCGACCCGCGTCTGCAGCGCCGCCAGTTCGTCTGCCGAACGTCGATGCCGTTCGATGAAGGTCTCGCCACCCGGGCCGCCAGGGCACACGGACTCAAGGTCCCAGTGCGGTGCGATGTCGTCCATGCGATGTCCTCTACGACAAGTAGGTGTAGCTCTCGAGGCCCGCATTGTAGGTGCTCACCAACAAGCCGCCCTCCTCGGGGGACAACCTTCCGTCTTCGATGGCCCCTTCGACGCGGGAACGTAGCACTCCGATCAACCGCTTGCGGTCGTAGGCCACGTAGTTGAGCACTTCTCGGATCGAATTGCCTTCGATCACCGCGTCGATCTTGTACCCGGACTTTCCGGAGGAGGCTCTCACATGCACGGCGTTCGTGTCGCCAAACAGGTTGTGCATGTCGCCGAGGATCTCTTGGTAGGCCCCCACGAGGAACATGCCGAGATAATAAGGTTCTGAAGGCGAAAGTTCGTGGACTTCAAGGACGGATTTGACGTCGCGGCGGTCGATGAATCGGTCGACCTTGCCGTCGGAATCGCAGGTAATGTCGGCGAGCACGGCCCGACGTGTGGGCTCCCGGTCCAGCCGGTGAATGGGCATCACCGGAAACATCTGCTTGATGGCCCACGCATCCGGCGCCGACTGAAACACCGAGAAGTTGCAGGTGTAGGTGTCGGCGAGGAGGCGTTCGAGGGGCTCGATCTCTTCGGGAACGGGTGCCTCAGCGCGTTGAGCGACCTGTTGAAGGCGTTGGCAGATGCCAAAGAACAGCTCGTCGATGCGCGCGCGCTCCTCGAGGTCCAACAGCCCCAGGTTGAACTTCAGCAGCGCTTGGTCTCGGATGTCGGTCGCGTCATGCAAGGGCTCGAGCAGGTTCTTGGTCGAGATCGCGTTGTAGACCTCCCACAGCTCGGCGTGCTCTTGGGAGGCTCCCTGGGTGGGAGGTACCGGTTCTGTGGGATCGAGCATTCGAGTAGCTGAAAGCACGTCGAATACCAACGCGGCATGGTGGGCGACCATCGCGCGACCCGCTTCGGTCACGATCTGCGGATGGTCGATGCCTGCGCGCTCACAGGCGTCGTGGATGGCCGCCACCACGGTGAACGCGTACTCTTGGATGTCGTAGTTCATCGAGGATTCGAAGTTCGTTCGGCTGCCGTCGTAGTCGACGCCGACGCCGCCCCCAACGTCGAAGTACTGAAGAGGGGCACCGAGTCGAACCAATTCCGTGTAGAGCCGGGTCGCCTCGCGGAGTGCGGTGTTGAAGGCGCGAATGTTTGTGACCTGGCTGCCAATGTGGAAGTGCAGCATCTGCAGGCAGCCAAGGCGTTCGCCGTTGTGTAGCCGGTGCACCACCCGCACGATGTCGCGGGCCGTCAGGCCAAACTTCGCGCGGTCGCCCGCCGACGTCTGCCAGCGACCGGAGCCCTTGGCGGACAGCTTGGCCCGGACTCCGATCACCGGGTCGATGCCCAGCTCGTCCGCAACCGACAACACGAGGTCGAGTTCTTCGACCTGTTCGATGACCACGATGACCTTGCGTCCCAGCTTTCGGGCGAGTAACGCCATCTGGACGTAGGCCCGGTCTTTGTAGCCATTGCAGACGATGACCGCCTCGGGGTCCTCCAACATGGCCAGGACGATGAGGAGTTCGGGCTTGCTGCCGGCCTCGAGGCCAAGGTGGTAGGGCGCCGAGAAGCGCACCACGTCCTGAACGAGCAGCGCGTCCTGATTCACCTTGATCGGGTAGACGCCGCGGTACTCCCCGCGGTAGCCGTACTCTTCTCTGGCCTTCGCAAAGGCGCCGACTAACGCTTCGATTCGAGCCCGGACGAGGTCCGAGAAGCGAATCAGGACCGGCAGCAGGATGCCACGGCGCCGCAGGTCGTCGACCAGGACCTTGAGGTCGATGCCCGCTCCTTCACCGACCTGCAGGGCGAGGTGCCCCTCCGAGGTGACCTGGAAGTAGCCTTGACCCCATGAGGCCACCTGGTACAGCTCTTCACTGTCGCTCGCCGACCACGGCATGAGCGCCTCCAGATTCGAGGCTTACGCCTAGTCGAGACGGCAATAGGGCTTGCCAGGGAGACGGTTCGCGAAGCGAACGGCCGAAGTCCGAGCGAAGGGGAGCTTCGCCGAGGACATGGAGGCCGAGTCGAGACGGCAATAGGGTTTACCGATCAATCCCGCCCCGATCCGAACATGCTGAAGAACGAGCGGAACGTCGCGGTCTGGTCTTCGCCCGCGAGAGTTTGGAGTTCGCCAGGGTCGAGCAACACCGCGCCACAATTCGGGCAGGACTCAATCTCGATTCCACGGAAAATCAAGGTCTGCATGTCGGTGCCACACTTGCCGCATTTATGGAAGTGGAGCTTTTTCCGCTCTTCCGCTTCCTTTTCGGACATCTCAGCATCGAGCTTGGCGCGCAGGCGAGCCTTGGCTTCCTGATCGAGTTTGTGGAAGTACTCGTCTTCGTCGGTCATGGACAGCCTCCGTCAGGGACAGTCGAGCGCACGCTCGTCGAGCAACCGTTGAACGTCCCGGCGAAGCGAGCCCGTTGCCGTCCGATGCGCCGCGCACAGATAGGGTACCGCCTCGACGTCGGCTTTTCGCTGCAACAACGTGACGCCTAGGCCGAAGTTCGCGGCGGCGCTCGTAGGGTCTAAGGTGATCGCGTCCCGAAAGGTCTGCTCGGCCCGTGGAGGATCGCGACGCAGGATCGCGTCCGCCTGCTCCACGAGGTGCTGCGCTCGCGCCTGTCGCTGCGGGGGAGCCAGGATGGGCTCGGGCGCTGCCTCGGCCACCACCAGTGGCGCAGACCTTGGGGGATCGGTTCGAATGAGCGAGTCGCCAATGATGGCGATGGCCACTGCGGCGAGTGCGCATATTCCCCACAACGCCGAGTGCCGGATGAGGCGCGCCAAGGCCACCCGCTGGGGAGACCGGGCAAGCCGAGCGCGAACGCGGGCGTCGGTGGTCATCGGAGCGGGCGATGGAGGCTGGAGGGGTGGCGCGGGCTCCTCACGGAACGTTCCCCCCGAAGGAGCCGCATTTGGGATCTCGGCCGATAGTGGCGCAAACGCAGGGCCGACCGACGCAACGGGTTCGGTCGTGGCGTGGGGGTCCGTGGAGGCCGGCTGATCTGGGGTTTGCATGTCGTGCCTCGGGTTTGACGAGACGCACGGTTCGCTCGCGTTACCGACCTCCTTCGTCGCACGACATGCGATGGGTTGCCAAGAGCCCGACGACATCTTGTCGAATTTCGGCGTTCCGAGCATTTCTTGCCCGGCACAGGTATGTGGCCGCCTCTGGGCGACTGCGGAGCAACAGCGCGTAGCCGTATCCGTAATTCGCTTCTTCGTCGTTCGGAGCTTGTCGAACCGCCTTCTCAAAGGTGCGTTCGGCGTTCACCGGGTTGGTGTCGATCTGCTGCCAGCCCTTTTCGACCAGGGCCTGAACGTCGGAGGGGGGCGCGGCAACCGGACGAGGTGGGGCCGGTTTCGGCTTCGGAGTAGCTCGAGGTTTAGGCGGCGGAGCGGGAGCCGGTTCGACGCGAGGCTGGGGGACCGGCGCAGGTGGCGCGACCTCAACGGGGGCCGGCTTGGGGGCCGGTGGCGCGCGGGTGGGCGACGGGGCCGGGCTTGGAGCAGCCGCCGGTTGCGGGGCCGGCGCGGGTTGCGGGGCCGGCGCGGGTTGCGGGGCGACGGCTGCGGGTTTGGGCGCGGGCGATGGCGGGGCGCCGGGGCCGGCCGGAATCAGCAGATACGCGGCGAGCGCTCCAGACACGAGCAGCACCGCCGCCACCGGCGCGAGCCAGGCCTGCTTGGGGCGCTGCAGCGCGTACTCGTCCCACATGGCTGCGAACTCGCCATCCGATTCCTCGAGATCGGGGTCATCGCCCAACTCCGAGCGGTCGGGTGCGCCCTCGGGAGAGGTCTCAAAGACGTCGGCTTCGAAGAGGGGGGCCGGCTCTTCTTCGATCTCGGCAACTTCGTCGATGGGCCCCGGCTCGTCGTCGTCCTCGTCATCCTCTACGTCGAACGCAAACCGGGGTGGTTCCTCGGGGTCATCGGCTTCGAGCCCCTCATCGTCATCAAACGGGAACTCGGAACGGCTGTTCGAGCCCCAGTCGGGAAGCTCATCATCTTCGTCGAACGCATCGAACGGTGGCATCGAAGGGCTGTCGGAGACGCTCACCGGCTCGGGTTTGGGTTGGTCTTTGAAGTGGGTGAGATCTTCCCAGATGGTGCCGTCTTCGATGGGCTCGGCGGTTTCCTTCGGAAACTCATCGGTCTGTTCGAGATCTTCGGGTGGGCCGAAGGAGTCCGGATCGGGATCCTCGGGAAGAACATCCTCGAGAGCTTCGAATTCCGTGTTGGGCGCATCCACAGGAACCGGCGTGACGGACCGTTCGCCGTCGATATCGGGCAATCCATCGTCGATGTCCTCATAAAACGGTGCGTCCGGCAGCTCGTCGTCGACGATGGGTTCGTCGGTGGCTGACACCTCCTCGAATTCCCCGAGTGGTGGATCGGGCTCGAACGGAGGGGGGCCGACGTCTTCGAACTCGTCGTCCATCACCTCTTCGAAGACCGGAGCTACGGCGTCCTCTGGCTCGGCAGACGCTTCATCTTCGATGGGGTCGTCAACGTCGTCATCCATGTCATCGAAGAGTTGGGGGCCCGGGGTGATCACGTCGCCCGGTTCGGGACCGGCATCCCCAACCTCGGATGGCGCATCGAACTCCACTGCGGAAGGGGGTTGGAATTCGAGCACGTCGTCGGCGGAGAACTCGTCGAACTCCGGCGTCGCCTCGGGTTCGAAGAGTCCGGGGGGATCTGAAGTTTCGAACTCGTCGAGGGGCTCGGGTTCAGCTGGCTCATCGAAGACTTGCGGTTCAACGGGTTCAACGGGTTCGTCGAAGGGTTCGGGCTCATCGAAGAACCCCAGCTCATCTCCGAAGGGTTCGTCTTCGAAGATCTCATCCGTTTCGTGGGTTTCGTCCGCCTCGTCGTCGAAGCCCTCGGTCTCCTTGGGCTCCACCTCCACTGGCGCGGGCGCGGGCGTATTGCGGTAGGCAGAGGGCACGGGATTCAGCGGCGCAAGCGTGGGTTCCTTGGGCTCGTTGGGCGTGTCGGGGGGCGCGCTTGCCGTGGGGCCGGGGGCGTCGAGCGCTGTCGTTCCGGTCGCGCGGGGCAGCCGGGGAAGTCCGAGAGGAATTCCCTCGGGTAGGGGCGTCGGCTCCGGAGGTGGAGGTTCCGAGGGGCGTGGGGGGACACTTGGTTCGTCGTCGACGTGGTCAAAAGCATCCTCGAGACGATCGACCTCGCCCGCTGTCTCCCAGTCCACGCCGCCGGCCGAGACCTCGTCGGTTCGGTCTACCCGCCGTTCCGCGATCCATTGCTCGAGGGTGTCCCAGTCCCTGACCATGTAAATCTGGCCGTTCTGGCGTAAGAACAACGCGGAGTCGTGGACGGGGATGGCTTCATCGGCTTCGTGTTCCGTCTCCGCGTCATCGAGCAGTGCCGGCGGCGGAGCGGGCAAGGGACGCCGTGGTGGATCCCGTGGCGTTTCTCTTTCCTCAGGGGGTGTTTCGACGGGTTCAGGGGGCTCGGACGTGCGAACCGGATCGTGCCGACGCCGGACGGGGGATTCGGCTTCGGCGTTGGTGTGCGGGTTGGGCGTGGGCTCGGTCGGGAGCGGCGTGGTGCGTGGCTGGGGCGTGGGAGCGGGGCGCGGCGCGGCAGGCTTGGGCGATCGGCGCCGCGCTTGAGCCGGCGATGCCTGGCGAGGGGCCGGGGTCAGCGTCTCGGAAGCGGAGGGCGCCTCGGTGGGGGCCGGTGCGGGCTTAGGCGTCTGCTGTTGCGGGACCAACTGGTGAGGCAGCACCACTTGTTCGCGAACCGGAGTGGGGGTCGCATTGCCCAACCGCACGCTTTGAGAGTGGCCACACGCCGCACAGCGGAAGCGAAATGCACGGCCGGAGGCCACCACCCAGGGAGGCGGTGTCAGCTCATGAGTCGCGTGGCAATGGGAGCACTCGATCGTCACACCGTTCCTTTCGGTCGTCGGCGGACGGTCTGGACTCAATCGTCGACGACGATCCGAAGATCGTGAAGCGGTGGCGTGATCCGCCGCACTCCGCTGCCAAATGCGATGTGCAGCGCACGTCCGGCCATGCGACGAATGGTGCCCACCCCGTAGCGAGGGTGGTGGACTTTCACGCCTGGCGAGAGCTGATCGGCCTCCTCGATCTCGATCAGGGTGTGGGCGCCTTCGATGGGCGCGGACTGCGCCTCCTGACGGCGCTTCAAGAAGACTTGAAGCTTCGACGTGGTCTCGCGACCTTCGGCAATCCGGTCGGAGAGGCCACCTGTGGTGGGTTCCCCAGTGGGGACGTCACCGTCCACCACCTCGGCGGGAATCCCAAATAGAAACCGGCTCACCGTTGCCCGCCGGCCCGACCCGCCGCCAGGCTTTCCCTGAAGCAGCGAGCGCGTGACGACGAGCCGCTTCATCGCGCGGGTGAAGGCGACATAGGCGAGGCGGCGCTCTTCTTCGAGACCCGTCTCAAGGGAACGTTCGTGCGGAAACACGCCCTCGTTCATCTGGACGACGAACACCACGGGAAATTCGAGACCCTTTGACGAGTGCACGGTCATGAGGGTGACTTGCCCGCCATCGGGAATGGCGTCGGCATCCGCGGTCAGTGCAATGCGGTCGAGCCATGCGGTCAGCGCTTCCATGGGACCGGCGCCTCGCTCGGGAGGTGCCGCGGAATGGGCTTCGTTGACCAACAGTTCGAGGTTCTCGAGTCGCCCCTTGGATTCGCGGGTGACTTCGCCTTCGGCCGTTCGGTCGGATTCCAGCATCTGCCGGTAGCCGGACCGCTCGATGACCTCGGCCACCAATTCGGGAATCGCTGCATCCCGGGCAAAGATGGTGAGGTCGTCCATCAGGCGCGCGAACGCCCCCACGCCCTTCTCTCCGACCGACCGGCCGCCCCCGTAGGTGCGCGCGGTGACCAAGATCGGCTGGCCCCGGCGCCCGGCTTCTTCGCGGAGCTTGGCCAAGGTCTTGGCGCCCACTCCGCGGGTCGGCACGTTGATGATCCGCAAGACGGCTGCGTCATCGGCGGGGTTCACAATGACGCGCAGGTACGCGAGCACGTCGCGGACCTCCCGGCGTTCATAGAACTTGCGTCCGCCCACCACCTTGTAGGGAACGCCGCGCCGGGCCAAGGCGGCTTCGAACGGCCGTGCGATGGCGTTGGTGCGGTAGATGATGGCGATGTCGTCCCAGCGATGGTCGAGGCTGCGCAGCCGAACCACCGCCTCGGCGACCCGCGAGGCCTCTTCCTGCACCGTGGTGCGCACCATGATCTGGACCTTGACGCCATGGTCGGCCTGGGTCCAAAGGCGCTTTTCGAGCCGATCTGGATTGTGAGCGACCACCGCATTGGCCAGCGCAAGGATGTGGCCGGTAGAACGATAGTTTTGCTCTAGGCGAACCACTTTGGCTTCGGGGTAGTCAACCTGGAAATTGAGGATGTTCGAGACGTCCGCGCCCCGAAAGCCATAGATCGACTGGTCGTCGTCCCCCACGACCATGAGGTTGCGGTGAAGGTCCGCAAGCATGCGCAACAGCCGATATTGGGCCCGATTTGTGTCCTGGTACTCGTCGACCAGCACGTATTGGAACCGTTCTCGCCACTTTTCGAGCACCTCCTCGTGCTCGTCAAACAGTTGCACCGTACGCCCGATCAGGTCGTTGAAGTCGACGGCATCGGAGGCTTTGAGGCCCTCTTCGTAGTCCTGCCACACGGCGATCACGGGGTCTGCCACGTGCGACCGACGGGATTGAACGACATCGTCAGGCTGCAGGAGTTGGCTTTTGAAGCTGTCGATACGCGACAACATTACCTTGGGTTGAACGCGAGTGGCATCAAACCCGTGCGAGGCGATGATCTCCTTGAGCATGCGGATTTGGTCATCGTCGTCGTAGATGGTGAAGCGTCGCGTCCACCCGAGCGCTTCGATGTCGGAGCGGAGGATTCGGGCGCACGAGCTGTGAAAGGTGCTCACCCAAACCTTCTCGCCCGCCTCACCGACCAGCTCCGTGACGCGTTCCCGCATTTCAGCCGCCGCCTTGTTGGTGAAGGTCACCGCGAGAATCGACTGGGGATCGACGCCCACATGAAGGAGGTGGGCAATGCGGCGTGTGAGCACCCGCGTTTTGCCGGACCCCGCTCCCGCAAGCACCAGCACCGGTCCTTCGATCGTCGTGACCGCGCGGTACTGTTCGGGATTCATGCGGACGAGGTGCGACGGCGTCGGTTCCGACTCAGCCATCCTCACCCCGTAGCTTGCGAGCGCGGGCTCGGTTCCGCTCCCAGATGGCAGGAGCCTTGCCTTCGATCACCCGTTCTTGACCTCGTTCGACGGCCAGACCCTCATTGGCCACGTCGCGGGTGATCGTGGATCCTGCGCCCACGATAGTGTCGGCCCCAACCTTCACCGGCGCGACGAGGGCCGAGTTTGAACCGATGAACGCGCGAGCCCCGATGGTGGTGCGGTACTTGGCCACCCCGTCGTAGTTGCACGTGATGGTGCCCGCGCCGATGTTGGCGTGCTCGCCGATCTCCGCGTCTCCGAGGTAGCTTAGGTGGGAGGCCCGTACGCCTTCGTGGAGCACCGCCTTCTTCACCTCGACGAAGTTGCCCACCTTTACGTCCCGCTCGAGAACCGCCTGTGGTCGCAGGTGGGCCATCGGACCGACCGAGCTTTTGGGTCCCACCGTGGCGCCATCGAGCACCGAGTGTGGCTTGATCACCGTTCCTTCGCCGACCGTGGTGTCGCGGAGCCATGCTCCGGCATGAATGGTGGCGTCCCGATCGACTCGGGTCTGACCCAACAGCACGCAGCCTCCGTGCAAGGTAGCCCCGGGCGCCACCCGCACCGTGGTGTCGACGTGGATGGTGTGGGGCATCACAAGCCGGACCCCGACGGCGGCGAGCCGCTTGAGACGACGGGTCACGATGGCCCGTTCGGCCAGGGCGCGACCCCATTCATCATCGATGGGTGCCGTGGCGTCTCCTCCCAAGGCATCGTCGCGTCCGACGGTAAGCGCATGGCCGCCCGACGACGTCAGCGGTCCGGCACCGCCCTCCAACGCGCCCGCTGGGTGTGCCACGGCGACCAGATCGCCCTTTGGGGTGAGCAGTCGACCGCCCACGACCGAAACCAAGACGGCGAGTTCACGAAGGTGAGCCGGGGCGAGGCCCGCGAATCGGCCATCGATCGCCACCACCCCAGGGGCTTGCGCCACCTCCGATGGCGGAATTCGGTTCAGACCCGCCCGGGCCAACACCTCATCCCAGTGTTCGCCCGCGGTGCGTCCCGCGAGCGGGAGAGTCGCGATGGAATCCGACATGAGGACAACGGCCGCTGGCATGGTCACCACCTCGCAGTGCATCACATGGCACGCCGTTGATACGTCGGCTCCCATGGCGATCCCAGAGCGAGTCCACAATTTGCGAGAAGCCCGGGAAGTCCACGGTGATCTGATCGATCGCCTGGTGCCCTGGCTGTTTGAGAGCGACGATCTTGCCGACGCGGTTTGTGAGCAGCTGGAGGGCCGGTATGGCCCCTTTCATGAGGCGCTCCAGAAGGGACTCGCGGCCGACACGCCGGCTTCGGTGCGAGCCCTCTTACAGGCCCATGAACGTGTGCCCGCCTGGGTCGACACCGCACGGGTGCAACGCGCAGGACGCCTGTTCTTCCGCACGGGTCCGCTCGGCGGTTTGGTGCTTGGCGCCCGGTCGCTGGTGTCGGGGTACGCGGCACCGGCCGGCAACAAGCCGCTGGCCCTGACCGGCACCTTGGCGGCCGACGGCAGCCGGAGACTCGCCGAGACGGGCCGATACGTGGCCGCGGTCAGTTCCCCCGACGGGTTGGTCGCGGGGGCTCCTGGCTGGGCCATCACCCTGCGCGTGCGCCTCATGCATGCTCATGTGCGATGGCTGTTGTTGAACGGCGACCAGTGGGACAGCGAGCGGTGGGGCCATCCCATCAACCAGCACGATCTGCTGGCGACGAGTCTGTTGTTCAGCATCGTGTTCGTCGACGGCGTGCGCCAACTTGGGCTGCAGGTCACCGATGCCGAAGCGGAAGACCATCTCCATTTGTGGCGATGGGCATCGTGGCTAATGGGCGCTCGCCTTGAGCTGCTGCCCGACCGACAAGCGAATGCGCGCGCCATCGTTGAGGTGATTCAGCTGACGCAAGGCCCGCCCGATGCGGATAGCCGGCGGCTGGTCTGGCAGTTGTTGCACGGGGGCCGAGCTGCGGAGGCTCCGCCGGTGTTTCGACACTTGGCATCGGGGCTTTGCCACGCATTGCTGCCGGATGGCGTGGCCTCGAGGTTGGGACTTCCGGATACCCGCTGGCGCCACTTGGTGAGTGCGATGCCATGGCTGGTGGGACCGGGCGAAGCCATGCGACGACACGGCCCCCAATGGGTGGAAGACCGGCTGGTGAGGCTGGGCCAGCAGTATTGGGAGGCCGCGAACCGTCGCGTGCCCCGGGATGAGGGTTCGGACTACACCCCGCCCTCCCGCTTGCGCGGTGCGACCATCGGCTGAGCTTCGTTCAAGCGAACCCGATCGCGAGCCGATGCACGGTTGGTCACGCCGATGGAGAGCAGCCGGATGTCGAGCCTCGTCTACCCCGTGGCGGATGCGGAAGTGGTCGCCGCCGAAGCGGATGAACGCAGAACCGCCGTTCGTTTTTCGCCCGACCCGTTGGTCCCTGTGTTGTTTGCCCATCCTTTGGCCAACGTGCCCACTGCAGGCCTGTTGGTGAACGTGAGCGAAGGCGGTTGTCGGATCATGGCGCCTCCCACCGCCCGACCTAAGCTCCATTGGGGCGATCCACTGCAGATCATCGTTTCCTACAGCGAGTCGACTCGAGATGAGGGCATAGAGGGCCTTCGTCTGTGGGCCCATGTTGTGCGGTTGGTCGTGGATAGCCGAGAGTATGGGTTGAGCGCTGCGTTCTCGCGCGCGGGAAGCGACGGCAATTGGGCTCGCTTGGTCGACTGGATCCGAAAGCTCTCCGCCCCCGGCCGATAGCAGATCATGCCCATGGTAGTCGAAGGTACCCGGGGTGGTTACGTTGGCGGGCACAGGAAGGCGTCGAAGCGGTGGCAGTCATGTGCCGAATGTCGCCGTTAAGCAACTTCCCGATATGGACCCAGGGTAGCAGACCCCCCCGCGAGTTGCCGCCGGGGGAGGGTTCCGCTACAGCCAGCGACCAGCAGTGGCGCTCGCGCCCGTAACCAACCTGATGGGATCCCCCATGCACGATCTTCAGAAAGTCCGGAACATCGGCATCAGTGCGCACATCGACTCGGGAAAGACAACCCTTACCGAGCGCATCCTGTTCTACACCGACCGCATCCACGCGATCCACGAGGTTCGCGGAAAGGATGGTGTGGGCGCCAAGATGGACTCGATGGAACTCGAGCGTGAGCGCGGCATCACGATCCAGTCGGCAGCGACGTACACCGAGTGGAAGGATCACCACATCAACATCATCGACACTCCCGGGCACGTCGACTTCACCATCGAAGTTGAACGTGCGCTGCGCGTGCTCGATGGCGCGATTCTCGTGCTCTGTGGTGTGGCGGGCGTGCAGTCGCAGTCGATCACGGTCGACCGTCAGATGCGTCGCTACGGCGTTCCGCGCGTGGCCTTTGTCAACAAGTGCGATCGGCAGGGGGCCAACCCCATTCGCGTGCGCAACCAGCTCCGCGAGAAGCTTCGGCTGAACGCCCACCTGGTGCAGTTGCCGATCGGACTCGAAGACCAGCTCAAGGGCGTGGTCGACCTCGTTCGGCTCAAGGCCTACTACAACGAGGGTGACTCGGGCGAAACCATCCGCGAAGGCGAGATTCCCGCCGAGATGATGGATGACGTCGAGCAGTACCGTGAGGAACTCCTCGATGCGATTTCGGAGTTCGATGACGACCTCATGGAGGTCCTCCTCGAGAATCCCGAAGACGCCACGGTCGAACAGATCGTCGGGGCCATTCGCAAGGGCACCATCGACAACAAGCTCGTCCCCGTGTTCATGGGCTCGGCCTACAAGAACAAGGGCGTGCAACCGTTGCTCGACGGCGTCAACGCGTTCCTGCCCAACCCGGCCGAAGTCGAGAACCGTGGGTTCGACCTCGATACCGACGACGAGAATCCGGAAGAGATCGTCGTGAAGCCCGACCCGAGCTTGCCGTTCGTCGGTCTGGCGTTCAAGCTCGAGGAAGGCCGCTACGGCCAGCTGACCTACATCCGCGTTTACCAGGGCACGCTCCGCAAGAGCGAGTTCATCTTCAACATGCGCGGCAACCAGAAGGTCAAGGTGGGCCGTCTCGTCCGGATGCATTCGAACGAGATGGAAGACATCGAAACGGCTGGTGCGGGCGACATCGTGGCGCTGTTTGGCGTTGACTGCCACTCGGGTGACACGTTCACCGACGGCAAGGTTCGCGTCTCCATGACCAACATCCACGTTCCGGATGCGGTCATCAGCTACACGATCACGACGAAGGAAGCGAAGCACGCCCAGAACCTGTCGAAGGCGCTGGCCCGTTTCTCGAAGGAAGACCCGACCTTCCGGGTTCGTACCGACGAAGAGACTGGCGAGACCATCATCAGCGGCATGGGTGAGCTGCACCTCGATGTCTACCTCGAGCGCATGCGCCGAGAGTACAAGGTGCCCGTTGAGTCTTCGCCGCCTCGGGTGGCCTACCGCGAGACGATCACGTCCACCACGCCGTTCGACTACACCCACAAGAAGCAGACGGGTGGGTCGGGTCAGTACGGTCGGGTTGCCGGAGCCATGGAGCCGCTCGAAGAGGGGCACTACGAGTTCGTCGACCAGATCGTCGGGGGCGCGATTCCGCGTGAATACATCCCTTCGGTCGACAAGGGCTTCCAGATGATGCTCGACAAGGGGCTGCTCGTCGGCGCGCCGATCACCGGCGTGAAGATGACCATCAACGATGGCAAGTCCCACTCCGTCGACTCGAGCGACATGGCGTTCCAGGCTGCGGGCCGCGGCGCATTCCGCGAGGCCTACCCGAAGGCCAAGCCGGTCATTCTCGAGCCCATCATGTCGGTGACGGTCGAGGGACCTGCTGAATTCTTCGGCGGTATCTCGAAGACGATCAACAGCCGTCGTGGTGTCATCATGGGCCAGTCCGAAGAGGATGGGTTTACGACGGTTGAATCCGAGGTTCCGCTCTCCGAGATGTTCGGGTACTCGACGGCCTTGCGCTCTGAAACGCAGGGCAAGGCGGAGTTCTCGATGGAGTTCTCGAAGTACGGCCGAGTCCCCGACGCCATTGCCGAGGAGCTGAAGGCGGCCTATCAGAAGGAACTCGAGGAGAAGCGCAAGTAGCGCAGATTTCTCGCCACTAACGACCCCGGAGGGCCTACCCTTCGGGGTTCCTTTCGTTTGGAGCCGCCTTCGGATGCCAGAACCGTACGAAGGAAATCCCGTAACGGCGGCGGGTGCCCTGCAGCCTCAACAACTCGGCTTCGTGGTCGCCCCCGAAGGCCTTGGCAAGACGGCGTTTGTCGTGCACGCATCGCTGTCGCGACTGCTTCGAGGTGAGGCGGTGGTCCATCTGGCCTTGAATCGGTCGGTGGCGCACGTGTTGGCCCACCACGACGCCCTGTTGTCCTTGTTGAAGGACCGGATTCGGGTGGATCGCGCCGCGATCCTGGCCGAGCGCCACCGACGGGTGTT
The DNA here is from genome assembly GCA_039208735.1 of Myxococcota bacterium. GTDB lineage: Bacteria > Myxococcota_A > UBA796 > UBA796 > DRPG01. The sequence continues at coordinate 17,686 of JBCCQY010000053.1, read as the reverse complement.
CTCAACGGGCCCGACGCTCGACCTTGACCGTCTCGAGGCGCTGCTCGACACCCTTGCCGATTGGGCGGACGTGACCCCAGGACTGGTGGTCGTCGATGGGTGGTCAGCGGCGGACCCGGGCTTGCCAGCGACCCTGCGGGCCACTCACGAGCGGCTCTCGGCGCGAAATCTGGCGATGTGGGCGACCCTCAAGACCGATCCCAACCAAGAGCCTGACCCCGAAGTGACCGCGCTGGCCGACCGAGTCGTACGATTGGTCACCCTAGGAACCGCGGTGGGCCTTCAAGTGGCCTCGAGTGAGCGCCCGGACTCGCTCGCCGAGCCTCATCGGCTCGATGCGACCTCGCTGCTGCTGCAGCCGGCGAAGGGTGGCACTGCCCCTGGCCAAGCCGCTCTCGACCCTTCACGGTCCACGCTGTACTCCGGCGGGGCGACCGGTGCGGAATCCGCCTTTGGTGAGGTGGCCGCGAAGTTTGGCGTGCGTGAAGTGGCCTTCACCTTCGAAGGTCACCGACAGGCCCGTACCGAAGGCCAGACGGTGCTGACGCCAGCCGAACTCGCGATGGGCGACGTGTCGCTTGGCTACGTGAGCAAGCGACTGCATCGCAGTTACCACGATCGCGAGAGCCTCATTCGCGGCGTGCTGCAGACGATTTGGCACATGGTGAGTCGCTCGCAGCAGGTGTTCGTCGTGGGCGCCATCCAAGACGATGGAACGGTGCGAGGAGGCACCGGGTGGGCGGTGGAGTTGGCCGTGATGTGGAGCCGCGAGTTGTGGGTGTTTGACCTGCCCTCAGGACGTTGGCATCGTCATGACGGACGCGGGTTCGGCCCCGGCCAACCTCGCATCACGTCGCACGAGATCTGCGGAACGGGAACGCGACAGTTGCCGGACGCGGGCCGGCAGGCCATCGAGGAGCTGTTCGCGAACAGCTTCGCCGAGAGGTCCTAACTCCATGTTCACCGCTGAAGCGCGCCGAGCGGCCTGGTCGGACCGTTGGTTGTGGATCATCCTCGGGATTGCACTGTTTTGGCGTGTTCTCCCCATGATTCTGTGGTGGACCACCGACTGCGTCCGGGACGAATGCATCTACCGCTCGATGGCCGTCCACATCGCCGAAGGCGGTGGCATGCGCGAGACGCTTCGCGGCTGGCTCCCGGCGCCCGGCTACCCCTACCTCCTCGCGGTGCCGAAGGTCCTGTTTGGCTCTACACAGTCGGTGAAGGCGCTGCAGGTCATCGTGTCGTTGATCTCAACGGTGCTGCTCTACCACCTGGGAACGCGGGTTTTTTCGAGGCAAGTCGGTCGGGTGGCGGCCCTTCTGTTCGCGATCAATCCCACGATTGCGTGGTTCACGAACACCCTGTGGATCGAAACTGTCTACACGTTCTTGTTGTTGTTGGCGGTGGTGCTGACCTTCGAGGTGCGTGACCGTGACAACCTGTGGTGGGCGGCGGGGCTGGGCTTCTGCATGGGCCTCGCGGTGCTGTTTCGGGGCGTGGCCACTTACCTGCCGCCGTTCTTTGTCCTCGCGTTGTTGCTCCCCGAAAGCGAATCGGGGATGCCGCCCTTGTCGGCTTGGGTGGCGTCGTTGCGGGTCCATGCCAAGAAGCTTGGGGTCTACGCCCTCGTGTGGGCTGTGACCATCGCTCCCTACTCGATTGCCGCGTCCAACCTCCACGGTGGGTTCATGCTCACCGATGCCACGACGGGCCACGTGCTCTACCTGGGCAACAACGACTACGCGCCCATCACGTTCGACTACGGCATCGGGATGCTCAACGAGGGCATCTTCTCGCGAACCATTCGGACGGGTCGTCCGCCGTGCGACCGTGACCTTCCCGCCGTGCAAACGAGTCGCTGTGAAGTCAAGCGGGTGCGGAAGTGGATTGCCGAACATCCGAACGTTTTTGTCGAGCGCATTCCCGTCCGGGTGGCCCAGTTCTTCAATCCGAACTCCTTTTTGACGCGACACGTGCGCTGGGGTCGATTCCGTGGGATCCCCTGGCTGGCCAAGGAGTTCCTCTGCGGTTGGATCGTGCTGACCACGTTGGCGCTCACCCTGGGAGGCACCCTGGCGGCTTGGGGCCGGGCCAGAGGGCCGTACCTCTACATGGCTGGAGGGACCGCGATATACACGGTGGCCGTTACCGCCCTCATGTACGGCATGACGCGGTTTCGATTGCCTGTAGAAGCGCTGTGGTGCGTATACCTGGCGGTGTTGCTCGCCGAGCCCCGGGAAACCTGGCGGGCGTTGACCCAATCGCCGGTGCGCCTCGCGGGTGCCTTGCTCACGTTGCCGGCGTTGCTCGTCTTTTGCGTGTGGTACCTGCCCACAGGCTTCCCGATGTTCTGGCGTTAGCTAGGTACCACGCGAAACTTCAGGGTGCGCCTCTTTCCACGCCGCAGCAGGCGAACCTCAAAGTCCGACTGCTTTTTGAGCTTCATGTAGAGCAGAAACACGCCGGTCACCGTCCGGGTGTTCTTGCCGTTGACCGTGAGCAAGACGTCCTTGCGGCGAAAGCCCGCCTTGAACACGGGGCTCGCACAGCCAAAGCCCGAGATGTACCAGCCCTTGACTCCGTCCTCGCGGTAGGGGCGCGAGTAGCCTAGCGACATGAAGGTCTTCAGGTTCTTCGTCATCGCCCGCACGAATGAACGGTCGATTTCCATGATTCCATCGTCGCCCTTTCGAATGTGCGGATGGGGCAGTTGGCATTTGGCGGGTCGCCGGCGTCGGCGGGCGCGAGGGCGGGGCTTTGCGGCACCGGCCTTGCCCCCTTTGGCCAAGGTCGCGGTGCCCTTTCCTTCGACGGCGGCGTCATCCCCACCGCTCCCTTCGTCCGTGCCCTTCGCCGTCCCCGTAGCTTCCGGGGTCGGCTCGGGAGGGGCCTCAGCCACTGGCTCCTCCACTGCCTCCTCCTCTTCTTCGATGAGTTCGCCTTCGACGTCTTCGAGGTCGTCGAGGGCATCCATCGAAATGGGGATGAACACCGCGTCGCTGGAAGACGGCCGGGTCTCGACCTCGAAGTCGGGGGGAGCCAGGTCGAGGATCCACATCAGGGCCCACGGCGCGGCGTACAGTCCGCTGGCCAAAATGGCGGCCAGCCCGAATGAGAGGGGTGTGGAAGTCTTCATGGGTCCATAAGACGGGAAAGGGGTCGCAAGCCTTCGACCCTGGTCGAAGTCGGAGTAATCCATGCGGGCCGTGGTCACAGCTGGGGGAACCAGCGAACCGATCGACGATGTTCGAGTGATCACCAACCGTTCGACGGGCCGGTTCGGCGCTGCATGCGCCAACGCACTGGCTCGGCGAGGGGTCGAGGTGGTGCTCATTGCCAGCCGAGCGCTGGCCAGTCACCCTGAGTGGATCGATCCAGAAGTTTCTTGGGTGCCTTTCGAAGGATTCGCATCCCTGGATGCCGCCTTGTCGGAAGCGCTTCAAGAACCGGCGGATCTCCTGTTCATGGCGGCCGCGGTGAGCGACTATTCCCCTGCTCCAACGGAAGGAAAGATTCGTTCGACGGCCGAGACGCTGACGTTGACCCTGACCCGCAACCCAAAGTTGCTGGCTACACTCAGGGAACAGTGTGGGGATCGCACCACACTGGTTGGCTTCAAGCTTCTGTCGGGCGTGCCGCGAAGTGCCCTCATCGACGTGGCCCGAAAGCAGATCCGAGACAATGACCTGGATCTGTGTTTCGCGAACGATCTGCAGGATTTCCACGGCGATCAGCATCCGGGCACGATCGTGACCGCGACCGAGGCCCACTCGGTGTTTGGGACGAAGTCAGAGGTCGCAGAGCAACTTGTCGCCGAAGTCATGGCTCATGCCAGAGCTCCCTCCCAACCCACTCAAGCGACTCTTCCGTGGCCGTTGGTCGAGGTTCAGGGGCCACCGTTGCCGGTCCGTCAGTTGACCTTGGTGCGCAACGGGTTTGTGTTGCCCACCTTGCCGGGGCGGTTCCCCCGCGATGCCATCGCTTCGGCTCTGGCTACGGCCTCCGTGGAGGGCGCTTACACCGGAGCAGGGTTCTCGATTCTGACCGACGAAGGTGCGATCGTGGGACTCTCTCGTCTCGGAGAGGCCGCGGCGCTTCGCTACGATGACCTGGTGGCGGAGTACGACCGTGCGACCCAGGAGATTGGGGAACCCCATCCCCTTCGGCCGCTGGTTCCCATCCTCGTTCATGACCGCCTTACCGGACTGGCCGCGTGGGTGGCCGACAATGTGATGGCCCCTTGGTTGGCCCCCGATTTTCAGCGGCACGGATTTGGCGATGAACTCGCCCGAGGACTCGACCAAGCTGGCGTCGCGGTCGCCGTACCCCCCGACGGCCCCGTCCGCGATTGGTTCCTCGAACGCGGGTTCGTCCCAACCGGAGGGGCCCTCGAGGGGTATGCGAAAATCGAAAAGCTCGATCCGCCGTCTTCGCAGGTCGAAAGGCGACCTGCGGCCAGCGCGACGTTGATCGATCCGGCTCGCCGTCGGGTGCTCATTGGCCAACGCTTGGTGGGGCCTTGGCCAGGGTATTGGGCGTTTCCCGGCGGCTCTCAAGACCCTGGGGAGTCCTTGGTTGACACGGCTCGGCGGGAGTTGCTCGAGGAGACGGGGATCGTGGTGGAGGGGGCGCCAGTCGCAGAACGCGAGGTCATCGTCGGACATTCGCCTGGCTACCGCGTGACCAACTTTACGTTCGTGGTCTGGCATGAGCCCGACCCGACCCGCTCCGAAGAGTTTGACGCGCGCTGGGTCGACTGGGATGAGGCGCGGGCCCTGCGCCCAATGGCGGCAGGGACCCGGCGCATCCTCCGCGAGGTTACGGACGAACCTCATGCGCAGATTCGGCCCCCCGCTGTTTTCGAGTGCCTCCGATGAGGGGCAACTCTGGCTGACCTGGCTCTCACGACTTCGCTGGGTCGCCCTATTTTTTCAGGCGACGACGTTCGCGTTCGTCTTTCAGATGCTCGATGGTTGGCCCAGCATCATCGCTTGGTTTGCCGTCATGCTCGTGTTGGCGATTGCGAATTCGATCGTCGTGGCGCATTCGCTTCATCACGAGGTGACGACCGGAGCCCTGTTCGGCAACCTGCTGCTCGATGCGATGGCGTTGACCGTGTACTTCCTCATCGCGGGCGGCCCGGACAACCCGTTTACCGCCCTCTACATGGCCCACATCGCGATGGCCGCGGTCATGCTTCCCGCCCGGCATGCGGGAACGTTCGCCGCGATGGTGCTCGCCTGCTATAGCACGTTGCACCTATATCATCTGCCATTGCACTACGAACGTCATGCGTTTGACGAGTTTACGTTGCTGCGATTTGGGCAGTGGGTGGCCTTCGCCATTACCGCATTGTCGGTGACGATCTTTGTCGTGGGCATCGCGGCGACCTTGCGGCGACGGTCGCACCAGCTTCTCGAGGCTCGCGATCGAACGGCTCGCGTGGATCGGCTTCGTGCGGTGGGCACGTTGGCCGCGGGGGCCGCGCACGAATTGAACACCCCTTTGTCTACGATGGGTCTTCGGCTGTTGCGGATCGGTCGACGTCACGACGATGAGCCTACGTGTCGCGACGTCGAGGTGACCAAGGAGCAGCTCGAGCGGTGCACCAAGATCGTACGGCGCTTGCTGGTGGGCGCAGGCGATCCCGCAGCGGGCGACATCGAGCGTCGTCCGCTGGCTCGCCTGGTCGATGAGACGGTGCGCATGTGGAGCAAAGGCTCGCCCATCGAAGTGGCGGTCGATGACGCTTCCGATGGATTGCTGGTCGAACTTCCGCGGGTGGCCTTTCAGCAGGCGCTCACCAACCTGCTCGAGAACGCGCGAGAAGCGCAACAAGAGATTGGGTCCGACGATCCGTTGCACGTTCGGTTGCTCCGCGAGGGCGGCTGTGGCGTGGTCGAAGTCGCGGATCGCGGATGTGGGCTACCCGATGATGGCGCCGATGAAGTCGGTACCCCTTTTTACACCACCAAGGCGACGGGCACGGGCCTCGGGGTCTTCGTTGCGCGTCAGTTGGCGGACGGCGCGGGCGGCGGTCTTCAATACCTGCCACGCCGCACCCAGGGCACAGTTGCTCGCTGGTGGTTCCCCGAGGCGGCAGGAGGATTGGATGACAAAGAAGCTGTTGGTGGTGGATGACGATGACGCCTTTCGCGAGGCGATGGAACTCGAGTTCACCGACCGGGGCTTCCAGGTCCTGGGTGCGCCCGACCATCGCACGGCGCTGGGGCTTGCGGCCGTACACCGGCCGGGATTCGCCGTGGTCGACCTTAGGCTCGAAGGAGAGCGGGGTCTCGCCGTCCTGAAGGACCTCATGGAACGTCTGCCGCAGATCAAGGCGGTGGTTCTGACGGGCTACGGTTCGATTGCCACGGCCGTGGAAGCCACGAAGCTTGGGGCTCGGCACTACCTGACGAAGCCGGTGGACCCCGACGCCATTGAGCAAGCGTTCGAACGGGAGGGCGGAGATCCGAACGTAGTCGTGCCCGACCAACCGCCGAGCCTCGCCCGGCACGAGCGCGAATACATCGAGTATGTGCTGGCCTCGACGGGAGGCAACATCAGCGAAGCGGCGCGCCGGCTCGGCCTCCACCGTCAGTCCTTGCAGCGCAAGCTTCGCAAGTACCCACCGCGTCGCTAGCACAGCTCAAGAACCGGGATCCCTTGCCGTAGAGGCGGGGGGAGCCCCCATGTACGTCGCTACCGTGCTGCTGAGTTCCGCCGTTGCCGCGGACGTCGATCTCTTCGAACCCGCGGCTTCGCTGTCGCGTCTTCATGGCACGCTGCAAGGCGAAGCCCCCACGGTGCGACAAGGGGGCCTGGCCTTCGGGGTGACCGGGGCGTGGATCGCCGATCCAGTGCTGCAGGGCGATGCTTCCGCCGTCTCTCGACTCTTGCCGGTGCACCTGCAGGGAAGTTGGGCGCCGGCCAAGCGCATTCGGCTCGACCTCGGACTGCCGACCTACGCCAATGCTGACGTTCCGTTTACGGACTTTTCGGGCCCGGCCCTGGGTGACGCAACGGTGGGTGCCCTTTGGTCGATCGCGGGAGAGGACGGCGGGCCGCTGGCGTTGGGATTCCTGCCGCGTTTCCACATCGGAACGGGCAACGCCAACGCCTTGGTGCGCGGCGGGTTCGCAGGCAGCGCGACGGTTGCGTTGGGGGGAACGGCCGGCATCTTCAGCTGGGTAGCGAATGGTGGTGTGCGCATCGCTGAGACGTCGCCGCTGCAAGGGGAGGCCGGCGGGGTTGGATTGGCGGCACGCACCGTCGCCGGCGGGGCCATCCGCCTCCACGACCGAGTGCGGGTGGGAGCCGATCTGGATGCCCAGTTTGGCGCAGTGGCCAACGACGCCCGCGATGGCCAGACCAACGTGAATGTGCAGGGCTTTGGCCAATGGTCGAACGCCCAAGGTCTGGGGCTGATCGCGGGTGTGGGCACAGGCCTCGTGAGGGATGCGGGTACGGCTCGTTTCCGGCTCTTCGCGGGGGTTTCGTGGACCGCGTGGCGATCCGACGGCGATGGCGACACGGTCATGGACCGCCTCGATGCGTGTCCTGAGGCCCGGGAGGACTTCGATTCGTTCGAAGATGGCGATGGCTGCCCGGATCCCGACAACGATGGCGATGCCCTCGTGGACACCAAAGATGCGTGTCCCGACGAAGCCGAGGACAGGGATTCGTTCGAAGATGATGATGGCTGTCCCGAGCCTGACAACGACGCCGATGGCCTGCTCGATGGCGAGGATGAGTGTCCGGTGCTGGCGGGTCTCGACGTCCATCGAGGCTGTCCCGATACCGACGAAGACGGGCTGCGGGACCTCGACGACCAGTGCCCCGAAAGCGCTGGACCCACCGACTGGGACGGGTGCCCGGACTCAGATGACGACGGGCTTCATGACGGCATCGACCAGTGTCCCGAGGAACCTCGTGCGGCAGATGAGATGCTCGAGACGAGCGACGGCTGCCCTCGGAAGGTGTACGTCGCAGATTCTGGATTGCGCCTAGATAATCGCATTCCGTTCCCCGAAGGCACGAGCCAGCTGACGAATTCCTCCCGGCAGATGCTCAACGAAGTGGCCACCGTCCTTATCGCAAACCCCGGGGTGGGTCGGGTTGAGGTGCAAGGTCACACCGACAATGTGGGACCGCGAACCTACAATCTCCGGTTGTCCCAGAAACGGGCGAACGCGGTGGTGGCCTATCTTGTGGCCCAAGGCGTACCGAGCGAGCGGTTGGTGGCAAAGGGCTATGGCGAATCGAAACCACGGTTCACGAATCGAACCGCAGGCGGACGGACTCGAAATCGTCGCGTTCAGTTCGTCTTTCTCGAACCGGTACCTCGCCCCTCAGACCCTACCGATGGGGCTGCCGAACCCTGACGGGAAGGCGAGTTCGTTTCACGTTCGTCGCCAATTTGCTATGAACGAACGTCGGTGCATGGTACACCTCGGGGCGGTACGGCCAGGAGACGTGGAACATGACCTTGACGTTGGGCTTGCTGGCACTGGTTGCCTGCACGAGCGACACCGAACCCGTAGATACCGATCGGGCGCCGATTTTCCCCATCGGTGATTCCGGTGAGGGCCCGCCCGAAGAGGATGGCCTGTTTGAGCCTGTCGCAGTTGGGTTCGAATACCAAGGTGGGCTCGGCCCGCTCGGTCAGTGGCTCGAGTTCCGACTTAACGAGAATTCGGACCCAACTCCCCCTCTATTGACGCTTACCTTTGCGTCTGAGGTATTCTTTTCCGCAGCTGATGAACTAACGCAAGACCTCAACTCCTGTTCCCTCGTGGCCACACTCACGCCACTTCCCACCCAGCTCCAGATCAAGAATCGGTCGCGGGGCGACGGCAGCCAGGCGATCCTTTGGCAGACCTACGATTTCGCCTTCCCGAGTGACCCCTATCAGTGGGGCTCGAGCTGCGGCGATCCCATCATCGATGGCGATGGCTATCTCGACCCGAAGGTCTGGGGTGTTGATGGTCAGGACCTCATCGACAAGTTCCTCGGCGCACACGTGGCGATCGGCTTTGGTCCCTTCACCGACTACCTCATCGACTCGGTCTCCGACTATGACGAGCTCGAAGAAGACGAGCGCGAATCGTTTTTTACGATGTACATCGCGATCAACGACAAGTCGGGTGCATTCATCGCTGAAGACTGGACGCGTGCGCGGACGTTCTTCTGGGACCCCGATTCGGGTGTGCCTGAGGTCGATAGCGAGAACTTCCTCACACCGATTCCCGCGGACACCGAAGGGGGCTGGCTCAACTCCGCCTACATACAGTCGCGCGCGTATTGGTATCAGGACTTCCCGCTGCTCAACCTCGACAACTTGAAGGATGGCGCGCCGGTCGAGTAATCAGGCCCGCTGCTTCGAAAGCCAACCAAGAAAGCGGTCTTGCGACCATGTGTTGGCGATTTGCTGCTTGTCGACCCAGCCGCGTTGCGCTTGGCGGGCTCCATACGGGGCCCGCTTGCCCATTTCGCGAAAATGGTGGCTATCGGTGCTCACCACGAAGGTGACGCCCTTGGCGCCTGCCCGACGCAACACGGGCGCCGCAGCATCCATGCGAGGCAGTGCGCAGTTGATTTCGAGGGCGACACCCGTGTCGACAAGCGCGTCGAGCACGGCATCGATGTCGATATCGATGCCGGGCCGGGCGCCGATCATGCGTCCCGTCAAATGACCAATGACGCGCACCGAAGGGTCAGAAATCGCCTGGATGATGCGGTCGGTTTGCTTGGCCTGGGGCAGGTCGTAGTGGGAATGAACCGCCGCGATGCACCAATCGAGCCCGGCTCGGAACTCTTCGTCATAGTCGAGCCCCCCATCTCGGTCGATGTTTAGTTCAAAACCGCGCAGGAGCCTGACATTGGGAAACTGCTCAGCGAGGGCCTCCATTTCGTCGGCTTGCCGCTCGAGCTCTTCGCGACTTACCCCGATGAGAGGGAGGTTCTCGGCGTGGTCAGTGATGGCCAGGTAGGTGTAGCCGCGGTTGGAGGCCTCGGTCACCATTTCGAGCAGCGACGACCGACCATCGCCCGAGCGATCCGTGTGGACATGAAGGTCGCCGAGCAGGTCTTCCGCCTGCAGCGGTTCGGGGAGTGCTCCTTGGGCCGCAGCTTCGATTTCGCCCGTGTCCTCCCGCATTGGGGGTTCGATGTAGGGCAAGTCGAGGGCTTGGTAGATGGAGGTTTCGTCCTTTGACGCGATCACCTCTCCCGAGGTTGCATCGGTCAGGGCGTACTCGTTGAGCGTCCATCCCTTTTGCATCGCGCGTTGACGGAGCCGGATGTTGTGGTCCTTGCTGCCCGTGAAGTACATCACGGCGGCACCCAACTGATCCTTGGTGACGACTCGCAGGTCGACCTGCAAGCCGTACCGGGTCACGATCGACGTCTTAGTCTCGCCCTTGGCCACCACGTCCTTCGCCAAGGGGTGCTCGGCGAACCAGTCCATGATGGGCCCCGCATCGTGCGAGGCCACGACGATGTCGAGGTCGCCTACCGTTTCGCGGTGCCGCCGCAGGCTGCCGCACGGTACGGCATCGATCACATCGCGGCGCTCGAGCAGCTCGGCCACCAGCTGGTCGGCGACCCGCATCGCACGGTACAGCGGCGTGCGCTTCTCCCCGTGCTTGAGCCCGAGCCGGTCGATGGCTTGGGCGATCTTCTGCTGCGACTTGGCGCCCAACCCTTCGATGGTTTGAAGCTGGTCTGCGTCGATCGCCCGCTTCAACCCATCGAGGTCCTCGATGCCAAGGTCTTGACGCATGCGGTTGAGCGTTTTCGGACCAATGCCGGGAATGCGCGACAGCTCGATGACCGAGGGGGGGAATCGTTCCCGGAGCTTCTCGAGCTTCTCGACCGACCCCTTGTCGAAGTATTCGCGGATCTTCTTCGCCGTGGATTTGCCGATACCGTCGATCTTCTGCAGCGCAGATTCCGACAACTCCGACAGGTCTTCGGTCACGCCCTCGAGCGCATGCCGGGCCCTATCGTACGACCGAGACCGGAAAGACTGCGGGTTTTGTTCAGCGAGTACCGTGAGTTGAGCGAGTTCCCGAAGAAAGTCGAGCACTTCGGCGTTGCGATTGGCCACGGAGCCTCCCCTGTCCTTTAGCCCGGGTTGTTATGGCCGCGCGATGCAGCCGGAGTTGTTCGCTTCTACGACGACCGTTCGCGCCGCAGAGCCTACGGCCGAGGTCCGCGCCCTTGGTCAACGCCTGCCCCCTGGCGTTTCACTGGGTACCTCGACCTGGTCGTTTCCGGGTTGGGCGGGCCTGGTGTGGGACCGGAAGCTCCCCAAGCCCACCTTGGTCCAGGATGGGCTGCCGATCTACGCGGGCCACCCCTTGTTTCGAACGGTGGGCATCGACCGTACGTTCTGGGCGCCGGTCGACGAGGCGCAGTACGCGTCATGGGCGGCACAGGTCTCCGAGGTGGAGCCAGGGTTTACCTTTCTCGTCAAGGCTCCCGAACGCCTCACCTGGCGCCGGTTCCCCAACCAGGCGAAGTACGGGGTGGAACGGAATGCCGACAATCCGCACTTCCTCGATGCGGGTTGGGCGAGGGAATGCTTGGTGCACCCTTTGGTACAGGGGCTTGGACCGCATGCGGGTCCGGTGGTGTTTCAAATCCCCCCGCAGCGCGGACTGGGCTGCATCGCAGAGCCCTTGCGGGCCTTCCTTCGTACGTTACCCCCAGGGCCCCGCTACGCGGTCGAGATCCGTTCGAAAGACCAACTCACCGAGGCCTATGGCAGAGTCTTGGTCGAATGCGGGGCGCTCCACTGTCTGACGGTTCACCCCGGCCTTCCGGACCTGCGTGCCCAGTGGCGCACGGCTCGGATTGCAGAGCAATCCGCCTTGGTGGTCCGGTGGAACCTTGTGCCCACCATGGCCTACGAACAAGCGAAGTCTGCGTTCGAACCTTTTGATCGCATCGTGCAGCCCGATGATGGACGCGTCGATCAACTCGCCCGGGCTTTGCATTGGGCGGCCGATCGAGAGCGCCCAGCCTGGTTGATCGCCAACAACAAGGCGGAAGGGAGCGCTCCCCTGACCTTGGTGCGCGTCGCACGACGCCTCGAGGAGCTTTCGTGAAGGACATCTCGCTTGCGACGCTTGCGGTGCATCGTCCGGGCCCCCGTGTCGATGGCTCGGTCGTCGACCCCATCTTCGTGTCGGCCAACTACCTGCAGGGCGACGCGTCGACGTACGACGATGTCCGCTACGCGCGCTTGTCCAACACGCCACAACAGCGAGGGTTGGCCCGTACCCTTGCGCGGCTTGAAGATGCCGAGGCGGCCTTGCCGGTGGCGAGCGGAATGGCAGCGATCAGCGTCGCATTGCTGTCGGTGCTCGCGCCTGGTGACCACGTGCTTGTGCCAGCGAACCTCTATGGGGGAACGGTGGCCTTGCTCGACGATTTGCGCGGCTTGGGCATCGCGTCCAGCGCGTTTCGCGACGACCAGCCCCTCACCGACCAACTCCGTCCCAAGACGCGCGCGATCTACGTCGAGGCCATCAGCAATCCGTTGTTGGAGGTTCCCGATCTGCAGGCCGTCGTGGACACCTGCCGGGAGCGTGGCTTGGTAAGCATCATCGACGCCACCTTCGTTTCCCCCGTGGGGTTCCGCCCGGTGCCGTTCGGCTTCGACCTCGTGGTGCACTCGGCGACGAAGTACCTCAATGGCCATTCTGACTTAATCGCCGGGGTCATTGCAGGCTCCCAGGCGCGAATCAACCGGGCATTGACGCTCCAGAATCATCTGGGCCCATCGATCGATGCCCACGCCGCGTTCCTTCTCGATCGAGGGCTGAAGACGCTTGCGCTGCGGGTTCCCCGCCAGGCCACGACCGCGGGCCGCATTGCCGCGGCGTTGCAGCGACACCCTGCGGTGTCCCATGTCCGCTACCCCGGGCTCCCCGACGACCCGAACCACGCCCGGGCGCGAACCTTCTTTGAGCACTTTGGGGGCATGATCGCCTTCGATTTGGTCCATCCAGCCGTGGCCGATCGATTGGTCGAGGGTCTGGAGTTGTGGATTCATGCCGCGAGCCTCGGGGCGGTCGAGTCATTGATCGTTCGACCTGCGCAGAGTTCGCATGTGGGGATCGATCCTCATGAACGACGTCGGATCGGAATCAGCGACACCCTCTTTCGGTTGTCGGTGGGCATCGAAGATGCGGACGATTTGATCGCTGACCTCGAACAGGCGTTGTCGCGGGCGGGGTCTTGATGGTCGATGTGGTGGTGGTGGGAGCGGGACCGCTGGGGAGCGCCACCGCCCGTCATCTCGCCCAACGTGGCCTCCAAACGGCCCTCGTCGGCCCAGGCTTTGGACAGACCGATGTCGTTCACTCGAGCCATCACGACCAGGGACGGGTGTGCCGGCGCATCGACCGGGTGAGCACCTGGACGCTCCTCAATGTCTGCAGTCTTGCCAACCTTGAGGAACTCGAAGCACAGGTGGGGTACCCGGTTCGTCGGCCCGTGGGGTGCCTGTTCGCCTCCAACATGCCGGACCACGCTTGGTTTGCCGCCGCTCCCGAACTCGAGGTGGAAGCCTCGATAGCCCGGGCCTGGCCCTACGCCTTACCCGGGGCGGTGCGGTTCGGCCTCGAAGGCCCACCGGCGGGCATTTTGCTTGTTCCCACATTGCTGAAAGCCCAACACGAGGCCCTTCGGTTGGCGGGGGGAACCCGGCACGTCACGACGTTGGTCGAACGGACCCATCGCGACGGGGTCCATCGGCTGAGACTGGCAAACGGCGAAGCGCTTCGTACTCCCAAGGTGGTGCTTTGCACCGGGGCTTACGCCAATGCGTGGCTCGACGAGCCGCTCGACGTGGTCCTCGAAACCGAGACGACGTTGCTCATCCCCGTTGATGAAGGCACCGCTCGGTCGTTTTCCGAGGTGCCGACGCTATTGTGGGATGGTCAGGGCCCGGGGTGGTCAAGTCCTTACGTGGTGCCTCCCTTGCGGTTCGCGGATGGACAGTGGGTTCTGAAGCTCGGTTGCGACCTGGATCTCGACCAACGCTTCACCGAAGTCCACGAGGTCGACGCTTGGTTTCGGCACGGCGATAGCGAAATCCAACGCCCTGCGTTGCTCGATGCCGCCCGGACGGTGTTTCCCGATCGATCGTTTTCGGGGGCTCGGACGTCGCGGTGCATTCTCACCCGGACTCCCCATGCCCACCCCATGATCGGTGAGGTTGCTCCTGGATGCTTCATCGGCATTGGGGGCCACGGTTGGGGGGCAATGGCGAGCGATGGGATTGGTGAACACATTGCGCACGCCGTCATTTCAGAGCCATCGCCGGCGCTGCCGTTCGAGCATTGTGCAGTCCGCTGGCGGAACCGAAGGACCCCATGACCCCTGACGATTTTCGTAAGGCTGGCTACGCCGCCGTGGACTGGATCGCTCGCTACCTCGAGACGATCGAGGAACATCCTGTGCAGTCCGCGCTGGAGCCCGGTGCGGTGCGGGACCGTTTGCCGCCTTCACCGCCCGAGCAGCCGGAGCCCTTCGAGGCGGTCCTGAACGATCTCGACAACATCATCCTGCCCGGGACCACCCACTGGCAGCATCCAAGCTTCTTTGCGTTCTTCCCTTCAAATACGTCGCCACCCGCGATTCTGGGCGAACTGCTGTCCGCGGGGATCGGGGTTCAAGGCATGCTCTGGGTGACGTCACCGGCTTGCACTGAGCTTGAAACCCACGTGATGGACTGGGTCGTAGAGGCGCTCGGTCTGCCCGAGGCCTTTCGTTCGGAGGGCGCTGGGGGCGGGGTGATTCAGGACACGGCGTCGTCAGCGACGCTGGTTGCCTTGCTCGCGGCGCGTCAGCGTGCGGGCGGCATCGAGGCTCAGTCCCAGATGCGGCTCTACACCTCGGCCGAGGCCCACTCTTCGGTTCAGAAGGGGGCCCGGATCGCGGGGTTTCGAGACGATCAGCTGGTTCTTGTCGACACCGACGCAACCCTCGCCATGCGAGCCGATGCCTTGGCCAAGGCCATCGAGGCGGATCGGGCGGCCGGCCATCGGCCAGCGTTCGTGTGTGCATCGGTGGGCACGACGTCCACCACCGCGATCGACGATGTCGCCGCCATCGGACCCGTGGCTCGGAAGCATCAACTGTGGCTTCACGTGGACGCCGCCTATGCGGGGTCGGCTGCGGTGTGTCCCGAACTGCGCTTTGTGAATCAAGGCCTCGAGTTCGCCGATAGTTACTGCTTCAATCCGCACAAGTGGCTGCTTACGAACTTCGATTGCGACTGCTTCTTCGTGGCCGATCGCAAGCCTCTCATCGACGCGCTCTCGATTTTGCCCGAGTACCTCCGCAACCAAGCCACCGAAGCGGGTGCGGTGATTGACTATCGGGACTGGCAGATTCCCTTGGGACGTCGCTTTCGCGCCCTCAAGCTCTGGTTGGTGTTCCGGAGTTACGGCATTGCCGGATTACAAGCTCATATTCGGAAGCATGTAGCCTGGGGTCGTCAGTTTGCTTCCTGGGTCGAGGCGGATCCGAGGTTTGAAGTCATGGCGGAGCCCCACTTGGGTTTGGTGTGCTTCCGTTTGCAAGGCGACGACGCCGCCAATGACCGCTTACTCGACGCCCTGAACGCTTCGGGCAAGGTCTACCTGACCGCCACGAAGGTCCGCGGCCAGCGGGTGCTGCGGTTGGCGATTGGCGGGCGACTCACCGAAGAGCGGCATGTCCACGACGCATGGGCGCTCATCACGAAGACCGCGACGGCCCAGCGACTCGCATAGGCTTGCCACGTGTCATGATGCTCTCGTTTCGGGGAGCGTCATGTCGGATTCGTATCGGCCCGTGCGGCGGGGATGTCTAAGCCCGCTCGGCTTTCTCGCGTTCGTTGCGTTGGGGCTTGTCGGGTTCTGGTTCGGGGATCAGAACGGCTACGAGCGAGGCTACGGCTATGGGTTCGCCGAAGGCTACGGCGAACTGGCCGCCGAGCGGATGTTGAAGCGCGAGCCCGGGGTGGACGTGGGCTTGAAGTCCGACCCCGAAGCGATGTTGGAGGTGGTGCAGGACCTTTCGAGCACCGCGATGCCGGAGGCCTTCGCCATCGAAATGGCGGACCTCTACGGTGAGATGGCTTTGCAGGTTGCGTACGCCTATGGGCTTCCGTCGCAGGCCACCGCGCGGATGGGCCAAGGGCTCCTTGGGGGTCAGGAAGAGCGGTTGGCCCGGCAATGGGCATTCCTGCGCCGCGCCCACGAACGCCGCCACCCCATGCCCGACACCGTGCTCGCCCTCGAGCAAGTCCCGCGGGCGCAGGATCTTCAGGCGGTCCTGCGCGACGAGGCTTGTCATGCGATGCAGGAGGCAGCCACGTTGTCGGCCGATGCCGAGCGCGGGCCTCCGATCCTCCTCGGCCTGTGCAGCCTCGTGGACCGAGAACTCGTCGGGCCCTATGCGGAACGGCTCATGAAGTTGGCCCTTGCGCGTGACATTGATCGTGCCGTCACCGATGCTCAGGTCACCAGCAAAGAGACCATCTTCGACCTGGCGACCTCCGAGATGCGGATCGATGCCGTGGTGCGTCACGACTACGAATCCACCCTCTTCAAGGGATGGCCGATCGAAACGAAGGATGTGGCGAGTCTCGAGGTCCGCGGGCAAGGCATCGTCAAGACGGGGTTCGCCATGAGCGAGTCCTACTCCGTCGAAGTGCAGCACGAAGAGGAGCGCATCCTCGTCACCCTTCCGCCCCCCGCGATCCTTTCGATCACGATGGTGCCGGAGTTCGCGACGGAACGCCAGGGGTGGTGGACCTCGCTCAATACCGCCCAGCGCAACCAGGCCCTCAAGGCCCTTCAAGATCGCGTCGAGGCGCAAGCCCTCAAGGATGGGGCCCTCGACGACGCCCAGACGAGAGCCCGGACGGTGGTCTCCGGTCTGTACCTGCCCTTCACGACGTTACCGGGCTCTGCCTGGGAGGTCGACGTGCGCTTTACGGATGCCCCCACCGAATGACGGAGGCTGCGATGTGGGCTTGGTTGTGGTTTGCACCGCTTGGGCTGGGTTGTGCAGGGATGAGCCCCACAGCATCGACCGAGACCCGTTCGATCGAACAGGTCGAAATCGATCAGTTGAAGACCCGTTTGGACGCGGGCGAGGTGCCCATCTTGGTCGATGTACGCACGGCGCCCGAGCGCGAGCGGGGATTTATTCCTGGATCCATCCACATTCCACTCGATCAGCTTCAATCCCGGGTCGGCGAGCTGACGGACTATCGTGATGGGCGAACCGTGTATTTGGTGTGCCAATCTGGCGGTCGTAGCCAACGTGCTGCCCAATGGTTGGCCAAGGAAGGGTTCACGACGGCGAACGTGCGTGGGGGAACGGGCCGGTGGGCGGCGAAGGGACTTGGTATTGAACGTCCCAAATGAACGACCCCGGCAGGGCTCGAACCTGCGACCGGTGGTTTAGAAGACCACTGCTCTAATCCACTGAGCTACGGGGCCCGACACGCTCCGATAACCGGCGTCCCTGGGCGGCGCCGAAATGGGAATGCGGCTTCCCAAACTCACCGATGATCATCGGCCGAGCGGGCATGTTGCAGATCGTTGAATAGATGAGAGTCGCTGTCTATGCAGATCCTTGCTCCATGACATTTTGTGACATCGGTGGATCAGAG
>JBCCQY010000052.1:0-53674 GCA_039208735.1 Myxococcota bacterium | reverse complement strand
GTATGGAACTCCAGTCTCGCGAACCGCAGAGGTGCAGCGCGAACTCGAGGCGGCGGCCCAACGCGCCATCGAGGAAGCTGGGCCGGAGGTGTTCAAGGGCATGTATACGTCGCTCGGGGCCGGACCAGAGGTTGGAGAATTCCTGCGACGAGAGATTTCGTTCTCCAGTGGGGACCAGCTGAATCTCGACGGCCACCATATGACCGCCTTCTTCTCGTGATCCATTCTGGCTCTGGGGACCGGCCCCGAGCGACGTATACATGCCCTTGAACACCTCCGGCCCAGCTTCCTCGATGGCGCGTTGGGCCGCCGCCTCGAGTTCGCGCTGCACCTCTGCGGTTCGCGAGACTGGAGTTCCATACGGGAATTGGGCTGAGCCCGTAACCAGATCACCTTCGAGCTTGGGGAAGAAGGTCTGGGGGACCAACCCCGATCCGATGATGCCAAGGGTGAGGATGAACAGGGCGAAGCCACCCGCAACCGACACATAGCGCCACGTGATCAGTCGCTCCGCAGTGGGCGCGTACCAGTGGTCGCGAAACGTGACGAGGCCGCGCTCGATCGGAGCGCGAAGCCGCGCGATGCCCTCGGTCACCCATCGCGCCGGCGGAAAAATGCGACCGATGCCACCGCTGCTGTGACCCAGATGGGCGGGCAACACGAAGAAGCTCTCGAGCCAGCTAAACAGTAAGACCAGGATGACCAGCCGAGGCATGATCCCGAAGATCTTACCCATGAATCCGGGCACGAACAGCATCGGCGTGAACATAATCAAGGTGGTGAGGATGGAGAACGATACGGGCACGACCATTTGTTGTGCACCTTGAATGGCCGCCTTCATCCTTGGAACACCACGCTTTTCCGCTTCGTAGATGTTCTCACCCACGACGATGGCGTCATCGACGACCATGCCCAGCGTAATGATGAACGCGAACAGGCTGATCATATTCACCGAGACGTCGACCGCAGGCATTACCGCAAACGCCCCGAGGATCGAAATGGGGATGCCGAGCCCCACCCAGGTGGCGAGACGCAGATCGAGAAACGCGGTGAGCACGAGCAGCACCAAGATCATGCCCATCCACGCGTTGCGAGTGAGCAGGTCGATTCGGCCCCGGAGAAACTCGGAGTCGTCGCTCCAGATGGCGAGCGAGAGGTTCTCGGGCAGTTCCCGCTCCAGTTCTGTCTTCAGGGCCTTGACCGCATCGGCGACCTGTTGCGGAGTCTCGTTGCCGATCCGGAAGGCCACGATGCGCACGGCGGGCGCGCCATCGAAGTAGTTGTAAAGGTCGACATCGGCGTAGCCGTCGATCACGTTTGCGATGTCGCCAAGGCGTAGGTCACCGCCCTGGGACGACCCTTTGATGACGATGTTTTCGAACTGGAAGCCTTCGAGCCTTCGGTCGGCCACGCGAACGAGGAGTTCGCCTCCTTTCGTCTTGAGTGCGCCCCCAGGGAGTTCGATGCTCGAGGCCCGCACCTGGGCTGCGATCTGGTCGAGCGTTAGGCCGTAGGCTTCGAGCGTCTCCTGCGGTACCTCAATCGCAATCTCCAACGGACGAACGCCCTGGAGATCCACCTGGGTGACGTCGGGATGGGTGAGCATCCGATTCCGAATGTTCTCGGCGATGTCGTGCAGCGTGCGAAGCTCTTGATCGCCTGACAGCACCAGCGAGATGACCTGCTCGCGCTGACTCACCAACGTGACGATCGGTTCCTCGGCCTCCTCCGGAATGGAGGACACTCGATCCACCGCGGTCTTGACCTCGGCCAACACTTTGTCTGGGTTTACGCCAAGCAAGAGTTCTGCGTTGATCTGGCCCATGCCTTCGGCGGCGGTGGACGTGACTCGCTTCACACCGTCGAGGCCGCGTATCTCTTCCTCAACGGCGAGATTGATGCTCTGTTCCACCTCGGATGGGCTGGAGCCCGGATAAGGAATGCGCACGCTGACGATGTCGAGCGTGAAGGCTGGGAAGACCTCCTGCTTCACCCGCATCAGGCCGAACACGCCACCCAGCATGATGATCAGCATCAACAGGTTGGCGGCAACAGAGTTTCGCGCCATCCAAGCGATGGCCCCGGACGGGGAAGGCTCCTCTGCCGGTCGTTCTGTGGGATCGGACATGGCTTACCTCTCCTGACCAGCGTTGGATGCCCTTTCGTGATCCGGCATGGCTTCGACTCGCATGCCCTCGACGGGGTAGGCGAGTGGGCTCACGACCACCCGACTCCCCGCATCGAGGCCGGAGGTCACCACCACATCGTCGGCCTCGCGCCAGCCTACGCGGACCGTGCGCGCCTGCAACGTGCCCTCCCGTTCGACGGTCCACACCTTGTCGCCCCCGTCGAGTGCGGTTCGCGGGATCGTCATGACATGCCGCAGCACGCGGCCGTCGATCGCCACGTCCACGTATGCCCCTGGCAACAACGGTAGCGAGCCTTCAGGGCCCTCCATCGGATTGGGTACGACCACCAAGAGTTGGGCCGTTCGGGTGTTGGTGTCGAGTTGGGCGAGCAACTGGGCTACCGAACCGTTGCGGACCAGTCGGCCCGTAGCGAGGCGTTGCTCCACACGAGTCGGCGAGCCCAGAGCCTCTCCCTTGGGGAGGACCACCGCGGAGAGCTGGTCGACGGGCACCGACACCCTCACCCAGACTTCGTCCGTGCCAAGCAGGCTCGCCACGGTCGTCGTCGGCCCGACGACCTGTCCGATATCGATCGATTCCTCCAGAATGACGGCGTTGAACGGCGCGACGAGAAACGTGCGCTGAAGGTTCAATTCGGCCTGGCGCAAGGCGGCTCGTGCCGCGGTGAGCGACTGCTCCGAGGCCTTGAGCTGCGGCTTGCGCAGTGCGAGGGGAGCATCGACGGAGTTTCGTCCGTCGCCGAGCAGCGCCCATTCTTTCGCGGCGACGGCTTGCCGGCCTTGCTCGAGTTCGAGTTCCAACTCGGCAGCTCGCAGCTGACTCTTCGACTGTTCGACCGCGAGCGCATAGTCCGTAGGATCGATGCGGGCGAGCACCGTGCCTTTCTCGATGCGATTGCCGGGAATGAGTTCGTCGCTTTGCCAGACGATGCGGCCGCTCACTTGAGGCATCAACGTGATCTGACGGGCCGCCTCCACCGTGCCGGTCGCGTTGATCTGCGCTGGCTTGTCTTCGGGTTGGACCTCGATGATCTCGACCCGCGTCACCACCGCCTCGGGGGCTTGCCGGTCGGCCTCGGGCCGTAGCATGACGACGGTCCCCGCGACCAGACCGGCACCGCCGAGGATTGCCGCAATGATGGTTACGTTCAACCAAACGTTTTTCACGGGATCACTCCAGTGCCACCGCCCAAGGCGGTCCACAGTTGCACCCGGGCGGCGAGCCGGTCCCGGTGGGCTTGGACAAGGGAAAGCTCAGCGGACTGCAAGCCCGCCTGGGCAGTCAGAACGGAAAGGAACGTGTCGATGCCCTGCAGATAGCGCTGCTGCGCTTCTTCATAGGCGTCTCGTGCTGCGTCCACCTGCTTGCGAACTGCCTCATGACGTTCACTGTGTTCGATGTCTCGCACGACGCCGGTCTCAACGTCACGAACCGCGTTGAGGATGGCCGTGTTGTAGGTGCTGACGGTCGAACGCATGCGTCCCGTGGCCTGACGAAGCGCCCCAATCCCCGATCCACCGTTGAACAGTGGCATGCTCAGGTTGCCACCGATTCCCCAGGTCTCGAGGGTACTAAGTTCATCCGCCAGGGCGTACTGCCAGCCCAGGTTGGCGTTGGCTGACAACGTTGGCAACAGAGCCCGGATGGATGCCGACCGACGCGCTCGGGCGGCCGTGACACGTTCTCGTGCTGCCGCAAGATCGGGGCGCCGCATCACCAGGTCTTGGGGAGTGCCAATCGGCGGAAGCGCCACGGGTTCGGGAAGACGGTTCGGAAGCATCGGCAGCTCGGCGAGTCGGGCGCCGCAAAGCGCCGCGAGCACTCGAATCTGGCTTTGGGCTGACAAACGGGCCGGCGGAAGCGCCGCGCGGGTCGATGCGACGGTCTGCCGTTGCTGGAGCACATCGAGTCCGGTTGCCGCACCCGTCTCGTAGCGAAGCTCGAGGATCTCGAGCAGTTCTCCTTGGGCCTTCAGCTGTGATTGGAGGATCGTCACCTGCTCGGCTGCCGCCAAAGCATCCAGATAGGCACTGGCGATGGTCCCGCTGACCATGAGCCGAGTGGCAGACTGATCCCCACGGGCCGCCTGTGCTTCGAAGCGGGCGGCCTTGTGATTGAGGATGCTGCGACCGAAGACGTCGAGTCCCCACCGAAAGTTGAACAACGCCGAGCCAGTGAAGCACAGGCCTTGCGGATCCCCGGTGTCTTGTCCGATCGAGGCGAACTCTTCGGGCGAGATCGGACCCACCGCACAACGAAACACGACCGCCGCCGGCTGTCCGTTGGTCGTGAGGTCAAAGGAGACCGAAGGAAGGAGCGGAGCGAAGGCCACCAGGGTGCTCCCCTCCGCCGTCTCCAGCCGTCCGTAGGCCGATTCGAGGTCCGGGTTGCCCTCGAGGCCCTTATCGATGATGGCGCTCAGGGCTTCATCCCTAAGTGTTGCCCACCATACCCCATCGTAGATCGCCCCGTTATCAACCTCAATCGTCCATCTTGGGGCGATCTTGTCGATGTCGAAGGCCTGGGGCATGGCCAGTGCCGTTGCGCCCGCTAGGGCCATAAGGTTCATTCCCCCTCCTTTGGCGCAGGGTTGCGCCACGTGCTGTCAGTTCGCGCCTGGCGTGGACGCGAAAAGCTTCGTTGAACGAAGTTTCTGGCTCATCAAGCGTGTCTGTTTGGCTTCTTGTTTTACGACCGACAAGTAATGCGATCCAGGGTCGCTGCAAGGTGAAGACATGGGGCTTTGCACGTCTGTGCGCTGGGAAAGGGCCGATCTCGGCCCGAAATAGGGATGAGTGGGTGGGTTCGCACAGGAACTTTGCTTGACGAATGAGGTAGACCTATTACTTGTAGGTCATAAAACAAGGAAGCGGAGACAGCCGATGCCTCCTAAGGGCCCCAAGCGCGGTCATCGAGATCCCGAGCGCGTTCGCGAGTTGGTCTTGGACGCAGGCCTGACAGAGTTTTCCCGCTCTGGCTACGCTGGCACCTCGCTGCGGGATGTCTCACGGGCCAGTGGGATTTCAGTCGGGCTCATCCAGTACCACTTTGGCACCAAGCAAGAGCTCTACGACGCTGTAAAGGCCTACGCGATTCGGCAATACGGTGCCGCGCAGGAAGGTCCGCTCAGTCAATCGGCAGGCCAACCCGACAGTTTCCGTCGCCTCGTGGACGGAGGAATGCGTCAGTTCTTCAAGTTCACGAGAGAAAACCCCGACTGGTTGCGACTCACACTTTGGTCGAACCTCGAAGGCGACACCACGGCCTGGCCAGGAGAGTTCGACTTCGTCGACATGCTGGTGTCACGTGTGCGAGACGCCCAAGAGGCTGGGGAGATCGATCCAGCCCTCGACCCGGAACTCCTCCCGATTGCCGTTGCGGGACTGATGCAGGGGTGGGTGGAATATCGTGATCGCCACGCTTCTCGTTTGGCTCATCTTGGTGGGCCCGACAAGCAAATGGAGCGGTACCTCGAACACTGCCTCGCGTTGCTGAACGGGGTTCGTGTGGGAAACGCACAAACGCCCACCGACGATGAGGACTCGTGATTTTGGACGTCGAACGTACCTGGCCGAGCAAAAAAGTGCAAGATGCTGGAGTCTCAACCATGCCGTTTCACACCCTACACCCCTTCTTCGCGATGTTTGCCGTCGCGTCTCTGGTCGCCATCGGATGCAGCCAGCCAGACGAAGAAGGGATGCCCGACGACCGGCGCTATGTGATCAGCCAAATCACCTTCGGACCTGACGGAAGCTTCCAGTCTGCCGCAGCTTTTTCGAACAGCCTCGAGGCGGATGGTGAGGTGGATCCTGCCGACACCGTTCCGCTTCCCACGTCCAGCGTCGTAAGCAAGGGGCCGATCCCAGGGTCCTTCCTCGTCTCGAGTGGAGAGACGCCGGAGGTCTTCCGTTACGAGGTCACCGAAGCCGGTGTCAACGAATTTGGCCCCGTTTCCTTCGCGGGGCGTGGGGTTTCCGTCGCTGCGGGTCCGCCCACGGTGCTGCTCGCTTCAGAGCGCAAGGCGTACTATCTGGATCTCAATAGCCTTCGTGCCTTTACGTTCGACCCGATTGAACTCGTCATCCTCGACGAATGGACCCTCGAAGGGTTCGCCTCACCCTCCGAGATGCATCCCGAGGTTGTCCTGAGTACCCAGGTGCTTCGCCGCAACTCGGACTTGCTGATTCCTGTACTTTATCGCGACATCGCCAACGCAACGGCCGCGAGTCTGGCTCGCATTCTCGCGATTGACACAGAGACGGACGAGGTCCAAGTCATCGAGGACCAGCGCTGCGGCATGCTGACCTTTGGTGTCGAGCTGGTGAATGGCGACATCTACTATGCGAGCGACGCACAGAATGGTGCATTCATGCTCGCTCGACCCGACGCCAACACACCCGGTTGCCTGTTGCGCCTCAAGGACGGAGAAAGAAGCTTCGATAGGGATTTTTTTGTCTCGCTAGCGGACGTGACGGGTACCGAAGGCAGTGGCTCGTTGCTCGCCGGCCCAGACGGCACCGCGTACCTCGTCGCCTATGACGATAGTGTGCTTCCGGTCCCGGATGCCTTTTCGGAGATCTATGGAGCGTCGGCCTGGCGAACGGTGCGGACGACGCTCGGCGACACGGTTGAGTCCGCCACTCCCTCCAACGACTTTCCGCTCCGCTCTGGTGCGATCGCTCCAATTTCCGTTGACGGCGTGACCTACGATGCCCAGATCTCCGTCTACTTCGACTCCACGACGCTGTTCATCACGAGTGAGGGACCCGTTCCTCAAGCTGGACTGACGTTCTCGGGATTTCCGGCCGCGATCGTGAGCTTGCAATGAACTTGGGCCTCGAAGACGTCATTCGCCAGACCAGGAAGCTCTCGTCGCAGAGGTTCGCATGATTCGGGGCATCGCGTTTGTCCTTCGTGAAGCGACAAACACCTTTCGGGCTGGCCTAGTCGGGCCGCTCGTTCCGCTCGTATTTGTTGGAGTGATCGGCTACCTCGGCGTGGTGATCGTCAGCGCAGACTACATGCAGGAAATCGGCGCGGTTGACATTCCGCGGAACAGCCCCCACGTGGTGTACCTCATGATCGCGGGGGGAGCCTTTTACCTTGCTTTCGCTTGGGCTTGGTTGTTCGCCAGCGCTGCCCTTCGGGACCGTCATGCAGGCATGCACGAACTTGTGCTCTCTACACCCATCTCGCTTCCCGAACTCCTATCAGGTCGATTTCTCGGCGCACTCGGACTGGCGGTGTTGTTGGGTGCAGCAAGCCCCGTCGCGTTTCTGATGGTTCATCCGCTACACGCCCTTGGGGCCCTGCCCGCCGATGCCGTAGGGCCTGTACCCTGGGGCGCTATGGCGATGGCCTGGTCTCTCTTTACCGTCACCACGGCGGTGGGAATGGGTGCGTTGAGCTACGCCGCCGTTCTCCAGACGGGCAAGACGGGGGCAGCCTTCGCCGTGGCGTCCGGTCTCGTCGCGTTGTGGATGGTCGCGGTGGTCGTTCTGCAGGAAGCGGGCATCGCGCCCGCCCTAGCGTCGATCGTCGATCCGACCGGATACGCAGAACTGATCCGGCAAACGGGCGCATGGACCCCCGCTGAAAAGCGCGTCGGGCCCTTGGTGATGACCCTCCCATTCGTGGTCAACCGAGCGCTCTGGGTGGGTCCTCCTGTTCTTGTGTTGGGGTGGGTCATTCGACGTCTCCGCCGAGAGGACCTCCTCGGGAAATCCAATTATTCCCCGTCTACCGCCGTTGAAAGCGGGCTGGCGAAGCCCGTGACGGCTAAGGCGCCGCCGGCTCCTTCGCATCCCATTGGGCCGGGGGGCTGGGTGAGTGCAACGCTCCTGGAAGCACGATGGCATTTCATCGACGCAGTTCGTTCCTGGGGCTTAGGTCTGGCGGCGGCTCTGCTCCTCGTCATTGGGGTAAGCGGCTCGATGGTCCACCTGGTCGGTCATGCCGAAGGTCCGCTCGTGCCAAGACCGGAGATCATGACACCGTTCCTGGGAGACTTCGTATACCTTATGCTCGCCTTTCTCATCGCGGGGTTTGTAGGTGCCTTGATGAGACGAGACGAAGTGACAGGATGGCAGGATGTTTTTGCCGTTAGTCCTGCTCCGCTTGGAGTTCGGCTCCTGGGCAAGGCATTCGCATCGTTTACCCTCACGATTGGACTGGTTGCTGTCTCATCCGTCTCCGGGGTGTTGGTGACGGCGATGCTGGCACCCGAGAGCCTCTATTCCTTGACCTCGCTGCTCTACACCGCGCTCGTCCTGGCGCCCGCCATCCTCGAGATCTGCGGCGCAACGATTTTGCTTCATGCCCTGATCCGATCCACAGGTGCGGCCTACGCCAGTTCGATGATCGTGACGTTTGCATTTGTGCTGAATCACGAGGTAGGACTCACGGTGCTCCCGCACACCCAGATTGGCGTTCCGGCCGAGGTGACCTTGTCCGAACTGGTCGGATGGTCTCCCTGGCTTCCGTTTGTCACCGGACTGGCCTCGTTCAAACTTGCGCTCGTTGCACTGTTGGTCGGCCTTGCGTGGCTGACGTGGCCGAGGAGCGTGCATGAGAACAGCATGGTCGCTCTTCTGGACGCCAGATATCGGATGGTGGGTGGTGCAGGAGCGCTTTGCGGAGCAGCTATCCTCATCTTGGTCGGATTTGGCAGTAGGCTGCACACGCGTCTGGTCGTGGAGGGAGACTTCAATCGGGCCAAGGTAGACGATCACGATCGCGCGTTGTGGGAGCGCCAGGGGCTAGAGTCCATGGGATCGTTTACGATCGAGAGTGGCGATGTGCAGATTACGGTCGAGCCCGATGCACGTCGTGTCCAGTCTCGGTGGACGTTGCGCGGCTTGTCTGTCGACACCGGTGTCCTTTCCGCTCAGATGCCTGCGGGAGTTACGGTGCGAGGTGCGACCGTGGCCAACGAGAACATCGAGGTCCTGGCCCGATCCGGGATGATCGTCGTTCCGCTCGACGGGTGTTTAGAAAGCCCGCCAACGGCGTGCGAAGTGGTATTGGACATCGAGGTCGTTCGCCAGGGATGGCCGTTTGATGGCGCTACACCGTGGCTCCATCCTCGTCAGGTTTCGCTTCAGGCCCATGACGTACTTCCCAAGCTCGGCGTGGACCCTGAACGATGGGTCCGAACTCCCCCAGCACGACAAGCGCTCGGGCTTCCGGTGGACGTTGCGGCTTCACCGACCCAGGGGCTCGCTTCAGCCAAAGGGGTCGCCCCAGCCGGAACGTGGACCTACCACATCGATCTTCCGGATGGTTGGCACACGTCGGCGACAGGGGAGACCTCCGGCCCTCTCGACTTCGCGGTACTCTGGCGGCCAACGGCTCCCGCGCAAACGGTCGGGGACCATTGGACGGCGTGGCACGGGTCGACACGCGAAAGCACCGCTCGAGCGGTGCTGAACGATGTCGAGGAGATGGCGGCGTGCCTGGAGCGCACGACGGGTTGGCCGCGAACCTCCGGAGGCACCGTCCTCCAAGCTCCCCGGGGCGGCACACCGGCTCTCCGTGGCGACGTGCTCTGGCTTCCCGAGGACGCAGGATGGGACGTGGCCGATGAAGGCCCAGGGAGATGGCGGCGGCGCTTTTCTATCGCGAAGGCGCTCGCAACCGATTCGTTGGTGCGACGAAGCGATTTGCGTCGTGAATTTGGCTCCCGTTGGCTTGATGAAGGCGTCGCAGGATGGCTTGCCTTGGCTTGCATTCGAACCACGGACGGTGACGATGCCTGGGTCTTTTTGTCTTCCCGAACGTCGGATGCGGTGGCGCGCGCCCTTGGCACACCGGACGCCCCGGTCCACAGCTTGGCCAGAGATGGCGACGCGGCGTGGATCTCAGCGTATGCTCCAGCGGCCACGTTCGCTTGGGCGGAGCGCGTTGGACGCGACAACGCACTTCGGATCGTGGAACGTATCCTCGGTGATCTGAACGACGGGGCGTCGGTTCGCGAAGCGTTGACGCAAGAACTTGGCGCTCGTGAGGCGGACGAACTGCTCGGTCCGCCGTTGGCATCCGATCTTGTTGTGCATGAGCCCAAGGCTCAGCAAGTGGTGTCGGCAGACGGGCAACGGTGGCGTTGGAACCGGGGAGGTTGGCACCAGGTCGACGCACCTCGTCGGATTCTTCGCCTGGATGCCAGATCGACGACGACGGTCAGCGTTCCGAACCGTCTTGACGTCAGCGAACCGTTCATCGTGATCGATGCCTGGCCCTCCTTCGAACGCAATGTCCATGACAATATCTGGAAAGGCGCATGGCCGGATTAAGCTGACAAACGTTGCCCATATCGGCACCTTCGCCGGCTCGCGGTCTGCTAGGGGATTCGCGAACCGCATTCGATTCCAGCAAGGGCTTGAACGCGGAAGTGCGCAAACTTCGCTGATTCTCTTACGAACGGTGCGATACCGCACGATGCGATTGGCGCCTCGGTGGGCAAGACCTCACGAAACAGACTCCCCTGCTGGAGGTCTGTCGTGATTCGAAATCGGAAAGCCACCTTCTGGATTCTTGCCGTGGCAGGACCCCCCCTGTCTGGCCTACGGTCCCTCTGGGGTTTGATGGCTACTGCAGTTGGGAGCTGCACTCTTCGTATTCGCCAGTGCATTTGAGACCCTTTCCAAGGTTCATGATCTCGGAAAACGTCACGCCGGTGTAACTTGCCGAGCGGCCCTCCATCTGGACAGGCGGAGGTTCGAACAATGTTTCACTTCGATCAACGAAGAACCGGCTCCGGGGTTTGGTGTCGGCTTGATCTCCCTGCGGTAACGCTGGTTGATTTCGGGCCGTCGACTCCGGACAGCGGGTCAACGATGCTCTGGAGCCTTCGGCGACCCTGGGATATGTCCTCGCGACGGTGCACGGGGCAAGGATCGGATTCCTGGGTAAAGTGTCATTGGCTCTAGTGGGTTGACCCGGAAGTCGGATCAATATTTATGGATTCGGCATCGGGGTCCGGTACCGAGCTTTCGGAGTTCTGTCCGTGGCGGTCCAGGACACGTCCACAGTAGCGAGCGAGGCTCTCCAGAATCTGCTCCGCGGGCCTCGTCCAACGGAAGGGCTTCGGGTCCTCGTTGTGGGCATCCACGAAGGCCTCAATGCAGTCGATCAGCTCGTTCACGCTTGTGTGGACGCCGTACTTGAGCTGACGCTCGGTGAGGAGCGAGAAGACGACCTCCACCAGGTTCAGCCATGAGGCGTAGGTCGGGGTGTAGTGCAGGCCTGTCGGCGGGCGCGAACGGACCTGTCGTGGCGTGCGGCGATGCGGCTGCCGGTCTCGGGCGAGACCCCCACCGAGAAGACCTTGCGCGAATTCGAGGGGTGGCTCCTGCAGCGGAGCCCCAGCTGCGAGCTGCCGCGGTACTGGCTCGTCCACCAGTGGCTCTTCGAGATGGCGTCGAGAGGCGAGTCGGCCCGGCGGCTGTGGATGATGGACAGCACGCCGATGTTCTGCTTCGGAGCGCTTCGGGGCACAGTGCGCCTGCTCGGAGATGGCCTGCGCGGCCTGGTGCGACGGTGGGCGCGGTGGACCCGCACACCGCTACCGAAGCTGGCCCACGACCTCGAGCTCCCCTGGGTCACGACGAAGAGCACCAAGGGAGGGCTGGCCATCGATTGGCGAGACCCCGAGGCGCGCCACGAGGTCGTCCACCGCTTGGCTACCGACGTCCAGCGAGTGGTGGAGCAGCTGCTTACGCGGCGAGGCGAATTGCATCCGTCGCATCGTGAGGCACTCAAGCAACGAGGAGCCGCCCTGCTCAAGGTCATCCACGATGACCTCGAGGCCGATGAACGGGGGCGTCTCGTGATCGCGAGCCGGTCGACCTCGGACCGTCTTGTCAGCATGACGGACCCGGAGGCGCGAGCGGGGCGGAAATCGCAGAATCAGCCCTTCAAAGGGTTCAAGCTCAACGTGCTCGGGGACTTGGTGTCGGGGCTGATCGCCTCGGTGAAGGTGGTTCCTGGCAACTGCGGGGATGGAGGTCCGGGGCAGGAGCTGCTTCGACGGGCCCACGCCCTGGGCGTACGCCTCTCGCGGGTGCTGGCGGACACGGCCTACGGCGGAACCGAGGACCGACTCGCCGCCCGGCGCCTCGGGATCGAGTTGGTCGCCCCCGCCCCGCCGCTGCCCTCGTTGTCGCAGAAGTCCAGAGGCGTGCTGCGCAAGCACGAGTTTGCGCTCGACTTCGAAGCGCGCCGAGCGACCTGCCCGGCGGGCGTCGAGACCCTGATGCATCGGGAGGTCTCCCGCGGGAAGGTGATGTGCCAGCAGTTCGAGTGGCCGGTGGCCGACTGTGCGGCCTGTCCGTTGCGCCGACGCTGCATGCCGAAGTGGACCGACGTGAAGTCGAGCCGAGGGCAGCCTCGGAAAGGTCGACGGCTGACCCTCGATGCCCGGGAGGAAGCTCTTCGCGCGGCCCGAGCCGAGTGGGCGAAGCCTGAGCGCCAGGCCGAGTACCGACGACGCGCCGAGGGTGAGCGGCTGATCGCTCGGATGGTCCGGTTCGGTGGGCGGCAGGCGCTCGCCTTCGGCTTGGCCAAGGCCGAACTTCAGGCCCACGCCGCGGCCATGGCGGCCAACCTGGCCCGCTTCGCCAAGACCCTTCACGCGACTTCGAAGCCCGTTCCTCACGAGCCCCTGCCGCTCTTCGCGGAGCCGAACGCTCCGCCATGAGCCATGCATCTTCCCCTCGGATTTTGCGGCCTTGCCATCGAGGCTGACTGCACCGGTCTGCCGTTCCCGGACGGATCGCCCCATCCCAACCAAGAATTCGCCACCGCAAGCCGTCCGTCGCCATCGATCTTCGGTTCCGCGCTCATCGGTGCGTAGAATCCTGCGACCGCCTCAGGCCGGTTCCTCGTCGCTTCCCCGAGTGCTGCTAGGTGGCCTCGTCGAAATCTGGACAACGGCACCGGTCGACGATCCCAGCGACAAGCCCACGGGGCAAGACACACTATCCTCGCAGCATCTGTGGGCTTGGCTCATGGCTTTTGGTTTGGTCCCTGGGGTTTGCCGTCCATCGCTGGGCATCCACAATGCGACCAGCTCGTACGGCCGGGACGACACTGACTTTCGCGCACCCATAGTTCAACTGTTGATCTTCGGGTGAACCTCGGACCGGTCTGCCCACATCATGTCCTGGTAGCGCCTTTCGTCGCGAACGGGGCGTTCCGAGCGTGTTCGACACGCCCGGCACAACGGGCATCCTGTGTCGCGGCACGCTCCAGACCCGAGGCATTCGAACGCACCGCCAACCGGTTCTATAACATCACACCTGGCCCGAAGGCGAGATCGGGACCCACCCGACTGTTCGGAGGATGCAGATCGATACCGCTGCCTGCCAGGGAACATCTCCCCTTCGGAGGTCGAATCGTGACAGGTGTTTTTTGCTCGTTGCTCTTTGCTTGGCTTCTCGGCTACACCCCATCGGGTCTCATCGACTCCGTGGCACGGTTGTGCAGCGTCCAGAGCATGGTCTCGGTACGCCCGTGAGCCCGGGCTCGACGCGCGGGGCAATCTCGGTCATGAAGTCCTTCCTTCACCCCCGTTGTAACTGAAGGTGAAAATCATTTTCAATACCGTACACCACGGTTCTTGGAGTTCGGACATGAGCAAACTCCCCGTCGAACTTGGCCCGGTTCAGCAGACGCTCTTGATCCCGCTTTACGGCCGCGCGGTAGAGACGCGAAAGCGCCACGGACTTCTCGACGACCCGAAGGCCACCACCATCGTCGACACGCTCGACTACGACTTCACGAAGTGGGACGGCCAGAATGTGATCCTGGCCTGCATGCGCACCAAGGTGTACGACGAGATCGCACAGCGTTTCCTCGATGAAAACCCTACGGGCACGATCGTCGAGATCGGGTGCGGGCTGAACACACGGTTCGAGCGCATCGACAACGGGCGCGCGCGCTGGTTCGAACTCGATCTCCCAGACGCGATGGCCCTTCGCCGGCGTTTCTTCGAGGACGAGCCACGCCGGACGATGATCGCGGCCAGCGTTCTCGACGAGGACTGGATGCGGCAAATCGACGAAGCAGGGGGCCCATTCCTGTTCTTGTCGGAGGCGGTCATCATCTACTTGGATAAGGTCCAGGTTCAGCAGATCGTCAGGCAGCTTTCGGAGCGGTTCCCGGGGGCGATCCTGGTCACGGATACCTGCTCCTCTACGTTGACGACCCCGAAGGCCTCTCAGGACGCGATGAAGAAGCTGTCGATCGACAGCTGGTTCAAGTGGGCGTGCGACGACCCCGGGGAGGTGGAGGAATGGGCCCCCGGAATCAAACTTCTGGACACGATGATCATGGCCGAGGTCAGCCCTGCGATCCGCGCGCATCTCCCCTTCACGTGGCGAGCGATGCTGATGGTCACTCCGTGGCTCGTGCGATGGATGACCCGCAATTACCGCATCAACCAGTTCCGGCTAGGTTGGGCCTAAGTCGCTCGACTTGCCCACCACGCGAACGGCGCCGTCACTCGCCGCCGTCGAGCCGGCCGAGCACCCCCAGGAAGCCCGGGAAGGTGAACTGCTCTTCGGCGGTCAGCGTCTCCGGGTCGAAGGAGAGCAGGACCGACTCGACATCCTCGTCGACCGACGTAGCTGTGGTGCGTGCAAAGTAGGTCACGCCGTCGACCACTGCGTTCGGCGTGATGGCAACGCCACCCGGCGGGATCGTCTCCACGATCTGCCCGGTGTTCTCCACGGGGTTGTAGGCCAGGGTCGGGTGGATGTTCTCGGCGAACACCGCGGCGGGGTTCTCGGCGGCGAGCGCCTTGGCGAGGTTGATCCCGGTCGACAGCGCGATGCCGTCACCCGCGTAGTTCAGCGCGACGGGGAAATACTCCGGCGTGAGCGCACTCGGCGTAAACACGAAGTCGTCGAAGGTACGGCTTCCGTCCGGAATACGAAGCACGCACGGCTGCTTCGGGTCGCCCTGGAAGATGGTGGCGCCCACGAAGGTGTCGCCGTAAGCGTAGAGGTCGTTCTGCTCGTCGACCCATCCCCCGAAGCCGGCACTCGTCGGACAACGCTCGTCCTCGATGACCGAAAAGTCGCCGGTGATCGTGTCGAGGATGCCCATCGCCAGGTTGTTGATGAACTCCGACTGTCCGTTTCGACTCCACACGACGTACAGGTAAAGGACGTCGTTGCGCCATATTGGACGTCGGAGCTGAAGATCCCACCCCTTGCGCGAGGCGGCGCTCACGTCCACCACCTGGGTGACGGTCATGTCGATCGGGTTGAATTCTACGACCGACAGGTTCTCCCAGTCGATACCGAAGCCCGAGTCCGCATCACCGAAACGCAGGATGCCCGATGGCGCACCAGCCTGGGCCAAGTCGAGGGTCTCCCCTTCGATCAGCGCCTCGCCGTCGTAGGTCCACTTGGTGACCTGTGCGTTGACGAAGATGAAGAAGTCCCCGTTGTGTTCGTAGACGTCACCGTTGAAGTCGAACACGTTCTCGAGGTCGGCCAATGATGCATCGAACGTCTCCGACAAGCCGAGCACGTTGAGGGGGCCATCGGGAGTCTCGACGGTCTGGCCCAGATAGTAGGTGTTGGGCCGGACCTCGACGACTCCGTCGCCTGGGTCGTTCTGACGCGGATCGTCTCCGGGGTCGGTGGTCTCGGTGCAGGCCAGGGCGGCCCATGTGAGCATCAAAGTCAATCGCATTGCACTCTCCTCGCTACCAGTTGGTGGTGAACTTGGCGGACACGGCTCGGCCGGGCCGTTGGACGCCAAAGACGTCGAACAGGGCTTCGTTGGTCAGATTCTGCAGGTCCGCGGTCAGGGCCATGCTGCGCTCGTCGGCGGATGACCACAGCAGGCCGACGCCCACCGAATGGGCGAGCTGTGGATCGATTCCGGACGCGAACGCGGGGTTGACGACGCTCTCCCAGTTCCGGTTGAACGCGCCTGTGTAGCGGGAGGTCCACCAGCCGCTGAACGTGAGACCGCGGGACAGGGGCAGCTGGGTACGTGCCGTACCCGTGGCGAACAACCACGGACGGTTGGGGATTCGATCGCCCGCGAAGGGCCCGAACAACCCACCTTCTCCGGTGTTACGCAGGTCGAGCCAGGTTCCACTCCCTTGGACGACGAATCTCCCGTCGGGCCGACCCGCCAGACCATCGACTTCCAGCCCCAGGGTGCGTGCCGTCAGCAAGTTCTCGTTGGTGACAGAAAGCTCGTTGCCGAAGGTCCCGATCTGGTCGTCCGTGTCGCGCAGGACCCCGAGCACCTCCACCTTGGTCCACCAAGGTGCGGAAGACGGAGTCGACGCCTGCACCCCAACGTTGACGTTGTGACTGCGTTCGGGCCGCAGCTCGAGGTTCTGGATGACGAACAGACCATCCCCGAAGACCTGGGCCGCCGAGGGCTGTCGGATGGCGAACTCGTAGGAGGCCTTCAGCCGCCAGCCCTCGGTCGGCTCCCAGCGGACACCGAGACCCGCCCCGAAGGGGTTGATGCTGCGATTCTCTGGCTCGGCGGTCGTTCCCTGTACGATGGTCTCGCTGCGCAGAGTCTGGTGGTAGTGCTTGACGAAGGCCAGCGTCTCGAGCTTCTCGTCCTCGGACCGGTAGGTGTAGGACAGCCCGTTGATCAGGCTGTACAGCTCTCTTTGCAGCTCGATGGCGTCAAGCGCATCGGGATTGTCGTTCAGCCGGTTGTCTCCGGCCCGCTGGAACAGCCGACCCGAGCTCGCCACGTCCACGAAGTGGCCCCGGGCGGGGCGCCACTGGCCGGCGATGCGTGAGAACCCCTGCTGGTCCACGAAAACGGTGTCGCTGGGGTCTCCGCGCTCCCCCGTACCCGCGACCTCGCGCACACACGTGCCGGTCCAGTCGTACACGCAGCTCGATACGTCGAGAATACCGATGCGCACCTGCGCATAGCTGGCCACGACCTCGAGATCCGTCGTTCGCCCGCCCACCTCGTAGCGGACGGACAATCCCGTCGTGGACCCTCTCTGCACCACCTCGCCGTAGGGACGAACCATCACGGGGTCGTGTTGGACCTGTTTGTCGCCGGCGCTTCCGAAGATCTGGAGTTCCAGCCGTCGCGCCCAGGGCAGGCTGACCGCCCCAGTTGTCATGCGGCCGCCTACCCCTCGGTACCGATCGTGGAAGCGGCGCACCGTCGCGGGCACGAGCTGGAAGTCATCGTTCGCCACCTCCACATCCACGAAGTAGTTGTTTTCGGACTGATCTCCAAAGGCGTCGAACCGCAGATACCAGCCCTCGTACTTCGGTCGGAACGACGCCGATCCGCTCAGGCGAACGGTGCCAAAGGAGCCGACTTGCGCCGAGGCGCTGCCGTGGACGCCTCGGGCGGGAAAGCGGGAGACGAGGTCGAGCGCGCCGCCCAGCGCATCGGTTCCGAGACGGATGGGCAACACACCCTTGTACACGTCGATGCGGTCGACCACGTTGACGGGAATGGCCGACAGGTCGGCGACATATCCGGCTGCATCGAGGGGGATGCCGTCGACGAAGAGACGAACCTGGTCACCCTGCAGCCCGTGCAGTGCCAACGTCGAGCCCGAGCCGAGCCCGCCGGTGCGCCGCACCGCCACTCCGGGGGTCTGTGCAAGCACCTCTCCCAAGTCCGCGGACGCCCGTTTGGCCTCCGTCGTGTCGATCGACGTGACGGCGATGGGCTCCCGGGACAGCCGGGCCTCCTGCGAGTCCCCCTCGACCACGATCTCCTCGAGGTGGTCTCGATCATCGTCGTCGGTGGGAGAAGCCTCCGGTTCGTCGTATTGCTCGGGCCCGGCCTGGGCGCGCGCCACGGCCAGCCCGGCGCAAATGAGCATCATCATCAGTCTCCGAACGCAATGCGCGGCGTCGTACTGATCTTGAAAGTGACTTTCAAATTCAATGGACCAGGCAGAAGGGGATAGCCACCTCGGAGTCCCCGAAATGCTCGATCGACGAGCCGTCGTCGTTGCGATGGCCCGTCGCGGTGAGCAGAACCGCCAGCAGGCGGTTGTGGGTCACGTCGCCGACATCGACGTACTCCCCGTCCGAAGCGAGCTGTCGCCGCGACCGGCGATGATCCACGGAAGGTTGGTGTAGCGATGGGACCCGGTGGCGATGTCGCTGCACCAGACCACGACGGACCGGTCGAGGATGCCGTGCTCGAACAGCCGATCGAGGAAGTGTACGAAGACGCGCAGATGCAGCCGGTTCACATCGGCGTGCATCTCCTGGCAGCTGTTGTAGTCGCCCCAGTCCGACTTCTCGATCACGCGATGCGTGATGCCGTGGTACTAGCACAGGTATCGGCCGTTAACCTAGTAGTTGGCCCGGTCGAGCCGGTCCCCGATCTGCAGCGTGCCCGCTGTGATCACGCCCGACGCCATGCTCAAGGCGAGCAGATCGCAGTGCGGACGAGCCACGTCGAGCGCGACGGGATCGTCGGAGTACCTTCCCGCCAGCTCCTTCATCTCGCGCCACCGGCTCGCCGACAGTCGGCCCGACAACAGCTCGAAGTCGCGCACGCTCTGGGTTTGCTCGAGCCGCTGCGCATCCTCCTGTGACAGTCGGGGATGGGCGATCAGATGGTGGAGCTGGTCGAGCACGAGGTCATTGACGGAGCGTCGAAGTCCGACAGCCCCTCCCGCGCCGGTCAGGCGCTGGTACACCGACCAAGGGTCGCTCTCTGCCGGACGGAGCTGTGACGGCCCTCGATACGACATCACCTCCTCGCCATGGTTGTCGCGGCGACCGCAGCGTCAGGGGCTCGCCCCCGTGCCGGGCTCAGCGAGGTGTCGGGCGACGTTCGGATCGCGGCCGGCGACGTGCTCGTCGACCTCGACGGCCTGGTACGCATCGCGGTGGAACCTCCCCGGGCGAACCGCGCATCTTCGGGTCGCCGTCATTCTCCAGAGTGATCGCGCAAGGCCAGCTCGACGGGGTCGAGGTCGACCGCATCGACTGTGACGAGTACCCCTGCATCGCGACCCTGCGGCTCGCTCCCGATGCGGCGCTCCAGAGCTGCTGGCACGCCTCGGACGACAACCCGGTGCAGGACTGGTACGCCGAGCAGTTGGGCCAGCGCCACTCGATGTCCGTGAACACCTCGGTGTTCCGCCACGCCGACTTCGATTCCAAGTACGTCGTCCTCGCTGGCTACGGCGAGGACGCAGGCGAGGGCGTGGACACCCGTACCAAGTACCGCATGGACAACATGGTCCAGACCCTCGGCGAAGACGCCGCGGCCGAAGCGGACGAGCACGGAGGTGAAGACTGACCCTTCGGCCGACATCAGGAATTTCGATCGCGCCCAGTAACCTCTGACGCGGCCCGTCCCTATCCCCGTGTGCACCCCCCGCGGCCACCCCCGGCCGCGCGGCCCACACGGAGTAACGATGCGCAACTGGACCCCCGCGCTCTCTGGCTTGATGTTCCTCGGCTCGCTGGTGGCGGCCCCCGCTCTGGCCAACCCGCCGAACACCACCGGCGTCTACACCATCACGTTCGAGAACCTCACCTCGGGGCAGTACTTCACCCCGCCCAACTACGCGGTCCACGATCGGCAGCTCGACGTCTTCCGCCTCGACCAAGCGGCGAGCCCCGGTGTGCAGGCGGTCGCCGAGAACGGGGACGTGCCGGCCCTCGCCGCCGAGCTGGACGCCGCGATTGACGCGATGGGACTCGGGGTCAGCGGGGTCGGCGATGCCGCCAACGGTCCCATCGGGCCCGGCCAGTCCGTCACTTTCGAGTTCGTCAGTGACATCACCTCGGACTTCGTGGCCAGTGAGCGCCGCCTGTCGATGGTGTCGATGGTCATCTGCACCAACGACGGCTTCGCAGGCCTGCGGGACATCGATCTGCCGCGTCGTGACGGCGAGACCCGCACGTACTTCATGGACAGCTTCGACGCGGGCACCGAGATCAACACCGAGGCCCGCGGTGACATCGTTCCCGCCCCGTTCTGTGGCCCGGGGGGCGGCAGCGGCACGACCGACTCGGCGCTCGCCGAGGGCGGAGTGATTCGTCGTCATCAGGGCATCCAAGGCGGAGCCGACCTCGATCCCAACGTCTACGACTGGCAGGATCCGGCGGTTCGCGTGACCGTCACCCGCAGCTCGATCCCCCGGGACGTCACCTACGAGGTGACCTTCGAGAACCGCACGACCGGCCAGTACTTCACCCCGCCCAACTGGGCGATCCACCAGCGCGGCGAGCACATCTTCCAGCTGAACCATGCCGCGAGTTTTGGGGTGCAGGCCGTCGCCGAGAACGGGGCCGTTCCGGTCCTCGCCACCGAGCTCGAAACCGCGATCGACGATCTCGACATCGGCGCGAGCGGCGTGGGCGACACCGGCGGTCCAGTGGGACCGGGTCAGAGCGCGACCTTCGAGATCGCCTCGTCCGAGACGCAGCTGTCCATCGTGTCGATGGTCATCTGCACCAACGATGGCTTCGCCGGTCTCGACGCGCGCGATCTGCCCAACCAGATCGGCCAGACCCGCACCTACCGCCTCGACACCTTTGATGCGGGCACCGAGATCAACACCGAGAACCGCATCGACATCGTGCCGGCGCCGTTCTGCGGTGCAGGACCGGGCAGCGGGATGTCCGACCCCGCCCTGGCCGAGAACGGGGTGATCCGCCGGCACCGTGGCATTGAGGGCTTCGGCGACCTCGATCCCTTCGTCTATGACTGGCGCGATCCCGCGGTGTTCGTCACCGTCAAGCGCCTCGACTGACGAAATCGGTCTCGGACGCCTCCCTTGGGGTGGCCCTCGTTGAGCGACCTCCCGTCAGGTTGACGAACCCGTCGTTCTGCAGGATGGCCGTCCCCACACTGTCCGAAATGGCGACGTCTTGAAGGTCGACGACCGGAACCCAGTTGTTCCCGCCTCGAATCGTGATGTGCTGATTCGGCATGGACGTAATGGACCAGACGGCACCCGTCGCGAGCACGCCAAGGTTGCTCGCCACCGTGATGCCCGTTTCCCCCGCATCGGGGGCCGCTTGCAGCGAAGTGTAGGTGCAGCCAGGTGTACCGGTGACACCAACCACCCTGGGCGTTGGCCGTCGAAGACGCGATGATCCCGGCTACCATGAAGCCCATGACCGAAGCTTTCGGTCAATGTGGAGTTCTGCCCAGAATCACATCTGGGTCACGATGAGGGTCCGATGGCACCCGGATCCCGACCTACAATCCCGGTGCTCGAGCGCCGTTGGGGATGCGAGCGGAATCCAGGCGTCGAGGCTCCGATGCGACGGGCTCGCCGGGGCACGTCGGCGACGGGAGGTTGTGTGAAGCTACGGTTCGCAATGGGTGCCTTGGTCCTGATGGTCGCCTGTGAGACGACGACGGGCGGTCAGCTCGTTTCCGTGACGACGGAGGCCGCCGGAGAGCGCTGCCCGAACGGCGGGGAGCGCCTCGACTTCGGCGCCGATGACAATGGGGATGGGTCGCTCGGAGCTTCCGAGATCGACGGGTCGTTCTATGCCTGCGCGGCCACGGACGGCGCGGACGGAGCCGACGGCGTGGACGGAGCCGACGGGGTCGACGGGACCGACGGGACCGACGGCGCCGACGGGATCGATGGCGCCGATGGCGTGACCACGCTCGTCACGGTCACCGAGGAGTCGCCTGGCGTGAACTGCGCCGCGGGTGGACGCCGCATCGACCATGGGGCCGACGAGAACCGTGACGGCGTGCTCGACTCGGCCGAGATCGAGGGCACTGCCTTCGTGTGCAATGGCATCGAGAACCTCGTCTCGGTTGCCGTCGAAGCCCCGGGGGCGAACTGTGCGGACGGCGGCCAGCGCATCGACCGCGGAAAGGACACCGACGTCGACGGAGTTCTCGACGACGGGGAGATCACCGGTACGGTGTACGTCTGCAACGGCGCCGACGGTACTGACGGCACTGACGGTATTGACGGCGTGGACGGGTTCGACACCCTGCTGACGATCACCTCCGAGCCGGAGGGCGAGAACTGCGCCGACGGCGGTATTCTCGTCGAGTCGGGCCTCGACGTCGACGAGAGCGGCACGCTCGATGCCATCGAAGTGACGGCCACGGCCTACGTCTGCGACGGCAGCATGAGGATCCCGTTCGAGTTCGAGCAGTCCAACTACGCGGTGACCACCACGGTCCCCGCCCCAGCCCTGAACAACCGCGTGAACGGCGTGGCCTTCGACGGCTCCGACTACTGGGTCGGCGGTGGGGGGACGGGCTCGGGCAACGTGTACGCGGAGCTCGACGGCGACCTGAACTTCGTTCAGTACTACCAGCCAGGCATCGACTTCCGAACCGTGTTCACGAAGGGCGACGGCGTGGCCCCGGTCTACGCTCGCGGCATCGGCAGCAACGACATCCTGCAGCAGACCTCACCAGGTGTGTTTTCCGTCAGTGTGACCCTCGGAGGCGACGGTGTGTCTTCGCAGTCCGCGGTGGTCTGGGACGACGTGGCGATGCAGTACGTGTCGATCGACGACGGAATCGTGCGACGCTGGGACGATGCGGGCAACCAGCAGGCCGACCTTGCGCTCGTCGACTTCGGCACGCTCAACAGCGAGTCGGACTACCCGCAGGACGTCCGCATCGTGGCCGTCCACGGCCACTACTTCACCTACTCGGACGGCGTGGTGTCGGCCTGGGACGCCGTGACTGGCGAGCGCCTCGATACCACCGTTCTCGATGGTGCGAGCTCTTCGTTCGACGCCAACAACTCGTTCTCGTTCGCCGGCGGTCGCTTCTGGATCGAGGATGACACGGCCGGCAATCTCCTCGGCTACGACGTCTTCTGAGCCGACCGCCGCCGAGGCGTTCGACGTAGAAGTCGACGAACGCCCGGATCTTCGGGGTACGCCGCTGGGCTGCGTGAAAGACCGTGGACAGTCCAGCATTCTTCACCGAGATAGCGGGCAGGACCCTCTCCAGGCGTCCCGCCGACTGGTGGGGCGCCGCATCGCGATCCACGAGCAGCGCGATCCCCGCCCCGTAGGGCCGATCGTTCGGTGAGGTCCCGTGGGCCAACGGGTGAGCCGTCGGAAGTCCCGCGTCCAGCAACGCGGACATCACCCAGTGCTCGGGCTCGAATCCGCTCGGGTCGATCGAGCCCACGCGGAGAATCACCGACCCGTGCACCGTATCGAATCGCTACACCGTGTTTACGCCACCTCTGCCTATAATGGAGGTCACAGCGTTAACGGTGACGCGGAGCGCGTTGGTAACGAGGTCTTGCAGAGCAATGTCGGGTGTCAATTTCTCCATTGCGGAGTTCGGAATTCGTATCCTGGGGTCTAGCCGTCCGTGACCCACACTGTAGCGAATAGGCCCGTGGCTGACACACGTCCGGATGATCGCGACCCAGGCGGTGTGTCCAGGCGGTCGGCGTTGGCGATGGCGGGTGGGTTCGCCCTCGTGGTGGCGCTCGCAACCTTCGATGCGCTCCGACGAGATCTTTGGGACGACGCCCTGTTCTTGCTGAGGTTCGCGAACAACTTCGTCACACACGGGGTCTTCGCGTGGAACGTGGCGGACGGGCCGGTCCACGGCAACACTTCGCAGCTGTTCCAGCTCGTCGCCACGGCCGTGGTCGGCGTTGCTCCCGGCGCCTACCACGTGACCATCAAGCTGCTCTCCGGGTTCGCCCTGGTGGCTACATGGGTGACTTCGGCGGTCACCTTGCGACGACTCCGAGAGCCCGAGCCCGGCCCCCTCTATGTGCTGCTCTGTGGGCTTACCGCGCCGACCGTCCTCGGCATCGTGTCGAGTGGGATGGAGACCTTGCTCGCGTTGTGGGTCCTGGCGACGTTCCTCCTCATCGTGGCCATCCTGTTCGAGCGCGGCGTTCGCTCGACGGCAGCCGAGACCGCGATGTTTGCCGCCGGTCATGTCGCCGTCTACCTGGTCCGGCCCGACATGGCGCTGATGACGCTGACGTTGGCTCTGGGGGTGCTGTACGAGCCCGATCGCCGATGGTTCGAACAGCGCAGGCTGGCTCGCCTCGTTCTGGCGGCGCTCGCGGCGAACGCGGTCCTGCTCGGAGTGCTTGCGCTCTACTACGGTACCGCATTTCCCCTGTCGGCCTACCTCAAGAACCGGTTGTTGTCGCCTTACAGCCCACGCTACCAGGACCTCGGCATCGTAGGGGAGCGGAGGCACCTGGCCACCTGGGCTCTCCTCACGGTCCCCTTTGTCGCGATGGCCCTGTTTCGTCGGGACCGACTGGTGATGGGTCTGCTCGGTGGCGCGGCGCTCTTCGTCGTCTACCACCAACAGACGACCCTAGGAATCATGGGGTACCACGGTCGGTTCTTCCTGCCGGCGACGCTGCCTGTGGTGCTCGCTGCCGCGTTGGCGTGGCCGGCCTTCCTTCGAACGGTTTCGGGAAGCCGAGTCATCATGCTGATGGGGCTTTACGCGGCCGGGCTCGCGCTGGCCCATGAGGCGAGCTGGATCGAGGATACAACCGGATTTTACCTCGGCCGACTGCGGTGGTCACGGTACGTCGCCTACTTGGCACCCTTGGCTGTTCTAGCGGCGGTACCGGCGGCCGGCCGCTGGCGAAATGTCCTCGTGACGACCATCGGCCCGCTCACGGCCGTCCTCGTTGCGTTGTGGGCCTACCCCCTCCGCTCGCTTCCTGCGCTCGATGACGAGGTCGCCACCAAGCGCATCACACGACGCATGAAAGCGATGGTCGGGATCCGTAAGGTTCGCAAATGCTTGCCCGACACGCAGCACTTGTACCACTCCGAGCTTGGGGTTCCCGGCGTGCTGTTCCCCGACGCGAGGGTGACAGACCTTAGCGGGCTGATGAACCCGAGGCTGACCTTCGAGCGACTTCCGTTCGACGCGATCTGCCTGCCGGATCCACCGGAGATCCTGTTCCTCCCACACCGCACACATGCCGAGCTGAACGCGGAGATCCTGGACAGCACCTGCATTCAGCAATTTGCTCGACCCGAGGGCATCCCCGAGTCCAGCTCGACACTATTCGTACGCCGAGATCGGCTCGACGCATTTGAACGGTGCACATCCCCCTCACCCAAGGGCGCCAGACCTCGGCGGTGACCGTAAGCAGCGTGTGGCGCACAACGCCCGCCTCCCGGGTCGAACCCCCTTGCGGGTGCGCGCCTTGGCCGCGGTCATCGAAGGGGCCCTCGCAGAACTCGACCCAGGGTCTCTCAGGACATGAATCCCCCACTGGCGTTGATGATTTGGCCGGTGATCCATCCCGCATCGTCGCCCGTGACCATCAATACTGCCTTGGCGACGTCCTCGGGGATGCCAAGCCGACGAAAGGGGGACTGCGCGATCATCTGCTCCGCCATCCCAGGGGGAGACTGATCCAGTGCAGACCGAGCGGCATCGGTCTCGGTCGGCCCAGGCGCGATCAGATTGACGCGAATGCCCGCCGGTCCAAGCTCGGCCGCCAGCACCCGCGTAGCCTGATTCAAGGCTGCTTTAGTGGCAGAGTAGATCGTCGTTCCGGGAAGGGCCACGTTGGCGGTCGTCGACCCCATGTTGACGACCTGCCCCTTGGTCCTGTCGAGATGCGGCAGGGCTTCCCTGGCCATGCGCAAGGGACTGGTGAAGTTCACCGCAACGAGACGATCCATCGTCACATCGTCGGTGTCGGCAAGCGGCCGCATCACGCCATCCGCTGCGTTGTTGACGAGCACGTCCAAACGCCCGAACCGCTCCACGGCCGCCTCCACGATCCGCTTGGCATCGTTTGCGACCGTGACATCGGCCATCTGCCACTCGATGGCCTCCGGTCGTTCGGCTGCGGTCTCGCGAAGCGGCGCCTCCCGCCGCCCCACGATGAACACCCCTGCCCCACGATCCGCAAACGCAATTGCGATCGCGCGACCGATCCCCGAGCCACCGCCCACAAGCCGTCGCCCGCCACACGACACAGCCACGTCCTGGAAGGCCCCACCCGTCGGTGGCCCACTGAGGTTGGCCTCCAGACGACCCGCAGTCGGAAACTCCGAATACCGATCCGTACCGCCGACCTCGATCACATCTTCGGCTTCGATGCTGAAGACCGTTTCGATGGTGCGGGCGTCAAAACGGTAGACCGAATTGCCTCCTGTGCGCACACGAACGAAGGACACGGCCCCGCCTGGTGCGAAGGCCTCGGTCGTCACGACGCCGTTATCATCCGTCACGAACGTGCCATCCGCCGCACTGACACCACGGGCAAGCCGGGCTCGCCAACCACGGAATCGCCGTCGTTGCGTAGCGCACAAAGCGTCACCGTGGGGGCCTGGGGAGGCCCCCGTATCGGCCGTGGCGGCGGTGGACGCTGTGGGGAGGCGTGGCTCGGGGGATCGGATCGGGTTTCGGACCTGCAGGGTCGAGCAAGCCCGTGTCGATGGAGCGGTCGTCGCTGGCGCAGGCAACGAGAAGGGCGAGGACGAGGAACCGTCGCAACATGGTCTGTATCCTGCTCTTCGGGCAAGGGCGCTACCTTCCCATACGAAGACCGGGCGACCGACCCGACACCTCAGTTCGAACGTCGCGGCCTCCGCCGCGGCCACGTCAGGGACAATCCCGCGAAGAGCCAACCCAAGCCTCACGGTCCGCCATATGCTGGCAGCCGCCCGACTTCTCATCCTCATCCCACTCGCGATGCTGAACGTACAGGCGTCACCAATGCCGTCGTTGTCACGATCGAGCTGGTCGACATTT
The DNA here is from genome assembly GCA_039208735.1 of Myxococcota bacterium. Taxonomy (GTDB): domain Bacteria; phylum Myxococcota_A; class UBA796; order UBA796; genus DRPG01. The sequence continues at coordinate 26,822 of JBCCQY010000052.1, read as the reverse complement.
TCGATGTAGGGACAGTTGTCGACGTCTCCGCAAAGGCCATCCCCATCGGCGTCGTCTAGCGGATCCAAGGGACACGGTCGCTGTCGGTGCAGCGACCATCCTCGTCCGGACATTGTCCGGATCGATGGGCAAACGTCGCAGCTCGGGGCGTTTCTCGGCTCTCCTCATGGTTGTCGCCGCCCACCGATCGCTTTGAACTCGCGCTGTAATGCAGAGAAACGACGGTATCGATCACGGAGCCTTGCCAGCCAGGCGCCACCCTCCGGCGACCCATCAACACGGGCACACGCGATCGCCAGCAGAGCGGCATGTCCGTAGTGTCGTCGTCGCTTGTTCTCGGTCACGCCCACCAGACGCTGCTCGGCAGCGCAGCGCAACGCGCTGAATATCTTGGACCGCGTAGCCAGGTCATCGGGCTGTGCTACACCCGCCACTTCAAGAAGGACGACAAGGGGAGGCGTTCCGAGTTGAGGGGCATCCGGATCTCGGAGCCTTGCCAAGGGAGCTTCGCTTTCGTCCTCCTCGACGAACCACTCCTCAACATCTCCAGTGCCAAGAAGACCAACGAACAACGGGAACAACAGATGTCCGGGGTGCTCCCGCCGCGACCAATCCAGCCCTGGCGCATTCCGGAGTAGATGTGCCGCGGCCACGAACTCTTCACCAAGGACATGCAACAGTGCTTGCTGTCGATTCGCGTCTTTGGGGCATGCCGCGCACGCTTCCGCGACCAACACGTCTATGTCCTTCTTCGTTGTCGCCGTCCCGAGCCATCGACGCAGGCGCACCATGCTCGGTGCTTGGCGCCAGGCATGCTCTAGATGTTTGGCAAGATCGCCACGTCCAAGCTCTTGAGCCGCCAGCGCGGCGCCGTCCAAGAGGTGTCCTCTTACGTGCTCGTTGTTCTGGACTAGCTCGGCGGCCTCGATGTGTGCCTCAAGCGCTGCGGACCAATCCCCAGCTTCGACCAGCGCGCGACACCACGCTTGCAAGTCGCCGGTTCGCCTCGATGCTCTAGCCACATCAGCGAGGCCGCTGATGCCTTCGGTGCGGCGGACCACTTCGCGCAGCCAGCGGTCGGTCTCCGAGTCCCAGTCGCTCCTTCGCTGGTTCTCCACACGGGTCTGGACCAGCCTTCGCCATTGTGACAGGAACGCGTCCAGCTCAGGTAGCGGCTCTAACGCTACGCGCTCCAGCTCGCGCAGTGGCTCCCACATGCGCCCCATGCCGTGCACGGCGTCGATAGCGGAAAGGACGGACTCGCCACGTTCTTTGGTAGGGGAGGTCATGTACACCGAGACGACGTACTGGGCAGCGCAGTCCGCGGGATCTACTCCCAAGACCTCCTCGACCATCTCGTGTTGGCCCAGATCGATTTCCGCGCGTGCGATGGGTATGAGGAGGGCCTCGAAGATCTTGACGGCACCTGGGTAGCGCTTCGATAGGAAGGCGCTCGAGCCTTCGCGCAGATAGGCGTCGACTTCCCACGGTTCGGCGTATCCGATCCTCTTGGCGGCTTCGGCAAATCCCTCGATCTCGTCAACGAGGTTGTCGGCCGGGCTCTGTGGGGTCCACTCCGACGCGTTCCGCGCGGCTCGATCGACCACCTCGCTAGTGAATCGGGCCAGTAATGCGTCGTCGAACCATGGCATCATGTCGCGGATGAAGGTGCGAAGCTCGTCTGCGTTCAGGGCCTCCAGCGCCGCGTCGGTGACCGATGGATCGGGGGCCGGCTTGCTGGGACTTCGACGTCTCACGATAGCCCCAGGCGGTGACCGAGGACCTTGGTCACGAACCGTTCGCCGAAGGACTCGCGTGCGACGAGCTCCCGGATACGAGTATGGGTAGCATCTGCGGCGCCGGCATTCTCGGCCGCCGCCGTCGTGTGGGTGTAGGCGTTCAGCACGTCGACGCTCGTGATCTCGTAGCCGTACCCTTCGACCAACCACCGCAGGGCGGCTATCCCTGCCTCCACTGCGAACTCCGGTCGCTTCTTCGCGAAGTCCCGCGCCGCACGCGTCAGCGTCTTCGGAGAACACGGTGTCCGGTTCGCCAACGCAATGGCCTCGTCGAAGAGCTTGGCGGACTTGGCGGCGGCGAACCATTTGCCTTCGTCGCCCGGGGTCAGGGAGACCAAATCGTCGAGGATCTCGCTGGACTGCTTGTGCGGGTACTTCTTGGCTACGGCCCGAAACCAGGTGGTGTAGGTTCGCGATCGGTTCGCGACCAGTCCGTAGCGCTGGTACGCCTCGTCGACGAGACCTGCCGACAACAGCACCTCCTCGCACAACTGGGCGATGGCCACTGGGCTGTCGTTCAGGCCGCGACCTTCTTCGGTGTAGCGGATGGCCTCCATCGTCCTGCCCTGTGCGGCCAGCGCTCGGACTCCGAACTGGCGGTAGACCCACATGTTGTGGCGCTCTAACTCGAGGAGCTCGAGCAAGTCGTCGTACCGCCCTGCGGCGAGCAGTGCGCTCAAGCAGTTTGTCGAGCCCTTGAAGAAGCCGCGCAAGTCAGGATCGGGACTCCAGGCCATGCGCGTGGTCTCGATGAGCCGATCCGCCCACTGCGACGCGACCTCCTTCGAGGCGCACAGCTCGCCCCAAAGGTCACCGAGGTGTTCGATGTATGGGATGTCGTCTGCCTGGTAGGCGTCCCAGAGTCGCTCGAGCCACGCATCTCGGGTGGGTGCATCGGCGGGAGAAGAGGCGATGATCTCGGACAAGACTTCGACGGCCTGGTTGACCGTCGACCCCATGGCTCCCGAAGAGCCGTCGACCTGTTCGATGGCCGGCGACATCTTCTCCAGGAACACCACTGCGCCTTCGCCGGCGAGCAGTGGGTCTTGGCGGGCAACCTTCTTGATCTCTGCGACCGCCTCCTTGACGCCCTTGATCGCCGGTTGCGACTTCCACCCGAACGCACGCCGTCGGAATCGAGTTCGAAACTGCCACTTGTGCGCGCTAGCTTTCGCCATTGTCGGACTCCGACGACGTCAACCGCAAGGTACGGCCTCGGTGGGCAAGTAGAGCTGGTAGCGGCTTGCGTGAACCTGCGCGTTGACCTCGGGCAGCGTAATCTTTACCATCGCGTCGTTCCTGTCCGAGCAGAGTACGATACCGATAGTTGGAGCGTCATGATCTGCTCGTTCCTGGCGATCGAAGTAGTTCACGTACATCTGCATCTGGCCGTGGAAACGACCTGCCCTTGCTTGGCCAGGGCCATGGCCTCGTCCTGGTCACGGCTCTTGGCGAGCCGCTCGAACAGCAGTGAGCCGACCTGCCGGACAGACTTTTCGGACCCGGACTTCGGAATGCGGTGGTTCGTGACCGGTGTGTTCTGGCCGACTCAGCCTATGCGCCAAACGTAGGTTGTTCTACCGTTCTCGCCCGACCTGGAAGAAAACTCCCCAATACGAACCGGGCAAGAACCGAGTATCAAGGTCTGCTCATTCGGCTTTCGAAGGGGTTGACAACCGTATTCGCGGAGCACGGCGGGAGTCATTACGGTTCTCTGGCGATCGCGCGGAGCCGTGTGGCATGTCAGGGACAGATGATTTCGTCGTCGCTGGTGCAGGAGCAACTGGTCGTGTCCCGACCCGTGCAACCGACGCAGCTGCGGAGCATGCTGGAGTTCGTCGTTGCGTAGCCCGTCATCTGTGTGCTGGAGCTGTAGACGCCTTCGTCGTAGCCGATCACCTGGCCGTTGCTGCAGGTCGGTTCCCGAGGCTCGCCACCGAGGAGGCCAGGGTTACTGGGTGGAAAGCAAAAGTCCGTGCAGCTCGTGTACGTATTGGGTCCGATCGTAGTGATGATCCCATTGTCATTCGTTTCGGCGAAGGTCGTTGTCGTCTGGACGCTTCCAGATAGCACCTTCCGATCGTCGTTCACTGTGGTGCGTAGCGATGTGCCCGGGAAGGGGAAATAGGTCGTGACCTGGTTGGTGCCGTTGTAGGTCTCGACGAACTCGAAACCGTCCTGCGTGAACGCCACCCAAGACTCGAAGACTTCGCTGTCTTCGATGTACTGAACGGAATTGCTGCTCGTCGTGTCAAAGTTCAGTCGCAACCACCATCCGCCATTGAGCGGGGGCACGTAGGGGGGCGGCGAGAGCACGTCGCAGTCTTCCTGCGGCTTCGAGTTGATGGTGACGGTGTGCTCACCGGCCGGTACCCGTTGGCCTGACAGGTCTTCCTGCTCGAGAGTGAACGTGATCGACATCGATCCGCCTGGAGCCGTCAGGCTGCCGTAGAGCACGAAACTGGCGTCATTGCTGGACAGTCGCTTCGGATTGTCGCGGGTTCCCGGGTCGAAGGGCGCCGGCGGCTCGGGAGTCGGAGGCACGGTTTCGATCGTCCCGTCACCCGACACGGTGGCCGTCACGTAGATGGGGAAGGCCGACCGATTCCGATCGAAGCCGAGACCCACCGCAAACGGGGCCCCGGCGAGGGTCGACAACGCGCATGCCTCGGCCGAGGCGACGACCTCGGGGTCGACCGAAGGGCAAGTCAGCCCCTGGTCCTTGTAGTCTTCGTAGAGGATGTCGTCGCGCTGGTCGGCGTCTGCGGTCGAAAACAGGTCCGAGTATGCGTAGTAGCAGAGGATGTCGAGGTCGGTGAGCGACAACTCGTCGAACGTTGCCAACACGGTGTCTCCGCTGGGCTGGCGCAGTTCGGCCTCGAGGGTCTCGAAGGTCGCGGGTTCGGTCGACGCGTCCAGGTCGAACTGGGCTTTCGCTTCGCCTTCGACCCCGTCGCCGTTGAGGTCGGAGGGGCCGAACGTCGGCAGCAGGCCGGTGGTCGGATCCGCGAAGGCGTCCATGAACGCCTCGAGGTCGTCGGCGTCGAAGGTACCGTCCTCGTCGAGGTCGAGGAAGGCGGTGCGCATGGGCATCGCGGCGAGGCCGACATCGGCCGCGAGAACGGCCGCGTGGCCATCCAGGACGTTGGCCGACGGTTGGGTGGCGCAGAAGGGGTCGAGCAGCGGAACGCCGATGGGGGCAGCCGTTTGCACCAGGCGAGCTGCAATCTCGGCCGAGGTCGCCGCAGGATCGTGCTGCCACGCCACCACCGCGGCGCCGGCGACTTGCGGTGCAGATACCGACGTCCCCGCCATCGTCGAGACCACGCCGAGGTTGTCGTAGACCTGGGCCCGGCCGCCCGGAGCCGCGATGTTGCCCCCGCGGTAGCTCGTGCTCGACAGGCACATGGCAAAGGCGTCTTCGGTGGGACCGACCTCGGGCGGCCAGTCGGTGCGCTCGGCAAGGACATTCTCGACGACCAGCACGTTGGGGAGGCCTGATCGTGCGGCCACGGTTGCCCAGCGCGCGTCGCGGGCGTAGGGGGGCGGTACGATCGCATCAGCGCGGACGTTGCCCGCGGACACGACATAGACCAGACGGTCCTGAACGCCGAGCCGTGCCATCTCCTGGGCAAACTGCCGAGCCTCGAGTTCGAGGAGAAGGAAGCAGGTTTCGTCTACACACGAGGTCATTCCCGACTGGTTCACCACCAGGGTTGGTGGTGAAGTTCGCAATCTGGAGCGAACGGTACAACGAGGCCAACTCGAGGTTGGTCGACGCCCATACGGGGTGGGGGTGTGTGATGGGCCCCGCGATCCCCTCGACATCGGGTCCAAACGCGCCGGACTCGTCGTACCTCGGGAGCATCAGCGACATCATCCGGTAGCCGTGGGTGAAGAGACCCGGGGTGCCTTCAGGGTAGTCGGAGGGCGCGAACTCCCCTTCGAAGAGGTCGGGGTCGGGGGCTCCGTTGCCGAATTGGTCGATGACGAGGACGTCGGGTCCGTTTCGCATCACGCCGTCTTTCGCGAGGAGCTTCGCGGTGGTCGGGCGCAGGTCCCACAGGCGCGGAGTTCGGGTCACGAGGTGGGGTTCGACGAGGTCGAGGTTGGTGCCGTCAACGAGCGGCGGAAGCGTCGTGGGGACGGTCGCCACATCGGGGGCGGCGCGTACGATGATCGGGTCGGCTTCGAGGGCGGCGAGTACGGTGTCGAGCTCGGCCCGCGAGGCCGCCGGCGTGGCCAGACGAAGGAACACGACCGACACGCCGGGGTGGGACAGCACCACTTCCGTGCCGCTGCTGCGCAGGAACCGACGCCATTCCGCCCGCGTCGCCTCGGTGGCCACCTCGACGTGCACGATGTCGCTCGCGTATTGCTCCCTCGGCGGGCCATCGTCGAACGCCCGAATCTCGGCTTGGGCGAGCGCCGCCGCATCGTACACGGAGTCGAGCTCGGCGATTGCGGTTGCATCACCGCCTCCACAACCCGTCAACAACTAACCAATCACGGTTCCCCCTCGCGGGTACGCTACCGTACGGTGCGGCGAGGGCACCATCTCATCACGATTACGTTGGGGCAATGACCTCGAAGGGAACGCGACACGAACTCGGTCCCTGCAGGCGGTGCGGGCCTCGTGTTCCTGCTCGACGACCAGGAGATCCACCGCAGCGACGGACGCGGCCCGAGCGTCCCGGAGATGCCGGCGGCTGGGCATGACGCTCCCGTGGCTGACCTTCTCGAAAGGATATTGGACTCGCCCATCATCGGGGGACACGAGCGCTCGGGTGGGCATCCGCCGCATCGCCGAGGAACGACGCCTCGTTGCTGCTCGCCCGTACACGACGCCGTGCCGCGCGATGTTCGCCACCGAAGGGTCTCCCGCCAGCTGCTCGAGCCCTTCGACCTCCCCAGCCAGGGCGGCGTATCCGGACCGTCTCGCGTCCCGAGTCACCCCCAGGCGCCGCCGTCGCGGCCAGAGGGAGCGCCAGCTCATCGGCTCACCCATCCCGACCTTCGGCGCAGCCCGAGCGTTCGGCTCGTCATGAAGGCCTTGGGCGAGTTGGTCGCGTCTCACCGGGCTGCCCTCCTCGGGCGGCCCGAGAGCGCCGACGGTCAGGGTTGACCGAGGAAGACCCGGGCGTCGGACGTTGCGAAGCCTACGGCGATGTCGTCGAACCCGTCGCCATTGATGTCGCCCCCCCCGGCGATGAAGTTCCTCGCGAGGCTGAAGATGCTGCCGACGAACTTGACGTCCGCGTCCGCGAGCTGAAGCGTGCCTCGCGCGACCGGACCGTGTAGCAGGTACACGGCCGACCCGTTCGAGGCGGCTTGGTCGTTGCCCGGCGCCGCGACCAGTATGTCGTCGAAGCCATCTCCGTTCACGTCGCCGGCCCCCCCGACGAACCGGCCGGCACTGTCGTTCGCGTTCTCGCCGAGAAGCTTGGTGTCGCCCTTGAAGAAGTTGATGGTTCCGTTGAGGTTGGCGGACCCGTACACGAGGTACGCCGTGCCGGCATCGTCCTCGTCTCCCTTGTCGGTGCCCGATGCGCCGACCAAGATGTCGTCGAAACCATCGGCGTCCACATCTCCCGCGGCGGCCACCGAGACTCCGGTGAAATCAGCGTTGGCTTGACCCACGAGTTTGAGGTCGGCGTCCGCGAGGTCCAGGGTTCCCGTCAACCGGGTCGTCGATCCGAAGATCATGTAGGCTGCTCCAGCGCCGCTGCCGCCCTCGTCGTTGCCGCTCGCCCCGATGAGCAGGTCGTCGACACCGTCACCATTGACGTCGCCCGCGCTGCTCACCCTGCCTGCGAAGTCGTTGGAGGCTTCGCCGACGACTTCGAGATTGGCGTTGACGATGTCGAGCGTACCCGTGAGCGAATTGCCCCCGTACAGGACGTACACCGCACCCGCCACAGCCCCGTGCCTTTGGCTACCGATGGCGATGTCATCGAAGCCGTCGCCGTCGAAGTCGCCCGCGCTCGCAACTTCGTTCAACCGATCGCTCGCTTCCTCTCCGACGAAGCGTGCGGTCGCGTTCGCGAGGTCGATCGTGCCCGACAACGAGGGGTCACCGTTGATGAGGTAGGCGATTCCCGATTCGGTTCCTCCAGAGTCGTTGTGGGGCGCCCCGACGAGAATGTCGTCGATTCCGTCGCCGTTGAAGTCTCCTGCGCTCGCGACGCGCGCGCCGGCACTGTCACCGGACTCCTCGCCCACGAGCTTGACGTCGGCGTCCGAGTCCGTGAGTTCTGTGCCCGGGTTGGCCGACCCGAAGAAGATGAACGCGGCGCCCGAACTGGCCCCGCCATCGTCGTTCCCCAAGTCGCCCAGCAATACGTCGTCGAACCCGTCGCCGTTGAAGTCGCCCGACACCGCTGCGCTCTCGAAGACGGGGGAGGGGAAGTCGAACGTGATGTCCGCTGCGTCGTCGTTCACGTCGACCGGCAAGGCACACAGCGAGGAGCAACCATCGCCGCTCAGCTGATTGCCGTCCTCGCAGGTTTCTCCTGCGAGCAGGTTGAGCGTGCCGTCACCACATTCGGGCACGGTGCAGTCATCGTCGCAGGTCGCCGACGCTTCGGTATCGTCGCAGTCCTCCCCGGCGGCCGGATTGGCGAGGCCATCCCCGCACTCGGCCAACGTGCAGTCCTCGTCACAGGCGGGCGAGTTTCCACCATCGTCACAGGCTTCTCCGGCGCTCGCGTTCAACACGCCGTCTCCGCACTCGGGGAACGTGCAGTCGTCGTCGCAGGACGCACTCTCACCGCGATCGTCGCATTCCTCGCCTTCATCGATCACGCCGTCACCACACGACTCGGGAATCCCGTTCGGGGTCGTCGATCGCTTCACCGCTCCCGCATGCAGCAACGAAGCAAAGCAGTGCAACCGCTGGGACGGGTCGAGTGAACATCCGAAACTTGGTGCCATTGCTGAACCCGAGCATGCCGCTCCTTCGCGTGAGTGTGCACTTCGGGTAGCGCAGTGCCGTCGTTGGGCAAACCTGGTTTAATCGCGATTAAGCACCACGGATCACGACGTCGAGACTGCGGGCCGACGACGTCTGGGTAGGGGTTGTCGTTCCTTCACGACAGTCGAGTCGCTCGGTGGAGACAATGGCGCGATCATGGTCCTGCCCCCGAGCCTCCTCGCCGGCCTCGCCTGGCTGACCATCCTCGGACCCCGGCAGTCAGCGGCTTCGTCGGTGTCATGGGCCTTCTCGTCGGAACCCCGACCGCGTCGACGTCGAGCTGTACGATGGCCGCTACGCCAGCCGCTACCTCGCCCAGGTCACCCACAACGGCGTCGCCATCGGCCCCCGCGACCGTGAAGGCCGAGGAAACGACGACGGGCCCGACCCCGCTAAGCGGTTCTTGCCCGGTGAAGAGTGGCTCCCGCTGCTGGACCGTACGTTCTCCCGCGATTCGGCCTAGCGGCCTCATCCCCGGAGCTTTCGCCCATTCAGCACCGCTCGCTTTCCCCTTCGCTCTGCGAAGCGAAGAAGCTCCCGCTGCTGGACTCGAACCAGCGACACTCGGATTAACAGTCCGATGCTCTAACCAACTGAGCTAAGCGGGAACAATCTGCCAAATCAAGGACCTTCAGATCGCATCGTGCGCTGACGTCCTCGTTCCGACCCGTCTGGGGTAACCAACCCTCACCCAGGCGGCAACGGCTCATCTCCACCTCGACAACGATCCACGAGTTCGGCGAGGTTCGGGTCGGGCATGCCAAGCTCGTCGAGGGCCTCGACGACGTCGTAGAGGTAGTGCACGCCTCGGGCCCGGCCATCGATGTCGCGGGTGGGGGTGCCGGCTCGAAGGACCTTCGCTTGCTCGGCGATCGACAGGTCGAGGACACGAGGATGGCCGATCCGACTCACCCAGGTCCACGCAGTCCAGGGCACGCCTGCATCGGCGATCGCGTTGACCTGGAGTTTCCGCGCCTCATAACCGGGCCCTTCCCGACGTTGAAGCTCGGACATGACCGCGTCTTGGTGGGCGAGATCGTAGTGCAGGCACACCCCCACGACCTCGCTTTCCGGATCCTCCACCAGCCCCAAGGCCAATGAGAATCGTACTCCATGGTCGCCAATGAATCCCGAAATCGCTGGCTCCCCTGGGGGAGCGGCATCTGCGGGACAGCCTCGGGTGCGCGAGAGTTGCTGGAAGACGCGACGCCATCCCAAAAGCACCGCCGTGGAACGGCCCACGAGGTGATCGGGAGCCGCTGGTTCCGACATGAGCGAGCCGTAGGCGAAGACATCAAGCGTGGTCGTCATGCTCACCGACCTACCTTCGTGACCGACATCCGTGTCGCAGATCTGAACTCCATGGCTTCGTCGTGCCCCCCACGATCCGCTCGGCGATTGAATCATGGGCCTTGGCACACGTGTTGCAGCACATTGAGCTGAAGCCTGCGCTTTCGTGAGCTTCGCGTCTCTCTCTCCGAAGGTCGCTGTGGGGTGGCCCCCTTTGGGGTCACGGCCCACGGGACTCTCAGACTGCCCAAAGCGCGATGGCGAGGCCCAGGGCGCCCAGCCCACCCAACACCACGAACGCCACGAAGCATCCGATGGCGGCGAGCGTGGTGGTGCCAGGCATGGACCGCCGCTTGGGCAACGCTTCGAGGGCATCCGCGTCAATGTCGACCGAGGGCTCCGGATCAAAGTCGAGCGGAGCGGGCCGCGAAAAGTCGATGCCCGAGGCTTTGGGCCAGCCCTCCTTCGAATGAACACTGAGTGGCTCTGGAGCAGGCTCGGCCTGACGAGCGAGCGCGGGGGGGCCGGTCGATTCGAGCACGGTCTTGGCAGGGGGGACGTAGAATTCCCGCCGCTTGGTATCGTCGACCGCAGGCTTTGGGACTGCTTCCACTCCGGGAAGTACAGCGCGATCCATCGTTTCCGCGTCGGCGTTGGCCTGCGGTTGGCGGAACGGGCTCGGCACGGGCTGCTGGGTCAACAGTGACCCTGGCGTACTGCGCATGGCCGCACCACCAGGACGCATGCGGAGGGGAAACCGATCCGCCTGGTCGAGCGAGGGCCGGGGATCGGCAGGCGGTGGGTCGGGCGGCTCGGGCCACCCCTTGAGCATGAAGTCCGACGTCTCGCGTGGGGCGAGCGTGTGGCCAAGGACGTCGTCGTCGGGTGGCGGAGGGATGGACGTGCTAAACTCCACGACCGCCGAGTCCTCTTCATCTGCCGCTTGAGCCCCCTCAAGCGAGGCATCCGCCCCTTCAGCATAAGGAGGGTGGGGCATCGCAGGAGTTTCGGTCGGCCAACCGAATTCGGGCGGTGGGGGAAGCTCAAGTCCGTCCGCCACAGGCAGCGCCCCGGCCACGGGCAGCCGGGGCAACTCGGGGCTTGGCGGCACCTCATCGATGCGGCCACTCTCTTCGACGACATACGGACGTTCGATCGTCTCGCGTTCGCTTTCCTCCTCGACGGGCTCCCAGCCTCGAGCACGCTCGATCGGATCCTCTTCGGGGGGCGGTTCGTCAGCGGGTTTCAGTGAGAAGCGTCGCCGTCCGACAAAGGCAGCCGGAAGCCTGGGTTTGGAATCGTGTAACGGATCGAGACTTACCTCCGCCTCGGCCCCCCAATCCCGAATCACCGTCCGCCGATTCTGGCCGTCTTCCGGTCGGTCAGTGGACATCCCGCATTGCCTCCGAGCGGACTCCTTATGTCACGGAATCCCCTCGATGGCACTTACGCGAACATCGCTCAATCGACGTGGTGTGCCGACTCCGACCATGAGGTGAGCAGCCCCTTCACGTTGTCGACGAGACCGATGAGCTGCATCGTCAACCCACCCACCGCCTCTTCGTGCTCGCTTTGGGTGGACATCGCACGGTTCATGCCACGGACCCCATCGGCAATGGCTTGACTATCGCCTGCAGCATCGCTTGCGTTCTTCGCAATGGCATCGATGGTGATGGCCTGCTCCTCGACGGCACTCGCAATGGTGGTCTGGTACTCCGAGATCCGTCGGATGAGTTGGTCGATGCGTTCGATGGCGTCGACCGCGCGATGCGTGTCTTCCTGGATGGCGACCACCCGTCGACCAATGTCCTCGGTGGCATTCGCGGTTTGCTTCGCAAGTTCCTTGACTTCGTTCGCCACGACCGCGAAGCCCTTGCCAGACTCTCCCGCTCGTGCCGCTTCAATAGTGGCGTTGAGAGCAAGCAAGTTGGTCTGTTGGGCGATGGACGTGATCACCTTGATCACGTTGCCGATCTCTTCGGAACTTTCGCCCAGCTGGGCCACCGTCGCTTCCGTCTGAGAGGCGGCTTCTACCCCTTCCCCTGCAATGCGCGCGGCTTCGGTGGCATTCCGCGCAATTTCCTTGACGGTCGCGGTCATCTGGCCCGCGTTCTCGGCGACCGAGCGCACCCGGGCCACGACATCCACCGACTTGCCCGCCACCACGCGCGTGTCGCGCTCGATGTGGGTGCTCGCCTCACGGCTCTGCGTCGTGACGTTGTCGAGTTCCTGGGTAGCCTTGTGGAACTGGTCCAATTGCTCGTCCAGGGACGTCCGGGTCTTTTCGCGTTCGGTGAGGTTGCGGATCGACACGACAATGCCGCTATCCGGCCCGTCAGCCGAGGCGAATCGTGAGACCCGACTCCGTAGGACGTTGGTGCCCACAGGTCGAACTTGAACATGCCCGTGTTCGCTGAACGACTCGCACCAAGGCTCGAGCGGTTGCCCAATCCAGGCGCAGGCTGGCACCGGCATGAGACTGCCGAGCTGCGCCGCGAGGCGTTCGAAAGCGGGGTTCACCCTTCGAATGATCCCCTTCGCATCTGCAAAGATAAGGGCTTCGTCCGCGTGTTCGGCCATGTAGCCTTGCTCTTCCGAAGTGCGCTGCCGCTCGGCTTCTCCCGAACGGTCCACGAGGACCTCGCACCACCCAACGACTTCGCCCATCACCCCACGCAAGGGCACAAGTTGACCGATCACGGCCACGGGTTCACCGCCCGCGTTCGAGAGCGTGCGTTGGTGGGGCGACAACGTGGCCGGGCGTTCGGCGACCAGTCGTTCGATGAAGCCGATGTCGAGGTAGTCGCCGAGGGGCAGACCCACCGGTACATGCAACAGGCGATGGACCGCGGGGGTGGCCGAGATGAATCGTCCATCAAGCTGGTATCGAATGGCAGCGAGGCCATCCGCCACCGAACGCCACGGATCGTGGGACCGAGGGGGAGGCAACGGGGTCGGTCGAGCCACGGGCACCGGCGTGACCGAGGAGGTCGACGGAGGGGGCGACTCGATGAGTTCGGGCTCGTCGGCTGGCTCCGCTTCGGGCGCGGTCTCGATTTGCTGAGGCTCAGCCTCGATGACGTCGGTGTCCTGCGCACCCAAGGCCACCGGCTCCGGAACCGCTGAACCTTCGGCGCTCTCGAAGGCTTTCGGTTCGGGCTCGATGATTTCGGGCTCTGGTTCCATGACGTCGGGTTCGGGCTCGATGATCTCGGGCTCGATGACTTCGCTTTCAGGCTCGATGATCTCGGGCTCGATGACTTCGCTTTCGGGCTCGAACGCAACCGGTTCGATGATCTCGGATTCAGGCTCCAAGGCTTCGGGCTCTGGCTCGATGGGCTCGGGTTCGAACGCTTCAGGCTCCGGCGCTGGCTCAATGACCTCGGGCTCTGGCACGGGCTCAAGGACATCAGGTTCGGGCGCAGACTCGAGAGCTTCGGGCTCCGGGGCCGGCTCGATGAGGTCCGGCTCGTCCAGGGTTCCGGGGGGAACGGGGGTGACCTCTCGCTCCGGGGGCAGGCCAGGCGTGATGCGCGGTCCGGAGGTTTGGGGGCCGGGGAGGGGCGTGAGTTGGGGGGCCACACCGGCCTCGGCGGGTCGGGCCACCAACAAGACTTGTTCTGGATCCGACAGCGACAGGCAGCGCACCCAGATGGCGACCCGTTCCCGGGTGCCTGAAATCAAGACCATCCGGTGTTCCTGGTCGTCCTTTGGAGGCCAGGTGTCTGCGGTGAGGCTCGCGTCGTCGGGCGCGAGCAAGGTGGCAAAAGGCCTTCCCACAAGCTGAGCGCCGGTAAACCCCAGTTCCTCGGCCAAGGCTGGGCTGATCTCGGCAACCTGTCGGGTTTCGTCGACGTGTACCGCCCAAAGCGATCGCCAAAGCGCCTCGTAGCGCATGTGGTGCGGCGCCTGGGTACGCGGCGCGTTCGAGCCGGCGCTGCCGTCCGGGCCTTGCGTGTCGTTCGGCATGTCGAGGTTCCCGATCTGGTCCAGTCGGATCCCTCATCGACGCGGTGACGCGGGCCTTGACCTGCTGCGATGGGATCTACGGGTTTGCCAGAGCCCCAACACGGTCGAGCCGGACCGACCCCGCGCAAGCGTCCCACGAAAACCCAATGCCCAACACTTGACCGGACACTTCCGAACGTTCCACCGGGCCAAACTTCCGCGAATCTCCGCGATATCGGCGGTTGTCGTTGACCACGTAGACGGTGCTGTCGGGGACGGAAAGATCGACGCCGACCTCGGGCTCGGTGGGAAGAAGAACCGAGTAAGCGGCGGTTTCGAGCCGCTCGACCACTTGTTCGCCCGGTTGCAACGCACAGTCGGCGGCGAGCCAATCGACCGCCCTTTCCTCGGTCCATGCGCCAGCCACGTCGTCGATCACTGGTGGCGTGCCGTCGAATTGCAGGGTCTGTCCACCCACTGCGAGCACGCGCTGTAGGTATGTGAAGCGTCGGTCACGCGGGAACCGGAATTCCAGGATGTCACCAGGTGCGGGCGTCGACATGAACCACGGTCGCCGCAGAATGACGTAGTCGCCTACGAGGAGATTGGGCGTCATGGTGGCGGATGACATGCGGCGGGCGGACAGCGTCGTCCGCTCGATGCCGATGCTCGTGAACAGGGTGGCGGCCAGGCTGACTAAGGCAAAAACCACCACGAACGCGCGGTTCGAGATCCGGTTGGGCGCGAGGATGGGCGTGCGAGCCTTCCGACCCGCATCCACGGCGGCGCCGATCTGGAGCGCCGAAGGAATGAGGCACACCAGAGGAACGAACAACGAGATCGAAAGCATCTCGAGCGCGGTGGCCACCGAAAGCATGAGGAGCACGCTGGGTACCGATACGGCGAGCAGCAGCGCGTGGCGCGGCCAGCCGGCGTACAGGTGACCGGCTCCAGGGATGAACAGGGCCAATGCCATGGCGAGAGGAGGACGAATCGGGATCATGGGGATGCGCTCGATGTCATGGCGGGACGATACCAGAGGTCGGCCGTCTCTTGCTGTAAACGAACCTTCGGCAGAAGTTCGACCACGGCTGGTTCGACATTCAACCAGGTCGCGTGGAGCTTGCCGACGTGAGGCAGCGAGAGTCGAGCCGAGCGGCGGAAAATGGGGTGGAGCCGGCGGCTCGTATCGGGCAATTCAGAACGCCACCGTTTCACGAGGTGATGGGACGGGTACAGCACCCTTCCGCGGACGACGCCCGCATCGTGAAGGCGGCGCACCCATGCAAACGGCGTGATGGGAAATCCGGTGGCGTCGGTCACGCGAGACGGCAGGGCTTCGAACACGGCGGTGCAGTTGTCGCCCCAGGCGACGTAGCGCGATTCGAGGTCGGTGTGCGTGCGCAAGTGCTGCAGCTGCTTGGCATACTGGGCGTCGATGTGTTCGACCACTGCGTTTGCTTCGATGGGCGAAAGATCCAGCCAAACTTCGTAGATTTCACGATTGGCGGCCTGGGCTTCGCCGTACCACCCGGCATCGACCGGGTCCGCATTCCGAAACAACACGAGCTTTCCACGTTGGGTCGTGAGCCACGGCGAGGCGGCGAACGCTTCATCCTCGTGCTCCTCGCGTAGTTGCAGCTCGTTCCAGGCCGACAAGCGGTACATCTCGTATTCGGCGTCGAACCGCTCGCCATCGCGACAGTAGAGCACCCGCAGCGATGCGTGCCCCCACGTGGTGGTGCCCTGCTTCTTCGAGTACGCGACGACGGCGACACCTAAGGTGTGCAAGCCCGCGTTCGGGGAGCAACGAACGTGCGTCGCCACGGGTTCTTGGCCCCGCACCACCGCCAATGAGGTCCCGTCGACCTGCCAGGTCGATGCGGCAGCGAACATCAGGAAGATGGGCAACGTGGTGAGCACCGAAGGTCCCTTATGGCCGGGACCGGCGGGCCGTCGACCTACTGCGCGCGGGCGGCCTTGGCGTTCGGTGGCGTAGGCACGTCAGGCACCTCTTCGAGGATGAGTGCTTGTCGAACGCCGCGTTCCATTGGTCCTTCGAGCGCAATGGTGCCGTCGTCCAGAAGACGCGTCGTTGCCCAGGCCATCGCATGTCCCGGCAAGCCGGACACGCCCAGCCCGAAGGCCAGGAGAATTGCCAGGGTCCACGCGCCAAATCGCTTCATCGTGCTCGGTCCTCGTTCCAACGGTTGCCGCAGGCCATCTCATCCGAATTGAAGGGACGTGGGATGAGAAACCCTTCAAGTTCCACTCTTCGGATCCGCATTGGCAGGTATAGATGTCTTGTTCAGTCAGATGTCAACTTCCGTCATGCGTCTCGGATCGGCAGACCGCCAAAGTGGCAATGTGGATGCGAGTCTGTCGCCACCTCGACCTTGGGCCAAATGCGAGACATCCGATGACGTTCGCTGTGCCGGCAGGGAACAGCGGGGTACGAGAACGGGCTCCCTATTGGGGCACGTATGCTGGAGGTTCCGTGCTTGTCTGGTGGTTCGCGCTCACTGCTTGCAAGGTTGTCGATGCCCCGGAGTCGCTCGAGGAGCTGGCCGTCTTTGCGTTTGTCAACCTCGATGAGCGGTCGGCGTTTGTGGACGAGGCCGCCGACGGGTTGGTGAACCTCATCGAAAGCGACGACGGACAGATTGAGCAGGGCTACCGTGTCGATTCGCTCACGAGCGCGGAACTGGCGCTCGTAGGGGTGCAGAAGGACCTCGAAAACGAGGTGACAGGGGCCGCGGGTCAGGTGCGCATGACCTCGTCGCTCAACGATGTCGCCGACGTGGTGACGCTGCCAGACCTCTCTCCGGTGTTTGAGCGGACGCTCCGCTACTCGGTGACCCTCGACGAAGAAAGTGATCGTCGGTGCTTCCTCGACCGCGACTGCAACCGTCTCGCCCAGACGGGGTCCCGCGAGAACGACCAGCCCTGGCCCATCGGTGAGACCAAGCAGGACTTCGATCAGCTGTTCCGGTGGGGAGAGACCCAGGACGGGCGTTCGGTGTTGCTTTTCCGCACGCTCGTGCCCGAAGAGACCGAAACCAGCGTAGGGGTCGTGAATCTGCTTCAGAACTACGTGCTGGCTGCGATTTGGGAGTCGGAGGACGGCACCGCGCGGCTCGAGATCAACTGGGTCGATGCCAATGTCGCGGGGGTCGAAATCCCCGACTCCTTCGCCCTCGATCAGGTGGTGAACGCGATGCAGCAGCAGGCCGAAGAGATCGACAAGTTCGTCGGCGGGAACTGACCCAATGTGCGGCCGCTACGCGATGTCCTCGTCTGCGCAGAGTCTCGCCGACGTCTTCTCGGTCGAAGTGCTTCCCGAGGTACTTCCTCGCTACAACATCGCCCCCACCACCCAGGTCCCTGCGGTGGTGGTCGATGAGAGCGGCACCCGCAGCTTGCAGATGTTCCGGTGGGGACTCATTCCGAGCTGGTCCAAAGACAAGAAAGCCAGCGCGCGGATGATCAATGCGCGAGCCGAAACGGCGTCTTCGAAGCCCGCCTACCGGGCCGCCTTCAAGCGCCGCCGGCTCCTCATGATCGCGGATGGGTTCTACGAATGGGAGAAGGTCGGATCGGGCAAGAGCGCCAAGAAGATCCCGCACCTCATTCAGCTCAAGGATGGCGTTCCTTTCGGGATGGCCGGTCTATGGGAGCGGTGGATCGACCCCGAAACGGACGAGGAGATCCGGTCCTGCACGATCGTGACGACCGAGGGCAACGCCCTGATGAAGCCGATCCACGATCGGATGCCGGTGATTCTGCCTGAAGAACGCTGGGAACGCTGGCTCGATCCATCGGTCCAAGACAAGGCTGAGCTGCAAGAGATGCTGCTGCCTTACGACGCATCCCTCATGCAGGAGCGGCGGGTTTCCACTGCCGTGGGCAATGTCCGCAACAAGGGTCCCGACGTTCAGGGGCCGTATGTCGAGGAGGATTGACAACCCTCCTTGCGGGCCGTGTGGAACGTGGCAGGATGCTCCGCATGGAAGAGGTCGCCTCGTCGGGTTGGATGTTGTCGGGCGCTGCAGCCATGGTCGCGATCGGCGTGGGTGCGGTGTTGCTGGTGGCTGCGATTGCTCTGGTGGTGTGGTCCCGCGGGCCGAATGAGCGTCGGGATCGCCGACAGTCGATGCTGGACGAACTGTCCTATCGGTCGACAGACACGTACGAGTGGACCCGTCCCACCGTGGGGGCGAGCATCGTGTTTCACGACGCCGGAACCCCAAAGCAGCGAGGGTTTCGCTGGTCGGTGAAGTTGCCCCGCTACAACACGCTCACCCTCGAGGTCGTGGAACGGACCGCGCCGGACGTGTCGCCCACCGGCGGAGGCGTGTTCAAGACCGAGATTCCCGAACTCGATCAACGATTCATCGTCCGATCCCCCCTTGCGGCACAGACGATGGCGTTGTTGACGAACCCTCGGGTGGTCAAGGCGATGATGGCGATGCCGCATCTCTCGATGGTGTTGCGGTCCGATGAACTAGTGCTCCACGATGCCAATCGCACTTGTTTGAGCCTTTCGGGCGGCGAAAAGGAGATGCATCTGGCCGTCGCCACCCTGGTGACCGCGATGCTCACGACCCTGTACGCCCAGTCCGGCACGTTGCTGCCCGAACACCGCTAGGCGCCACGCTCGACTCCAGTGGCATAGGGATGGGGCCGAGAGGACCCCTGATGAAAATTGCCCCAGGGACGGTGTTGCGGCGGGTGTCGCGTCCAGTCGGGTTCGTGTTGTACGGCCTGGCCGGCGCTATCGCGCTTTGCGGACTTGCCGGAAGCCTGTTTCAGGCGACGGGCTACGTGCGCCCTGACATCGACGAAGGCTCTGTCTTCAACCTGTTTCTTTCCGCTGCCATCACCGCGGGAGCTGGGTTTTTGCTGCATCGAACGGGCGCTCCCGTCGACGTCGCAGCCCTCACACGTCGCGATGCCTTCGTGCTCACGGCGGCGATTTGGCTGGCGGCCTCGGTGTTTGGAGCCTTGCCCTACGTGCTCGATACCGGAATGACGCCCGCCGATGCCCTCTTTGAGTCGACGAGCGGCTTTACCACCACCGGCGCTACTGTCGTAAATCGCATTGAAGCCACGTTATCGCGCCCGTTGCTGCTGTGGCGTTCGCTCACCCAATGGATGGGGGGCATGGGCATTGTGGTGCTGTTCGTGGCGTTCTTTCCCCGGGTTGGGGCAGGGGGCAAGAAACTGTTCAAGGCCGAGGTGCCAGGGCCCACGGCGGGTGGTTTGGCCCCGCGAATCGCCGAGACAGCGTTGTGGCTCTATGGCATGTACGTGGCGCTGACCCTGGTCGAAGCGGGGTTGCTGACGGCGCTCGGCATGCCGTTGTTCGAAGCCATCTGCCATGCGTTCACCACGGTGAGCACCGGTGGCTTTTCGACCCGAGATGCCTCGGTGGCAGCCTTTCAGAGCCCCGCCATTGAGGTCGTCATCGCCGTGTTCATGCTGGCTGCGGGGGTGAACTTTGGGCTGTACTATGGCGTCCTGCGAACCCGCCGGATCGGATTGTTCCTTCGTTCGCCTGAGTTTCGTGCCTATGCGGGCATCGTGTTGACGGTGATCTTCTTCTTCACGGTGCTCAACCGAACGTTCACCGAGGGCGAAGACGTCGTTCGCAGTTGGCTCGACAGCGCTCGCCACGCGTTGTTCACCACCGCCACCTTCATCACCTCCACGGGGTACGGCATTGAGGACTACATGCAGTTTCCCGCTCCCTCATTGGCCTTGGTGCTCCTGCTGATGTTCATTGGCGGTTGTGCGGGGTCCACGGCTGGTGGCATGAAGATCAGTCGGGTGATCCTGACGATGGAGACGATCGGAACGCAGATCCGTCGTGCGGTTCGGCCCAACGTAGTGCAGGTCGTTCGGATGGAGGGCCAGGCGGTCGATGAGGCGCTGCTGCTCGAGGTAAGCGCCTTTCTCTGCCTGTACTTGGCGTCGCTCGGCGTGGGCACCTGGCTCGTTGCCCTCACGGACGGGGTACCGATTGGAACTGCGTTCGGGGCGACGCTGACGTGCGTGTCGAACATGGGCCCCGCCCCGTTCCATGGGGGGGTCGACACCTTCGCGGTGTACTCCGATACCGCGAAACTGCTGTTCAGCTACGCGATGGTGTTGGGCCGACTCGAGTTCATGACCCTATTGGCGTTGGTGCTTCCGGCGGTCTGGGAGAAGTAGCTACTTCGCTGCGGCGGATCGTCCGCTGACCCAGCGTGGCAACTCGAGGGTGAAGGTGCGCGCAGGGCCATCGCAAAGCAGGACGCACTGATCAAGGAAGTTCCATCCCAACAGCGCTACGACGGGCTTCCCAGGAACCGCCTGCCTTAGGCGCGGGATCTCGATGAGATCGAGTTCCCACAGTCGCGAGTCGTCGGACAGTCGCACCGCCGCCCGACGCAAGGGCGCGACGGGATGAGGCTCGCCCGTATCGGTCACCGCCGACCACCGAGCGGCCCCGTGGCTCGGCAGCCCAAGGGTGTGTGCGACTTCCTGGTCGACCGCCGACAGCGAGGCCCCGGTGTCGAGGATCGCGAGCCCATTCGTGAGGAGCCCCGTGGGAGACCGCACCTCCGCCCGCAACACCGGCCCGCATTGCGGATGGAGGAAGCCTCGAATGGTGGGAGCGGATCGTTGCTTCACAACGGGACTCTATCGTGAAACGGAGGTGAATTGCGGGTTGTTCAGGCCTCTTTGCGAAATGGGTATTCATTCCTTTGAAATGTCGAGAACGTCTCGAACGGTCGTGTCAGAGGCTTGACGGTGGCGGCAGCGTGTCTAGCTCCAACCGCGAACCGGGGACGTCCAAACGAAGTCGTCTCCGTCGACCGAAAAACTCCCGAACGAACGGAGGAGGCCATGGCCAACTTTCGTCCCTTGTACGACCGCGTTCTCGTCAAGCGCGTCGAGAGCGAGCAGAAGTCCGCGGGTGGGCTGTTCATCCCCGAGACCGCCAAGGAAAAGCCTCAGCAGGCGGAAGTGATCGCGGTTGGTACCGGCCGTTTGACGGACAAGAATGAGACCGTCGACCTGGTCGTGAAGCCCGGTGATCGCGTGCTGTTCGGCAAGTATGCCGGCGATGAGATCAAGATCGACGGCGAAGAGCACATCATCCTGCGCGAGTCCGACATCCTCGCGATCGTCGAAGAGTGAGGAGGAACCCATGAGTGCAAAGATCATCGAGTTCCGCGAGTCGGCCCGTGGTGAAGTCCTCAAGGGCGTGAACACGCTGGCCAGCGCGGTGAAGGTCACGCTGGGGCCCAAGGGCCGCAACGTCGTCCTGCAAAAGAGCTTCGGTGCCCCCGTCGTCACCAAAGACGGCGTGACGGTGGCCAAGGAAATCGAACTTCGCGACCGCTTCCAGAACATGGGCGCACAGATGGTCAAGGAAGTCGCTTCCAAGACCTCTGACATCGCGGGCGACGGCACCACGACGGCCACCGTGCTGGCTCAGGCCATTTTTGAGGCTGGCAGCAAGATGGTGGCCGCAGGCGCCAACCCGATGGAGCTGAAGCAGGGCATCGACCTTGCGGTGGCCGCGATCACCAAGCACCTCGAAAGCCAGGCCCAGGAATCGTCGGACCACGCGCAGATCGCGCAGGTGGCAACGATCTCGGCGAACGGCGACTCCGAGATTGGCGAAATCATCGCCAAGTGCATGGAGAAGGTGGGCAAGGACGGCGTCATCACGGTCGAAGAAGCCAAGGGCATGGAGACCGAGTACGAAGTCGTCGAAGGGATGCAGTTCGATCGCGGCTACCTCTCGCCGTACTTCGTGACCGACCAGGACCGGATGGAGTGCGTGCTCGAAAAGCCGCTCATCCTCCTCCACGAAAAGAAGATCTCGAACATGAAGGACCTGCTCCCGGTCCTCGAGAAGGTCGCGGAAGCCGGCCGTCCGCTTCTCATCATCGCGGAAGACATCGAAGGCGATGCGTTGGCCACCTTGGTCGTCAACACGCTTCGCAAGACGTTGGTGACCTGCGCGGTCAAGGCCCCGGGCTTTGGGGACCGTCGCAAGGCGATGATCGGCGATATCGCGACGTTGACGGGCGCCGAAGCGGTCATGGAAGACCTCGGCGTGAAGCTCGATGCCATCGAGATGTCGGGCCTCGGCACGGCCGAGCGCGTGGTCATCACGAAGGACACGACCACCATCGTGGGTGGTGAGGGCTCCAAGAAGGAGCTTGGCGATCGCGTCAAGCAGATCCGGATGCAGATCGAAGAGACCAGCTCGGACTATGACCGTGAGAAGCTCCAGGAGCGTCTCGCAAAGCTCGTCGGCGGTGTTGCGGTCATCCACGTCGGTGCGGCCACCGAAGTCGAGATGAAAGAGAAGAAGGCCCGCGTCGAGGACGCCCTGAACGCGACCCGCGCGGCGGCCGAAATGGGCATCGTGCCGGGCGGTGGTGTGGCGCTGCTTCGGGCCAAGAAGGCGCTCGGCGAGGTTCAGGCCGACGGTGACGTACGCTTTGGCATCAACATCATCAGCGAGGCTTGTGAGGCGCCGCTCCGTGGCATCGCGGGCAACGCCGGTGTGGATGCCTCGATCGTGGTGCACAAGGTGCTGGAAGGCAGCGACTCGTTCGGCTGGAACGCGGCCAACGACACCTATGGCGACATGTTCGAGCTCGGCATCATCGACCCGACGAAGGTGACGGTGACCGCGCTTCGCAACTCGGCATCGGTGGCTGGCCTCCTGCTCACCACCGAGGCGATGATCGCCGAGAAGAAGGAAGACGAGTACCTCGAGGACTGATCCTCGGTGCGCGTTCTTCGCGGGGTGTCGGCGGGTTCGTCGGCGCCCCGTCGTCGTTTGGGCCATCATGGTCGGAGTCGCCCGGATATCCGGTACGGAAACCGGGAGGCCGCGGATGAGCGACGTTCAGCTAACGATGGAGGGGGATGTTGCGTTTCTCCAGATCGCATCGGGTCGCCCTGGAAATCCGATTCGCGGCGGCGCGTTTGACGAGTTGCGGAAGCTGTCGGTGCAACTTGGCGATTCCCCACCGGGGTTTCTCGTGTTGTGCAGTCCAGGGCCCGATTTCAGCGTAGGCCTGGACCTGGATCCCAAAGACAGCCTCATGAAGACGATTCGCGGCATGCTCGAAAACCGCGATGCCTACCGGGTCGGTGAACTCGCATCGCAGCTCTACGGAGCCTTCGCGGCGATCGGTCGCCTGCCGTGCCCCATCCTGGCCGCCGTCGAAGGCCATTGCCTAGGAGCGGGGTTCGAGTTCGCGCTGATGGCCGACATCGTGGTGGCCGGTCGCGATGCTCGGTTTGGGTTGCCGGGGGTGCGTGATGGCATCGTGACGGGATTGGGTGGATTGTCGCGGCTCTACCTGGCGCTTGGCGTCACGCAGGCCCAGCACATCGCGTTGACCGGCCGGCCGTTCACCGCCGAGGCTGCGGTGCGCCTTGGGCTCATTTCGCGGGTGTGTGATGCGGGAGCTTCTCTCACCACTGTGCTTGATGTGATCGCGGAGCTCCGTAAGGTCAGTCCGGCGGCTCGTTTGCAGAGCCTCCTCGCGATGCGGGAGATGCTGGAACTCCAGCTAGCCCCGCTCCTCGAAAAAGAGCGTTCCGCCGCCGCTCGCACCTGGATGTCTGGCGACTGGCAGCGCGCTCGCTGACCTTCCGCATTACCTGGCCTGCCAACGAATCGGAGGCACGGGATGCGCGAAGATGGGTCGCGGGTGAATCGAGATGGTTCTCCAGCGCCTTTCGGAGTCCGGTTGCTGGTGGTCATCGCCGCCGCGGCCTTTCTCGCGGTGCTGGCGCCCCCTGCCAACTGGCATCGTTGGCACTGGTTCGCCTATCTGCCGATGTTCTGGGCGCTCGATCCTCGCACGCCTCGGGCCAACCGCTGGCTCTCGTGGGTCTACGGGGCGGTTGGACTCGCGGTCATCTTCCGGTGGATCACAGCGACCATCACGACGTTTGCTCCCGTGGTCCCTTGGCCCGCCGCGGCGACCATCACGGGCTTGTTCGGCATCGTCTACGGGTTGCCGCACGTTCTGATCTGGACCGCGGTCCACCCCTTGCGGCGACGGTTGGGCAGCGCGTGGGTGCTGGCCTGGCCTGCATGGTTCGTCCTCATCGAGTGGGTCGCCATGTGGCTCACGCTGTTTCCGTTCAACCACGGTGTGTCGCAGTATCGCGCGGTCTACACCTGGCAGCTGGCCAGCATCACGGGCATTTGGGGCCTCACGTTCTTGGTCGCGTTCGTGAACGCCGTTCTCGCCGAGGCGATGTACCGCGTGCAGGAAGGGCAGCGCCTGCCTTTCGGGTGGTTTGCGGCGGCTGGGGGCACGTTGGCTGCGGTCGTGACGTTCGGCGCCTGGCGGTATGGGCAGGTCGAAGCCATGCTTCGTGAGGCCCCCACACTTCGCTACGGCCAGATCCAGACCGCCAAGGGCATGGAGTGGCGTCTCACCCATCCGGCCAATGAGGCGTTCGACGATTGGCTCCGATTGACCCAGTCCATTCCAGAGGGAACCGATCTCACGGTCTGGCCTGAAGGTGCGTGCCCGTTCAGTCTCGCGCCCCAGAACGGCCGCGTTCCTGCGCGAACCCGATTGCTCTCGAAAGTAGCTCAGGACCAGAATCTTGAACTGGTAGTGGGAGCGGGGACCTACGTTCGTCAGGAGGGCGAGGACGGTGGGCGTGAAACCATCAACTTCAATTCGGTCTACCACTTCGAGCGCGATGGCAGCTTGGGCGAGCGCTACGACAAGATGGTTCCGTTGCCCTTCGGCGAGTATTGGCCCTTTGGGTCGTTTCTAAAGGAACTGTCCTACCAGCTCGGGATTGGGAACTTTCGGCCTGGTGATACGCCCGTTGTATTCCAGGGCGATCGGGCCAAAATGGCCTCTCCCATTTGCTACGAGGCCATCCTGCCCCACGTGTGTCGTCGGTTCGACGAGGCCGAGATGTTCGTGACGGTCACCAACGACGCGTGGTTCCTCGATACGTCTGCGCCTCATCTTCATGCGATGCTCGCCGCTGTACGGTCGACCGAATTGGGTATTCCCATGATTCGCTCTGCTTATACCGGTGTGAGCTTCGTGGTGGAGCCACACGGAGCGATCCTGCACGAAACGGTACCCTTCACCGATGTCGCGCGGGTGGTGGAGGTTCGCCTGGGTCAGAGCGAAACGATCTACCGTCGATTCGGCGATTGGTTAGTTGTCGTCTGCGCTCTCGGGCTGGCTACCGGTTGGGGGCTCGCTCCAACGTTACGGGATCGGTAAGTCCGAGTCTCGCGCACACACGCCCGTGACCGACGGGCAACCTCCCGATGCACGGCCGAGCATGCAACTCCACGCTGCGGTATTGGGCGTACCTCCGGATCGGACCGCCGACCCTCGAATCCGGCGGACGAACGGCCGAGGACACTGTGCCAGGCCGGTGGCTTGGCCTTCATTCCACGATACCCACCGGGTATTGAAGCTGGATCGGACCATGTCTGAAATCGTCATCAAGCGCGGCCTGAACATTCCCATCTCGGGAGCGGCGTCCGGCGACGTCGTCGACCTCCCGCGGCCTGCGACGGTCGCGTATTCGCCCACTGAATTCAACGGCCTCGTTGCGAAGCCGGCGATTCGTGAAGGCGATGCGGTCGAGCGTGGGACCGTCCTGTTCTTCCACAAACACGACGCTCGCATCGTGTTCCGTTCGCCGTCGGCCGGTCGGGTGTCGGAAATCCGCCGCGGAGCCCGTCGGGTCATCACGGACTTCATCGTCGAGACGGCTGAACTCGACGCGACGGCCGAGATGCCCAAGTTCACGCTCGAGCAGCTCGAGAAGCTCGACGCAGACGCGGCCCTCGAAGCGGCCATGGGCACGGGGCTGTTTGGTGCGTTCAAGACCCGTCCGCTGAACAAGATGCCGACAGGGGAGGAAGCCCCCCAGTCCATTTTCATCGGTGGTTGGGAAACGGGGCCCCTTCAGCCCGACGTCGACGTGTTGCTTTCCGAAGACGACCAGGCCGCCCTGCAAGCGGCCATCACGGTATTTGGCCGCTTCGCTCCGAAGGTCCACCTGGGGATTCGTCGTGGCGCCAAGAATCCCGCATTTGTCGGGCTCAAGGGCGTCGACATCCATGAGTTTACCGGCCCTCACCCCGCCGGCGACCCTGGGGTGCAGGTCAACCACGTGGACCCCCCGCGGGGTTCGATGCGGGTGTGGACGATCCGAGCGTGGGATGCCGTGCTCCTCGGCCGGGCCCTCCTTACCGGTGAGTTCGAGGCCACCCGCATCTACGCCGCGGTGGGGGCGGGCGTCGCAAAGCCACGCTTCGTGCGCACGCTGGCCGGGGCGCCGATGGCTGACATCGTTGGTGAGACCAACGGGGGCGAGCATCGGTGGATTCGAGGCTCCGTTCTTACGGGGGTCGCGGTCGACTCCGCCCGTTGGGCATCGTTCCTCGCCCGGGCCATCCATGTGTTGCCCGATGAGGTTCCGCGAAGGTTGTTTGGATGGGCGCTTCCGGAATTCTTCACTTGGTCGGTGCACCGGGCCTTCCTCTCCGGATTCCTGCCCAACCTCGGCACCGAGGGCAGCGACCACACCGTCGACCTTCGCCCAGGGATTTGGGGCGGGGTTCGTGCGATGGTGCCCGTCGACGCCTATCGCAGGGTCATCGCGACCCCCGACATCATGCCTGAGTTCTTGTTCAAGTCGATGGCCTCGGGCGATATCGAAGAAAGCATTCAGCTTGGCCTCCTCGATCTGACCGATGAGGAAGCTGCACTGTGTACGTACATCTGTCCGTC
>JBCCQY010000051.1:0-55389 GCA_039208735.1 Myxococcota bacterium | reverse complement strand
TCCGCAACCACCGCGAGCGGCGGTTGGTCATGCCCTCGAGAGTCCGCACAGGTAAACGCGTCTTTGCGGTCGTCCCAGAGGTACAGCGAACACACCGGAACCCGGCCCGACGAATGGAGGGTCGACATGCAAACCTCGACCAACGTGTCGGCGTCGATGATGGTGGGCAGGCGCTGGGTGAGGTGATCGAGGGCCGCTGTCAGCTGGGCTGAGCGACGGTCGAACAGCCGATTGGCGAGCCGCGCCATGCGTTGGCGGAGCGGGTCGTACGCCGCAAGAAAGAGCAGTGACGCCACAAAGACGTGGAACGTGGAGTGGACCAGGTACGTCGTGGTCATGGTGCCCACCCACTGAATGGTGAGCACCAAGGCAAGCGCAGACAGCGACACGGTCATCGCGCGCGAAAACAGCTCCGTCACGTCGAGGAGCCGAGACATCACCACCGAGTGGTAGAGAAAGTAGGTGCCCAAACCCACGAACACCGTAGAGAACGGGGGGATGGGTCCCTGGAGGGCCACGATGCGCGACGACCAAGACGCAAGCTGACTGGGCGCCGCGGGAACGAGCTGACGGGCGAGGCCTTCCACCAGCGAGAACGCGACGGCCGCGACCAGGACCCCGAAGAGGTAGCGCATGCGGCTGCGATCGATGCGCAGCGAGGTGTTTCGCAAGGCCCAGGACAGCCGGACCAGCCCCGTGACAAATCCGTAGGCAGCAAACCCACCGACGACCAAGGAAGGCCAGCGCATCGCCTCGGTGCCATCGAAGAGCACCGCGTGAAATCCGCCCATGGCAATGGCCAATGGCAACGCGGCCACGTAAACGGTCCGCATGGCCGGGGTTGGCGTGGGGTCTTCACGGAGAAACGCACGGTCGATGGTCCACAATGCAGTGGCGGGCACCAATGCAGTCGCAAACACATGAACGGACCGAACCGCCTCGAGCCCCGGCAACAACGAAAGCGCAAAGGCGAAGTAGGCCAGCCCTACCGTCAGACTGAAGCCCAGGAAGGCCTGACGGGCGGGGTCGTCACGGTCCGCAAGGAACGCCTCGGTCGCCAACGAAATCGCAGAGACGGCGACGAGCAGGTAGATCAGCGCGGTCATGCTGAGGTTCTACCTGCTAGCTCGGCAACCGGCGAGGCTAAAACTCCCATGTGGGCGCCCCCGCGCGGGTTCGACCATCGCCTTGACGAAGCAGATTGACCACCCACTTTCCCCGAGAAAACCACCAGAAGAACCGCTCGACAAGGCGACGTTCTTCGGAGGTGAGCGGCGCCTTGCTGCACACCAGCTTGGGGTCGTCGAGGCCCGCATCCACGAACGGCACAATGCCTCGCACGGGCAACGATAGCCAGGTCCCTACGGGACGTGGGCCGCCCAAAACGATGGCATCGAGCGGCATCCCATCGCCGGAGAGCAGCCCCGGCACCGACCCGTAGTCAAACGGCACGGCAAGGGGAGAGGCGTACTCCACACTGCCGTCGAGTCGATGCTTGACCCTCGAGCCGCGTGGAATCTCAATCACAATATCGACAATGGACCCGATTTCGGGCATCTCCATGGGAGGCGCTCCTCGGCGTCTTCTCCGTATTGTGAGATGGCCATGCGCGTGCCCGTTGTCCTCCTCGTCGTTTCCGCATGCGGCTCCTCGCTGGGCGAGCCCACCACACTGACGCTCACGCCGCTTCCGTGCGAGCGTTCGAGTGAGCGAGAGACCTTGGGCCGCTACGAAACGATCCTCCTCGGCGGCCCTCGGGTGTCGCACGCATGGACGTGGGCCGGGGGCATCACCGCCGCGGACCTCGATGGCGACGGGTGGCTCGACTTGTTGCTGCCCCACGAAGGGGGCATGGAAGCGCGATGGGGGAGCGACCGTTGGGCAGCCGCGGATCGGGAGACCTTCGCCGCTGTGACCTTCGCCACCGGAACGACGGTCGCCGACTACGATGGCGACGGTGACCTCGACATCTATGTGATGCGGGTGCGTGGCGAGCCCGTACCCGACTCCCGGATCGACGGCGCCAACTGGCTGCTCCGCAACGAAGGAAGCCGCCGGTTCACCGACGTGACCGAATCCGCTGGCGTGGCCGCCTGCGGGCCCCATCATCGAGACGACGACATCGACCGCTGCTTCCGCACCATGGCCAGTTCGTGGGGTGATATCGATGGCGATGGCGATCTCGACCTGTTCGTGGGCAACTATGGGTGGGTCGACGACAGCCCCGGGACCCGCCAGACCGACATGGGACCCGGCGAGCCAAGCTACCTGTTCCACAACGAGGGAGATGGCACGTTCACCCGACAAGCCCTCCCGAATGCCGTGAACGATGGCTACACCTTTGCGGGCGGACTGCTCGACCTCGATGATGACGGTGACCTCGACCTGTACGTGGTCAACGACTTTGGCGCGCAGTCACCCAACCAGGTGCTGTTCAACGAGCGCGGCACCCTTTACCTCGACGAGAGCAATGCAAGCGGACTTCAGCGGCCCATGACCGGTATGGGCCTGGCCGCCGGCGACCTCAATGGCGATGGATGGCTCGATTTGGTAATCCCAAACTGGGCCAACCACGCCTTGCTCGAAAGCCGGCCGGATCGCGGCATCTGGGTCGATACTGCCGCCGCGAGCGGTCTCGTCAACGTACGGGAGCGCAACCAATTGGTGGGTTGGGGCACTTGGCTCGGTGATCTCGACAACGACACGGATCTCGACGTCGTGACCCAATTTGGCTTCGTGCAAAACGGCAACCCGATCTGGAACAACCCCACGAACCAAGGCGACGCGGTCTACCTGGATCGGGGCCTTGAGGAGCCGAGCTTCGAAGACGTGGCGCTTGGTTGGGGCTTGGCCAATCCGGGCGTGGGGCGCGGCGTGGTGCTGGCCGATCTCAACCGCGACGGGTGGCTCGATCTGGTCAAGCGCGATTTGCGAGGGTTCACACGGCTGCACCTGAGCCGCTGCGGGGGCCACCACGGGGTGCTGGTTCGCTTGGAACAAGGAGGCCCCAACCGCCATGCGATCGGCGCACGGCTCACCGCCGAGGTGGGCGAGCAGAGGTTGCTCCGTGACGTCCAGGGCGGAGGCCAGGGATTTGCCTCCACGGGTCCCTTCGAAGTGCACTTCGGAACCGGTTCCGCCGAGGCGATCGACCGGCTCACGGTGCGCTGGCCGGACGGAGCCCGAAGCGTGGTCAAGGGCCTGCCGACCAACCATGCTGTCACCCTGACCCGCGATAAATGACCTGAGTGGAAGAAGAACCCCAGACGCCCGCGCCCCCTTCGGCCGAAGGCGAAGCCACCCCTCCGCCCCGCCCCCGGCGACGACGCAAGACGCGGCTCCGGGTGAAACGGCGCGACGGCGGAGTGGTCGGCCTTGTGCTCACCGGAATGGGCGTGGCCACGGTCATCGTGTTGGCCGGGGTGACGGTGCTCGGCCGCCAACTGTCGGCACCTCCCGCCTTTCTCGCCGCCGCCGTGGCCATGCTGCCGTACCTCTACCTCACCACGGCCTTGGTCGTGTTTGCGTTGTGGTCGGTGTTTCCCGACCGTCGGGCCCTTCCCGCGGCGCTTGCCGCCGTCATCGCGCTGGGAGCTGTGCTCTGGGGACCCAGCTGGCCCGCGCGGGGGGTCACCGCCGAAGGCGAAACGGTTCGGGTGATGAGTTGGAACCTCCGTCGTCTGTGGGGCGGACCCGATGACCACGGCGATCCCTTTGCCTGCGCGGTGGAAGTCATCGCCCAATCCGAGGCCGACGTGCTGACCTTGCTCGAGGTGTCGAGCGACGATGTGCAGCGGCTTGAGCGAGCGCTGGGCATGGATTGCACGCAACACGCCTACCTTTCAACCTCCGGTTCGAAGCAAGGGGGCTTGGCCGCGTGTGCCCGTGGCGATTGGTCGGTTCGAACAGGACAAGCCCAGCGTTTCGTCGATGATCAAGACTGGTACTACGTCTTTTCTGAGGTCGAACACAACGGCGTGCTGTTCAACCTCCTCGCCGTACACCTCTACCCGTACGAGTACGTGGCCAAGAAGCTCCGTTCCGGAGTGAGAGACCTCGCGTCAGGCAAGGCCGAGCCACTCCAGGAGCTAGGAGAACAGGGCTCGGCAATCGTTCGGGGACAGTCCGACCAAGCCGCAGCGCTGCTCGACCGGGTAGCGCGGTTCGAAGACCCCACCGTGGTGGCTGGAGACTTCAACTCGACCCGAGATGCCAGTTTGCACGCTCATCTGCGCGAACATCTGGTCGACGGGTGGGAGCAGGGCGGCGAAGGCTTTGGCGGCACCGTCGCACTGTTCGATTGGCTGCCGCTTCGCATCGACTACGTTTACGCGTCCCCAGATTTACCGGTTGTCAAGGCGGAACTTCCTGATGCTGGGTGCTCCGACCATCGTCCGGTCCTCGTTGAGCTCGACGTTCCCAACTGAACGTCAGTTGCTACGCGGAGGTTACCAAGCCGTCGCGTCATCTTCGCCAGACCGTCGTCCTTGCATGTTGTGGTAGCCACAGCCCAACGGCGTCGGGCGGAGGAGAGGCGTGGCGGCGCACAACCTGCTCGTGGTCAGTGATCTTCACTTGGGCGAAGACGTGGGTCGGTCCATCCGAACGACGGAAGGGCTCGAGGCAGCGCTCGTGGCCTTCCTCGATCACCACCAAGACCACGGCGGGCCTTGGCGATTGGTGATCAATGGCGACATGCTCGAGATGGTGGGCATCGTGATGCTGCCCGACCAAGCCCCGCGCGTGCCCGATGACCTTCATCCTCACGACCACCGTTACGGACTCGGCGGTCGAGAAGACGCCGCGGCAATCAAGATGCGCGCGATGGTCGAGCACCACAGCACGGTGTTTGCCGGCTTAGGACGCTTCGTTGGCGCCGGTCACGCCCTATCGATCGTGATCGGCAACCACGACATCGAACTGTGTTGGCCTGCGGTGCAGCGCGTCTTTACCGAAGGCGTGGTCGAAGGCTGGCGCCATGACCATCCGTCTGAATCAGGCGATGCGATCGCCAAGGCGGTGACGTTCCATCCTTGGTTCTTGTACGTGCCTGGCGTGGCCTGGATCGAACACGGTCATCAATACGATCCGTATTGCTCGTTCGAGCACCTCCTCGAGCCCGTCATCGACGAAGTGGAAGTCGATCCCAACATCGGGGGACTCCTGCTGCGGTACTTGGGCAGCCAATTCGGCGACGAGGTGCACGAGGTCGTCCACCGCGGCACGTTTGCCTACCTGAAGCTGTGGGCGTCGCGAGGCCCCCTGCACATGTCCAAGATCTTCGTCGCGTACTTCGACATGTGTAGGCGACTCCTCGAACACTACCGGCTCTTGGGGCCAGACCAAGTCACGCGCCATCAGGCCAAAGTCGCCGACCGCGTCGAAGACGTCGCTCGGGCCGCGGGACTCGATGTGGGCTTGCTGTATCGCCTGTCGGACCTGTGGCGTCCCCCCGTCGCCAATCAGCTCGGACGCCTGCTGCGTGCCCTCATGTGCGACCGCGTCGCGCTGCTTGTGGCAGCTCCCACGGTCCTTATGGCCACCCTGCTCGTGCCCGCGGCCAGCCAGACGCTCGCGGCGTTGGTGCTTGTGCCGCCCTTAGGGCTCCTCATCGCCGCCGCGGCCATCGCCCGTGAGCCCACCGACCCCCGCCGGGCCATGCGGAGCCAGGCCAAGACGGTCCGAAAGCTCGTCGGCGTACCGTTTGTCGTGATGGGCCACAGCCACGACCCCGTCCATCTCGTTGACGACGATGGCGCCTACCTCAACACCGGAACCTGGACCCCTCGGGGTGATCCCTACAAGACCTTCACCCACGTCACCATCCGGCACACCGCCGAAGGTCCCCGCGCGTCGCTACGTCAGTGGCGCGACGGCGCGTCGCGCGCCATGTCACGGTGAGCAGGGAGCGGGCACCGAAGTTTGGGGGTCATCCGGAGCCGTGACGTCCCGGACGCCATCGACAAACCAACACATCGATCGCAAACCCACATCGGAGAGCACCGCTTCGGCGGCCACTCGCTCCATCCCCATCGTGTCGGATAGCGGTCCGACGAACGGGGTGGCCAAGGGCCGAGTATCGCCAAGCTGAGCCGCCTCGAACTCCACTTCGACCCGCGTCGCCGTGGCGACCAGTGGATCGAGGCTGGCAAGCTGGACCACCCCTTGTTCTGGCGTGGACTGCACACCATCCCACCGGTCGCCGTCGGGTACCCAGACGCCTGCCTGCATGTCTTCGAGGAGGTCGACGTACACGGGACCCCACTCGAACGCCGTGACCGCCAGGCATCCCGCCCCGGCCCCTTCACAGGCTCCGGTGTAGCCATGTCCGATGGTCTGCACGGCGACTTCGTCGTTGCCGCAGGTCGCCGCACGCCCGTTGGCCACCTCGATGGGCACCGCGGTGTCGGTACCACTCGTGAGCACGTCAATGCCTGCGGTTAGCAACCGCTCGGTCGCCGCGGTCTCGAGGTCGACGCTCCAACGAACCCCCACCCACGACACCAGCACGATCGCATTGGGGTCGATGGCCCGTGCCCCGAGCGTGAATGCGTTGATTTGGCGTACCGATTCCGGGTTCGAAACCGAGGCCACGTAGCCGATGCGGCCCGTGCATGAACTCGACGCGGCCAACAAACCAGCGAGGTACTTCGTTTGGTAGAGTCGACCCGCAAAACTCCCGAGATTGGCGGCTTCATCGAAGCTTCCGCACGACAGGAACCGAACGTCGGGGTGGTCGAGCGCCGCGGCGCGAAGAGCGGGGCCAAAGTCTTCACTCGTGCCGACAATGACGTTGTCACCGTTTTCGATGAATCGCCCAATCACGTCGATGGCATCGGATGGGGTCACCCCCGCCATCACGTGCGTCGAGGCCGTCGGAATGGCCGCTTCGAGTTCAGCGCGACCGACTTCGTGGCTCATGGTCCAGCCCATGTCGTTGACCGGGCCTCGGTAGAGAAAGCCTACCTGGGGCTCTTCGATGGCCTTCGAGGAGGGCCAAGGGCCGATGCATCCCAACAGTCCAAGTACCCACACCGTCATCATTGGCTCTCTACCGGTTGTCCGAGCTTGAACGCGAGCGTGACGCCAGTAATGCCCACCGCCACGCCACCGAGGGCGGTGCCCAACGCCGCATTGTTGACCGGACGAATGCGTTCCCAGGACTCGCGGTCGCCTTCACCGAGCGACTGTCGGCCTTGCGCGTAGGTGACCGCTGCGACGGTTCCTCCCGCGGCCGCTAACACGCCTCCAAAACCCGCAAGCGCCCACGCGGCACTCGTGCGACGGCGCTGCATGAGGTCGACCGGGGGAGGCTCAAGGGCCTGCATTTCGGCCGCAGCGAGGCGAGCCCGCAACGCATCGACCCGAGCTCTCAAGATGTCCTGTTCGATGGGCTCGGCGTAGATGCGGTACATCATGAGCGCGTCGATGGCGCCTTGCAAATCGCCGAGCCGCTCTTTGGCATTGGCAATGTCGAAGTACAGTTCAGGTCGACTGGACAGCTCAAGGGCACGTTCGAAAGCCACAATCGCCTGCTCGTACTGCCCCTCATCGTACAACCGACGGCCGTTGTCGAAGATGGACATCGCCTGGTGATCTTCAACCCCTGCGTCTTCGACCGGCGGGCTGCCCGTGGGCTCTCCCCACGCCAATGTCATGCCGAGCCAGCCGAGCATCATCGACGCCCCCAGGGATCGATCAGATCGTCGTGGTGATAGGGCGCGGGCGGTAACACCGGTTCGACCCCAGGCGCGGGCGCGGGTCGTGATGGAACGTCGGCTTCGGAACTCGCCGTGTCGCTCGTCTCCGCGTTTGGTGAAGACTCGTCCTCGGCCTCCTCAATCTCCTCAGCCTCCTCGAGCCCTGGCGGGCCCTGTGGCAGCACGATCGCCATGCCCGTCTCGCCAGTTGGAGCGGGGCTCGCGAGCGTCGGCGCCGCAAGGTGGGCGGCTGGCTGCACGACATCCCCCAGCTGAGGCAGCGCGGTCGCCGCACCATCGTTGCGAAACACGAGGGCGGCAAGCATCAAGATGGCCAAGACCAACGCGAGAATCGACAGCACGACAGCCGCGAGGACCACCACACGGGCGGGATCATCGGTGGCGGGCGGTGCCTGCACCCGCACCATCCCCGCGAGCGACGAACTCGAATCGAGGACAGGTTGGTTGTGGACCACGCGATCTGCCCGCGTGAGCACTTGGTCAGGACTCGGCCGCGCGTACGGATTGTCGTCGAGGCACTCCACAAGAAGGGCAATCGCAGCCTGGCGGCGCCGGCCTTCTTGGGCCCACTCGGTCGACAGCACCCGCTCCACGTCCGACTGCAGCGAAGGGCCTGGAGTGAATCGGCCCGGAAAGGCCAAATCAAGGGCGAGTCGGGTCGCCGAATAGACGAGCGTGCCGGGCGTAGGCCCGGTGCGGGAAGCCTCGGGGGCCGCGGCCGGCAGATCGACGACACGACGCGGGTTCGGGATGCGCACGTGAGGGCCCTGGATCACCACGTTGTGGCGATCCACGACTTCAACGTTGGTCTCGAGGGCGGCGCGCACGATCAGCCCCAACCGTTCGAGTACCGCGGCCGCCCCAGAACCACCTGAACCCAGGTTTTCTCGGGCATTTTCCCGTTCGATGATGCCCCCCGACATCCCCGGCGCACGACTCTTTATCTCTTCATGTGGACTTGTGACGGACGGGTTCAGGACTCAAGGTGTAGCCACGATGAACCCGAGCGCGGTCAACCCCACAACCAAAACCGCCAGTAGCGCCGCAATGATAGCAACAATTGCGAGCCGCCACAGTCGTTTCGTCCGGGCATAGGCCGAGGCGAGCCGAGCGAGGGTCCCGTGTTCCGCGACCGGACGCAC
This sequence comes from Myxococcota bacterium, assembly GCA_039208735.1. Lineage (GTDB taxonomy): Bacteria > Myxococcota_A > UBA796 > UBA796 > DRPG01. Next base: position 46,526 of record JBCCQY010000051.1, on the reverse strand, counting down.
AAGGTGCTGCCAGTCTTCCTCTCCGCGCGGAAAAACGGTTTTGACAAACGATTGAATCGCATGCGGCGGACATGCACGGTCCGTCGCCGCGTCGTGCAGCGCGCGTGACAGCTCATCGGCCGTAGGCCGGGCTTCGGGTTCCGCCGCCATGGCACTGCGCAGGATGTGCGCCAGATCTTCGGGCACCCCGGGTAGCGAGGAGGGCAAGGCGCGAGCCCGCTGTTCGAGAGGCACGGTGGACGCGTAGGGCATGCGACCCAACACCAACCAGTGCACGATGACTCCCACCGCGAAGACGTCGCTCGCCGCAGTGGCCGAGGCCCCGTAAATGAGTTCGGGGGCAAGGTACGAAAGTTTGCCTCGCAACAATCCGTGGTCCGTGTCCCATTCGGAGTCCGGGGCCTTCGCGATGCCAAAGTCAATGAGCTTGGTGGTCCCCGACTCCGCGCTCACCAAGATGTTCTGCAACGACACATCACGGTGAACCACGCCATGAGCGCCGGTTCCGAGATCGGCGGTATGAGCATGGTGCAGGCCCTCACACGCCGAGGCCACGATGCGCAACAGTCGCCCCAGCGATGCCTCGTCAGGACGCCCCACCCTTCGGCGGATCTGGTACAGCGTGGGCCCATGGACGTACTCCATCACCAGGTAGGGGATGTCGTTGAGCACATCGACTTGGATCACCTGCACCACGTTGGGATGCCGCAATCGCGCGAGCAGCCGCCCCTCTTCGAGGAACATCCCGACTACCACATCATCCGACAACAGCTCCTGACGCACCACCTTGAGCACCACCCGCGGCACCTCGAACGTGGCCGGACGTCGTCGCTCGGCGAGGTAGACCTGCGCCATGCCCCCTTCACCGATCGGGCGAACGAGGTCGTAAGGGCCAAAGCGAACGACGTCGGACACCTCGGATCAACCGTCGGTGCCTGTGCGCGGGACGCGGGCGAAGATGCGTTGGTACCGTTCGCTTTGCTCGATGAGCACGTCGTGGGGGCCCTGCTCAACGAGGCGACCTCGCTCGAGCACCAAAATCCAATCCGCACGTCGAATCTGGTAGAGCCGATGGGTGATCATGAGCGTGGTCCGTCCTCGACGCACGGCCCCGATGGCGCGCTGGATTCGGTCTTCGGTCGCACTATCGACGGCCGAGGTGCTGTCGTCGATGATGAGGATGCGCGGGTCGGTGAGTAACGCTCGCGCGATCGCAATGCGTTGACGCTGCCCTCCCGACAACGTTGCCCCACGCTCCCCCACCACTGTGTCGTAGCCCTCGGCAAACTCGAGGATGAAGTCGTGGGCCTGCGCGAGCTTCGCCGCCTCTTGAATCGCTTCGGGCGTGGCACGCTCTCCAAGGCCAAACCCAATGTTCTCGGCGATGGATCTTGAGAACAGAAAGACATCCTGTTCGATGACCGAGATCTGTTCGCGGAGGCTCTGCAAGTTCCACTCGCGCAGATCGACCCCATCGATGGTGATCGTGCCAGCGGTGGGATCGTAGGTCCGATTGACGAGCTGGGTCAGCGTCGACTTGCCGGACCCCGTTTGGCCCACAATGGCGACGGTCTGACCCGGGTGCAGTGCGAACGACACGTCCCGCAGGACGTCCGGCTTGTCGGGGGCATACGCGAACGAGACCTCCTCAAACGCAATCGCGCCCGACACGGTTGCGACATGGCCCGACCGGTTCTCATCGAGTTCCGTCCGGGCTTTCACGAGGTCGAGAATCCGTTGAGCCCCGGCCATGCCGAGCTGCACCAACGAGAAGGTGAAAATGGAGATGAACGCAGCAAACCGCAGCGTGGCCATGAGGCCAACGAACGCCACGAGGTCGCCCACCGTGATTGCACCGTTGGCCAGCAGGTAGAGCCCTTGCGCAAACCCGCCCGCGGTCGCCAATCCCAACAACAACACAGGCAGATAGCGGGCCTGGATGCGCCCCTGCTCCACGAACTGGTCGCGGTAGCGCGTGGCGTCGCCCACGAAGCGATCGAGCTCAGCGGTCTCTTGGACCTGCCCTTTGACGACCTCGATGCCCGTCACCGCCTGGTTGAGTCCCGCGTTCATCTCTCCGAAGCGAGCGCGCAGGGCCCCCGACACGGGTTGCAGGCGGTTCATGTAGGCGCGCAGGGCCCACCCAAAGGCCACGACAAACGCCAGTGGTGCCACGACCAGACGCGGGTCGATCGTAGCGATGAACACCACGGGAACCACGATCGCGAGGCCCGACTCCACGATGAGCGAGACGCCAGGGTTCATCATCGAGGACAACTGCCGAACGTCGTTGGCTGCCCTCGCCATGACATCACCCACGCGTTGGCGATCGTGGAACGTCTGGCTTTTGCCGAGGAGCGCGACGTACAGGTCGTCGCGAACGTTGCGTTCGAGGCGTTGACCCGTCCATTCGACGAGGAAGCTTCCCCCCAAATCCACGATGACGCGCGTCGTCGACACGCCGATCATGAGCAGGCCAAGTGGCCACAGACGGTCGGCTTCCCCCGCCACGACCGCATCAAAGGCATAGCCAATGAGCCGAGGCAGCGTGGAGGTCAACACGGCCAGCGTGAGCACGCAGGTCACGAACCCCACGATCGGCCATGGGTGCCGCCACAGGTGCGACAGCACGAACCGAAATGGCGAACTTCGATTCGACGTAAATGCGCCATCAACACCGAACTCACGTTGGTCCGGTGCCTCAGATGCGGTGGTTTGCAATTCCCCCAACGGTCGAGGCCTCCCTCGGGCTCGCGGCCGGTGCTGCCGTCTCGTATCTTGCGGCATGGCCTTCTTTGTCCAGCGCGTCTACTACGTTCCCCACCGTGACCTGTTGGTGTTGGCCGGTCGGCCCGACCCGACCGTGCCTGTGGCCGGCGGAGCCATCGATCTTCCCGAGGATCTCAAAGGGCCCGGATGGGTGCCGATCGCGGATGTCCAGACGATCGCCTTTGCGGATGGGGCAGAGCGCACCTGCGTCATCGTAGACTACACGCACCTCGAACAAGCTCCGCTCATGGAGTTCTCGGATCTGGAAGGCAAACCGCTGTCGCTGCGTCGACCCTAAACCTCGCTTACTTAGGAGGCTCCTTGGCCACGCCACGCCTCGTCGGGCGGCCCGTCCGGCTGCTCCGCCAAGCCCTCGCTCAATCCACCCTCGCGCGGGCGTTCTGGTCGTTCGCGTCGCGTGACTTCCACCTGCATGAGCTGGCCGCCTTGCCCATCGATCAGCTGGCTCCCATCGATCCCGCCCCCGTTCCTGTGGGCGGACGCCCCCCTCACCAGTGGATCGACCAAGAATTGGGACTTCCCCCGGTGACCCGCGGGCGAACGGCGGGAAGCCAGTGGCGCGCCTTCTTTGCGGACGGGGGTTCTCCGGTCGATGTCGTGCGGAAGGTTATCGCACACCACCACGAACTCGGACCCCGCTCCCCCTTTGTCGTGATCGACGAGCCGCGCGCCCACGAAGCGGCCAAGGCCTCCGCCGAGCGTTGGCAGACGGGGGCTCCGCGAGGGCCCCTCGATGGCCTCATCATCCCGGTCAAGGACGAGTTCCACATGCGAGGACTCGCGACGTTGGGGGGAACCGCCTACCGCACCGATCTTCAGGCGGAAGATGCCTGGGTGGTGCAACAGCTCACCGCAGCCGGGGCCATCGTCTTGGGCAAGACGCACTGTACCGAATGGGGTCTCAACCCGTCGGGCATCCTCCAGCACCAAGTGGGGCCGCGGAACCCCTACGATGAAACACGGGCCCCCGGAGGGTCGTCGACGGGCTCGGGCGTGGCAACGGGGCTTGGCCTGTGCCCTTCCGCCGTCGGGTCGGACGGTGGAGGCTCAGTTCGCATCCCGGCTTGCCTCAACGGGGTGTTCGGCATCAAGCCTACGTACATCCGTGTTGGACGGACCGGCGATCAGTGGGGCGCATCGTCGGTGGCTCACATCGGGCCCATCGGGCAGACGGTGGCCGATTGTGTCGAACAGCTGGCCGTCACCGCAGGCATCGATCCCGACGATCCCCTCACTCGCTTTGCCCCAGATGGTCACGATGCCGAACCCTGGCGAACCGCGCTCGGGCGAGGCCTCAAAGGATGCCGGATTGGTGTGCTCCGTGAGGAGTTCCGCGATGCCGACGCTGCGGTCGTCCAGCGCGTTGAGAACGCCTTGCTTGCCCTGCAGTCTGAAGGGGCCATCCTCGTCGACGTGTCCCTTGCGCTCGGAAGCCTCGTCAACGCAGTAGGGGCCCTCACCATCGCCACAGAAACCGCGGCCAACCTCCGCGAAGACTTCGCTGACTACGGCCGGCAATTCGGCGACGAGTTGGCGATTCTGTTGCGGATGATGCAGCTCGTGCCCGCGCAGGACTTCATGACCGCCGCTCGGGCCCGCGCTGCACTACGACGTGCCACCGCCGATCTCCTCACCCAGGTCGATCTGATTGCCATGCCCACCACGGCCACTCCTGCCGCGCGCTACTCGCCCAACGAGGATCGTCAGCCCATCCTCGACACCGGGGCCACGGCGGCGATGACGCGCTTCAGTTTCCTTGGAAACCTCACCGGACTGCCCGCAGGCACCGTTCCGATCGGCCTCGTAGACGGCACTCCGGTCGGGTTGCAACTGCTGGGAGACGCTTGGGATGAGGCGAGTGTCTTCGCAGCCATGGCTCACGCAGAACGTGCTGGTCTCGCCGATCTGGTGCCCCGCCCCGAAGGTTTCGCGAGCTTCTGGTAGCGGTACCTGTAACAGAGCTTAAACCGACCAAACGACCAAAACGAGGCAGAGGATCTCGGACGGGATACTTCGCACCGCCGTGGTCGGAGGCCGGATGACGAGATCGGGTAGCGATCGCCAAAGGGTCGACGCCGTCCGGGAAACGGGACTGCTCGACAACGAGCCCAACGCCACCCTGATGCGGGCCGCCCGGCTCGTCCGCACTGCGTTGGGGGCTCCGATCACGCTGGTCACCCTCATCGATCGTGAGCGACAGTACTTTGCCGCCCGAGTGGGGGGCGACGACCTGTGGGGCCCCGTCCGGCAGACGCCTCTCCACCAGTCCTTTTGCAAGGTGGTCGCCGATGACGAGACCCCGCTTGTGGTGGTGGACGCCTCTCGCCATCCGCGGTTTCGCAACCATCCTGCCCATCGCGAGTTGAGGATTGCGGCCTACGCCGGAGTGCCGATTCGTACGAACGACGGGCTGGCGCTCGGTGCATTGTGTGCCATCGATTCCCAACCCCGGGAGTGGTCGAATCGCGATCTCGCCGTTCTCACCGATGCGGTGTCGTGGGTGGCCCAGGAGATGGACCTGCGACGGCAGCTCACTCGCGCACAGGCCTCGGCCCTGCAGCTCTCAAAACTCTCCGAGACGCTCCAAAGCAGCCAGGAAGCGACCACGTCCTCCACGCGGATGGCCTTGCACGACCTCCGCTCGCCGCTCACCGCGTTGGGCATTGGGCTCGACCAGCTCGCCTATGTCGTGGATGAGCCTCCGGTCACCCGATTGCTGAAGACGCTCCACCGCAATCTCGACTACATCACGTCGCTCGTCGAAGAGGCCAGTGATGAGATGGGGGTGGGCCCCACGCGGGTCATTGACGCAGCTCGCGTGGCGGCAGCGGTGCGCGACCATGTGACGGTGCCGCAGGGGGTACGTTTGCAACTCGACGTCCCCACCGACGTTCCGGCCCCCGTACGCTTTGGCAAGGTGCTCCTGCGCCGTTGCCTCGTGAATCTGACCGACAACGCCTTGCGCTTTGCGAGCGCATGCGTGCGCGTCTCCCAAACCCGCGAGGGCCAACACGTCGTCACACGGGTCGACGATGACGGTCCGGGGCTGCCCGATCAAGGGGACTACGCCCGCATTGGAGAGCCCCACCTTCGGCTGCATACGGCCGAGGGCCGATCGGGAAGTGGGCTTGGCCTCGCCATCGCGTCGCAATTGTTGACCGCGCGCGGCGGCGAACTTTCTGGCGAGCCCTCACCCTTTGGGGGGGCCCGCCTCGAGATGCGGCTGCCGCTCGCCTAGAACGCGTCTGGATTTTCCCGCAGTTCACGCGGAGGACCGAACAACAACAGCAGCATGCAGCCCCCGAGGAATGCTGCCGCGACCGGGGTGGGCGTCACGAACACGACCAAGGGCACCACCACGATGAGCGTGAGCAGGTAGCCGAGGAGCACGATGGGATTCTTGGCGGAGTGGTGGGCCAACCATCGTGCGGACCCCAGGATGCGGTTCTGAAGGCCCGGGATGGCCACCGCCAAGAGGACGGCCAACGTGTTCAGCCACAGGTGGCTGATGGCGATGGTCATGCTGTCGTGGAAGCCCGCCGAACCGATGGCGCCCGTCGCGGTAAGCACCGCCGTGGTGGTGGTGCCGATGTTCGCGCCCAGGATGAACGGGAAGATTCGACGCACCCCAAACAAGCCGAGGGCGGCCAGCGGAACCACCAACGAGGTGGTCGCTGAGCTGCTCTGCACCAAAATCGTAATGACGAGGCCGGTGGCGAAGGTTCGCAGATCCGACCTGCCGAGCAGCGCTTCCCCGACCTGGCGCCCATCGGTGAGATCCACGCCTTCAAGAAGGATGCCTTTCATCCCTTGCGTGAACCGGTTGAGCGCGAAGAACAAAAGCGGCACCCCAATCAGCGCCACGGCCCAGCCCGGCACGCCGCTGTCGATCATGCCGTCAACGATGGGGCCCGTGTAGGTCGATGGCTTGATCCACACGAGGACTTCCTTGATCCCCGCGTACGACGTCGTCATCGACTCCAGCTGCGTGGCGGCCCATTCGGAGGTGCGCAGGATGAAGGCAAACGGCAGCTCCAAGAGGAGCAGGATCGACGTCACCATGATGATGTTGAACATGTCATGGACGACGGCGGTGCCCACGGCCCGTTCAAACCCTTCGGCGCGGGGTTCGAACAGCAACGTGCGGAGGTCCCGGATGGGATTGCCGGTGAGCGGCTTCGTTTCGGACGCAAACGCGACGATGCTCGACGTCACCGAGGTACCGAGGTTGGCCCCGTGGACGATTCCCGCGGCGAGGAACAAGGGCAACACCCCCTCCTCAACGAACTTCACGCACATCGACGTCACCGAACTCGACGACTGAATGAGGGCCGTGCCCAAAATGCCGAGCACGAACGACACCAACTCGGTCAGCGTGTCGGCGTTCTGTTCGATGAACAGCTTGACGGGCTCCTTGAAGCTCGTCTTCATCCCTGTACCGATCGCATCGATGGCGAGGAAGAACAGGTAGCCGAACAGCACCACCAGTGCGATTCGGAGTCCGCGATTCATCAACATCCCCCTGACGGATTCTCGGGTCCCGCAAGGGTGGATCACCCCGGCGCGTCCGGCCCGGGGGGGCCCCTATGCCAATCGGACGCGAACGGCTCGCGTGCGACGATCGCTTTTACCGAGCTGCCACGAACCGCCGTAGAGTGGGCCATGGACACACCCGACACGCCAGATCCGAACCCCAATCAGACCGGCGAGACCCGCTGGTCTGTCGCCGCCATCTTTGTCTCAACCCTGTACTTTATTCAGGGCCTGCCCTACGTCATCGTCAATCAGCTGTCGGTGGTGCTCTACAAGACGCTTGGCGTCTCCAATGCGACGATGGCCTTTTGGACGAGCTGGCTTGGCCTCATCTGGGCGTTCAAGGCGTTCTGGAGCCCCTTCGTCGACGGGGTGTCGACAAAGCGACGGTGGACGGTGGCGATGCAACTCGCCATGGCCCCCGTCTTGTTGTTCATCGCCGCAACCCTGCCTCTCCCTTGGTACTTCGAGGCCTCTCTCCTCGGTTTCTTCGTGCTCGCATTTCTGTCGGCGACGCACGACATTGCGGCGGATGGCTTGTACATGGTGGCCCTCCGCGACGACCAGCAATCCGCGTTCGTCGGGGTCCGAAGCACGGCTTGGCGCCTGGCTCCGTTTTTTGGGGAGTCGGTGCTCATCTATGCGGCGGGGGCGCTCGCCGAAGCGTGGGGATCGGCGGGAATGGCGTGGAGCGCTGTGCTGGCGAGCAGTGCAGGCATCTTCGGGGTCGCCGCGCTCTGGCATTACTTCATCTTGCCCACGGCGCCCGATGACGTCCCAAGGCCCGGGCAGGACACCTTCGCCATCGCCCGCGAGACGGTCAAGACCTTCGTCGCCAAGTCCGACATCGGCGTCGCCTTACTGTTCATCGGCTTCTTCCGCTTTGCCGAAAATCACATGGCCAAACTGCTCTACCCGTTCCTGCTTGACCCGTTGGAGGTCGGAGGGCTTGGCCTGAGCCCGCAGGAAGCGGCCATCGCGAAGGGCACGGTCGGCCTTGGCGCCCTCACCCTCGGCGGCATCTTGGGGGGCCTCGCGATCTACCGCGACGGGCTGAAAGCCTGGTTGTGGCCCATGGCCTTGGCCATCAATGTGCCCAACCTCGTCTACGTCTACCTCGCCTGGGCCCAGCCTCAGGACTACCTCGTCATTTGCACGGGAATCGGCATCGAGTCCTTCGGCTATGGCTTTGGGTTCACCGCCTACATGATGTACCTGATCAAATTCGCCGATGGTCCCTTCAAGACAGCGCACTACGCCTTTGCGACCGGCCTCATGGCGCTGGCGGTCTCGCTGGCCTCGTTTTGGAGCGGCTACGTCCAAGAGCAGCTGGGCTACCTGGGTTTTTTCGTGTGGGTGGTGGTCGCGACCCTACCCGGCTTCCTCGTCACCAGCCTCGTCAACGTCCCCGCCGACTTCGGGCGGCGCCGGTCGTGAGCCTGTCACCCAAGCGTAGGCGTTGGTAAACACGGTCAGCCAGGGGCTATCGAGCGACTCAGCTTTCCAATCTGGCGGGCACCACGAAAGCATGGGCCAACGGATGGCCCGCTCGGGGTGGGGCATGAGCACGGTGGTGCGGCCATCGGGGGTCGTGAGCGCGGCCATGCCGGCCTCAGAGCCATTGGGGTTTTGGGGATACCGCACCGCCACGTTGCCCTCGTGGTCGACGTAGCGAGCCACCACCAACTCGCCCGGCATGGAGTGGGCACTCGCGTCATCCCGGAAGCGCGCCCGACCTTCCCCATGCGCAATGGGCACAGGCAAACGAGCCCCCACGAGGCCCTTGAAGAGGATGGACGGCGAATCTTCGATACGCAGGACCGACACCCTCGCTTCGAACCGTTCCGACCGATTCGTAACGAAAGCAGGCCATTGCTCTGCCCCTTCGAGGATCGGATGGAGCGCCGACAGGGCTTGGCAGCCGTTGCACACCCCAAGTGAAAACGCATCGTCGCGAGCAAAGAATCGCGCAAAGGCCTCTTTGAGGCGTGGCTGATGCAAGATCGACTTGGCCCAGCCTTCGCCCGCGCCCAGCACGTCGCCAAACGAGAACCCTCCACACCATGCAAGGCCCTGCAGGTCGTCGAGCGTGCGATCGCCGTTCATCAGGTCGGACATGTGCAGGTCGACCGCATGAAACCCGGCTCGCAAGAACGCGACCGCCATCTCGCGGTGCCCGTTGGTCCCTTGCTCGCGCAAAATCCCCACTTTGGGTCGGTCATCCGCTGCTGCCACCAAGCCCACCAATGCGCTGGGCCGTGGCGCGTCCTCGGGCCATTCCACGACGAGCGGAACCTCTTCGAGGCGCATGCGGTGCTCTTCGTCGGCACAGGTGGCGTCGTCGCGGCGCCGTTGAAGCTGGTGCGTGACCGTCGACCATGCGGCTCGAAGTTCCTCGCGCGTCAGGTCGAGGACAGGCTCTTCCTCGCCATGAGTGACCACAAAACGGTCGCCCTCGTTGGCCCGACCAATCCTCGTGACCAAGTCGCCAAGCCCATGGCCCGCGAACGTCTGCAAGACGTCGTCCACGTCGTCCTCACGAACCTGGACCACGGCGCCGAGTTCTTCGGTAAACAACGTTCCGAGGGGATCCGCCGTCGCCAGGTCAATCGCGAGGCCAAGACGCGAAGCAAACGCCATCTCGGCCAGGCAGGCGAGCAATCCACCGTCCGACCGGTCGTGATAGGCGAGCAGCCGGCCCGCTTCGTTCAAGTCCTGAATCGCCGCGAAGAAACCGGAGAGCAAGTTGGGCTCGTCAAGGTCGGGCGGTTCGGCTCCTAGACCCCCGAAGACCTGAGCGAGCACCGACCCGCCAAGCCGATTGCGTCCATCGCCAAGATCGACGAGCAACAGAACGGTGTCGGGCTCCGAGGACAACTGCGGCGTGAGCACCCGCGTCACGTCGGCGCAGGGCGCGAAGGCCGAGACGACGAGCGACACGGGAGCACTGACTCGTTGGGGCTCCCCCTCGGCGTCGCGCCACTGGGTGCGCATCGACATGGAGTCCTTGCCCACGGGAATGCTGATGCCCAGCGCAGGGCACAGCTCGAGGCCGATCGTGCGCACCATCTCAAACAACACCACGTCATCGCCAGGATCGCCGCCGCTAGCCATCCAGTTCGCGGACAACGCGATTTGCTCGATCTGGGTCACCGGGGCCGCGGCCAAGTTGGTCAGCGCCTCACCGACCGCCATGCGGGCGGCAGCCGGGCCCGACAACAAGGACAACGGTAGGCGTTCCCCCATCGCCATGGCTTCGCCCGTTGTGGTGGCGTGGCCTGACGCGGTCACCGCGACATCGGCCACCGGCACTTGGTACGGCCCGACCATCGGATCCCGAGCCACCAACCCTCCGATCGACCGGTCGCCAATCGTCACAAGAAAGGTCTTGTCGGCCACGGCGGGGAATCGCAACACCCGCAAGGCGGCCTCGGCAAGGTCGATGCCGTCTGCGTCGAATGGGGCTTCCCCTAACGGCGAGGATTGGGCCTTCTTCTTCAGCGCGGGCGGATCCCCGAAGAGCACCGAAAGTGGCATGTCGACAACCGGATCGCCAAGCAGCGGGTCTTCCACCCGTAGGTGGGGTTCATCCGTCGCCCGCCCCAACACGGCCACGGGACAGCGTTCGCGTGCACACAGCACCAAGAACCGGTCGAGGTCCTTGGGGTGAATGGCGAGAACGTAGCGCTCCTGCGCCTCGTTGCACCAAATCTCGTGCGGCGCAAGCCCCGGTTCTGCGTTCGGGATCTGCCGTAGATTCAGGTGTCCGCCCACGCCGCCATCATGAAGCAATTCTGGCAATGCGTTGGAAAGCCCTCCTGCCCCAACATCATGGATGGAAAGGATAGGATTGTCGCCGCCCAACGCCTGGCACCGGTCGATGACCTCTTGCACACGCCGCTGCATCTCGGGATTCGCACGCTGGACCGAAGCAAAATCGAGATCCGCATTCTGCACGCCCTGCGCAAGCGAACTCGCCGACCCGCCGCCGAGACCGATTTTCATCGCCGGGCCACCGATTACGATGACCACCGCGCCCGCCTCCAGGCGCCGCTTGTGGACGTGCTCGGGCGCGATGTTGCCGAGCCCTCCCGCCAACATGATGGGCTTGAGGTACCCCCGATGGGGAACCGCCGCATCGGTCTCGAGCGTGGCCTCGAAGGTTCGAAAGAACCCCGTCAAGGCGGGGCGCCCGAACTCGTTGTTGAACGAAGCAGCCCCGATGGGCCCCTCGGTCATGATCTGGAGGGGCGATGCAATGCGCTCGGGCCGTCCCACGTCGGCAGCTTCCCAGGGCTCTTCTAGGCCGGGAATGCGGAGGTGCGAGGTTGCAAAACCCGTCAGACCCATCTTCGGCGTCGCACCTCGGCCGGTCGCCCCTTCGTCCCGGATCTCGCCGCCCGAGCCCGTAGCCGCACCGGGATCGGGGCTGATCGCGGTCGGATGGTTGTGCGTCTCCACCTTCACCACGAGATGCTGGGGCCCCTCGGGTTCCGCCCGGTAGTGCCCCGAGTCGGGATCTGGCACGACCCGAGCCGCGCGATAGCCGCTGATCACCGCCGCATTGTCACGGTACGCCGATAGCACCCGGCCAGGAGCCCGTTCGCCTAAGACCCCCGCCGCCACGTACTGGGTGTACGTGTGGCGAATCATCTCGAATAGCGAACGCTCGGCGATTTCCCCGTCGAGGACCCAACTCGCGTTGAAGGTCTTGTGGCGGCAATGCTCCGAGTTTGCCTGGGCGAACATCATGAGTTCGGCGTCGGTGGGGTCGCGCTTCATGCCCTGAAATGCCGCGGCAAGGTAGCGGATTTCGGGAGCGGACAAGGCAAGCCCCATCGACTCGTTGGCTTCGATCAGCTGCAGTCGATCGATCCGACCGAGCCGACGAGGAGGCAGCTGCTCGAACAGCGCCTTGGCCTCGCCAATATCGGTGAGAACATCCTGCAACATCCGATCGTGGATCAAGTCACCCACGGACTCGCGGTGCAGTCGGCCCGATGAGAGCTGAAATGTCCAGCGGATGGCTCGTTCGATGCGTCGCACCGTCGCATCGAGGCCCGCAGCGTGAGCAATGTCGGTGGCCTTGGTCGACCACGGTGAGATGGTACCGATGCGCGGGATCACGAAAAGCCGATGGTTGCCACGGCGATCCACCTTCACCCGCCCACCGTACGTCAGCAGGCTTTCAAGGACCGTGTGCTCGGCGCTCCCGAGGCTTCGGATCTCGTCGACGAGATGCACGGTATCGGCCCAGGCGTCCTCAATTTCGGGTACGCGAGCCTGCATCGCCGCGACAACAGCTTGGCGCCGCGGCTCGGACAAGTGGGGACCACCCAGGACGATCTGCATCGGCGGTCGGTAACCCGACGACCCCAGACCCGCGCTTTGGGATCGGTGAAGCGAGCGGTAGAGTCACAGAATGCCGTTTGCCATTGCGATTCATGGCGGCGCCGGGTTGGTGCGCCGCGACTCCCTGACCGAAGAACGGCGTGCTGCCTGTGAAGCCGCCCTTCATCGCATCATCACCCAGGGAGCCGAGGCCCTCGCTCAAGGCACGACCGCCCTTGACGTGGCGGTCGACACCGTGGCCGCACTTGAGGATGACCCCAGGTTTAACGCGGGTCATGGTGCGGTCCTGGCCGCGGACGGCTCCGTCGAACTGGAAGCCTCTGTGATGAATGGGCTCGACGCTCGCTTCGGCGCGGTGAGCCTCGTACGCACGGTGCGCAATCCGGTTCGACTGGCGCGGGCTGTGCTGGAACGGTCCCCCCACGTCTATGTCGCAGGCCCGAACGCCGAGGCCTTCGCCGATCGCGAGGGCTTGGCCCGCTGCGACAACGCGGACTTCATCTTGCCCGAACGCGTCGAACAACTGACGCGAGCCCGAGCCAAGGGACGGTTTCAACTCGACCATGGTGGAGGGGAGCAGGATGTGTACGGAACGGTCGGTGCCGTGGTGTGCGACGCGCACGGGCATCTCGCCGCCGCCACCTCGACCGGGGGCATGACGAACAAGTGGCCGGGCCGCATCGGAGATTCTCCGCTCGTTGGCGCCGGGACGTGGGCGGACGGGCGATGCGCCGCGAGTGCCACCGGCCATGGGGAGCCGCTTGCCGTGCTCGGCGCGGCCCGGCGGGTGGCCACCCGCATGGAACTGCTCGGCGAGGACCTAAGGACGGCAAGCCAGGCGACGATCCACGACGATCTCGAGGGTGAAGGGGGACTCATCGCAGTCGACCGATATGGGAACATCGCGATGCCCTTCAACACGGCGGGCATGTTCCGCGCGGCCCAACGCGAAGGGGAAACCGCGCAAGTCGCCATTTGGAAAGCCCGCTGATGGCGCGCCCTGCGGGACTCGAAGATCCCCCGGAGAGCCTCAACGTCACTTGGACGCACGATGGCTTCGAGGCCTCCACCCAACCCGGTCGAGCCGTCGCTGTGCTGGCCTCGATCGCACTGTCGATGGCGGGGGTGCTCTGGCTCGTCTTCGTGGCCTTCAGCGTCCCTCATGTCGGCCTGTTCATCGCGATTGTGCTGGCTGCGGTCTACCTGTTCGGCGTGGGGTTCGGCATCGGGGCGGCCCTGACATGGCCACGCCGCATGGTGATCCGAGGGGGCAGCGTCACCCTCTTCGGCTCGCAACGGGTCTCGCACCCCCTCACCGCCATCGCGAACGTACGCCTGCGGCGGACCCTCCTCGAGATCGAGCTGAAGGATGGGCAAATCGTGCCTTTCTTCGTGCAAGTTCACGATGGTTCGGGAGCTTGGCTGTATCGAGCCCTCTACCTCGCCGTAAAAGAGGCCCAGGCCGCCCCTGCAGTGCCTGCTTCGGTCGCGGCCGAGCGACGTCGTCTCGAAAGCCTTCGCTCAGGGGCGCTCGACAAGACCTAAGCGAAGCGCCACGCGGCCGGGCATCGTGCGTGTGGCCTGCACCGCCCCGCTATGGGCACGTGCGGCGGCAAGGTAGGCCGCCTCGATGGTCGAGGCTCTCGCCCGCACCAACCCGTTCGGGGTGCTGCCATGGAGCACGGGCCGCGCCCGAGCCTGCAACGCCTGAACGTACGCCGCCGCTCGGACCAGCCGTTCAGGCTCCTGCTCGGCGTCTTCGAAGGCCATGTAGTGCTCGTGAAGTTCTTCCACGACTGCGGACTCGAGCCCCACGCGTTCAAGGTCCGACAAGATGCTTCGTTCCTCAAGCAACACGTCGTAAAGCGCCGTCCGCGCTGCGGTGGCCTGGTATACGGCAAGGCGCACCATCAGCGTGCTGCCCACCACCACAAACAACACCAGCAAGCTGATCGCACCGAACAACATCGCCCATCGGCGAACCACGGCTTGCGTCGCCTCAAACGCATCGTCGTCGTCGAGCGACAACCGGTGCTGACCTGAAACCAACCCCGGCCCGTCGCTCGAGCCCGATGGCGACGGCGGCAACGACTCGAGTTCGTAGCCGGCCGGAGCGACAAAACCGGAGCGCACCCCCGAGGTCTCGGTCTCGGGAGGAAACGAGGCGTACAGGGGCGCATCGGCAGCAGGATGCGTCACCGGCATATGGTACGACGCACCAGAGGAACTCGACGAAGACGATGGAGTCACCGAACGCACCGGCGATGCTGGCCGCGTGGGCGCCAGAGAATCCATCGATACCGGGGTCTTCGCCTGTGCATCGAGCAGCACGGCAATCTCGGGGAACGGCCGCTCTCCGGGTTCCGTCGGCGCATCGGCCACCGGAATGATGAGCGGTGGCGTGTCCCGCGGGTCGGTCGGCAGCAACGCACGCACCTGCCGCAGGGTGTCGCTGAACGCCTCGGCGGTCGGAAACCGGCGTCCTCGGTCGTAGTAGCAGGCCCGCACGATCACTTCGTGCAAGACGTCCGGCACCTCATCGAGCAACTCCGGTTGGTGCTCCATGAGGAAGAGGTCGCTCATGATGGTGCCAGTGATGAGCTTGAACAACACCGCACCAAGACTGTAGATGTCTGCCCGTGCATCGACCGTTTTGGCGTCGGCACGCTGCTCGGGCGCCATGTAGCCCACGGTGCCCATCGTCGAGCCCGTGCGGGTCATCTCTTCGGCCCGCTCGTGCATCCGGACTTGGGCAATCCCAAAATCCGTCAGTTTGCACTGGCCATCCAGGGTGATCAGTACGTTGTGGGGCTTCACGTCGCGATGCACCACGCCATGGCGATGGGCCACGGCCAGGCCCGCCGCCACCTGCTCCAACACATCGCAGGCCAACGAGGCCGGCATGCGGCGGTAAGCATCGAGCCACCCGACCAGGGTGCCCCCCTCGGCGAGTTCCATGACCATGAAGGGGAGCGCTTCGTCCTGCACTACATCAAACACCCGAATGATGTGGGGCGACGACAATCGAGCCATCGTCGCGGCTTCCCGCTCGAACCGCCCCCGCAAGGTCGGCCGGTTTGCATACTCGGGGAGGAGCACCTTGATGGCACGCCAAGCCTTGAGCTGGGCGTCCCATGCGCGGTAGACCCCGGCCATGCCGCCTTCGGCAATCTTTGCCACCAGCGCATACCGGCCTCGACCGATGCTGGGCGCCGCTCGACTGGCGGGACGGGGCCCTCGGGCTGAGAGATCGGAGGAAGAACGCATCGCTCTATGAGTGTATCACCCTCTAAACTTGAGCTTTTGGTCAGATCTCCCCCCGGACCTTCAAAACCCCGTGTCTACGGGGTCGCGAGCCGACGCAACACGGTGTGGAGGATGCCGCCGTTGCGGTAGTAGTCGACCTCAACTGGGGTATCGATGCGCGCCGTCGCCACAAATGCGATCGTGGCCCCCGACTCGGTGCGCGCGGTGACCTGAATGTCGGCCATCGGCTGCACATCGTCGGTGATGGCGATGTCGAACGTCTCCTTGCCGGTCAGCCCTAACGAATCCGCGTTCTCACCCGCCTTGAACTGCAAGGGCAACACGCCCATGCCGATCAGGTTGGACCGGTGGATGCGCTCGTAGGACTCGGCGATCACGGCGCGAATCCCAAGCAAATAGGTGCCCTTCGCGGCCCAGTCCCGGCTCGACCCCATGCCATAGTCGCCCCCCGCGAGCACCACAAGCGGGATCTGGTGCTGCTGGTACTTCACGGAGGCGTCGTAGATGCTGACCACATCGCCTGTGGAGGGGTTGACGTCGCTTTCGTAGTGCAGCCAGGGGAACGGCCCGGCCGGGGTCTCAGAAGGCCCAAAGTAGGTCGTGAACCCGCCTTCCGTGCCGGGGGCCAGCTGGTTGCGAATGCGGATGTTGCCGAAGGTGCCGCGCGTCATGATCTGGTCGTTGCCGCGGCGCGACCCAAAGCTGTTGAACTGCCGACGCTCCACCCCACGAGCGGTCAAAAAGCGTGCTGCGGGGCTGTCCTTGGGAATCGCACCCGCTGGCGAGATGTGGTCGGTGGTCACCGAGACGCCGAGCTTCGCGATGCAGCGTGCGCCCGAGATGGACGGGATGGGCGACGGCTCCTTCGGCATGTCGACGAAAAAGGGCGGCTCCTGAATGTAGGTACTCGCCGCCTCGAACGAGTAGACCTGGCCCGTCGGCGCGTGGAGCGACTTCCAGTCGTCCGGCCCTTCAAACACGTTCGCGTACTGCTCGAGGAACTGCTCGCGGGTCACCGCACCGGTGACAACCTGCTGAATTTCATCGTTCGAAGGCCAGATGTCTCGCAGGAACACCGGATTGCCCTGCGGGTCGTGACCCAGCGGATCGTTTTGGAGATCGATGTCGACCGTGCCTGCGATCGCGTAGGCAACCACGAGCGGAGGCGACGCGAGGTAGTTGCCGCGGGTTTGCGGGCTGACGCGGCCCTCGAAGTTCCGGTTACCGGACAGCACCGATGTGACGAGCAGCTCACCCTTCTCGATGCTCTCGATGATCGGCGGCGACAAGGGACCGGAATTGCCGATGCACGTTGTACAACCGTAGCCCACGGTGTAGAAGCCGACGGCTTCGAGGTCATCGGTGAGACCGCCGCGGTCGAGGTAGTCGGTCACCACGCGAGACCCAGGGGCAAGGCTCGTCTTGACCCACGGCTTCGCCGTCAGCCCTCGCTCCCGGGCCTTCTTCGCCACCAACCCCGCCGCCACCATGACGTCCGGGTTGCTCGTATTGGTGCAGCTCGTGATGGCCGCGATGACCACCGCCCCATCCTTGAGGTCGAAGTCGTGGCCCTTGTACGAGGTCGGTACGCCCGGCTTCGGCGCGTCGCGGCCGAGGTCCTTCATGGTGAGGTGCCAGCCACCCTTCATGTCCGAAAGCAGGATGCGGTCCTGCGGGCGCTTGGGACCGGCTAGCGAAGGCTGAACCGTCGCAAGATCGAGCGAGAGCGACGAGGAGTAGGTGATGGGGTCGCTCGGGTTGCGCCACAGGTAGTTGGCTTTGCAGTAGGCCTCGACGAGCGCCACCTGGCTGTCGGAGCGGCCCGACATGCGGAGGTAGTCAAGCGTGCGGTCATCGATGGGGAAAAAGCCCATCGTCGCGCCATACTCGGGCGCCATGTTTGCGATGGTCGCCCGGTCGGCAAGCGAGAGGTGATCGAGTCCCGCGCCGTAAAACTCCACGAATTTGCCCACGACACCATGCTGACGAAGCATCTGGGTGACCGTGAGGACGAGGTCGGTCGCCGTGGTGCCCTCGGTGAGCTGACCGGTGAGTTCAAAGCCTACGACCTCGGGGATGAGCATGTAGATGGGCTGGCCGAGCATGCAGGCCTCGGCCTCGATGCCGCCAACCCCCCAGCCCACGACGCCCAGACCGTTGATCATGGTGGTGTGCGAGTCGGTCCCCACGAGCGAATCAGGCAGGAGCACCGTTTCATCGCCATCGGTGTGTTCGAGCACGGCGCCCGCAAGGTACTCGAGGTTGACCTGGTGGACGATGCCCGTTGACGGCGGCACCACGGTGAAGTTGTCGAACGCCTGCTGCCCCCACTTCAGGAAGCGATAACGCTCTTCATTGCGCTCAAATTCGCGTTTCACATTCTGCGCCATCGCGTTGGCGTCACCGTAGGCATCGATCTGGACCGAGTGGTCGATGACGAGGTCGGCCCGGATGAGCGGATTGACCTTGTCGACGTCGCCCTGCCAACGCTGCATTTGCGAGCGCAATGCTGCAAAATCGACGACCGCAGGCACCCCGGTGAAGTCCTGGAGGACCACCCGACCGGGCTTGAACGGAATCTCCTGCTCGCCTGTGTTCTTCGCGTCGTAGTTGGCCAATGCCTTGACGTGGTCTTCGGTGACGATGAACCCGTCGCACGAGCGCAAGCACGACTCGAGCAAGATGCGAATGGAGTAGGGCAGCTTTGCCGGATCGCCGATGCCGGCATCCGCCAGCGCACCGAGGCGCACCATCGTGTAGGTGCGTCCACCGACGGAAAGAGGGGTCCGTGCGTTGAACGGGTCGGTCGCCATCTTGGCCTCCTGAAGCGATGAAGCGGTGCCAATCTGTATCTGGCCGTACGTCCTTCGCGAATTCGCTTCCCCCTATCGCCGCCATTCACCAAACCGATGGCGTCTCGGACCTTCCGGCAATCCGATAGTGGAACGCGGCTCCGGCGAGGTTGGCCGGGCCATGCCACGGAGAGCGAGATGGTGGGTCGGAGACAGATCGCAGGGGGCTGCAGCGTCGTGCTGCTGACGAGCATGGGCATGGGATGCAACCGTCAGGGGCAAGCCTGCTACCTCGGGCCAGATGAGTCGAACGACCAGTGTTTCGAACTCACCAACGCGTCCGACATCCGTGACCCCGACTACGACTACCCCGAGCCATACCAAGGGTCTGCCCAGTACTCAGCGCCCTTACGCTACCTCGATCTCGAGGCGGTGGATCTCGCGCTTTCCGTAGCGCCGAACTTCCAGCTCTTTGAACTCGCCGATCCCGCGAACGGCGCCTTTGCTGTGGTCCAGCCCCACGCGGTGGAACGGCTGCAAGAACTCCGCGATGCGGTCGGTGCGATCGACGTGACCAGCGGCTACCGAAGCCCCGGCTACAACGCGACCATCCCGGGCTCCGCGACCTCGTCCCGCCACCAATATGGCGACGCTTTCGATCTCAGCCCTCAGAACGGCGATCTCGACGCGCTTGACGCAGCCTGCACCGCGGCAGGGGCTAGCTACATCGGCGTTTACGAAACCCACCGGCACTGCGACTGGCGCTTCACCACCCTCGACAGCTCGTTTTACGGCGCTGAATTGACGGGAAGCCGGGGACGAACCCCGCTCGACATCTCGAGTGTTCGCGCCCTGCCCCTCACTGACGCCACAGTGGTACCCATCGAAATCGATGGTTCGACGGTGCTCACCGCACCAGCCACCGGGTGGGACGAGGGCGAGCCCCTCCGGGAGTGGACCGCGTACAACGCACGCGGTCATCTCATCGAGGCCGCGACCGGCCGCACCTACACTCCACCCGCTGATGCGGTGGAGGTCGACGTCGAGGTCGGCCGCGAGGTGATTCGGACGTTCGCGCTTTAGCGGCAGGGCCGAAGATCAGCGGGCGCTTCGATTTTCACCCGCTTCGATCGGAAGTCATCGCGATCCTTGCCAAACTTGGCCTCGTAGAGGGCCATGTCGTCACGACTCTCCATGCGCATCCAGTTCGCCTCGTCGGACATCCCTTCCGACGATGCGGTCATCATCGGCGGATGCTGCAGCGTCACGGTGTAGATCGTTTCGGCCTCACCGTGGCTGAACTGGGCCAAGATCGTGTTGGCATCGTACAAACACGCCCGAGCGCCCGCGGCCGGCTTGTCATCTAGGAAGATCTTGGCCTTGTCCCACTGCTTCGGGACGTTTTCGTACCCGCCTCGCAACGGCACCGCCGAGGCCCGGTCCAGCCCTCGTTCCTCGGCGGGTCCTCGTGCACGGACGGCGGTCGCCTCGTCAGGCTCGACCAAGGCCTCTGTCGCCCCGTCCTTGACGACACAGGCGATCCCAAACCACGCGATTCCGATTGCCCAGCGACCCATTGCGCCCCCACGTGCATCCCTGCCTTACGGTGGCACACCTCGATTGTGGACCCTCGACGATCCGCAGCATGTCTGGGTTTCCGCCACGGACGGCCTGGGTTTGGCGGTGCGCAGGCATGCGGTTGACAACAACGCCAAACCATGGGTCTCCTCAAGAGGACGTTTGCGGGGGAACTGATGAGCTACGACACCTGGCGCATCTTGCAGGTCTCGGCGTTGCCGAGCTTTGCCTACATCATGGGATGCCCTCGCACCGGAGCTTGCGTCGTCGTCAATCCAACGCCGGATGCGGCCGCGGCGATTCGACGCCAGCTCCTGCGGTTCCACTTCACGGTTCGTTTCGTCCTTCACACCCGGCGGCCCGTCGAACGCCGACTTCCCGCCACCGGCAACCGCCCCCCGCGGCTCGATCCCGATGCTCCGAACGCCGCTCGGATGCCCGGCCCCGCGATCCGCGTCGCTCCCGACGCCCTGGGTCGACTCCGCGGACAGCATGACGCCGTCATCCTGCGGGCTGGTGCCCGTCGCGTGGGGGTGCGTCGGTATGTGGGCCGCTCCACGAGTGGACCTTGGTACACCATTGGAGGCACCCAGAACCGAGGCGGGGCCCCTGCGTATGTCGCAGGGCAAGCGCGGATCGCTGTAGGGGCGGGCTTCATCGACGTGCTGCCGCTGTCGGCCACCGAACTCGTGTACCGCGTGCCCGGGCACCTGTTCACCGGGCGCCCCGCGAGCGCGACGCCGCCCGTCCTGCTCGAGCACGACCCTGACACCCTCATTCACCCCGGTGCCCTCGACGGCGGACAGTTCGTGTCGACGGTCGCCCAAGAGGAGTTTCGGCGGGCCTTCAGCCGAGCCCGCACCATGCGGTCCCGCCCGCAACCCCGCCAAACTGCGCCGCACGACGACGACGAACTCCCCGTCGATGTTCCATAGTCTTCATGCTTGACTCGAACGCCGTCGCAGCCATCCGTCGCCGCGACCTACTGCTCACCGTCACCTTGCTGCTCATTGCACTGACCCCCGCGTGGTTCCTCCCCCGCGGCGCAAGCCTGGCCTGGCAGGTCGCGGTGATGGTGCTGGCCGGACCCATGCTGCTGCTGTCCTGGACGCACGGTCCGTGGCAGCCTACGCCGCCCGCAGATCTGGACCGGATCATTTCCCATCTGGCCCTGTCGGAGCAGGATCGGTTCGTCGACCTGGGCTCGGGCGATGGCCGGGTGTTGCTGTCCGTCGCGCAAGCCACAAATGCCGATTGTACGGGTATTGAAGCCGCCCCCCTCATGGCGTTTGTGGGCTGGCTACGCACGCGCTTTTCGGGTTATGCCATCCACATTCGTTGGGGCGACCTTTACCGCTCGGAGCTTTCCACGTTCGACGCCGCCTATGTTTGGGGCACGGCGTATTCGGTGGGCACCGAGGGGTTTGCCCACGGTCTTCGAGAGCGGCTGCGACCGGGAACGCGGGTCGTGTCGTACCAGCATGCCCTCGCGGGCTGGACCCCGACCACCATCGACGAAGAGGGAGAGCGCCCGATCTTCGTCTATGACGTCGGGGAAGCCCCCCAGGCCTAGACCCGATCGATACCCCAGCGGACGGAGGTGTCCGTGCCGAGCCGTTTGCCCCCGCACCTGTCGGAGCGGGTGACTCGCGTAAACCAGGCTCCCGTCGGGGATGGGGCATTCGTGTTGTACTGGATGCGGGTGGGGCTTCGAGGGTTCGAAAATCCGGCCCTCGACGCCGGTTTGCAGCTCGCGGCGGCATTGGATGTGCCGTTCTTGGTCGTTCAGGGCCTCACCGAGCGCTACCGTTTTGCTTCGGCACGCATCCACCACTTCATCCTCGAAGGGGCCTGGGATGTCGCAGCTCAGCTTGCCGAACGAGGCATCGCCTACCGCCTGCACGTCGAGCGGCCCGGGCATCGGCCGAGGTGGCTGCCCGAGCTGGCGGACCAGGCGGTGGCAGTCCTTACCGAAGACCTCCCCATTGAGCCGCTGCGGCGCTGGATGCATGGCCTCGCCCAGGCCACCGAGACGCCGGTGTGGGCGGTCGACACCGCCAACGTGGTTCCCGCGCGACTCGTGGAGGGCCGGCATTCGCGGGCCTTCAAGTTTCGAGACGCCATCGAAGACGAACTGGATGCCCGTATCGGTTTGCCTTGGGAAGAGGTTGGAGCCGACGTCATCGCCGCTACGCGGCGAGGGGCTGATGACGTGGACCTGCCGTTCGAGCCCATCGATCTGACGACGACGAACCGCGTGGACCTGGTCGCCTCGTGCGCCATCGACCACAGCGTAGGGCCCGTGCCCCACACCCAAGGCGGTTCCGTCGCGGGGTACGCCCGATGGAACCGGTTCCTCAAACGCATCGGGTCCTACGCGAAGCTTCGCAACAACGCGCTGAAGGACGGTGTGTCGCGCATGTCGGCGTACCTGCACTTCGGCATGGTGGCCCCCACCCGACTCGCCCGCGAGTCCGCAGCCCGTGGAGGAGCAGGCGCCGACAAGTACCTTGACGAGCTGATTGTGTGGCGGGAACTCGCCCATCACTGGTGCCGCCACCACACCGCCCATGAGTCCCTCGATGCACTGCCCGCATGGGCGCGCCAAACGCTTCAGGCGCATGCCCGAGACCCACGTGAGGTGTTGGACCTCGAGTCGCTGCAGCGGGGGCAATCCGGCGATGACCTTTGGGACGCTGCCCAGCTGCACTACCTGCGGCACGGCGAGTTGCACAACAATGTGCGGATGACCTGGGCAAAAGCGATTCCGTTGTGGACGGAGAGCCCCGAGGTCGCCGCACGCACCCTGTTCGACCTCAACAATCGTTATTCGCTCGACGGACGGGACCCCTCCTCGGTCGGGGGATTGATGTGGGCACTCGGCCTCTTCGACCGCCCGTTTAATCCGGAAATCCCCATCCTCGGCAAGGTGCGTCCTCGCCCCCTCGACCACCACGCGAGGCGCCTCGATGTGCCGGCTTACCTCTCGTATACGTCCCGTTCGCCCTACGGTTCGCTGCGCGTGGCGGTCGTGGGAGCTGGCCCCGCCGGGGCGATGTGTGCGCGAACCCTGTACGACCATGGGCTCGAGGTCACGGTGTTCGACAAAGGACGCGGCGCGGGCGGTCGCTGCTCCACCCGGCGAACCGACGGCCCCACCTTCGATCACGGCACCCCCGCATTCACGATCCGCGACAAACGCGTGGGCCGCTATGCGCGTTCTTGGCGCCAGCGTGGCGTCATCGAACGATGGACGGGCGCGTTCGGGACGTGGTCCGACGGCCAATTCGAAGCCGATCCCAACGCCTTGCCCCAGTTCGTGGGCACACCAGGCATGAGCCACCTCCTCAAGCACCTCCATCGCGACCTCGCCGTACAGCTCGGCACCCGGGTGACCGAAGTGCGGCGCGAGGGCGAAACCTGTTCGATTCGAACCGAGACGGAATCGATCGGCCCCTTCGATGTCGTCGTCGTGGCCGTGCCCACCCCCCAGGCGATTCCGTTGGTACCCGACCCCGCCCTCGTGGCTCGCCTTGAAGGCGTGGTGACCACCCCGGTGTGGGCGCTCCTCACCCAGCTTTCCGAGGAGCCTCCTGTCGACTTCGTGGCCGCCTCCCTCGTCGACCACCCCTTGGCCTTCGTGGCCCGTGAACACACGAAACCCGGTCGACGCGCTGACGTTCCCGCGTGGACGGTTCATGCCACACCCGAGTGGACCACCAACCACCTTGAACAGTCGAAGGAAGAGGTTGCGGCTGCCTTAGGGTCGATTCTGAGCGAGACGTTTGGCGTTCAAGCCTCGCACGTCGTGTACACCTCGGCGCATCGTTGGCGGTTCGCCCGGGTAGCAACGCCCGTAGGTGTGGACTGCCTGCTTTCGGACGATGGCCGCATCGGCGTATGCGGTGACGCGCTCGTCGGCGGAGGGGTCGAAGAGGCCTTGCTTTCCGGCATGGCGATGGCAGGCCGCATTCTCTCGGACCAACACGTTCGGCAAGCATAGCCCCGATGACCCATTCGTTTGACCAGCGTTGCAGTGACTTGCGCGCTCCCGTATGGTGAGCGTGAAAATGAATGTCATTTTCATCTGCAGGAGCTCCTCTATGAATTCGCGGCTTTCCCTTTCCCTTTCGTTTGCCATGCTTGGCGCATGCGGAGGGACGTTTCCTGGCAACACGAGCGATGCGGTCGCCACCTACGCCCAGATCGCCGAGGCGTCGTACGCCGACTCGATCTCGACCGCGGAGACGCTCGATGCTGCCCTTCAGGCCCTCGTCGACGACCCTTCGGCGGCCAACCTCACCGCAGCCCAGCAGGCGTGGCTCGATAGTCGCGAGCCCTACCTGCAGACCGAGGTGTACCGGTTCTATGACGGCCCCATCGACAACCCGACCGACGGGCCCGAAGGGCTGTTGAACGCCTGGCCGCTCGACGAAAACTACATCGACTACGTCGTTGGCGATCCGGATGCCGGCATCGTCAACGGAACCGAGACCATCGACGGGGCGACCCTCGAGGGCCTCAACGAGGCGGGCGGTGAGAAGAACATCGCGACGGGCTACCACGCGGTCGAGTTCTTGCTCTGGGGACAGGACCTTTCCGAAACCGGACCTGGAGAACGGCCCGCCACGGACTACGTCACAGACGGGTCGGGCACCGCGGCCAACCAGGACCGCCGTGGCCTGTACCTCACCGTCACCGGCGACCTGATCATCCAGCACCTCACCCAGGTCCACGACGCCTGGACACCCGAGGCGGCCTACCGCACGGGCTTTGAGGGAGATCCCGAGGGCTCGTTCGAAGACATCCTTACTGGCATGATCGTGCTTGCGGGCTTCGAGACCGGCGGCGAACGCCTGCAGGCCTCGCTTGACGCAGGGGACCAGGAAGAGGAGCACAGCTGCTTCTCCGACAACACCCACCGCGACATGATTCAGGATGTCCAGGGCATTCTGAACGTGTGGACGGGCACCTACGAGGCCATCGCAGGCACCGGCGTGCGCGACGTGGTCGAGCGGTTGGACAGCGATCTGGCCAGCGAACTCGACGCGCAGATCCAAGAGAGCCTCGATCTCGCCAATGCGTTGCAGCCGCCCTACGACCAGGAAATTGCCCCGGGATCGGAAGGCAATGCCCGCGTAGCCGCGCTAGTCACCAGCCTTCGGACCACCGAAGACCTGTTGTCCGACGCGTTCGCCCTTCTCGAACTCACCCCCGAGATCCCGGAGTAGTGGTTATGCCGAGCCTGCGCCTCATCGGAATCACCGCCGTGGCCCTGACGGGTTGTGCGGACGACTTCGACACCCGCCAGTGGTTTCCGGGAGGTCAGACGACCAACGTGCAGCTGCTCGGCAACAACGCCTTCAAAGCCCCCGCGGCCAACCTGTCGCCAGAGGCCGAGATGGACTTCTTCTCGGGCAATGGGTTCTTCAACCAAGCCTGGGTCGAAGCTCCCGCAAGCACCACCGCCCGGGACGGTCTGGGACCGCTCTTCAATGCCCGGTCCTGTTCGGCGTGCCACTTCCGGGACGGCAAAGGGGCGCCCCCCGAAGACGGGCAGGGTCCCTTTGTGGGGCTCCTGTTGCGGGTCTCTCCGCCCGACGAGGTCTACGGGGCCCAAATCCAAGATCAGGCCACGTCGGACCTACCTCCCGAGGCGATTCCGGTCATCGAAACCACGCCCATCGAAGGCCAATACGCCGACGGCACACGCTACGAATTGGCCGCCCCCACCTACGTGCTGACCGAGCTTGCGTACGGGCCCCTGACGGAAGGAACCGTACTTTCACCCAGGGTCGCTCCTCATGTGATCGGCCTTGGCCTGCTCGAAGCGATTCCCGAGGAGCGCTTGATGGCCCTCGCCGATCCCGAAGATACTGACGGTGACGGGATTTCGGGCCGAATTCAGTGGCTGGACACCAACGCGGGAATGCGCATCGGCCGATTCGGCTGGAAGGGCGATGCGCCCGATGTCGCCGAGCAGACGGCGGGGGCCTTCGCAGGCGACATGGGCCTCACGAGTCCGCTTCGGTCCACCGACGACTGCACGGCAGCCCAACCCGAGTGCGCCGAGGCGGAGCCTGTCGATCCCGAAGAGGTCGAAGCGCGCATCTTCGATGTGGTGGTCACCTACTCTCGCACCCTGGCGCCCCCGGTGCGTCGCGCGGCGGACGATCGGACCATCCGTCGCGGCCAAGCACACTTTGACGCGGCAGGGTGCACCGGCTGCCACGTCCCGAGCCATGAAACAGCGGATGAAGCCGCACTCCCGGCCCTCGCATCCCAAGTGATCTGGCCCTACACCGACCTCTTGCTGCACGACATGGGACCGGAACTGGCCGACAACGCTCCACTCGGCAGCGCGTCGGGCAGCGAATGGCAGACTCCGCCTCTGTGGGGGCTTGGCTTCATTGAAGACGTAGGGGCCCACACGCGCTTCTTGCATGACGGACGAGCCCGAAGCCTCGAAGAAGCCATCCTGTGGCACGGGGGCGAAGCCGCAGCCGCTCGCGACGCGTTCTTGATGCTCACGGCCGACGAACGCACCGAACTCCTCGCGTTTGTGGAGGACTTGTGATCGCCTTTGTTTGGTGGATCGGTTGCATGACCCCCGAGTCGATCGATCTTGCGCCAGCCCTCAACACGTTGGCGACCCGCTTCACCCAGTCGCGGTACGACGCGTTCGCCAACGAAACGGCAAACCTGGCCCAAGCCGCGACCGACCTTTGCGGCACGGTCGATGCGAACGGCCTGCAGGCGGTGCGCACCGCATGGTGGGACGCTCGTAAGCCATGGAAGGAAACCGAACTTGTGAAGTTCGGCCCCGTCGAGGAACTCCCTGAACGCCTGGGTCCCAAGCTCGACCGCTGGCCGGTCAATGTCGAAGACATCGAAGCCCTCGTTGCGGGCACCGAACCCGTTGACGCCGACTCGTTCCAGTCGCGCGGGGCCACACTTCGCGGGTTGCCGGTCGTCGAAGCGCTGCTTTGGAGCCAAGGAGACAAGACCCTCGACGCCTACATGGCGGACGATCGCCGGTGTCAGACCTTGGCCGGGGCCACCGGAGATGTGGCGGCGAACGCGGCCGAACTTGCAGAACTCTGGCGTGAGCCGTGGACGCCCCGCCTGACCACCCCCTCGGAGCGGCCCTACCAGACCGAGCAGGACGTGCTCGACGAGTGGGTCAACCGGATGGCCTTCACGGTTGAGAACATTCGCTCGACCAAGCTCGGCAAACCGCTCGGCGACGACAACGGCGGGACCGTCGATCCTACACTTCTCGAGTCCCGCTTTAGCGGGCGTTCCCTCGCCGACGCTCGAGACGCGTTGGCCGGCGTTAGCGAGGTTTGGAGCACCGTTCGCACACTCGTCACGGACGAAGCCTTGGTCGCCGATCTCGACCAAACCGTCGCCACCGTTGAGGAACGCCTGGGCGAAGTTCCAGAACCCCTCATTGAAACGCTTGTTGTGCAACCCGAAATCGTGGTTCGGGCCCAGGAAGTCCTACGCACCCTGCAGGTTGCGATTCAAGTCGACCTCGCCCAGAACCTCTCTGTCACCATCACGTTCAACGACAACGACGGTGATTGATTGATCGACGGTCTGCGTCGCGACCTCCAGCGCCCAACGGATCCGGCGAGCCTCGCGGCCTTTCGCATTGGCTTTGGGCTCCTCGCGACGTTCGCAGCCCTTCGCTTCGTCGCCCTGGGTTGGGTCGAGACCTTGCTGGTTGACCCCTCGTTCCACTTTGCTTGGGTGTCTTGGGCGGTGATGCCGCCGACGTGGGGGCTCTACGCACTGTTTGGGGCCCAGGCGTTGGCGGGGCTCGGCATTGCATGGGGCCGCCACGTTCGGGTCTGGTTGGGGCTGTGGCTCGGCAGCTTTGTGTATGTCGAACTGCTCGACAAGACGCTCTACCTCAACCACTACGTGTTGTTCACGATGCTCGGCGTCACCCTACTCGTCACACCGGCCGCCCACGCCCGGTTCGGCGGTCCCACCTTGCCCCGCTGGGTCATCACCGCATTCCGCATCGAGATCGCCACCGTGTATGTGTGGGCCGGACTTGCGAAGCTGAATCCAGACTGGCTCTTTCGCGCCGAGCCCCTTCTCACCTGGCTCCAAGCCCGAGCCGGCTGGCCCATGGTGGGGCCGTGGATCGCTTGGGACCCTACGGCCTGGCTCATGAGCTGGTCCGGCGCAGCGTACGACCTGACCATTCCCTTTCTGCTGTGGGCACCGCACACCCGAAACGTTGGCTTGGCGCTGCTTCTAGGCTTTCACATCGCAGTCGGCGTGCTGTTTCCTATCGGCATCTTCCCCTGGTTGATGGTCATCGCCGCAACGGTGCTGCTCTCTCCGTCGTGGCCCCGATCCTGGCTTGACCTACCCCAGGCTACGACCGTCGTCGCCGACCCGATCTCACGCCGGGGAGCGACGATCTGGCTGGCTTGCATGGCGACGATCGCACTGTTTCCTGGACGCGCCTGGTTCCTCAGCAACGATGTTGCATGGACGGAGGAGGGGTACCGATTCGGCTGGCGCGTTCTGCTCAACGAGAAGACTGGCCTCGTGGATTATCGCGTGGTCGAGCGCAATACCGGCCGCGTGTGGCGCGCCTATCCCTCGGCCGAACTTACCCCCCTGCAGCATCAGCATATGCGCACCCAGCCCGACATGATTCGCGACTACGCCCTTCATCTGGCGAAGCGCCATGCCGCGGAAGGTCGGGACGTTGCCGTGTTCGCCGACGCTTGGGCAAGCCTCAACGGCCACCCTCGGCAGCGCTTGATTCGGCCTGACGTGGACCTGACGCAATCTCTGGCAACGTTGCGATCGAACGCCTGGATCGTGCCTAGAGTTGGGCGAGCGACCACGCCAGCTGCCCGACAATGAGCAAACCAAGCTGCCGCTGCATGCGGCGGTAGGCGTCGGTGTGGGGGGTCTGCGACCACCACAGCGAGTGCACGGCTGCCATCAGCGTCGTCCCGACCCACACCGCCATCCCAAGGCTCGGCCCACCCGACCACGGTCCCCGTGGCGCCAACATGGCAATGTGGAGCAGAAACAGCAGAGTTCCCAACTGTAGGACCCGTCGTGGACCCACCGCGGCCGTCCAATTCCGATGGCCATCTCCAAGCTGGAAAATCTGCGAGGTGGGGAACCCACCAAACACGGCCACCGAGAACGCGAGCCCCACCCACACCACCTCGCCATTCAACGGCATTCCCGTACTCGCCCAGCCAAGCAGCACCGATCCCAGACCGCATCCGAGCGCGTTGATGGCGATGTCGACCCCGACGATGTCTTTGCCCCGCGGCCACGGCATCCCGCGAACCGAGTAAACGCAGCCCAACCCGGCGGCGACTGCGACGAGTGCGGCCGCCGTGGGGCCTCGCGTGAGCGCGGCTACGCTCGCCAAGCCGAGTAGTCCGTAGCCAACCGGGCCCAGGTACCGAGGTTTCGGCGGAGGCGTGGTGAGCAGGTTGACCGGACCATCATCGTCGTCTTCCGCGCCGTTGATGGCATTGGTGCCGCTCCACAAGAGGAGCCCGTTCACGCCAAGGAGCCACATCATATCGGTCAGCACACCCTCGAAGGTGGTGGGATGACGCGGGGAGGCCGCCCAGCCGGTGAACACCCAGACGAACGTGACGGCAAGCCCCGCTGGCCGCATCCACGCGACATAGGCCCACAACGTGTTCATCGGGCAGACCAGTCGGTGGGCACGGCTCCGATCCGTTCGAAGTAGAGCTTGGGCTCGACGAGGGAGTCTCCCACTTCGAGGGTCGCGACATGATCCGCCCGGAGCCGCCCGCGTTTGCGCAACGCGGCCACCACCTGGCCCCACGCCCCGGTGGCAGGCTCGACGGTGGCCGACGCGCGATAGGCCTTGCGTTCGGGTCGAAGCCCGCGCGCATCCAGTCGGAAGCTCTCAAACCCATCATCACACAGCGTGTAGGTCTTCACGATGAGCGGCTCGCCCATGAACGCCAAGCCATAGAGGACTGCGTTGTGAGCGAGTCGAAGCCGAAGGTCGTCGATGGGAACGAGGGACTGCAGAAACGACAAGCCTTCGTCGAGCGGCATGAGCAGCCGGACATACAGCGTCGGCGAACCTTCGCCATGACGGGGAAACGGCACCTTGAGGCCCACCATGCGAGGCGACAGTGCAGCAATGCAAGCGTCAAAGGCGGCAAGCGCAGGGTTCGACGTGCCCAAGGCTCGCGCCGTCTCGCACACCTTCCGAGGCTCGTCGGACACGATCAGCTCGATTGCATGAGGGCTCACGGTGAACTCCGCATAGGTCGCGGCATGGGGAGCCAGGCGGGACAGCACAGCCTCGTCGACGGCCACCCCCACGATCTTGGCCAGTTCACGCACTTCGTCGAAGACGGTGTCCACGTCCGGCGTCACGCCGCCTCCATCCAGCGGCTCCAGTGCCGGGAGCCACCATCGGCGAACATCCTCGACAACGCGTCGAACGTGATGCGCACCGTCTCGAGGAGCTGAGGGTCCGACGACGCGAGGACGGGCCCTAGCGCCTCGGCAATTCGTGCGGCTTGGTCTTCTTCGACCGCAACGTGGGCATCTCCCAGGTAGTGCGTGCGTTCTGCAAGGCCGTGGCGGTGGACGTAGCCGTTTAGCGTCGACAACGTGATGTCGCCCGCCCGCTCAAGCGCGAGCAACACAACCAAGCGCATCTCGGTCGTCGCCTCGTGAAAGAGCGCCAGGATGCGGGCCAGTTGGATGCGGGTGTCGAGTCGGTCGAGCGCAAAGGCGGCGTCGAGGTCGAGCGCAGGCAGGCCGAAGCGAGCCAGATCCCGTTCGGACCAGCGGTAGTGGCCCGAGTCGCGACGACGATGCGCGGCTGCGAACGCCGCCAACGGACCTGCCTCAATCGCTGTGCCCGCCCAGATGAAGTCTTGGAACCAGCGTGCGGCCATCGCCTGTTCGACGAAAAACGAGGGAAAGGCATCGACCGGGATGCGATCATCACGCACGGCTCGAAACACGTCGAGGTCTGCATAGGCCTCAGCACCTGCCGCGAGGGCCTGGAAAACGGTCTTCATGATTCGTCCTTGGGCAATGAAAGAAGTTCAGCCATCAACGGGCCCAGCTCGCGCAGGCCGGATTGCACAGGGGGCAGCAACATCGCGGTGGGCAAGAACCCGGCCGAGGAGGCGATCCAGTCGAGGAGCCGGTGGGTGGCCCGTTGGTCGGGCGTTGGGTCCTGCACCCACGCGAGCAGGAGCAACAGGTCGACGGCGTAGAGCAGCGCTGGCAAACCCGGAACCGCCGACGATGAAACGTCGATGGCTCCCTCGACGATGGAGCGGTGGGTCGCCGCATTTCGCTCCCGGATGCGGGCGGTCATCGGCGACAACACCCCCACAGACGATGCCGGGTCAAGCGCCAGACCCACCAGCTTCTGCATGGCGTCGCGGTACGGACCGAGCCGCTCGAGCCGATGTTCCACCAAGGCTTTGAACCGAATGCCCAACCGGCCTCGGGGCAAACTCTCCGCCTGTAGGGCAAGTTCCTCGGACATCTGCTCGTAAAAGCCGAGGAGTAATGCATCCTTGCTCGGAAAGTAGCGGTAGATCAGGCCCGTCGAAACCTCGGCCGCCTGGGCGATGTCCTTGATCGTCGTGGGTTCGAATCCCGCACTGGCAAAGCACGCCAAAGCGGCGTTGAGGATACGCGACCGGGTCGCGCGACCCTTGGGAGACGTGGGAATCTTCATAAATGAATCCGTTCACTTTCTAAAAGTGAATGTATTCATCTTTTCATGCACGACAAGCCCGACCTGCGAGTGAATCAGGAGAACCCATGCATTACCCTGCTACTTTCCTTGATCTCGACGGAACTCTCGTCGGACATACGGGCGAAGTCGCGCCGGAGGTCTGGTCTGCGCTCGACAAGGCACGCGACAGCGGCCTGGTGCTGTCGGTCTGCACGGGCCGCCCGTCGGGGGGCATCGCATCCGTCATCGCCCAGCGCATCGGCCCCCAAGGCCCGCACTGCCTCACACGCAACACGTCCAAATGCTGGGCGTTCCTGGCGTCACCGCCGACCTCCACGCTCTGGCGACGTCGGGTTCCGCGCCCATCGTGAAGGCCCAGTGGATCGTCGACACACCACAGCGTGTCGCCCAGCTGGAGGACGCCACGCCGTCCGCGCTGTATGCGGCAAGCGCTACGAGCGACGCATTGCCGGGGCTGCACTTCGTGACCCTCACCAAGCGAGGCGTCGACAAGGGCACCGCCATCGTGCGGGTGTGCGCGTCGCTCGGCTTCGACCCAACCGACTGTGCGGCGGTGGGTGACTCGAGCGGCGACCTGCCGATGCTCGAAGCGGTCGGCCACCCCTTCGTGATGGGCAACGCCTCACCCGCCCTCCAGACGCGCTTCCCGACCTTGCCCCACATCGACGACCACGGCATCCTGAAGCTATTTGAGGGGTGACTACGGCCTTCGGCGCAACCTCTGTGGACCCGAGCCGTCTACCCGACGCAAGTAGCCCCTGGCTTCAAGATCAACCTTCACGTAGCGCACGTAGTTCGTCAGTCGTCCGCCCGGGAACTTCGGATGGTCTTGCAACTCGAGTTGCACCGTCGCCACGATGTCCTTGAGCCTGACCTCGCCTCGGTCGTTGGCTAGCGTCTCGGACGAACGCAAGATGGCGTCGACCAACAGTTCATACTGGCCCGAATCGATGGTGAAGCGCTCTGAATAGCCCGGCTTGTTGGCATTGAGGAGCAGCGCCCGCCCTTCGGCCCACCGGTCTGCCGCACGCTCCAAAGCCTCGACGGGCACCAAGACTTCGAAGGTGCGCTCCCACTCGGTCATCATTCCTTCCTCTCAACGGCGACGGCCTCGACGAGACCCGTGGCGACGGTGAACGTCTCTGGACCGGGCTCGGCTTTCGGGCCGACGACGCACACTCTCGATGATCCGACGGGCCTTCACGATGGACGGCACGTTTTCGACGATCGGAGCGGGGTACTCGACGCCGATGCGGCAGCCTGCTTCGGCCTGCTCAATGCCCGACATGCGATGGGGTTCGGCGAGGTGTTGCACGGGCACGCGCGCTAACTCGGGAACCCACTGCCGAATGAACTGGCCATCGGGATCTTGGTCACGCACCTGCTTCACCGGGTCATAGATGCGTAGCGCGTTGATGCCCGTCGTACCGGATTGCATCTGGAACTGGGGATAGTGAATCCCCGGTTCAAAATCCAGGAAGTGGCGGGCGAGTCGTTTGGCCGGAGTCGGCCAGGGTTGCCAAAGGTGATAGCTCGAAAACGACACGACCATCGCGCGCATCCGAAAGTTGATCCAGCCTGTTCGCGCGAGGGCACGCATGCACGCATCGACGAGCGGATAGCCGGTTTCGCCTTTCATCCAGGCCTCGAGCGCAGGCAAGTCCAGGCCGCGGTCCGGGCGAACACGGTCGACGGCCGGATCGAGGCTTCGCACCTCCATCTCGGGTTCGTCTTCAAGCTTTTGGATAAAGTGGCTTCGCCAAGCGAGTCGGCTCTGGAACGCCTCGTAGCCCTCCCTGAACTTCGGCCGCCCCCGCTTGAAGGCTTCGAGCCTGTGTAGCACTTGCTTCTGACTCAATGCGCCCCACGCGAGGTAGGGCGACAGGCGCGAGCACGCCTCCCACGCAGTGACCGGCGAGGACATGCCTTTGGCGTAGTCCACGACGCGCTTGCGGAGGAAGCTGTCGAGCCACGCTTCGGCAACCGAGGCTCCGCCCGGTTGGCGCTCAACGATGGAGGTCGGGACCATGCCGAGGGACTTGCAAAGCCCCTCAAAGGTGTCTGTCACGGCATCGCGAGGCGGCAGCGGCGCGGGCTGCCACGTGGCCTCGGGAGCCAGGGGCTGCTGCATGAAGCGCTTCCACCGAGACGCCCACCCATCGCGCTGCGAAGGCCCGCGCTCAACTCCGTCTTGCACGAACTCGGACCAGGGCACGCCGTGGTTGCGACACCACCGGCCCACCCGACGGTCCCGCGCATAGGTCCACAATCCACCAGTCTCTTGATGGCTGAACAGGCCGCCCAAGCCTCCCTGATCGGCCCAGAATGCTCTTAGTTCGTCGAGCACGACCCGTAGACGTCCGACGCAGCGCACCACGCGCGTCCCCAAGGGCGCCAACGCTTCGTCCATCGCATCGAGGCACTCTCCGATGAACCCTAGGTGCGAACCGTCAAACTCAGGCTCGGCCCACAAATCAGGCTCATAGACATACAGCAACGCCACCGGCCCCCGCTTCGCCGCCTCCACGAGCGGAAGATGGTCGGTGAGACGCAGGTCGCGCTTGAGCCAGACCACCTGAACGCTCATGGGACCCTCGGCTGACAGGCGGGGCAGGCGTAGGCTTTGCGCTGGCCGATGGTGAGGGTCTCGACGGGACCCTCGCAGCGCAGGCAAGTCCGACGTCGGTACACATACACGCGCTCTCCTCGAACCAGCTGACGAGGGCCCCGGTGGCCACGTTCTTCGGGGGCCACGGTCACGATCCGGTTCAGCGTGACCCCGATGGCCAACAGGGCCTTGGTGTCGCGCCACAACGCCTCCCACGACGCGCGCGGAATCGCGTGGCCCGGGGTAGCGGGGTGCACCCCGATGCGAAACAGCAACTCAGACCGGTAGACATTGCCGATGCCGGCCACCACGGACTGATCGAGCAACAAGGCTCCGGCTTGGCGCTTGCGACGGCAAACCGTGTCGACAAACCGCTTGCCCGAAGCGCGAGGACGCAGTGGATCAGGGCCAAGTCGGGCCATGATGGCGTTGGCGTCAGCCCGTGTGAGAACCTCACAGGCCGTAGGGCCCGACAGGCGGACCTCTCGTTCGTCGTTGCCGAGAACCATCCTTGGCGCGCCCCGTTGCGGCGCGGGCCGCTTCCGCATGCGGAACCTCCCGAACAACCCCAGATGGATGTGAAGGATAGGCCCCCGAACGAAGTCGTAGAACAGGTGCTTGCCGTAGGCGTCGACGCCGCGCAGGGTGCGGCCGGACAGGGCTTGGGCTCCCGCCTCGAAGCGTCCTTGGGGCGATGCCACGGTGACGGACTGGCCAGCGAACCAGCGCTGGTGGTCGCGAGCGAGTCGATGGATGGTGTGTCCTTCAGGCATGCCCGCAGACGTATGAATCGGGAAGGCGACCGCCCACGAGCCTGCAACCCTCGGGCTCCAACCCCCAAAGGTCCGCTTTCGGGCACCCGATCGCTGGTTTTTCGGCCGCGGACCCTGAATGTCCCACGTTCAGCATACAGAAACAGGGTCAACGGCGGAGGCAACGTGGCCGAATTCGAGGTGGTCCTCTTCGTAATCAAGGCCCCCCACCCGACTCCCCAACTCCAGAGCGTCGCCCAGGTGCAGGCCCAAATTGAAGCAGGGTTGCGGGAGCGCATCGACTGGTTCGCGATGAGTCCGGGACACGAGGCGGTCGATCCCTGGCGTTGGATCCGATCGATGCCCACGGAACGGGCGATCCGATTCGTGATTCCCGACGACCCGACGTCCATCGGGCCAGCGCTTGCGCTGCATTGGTTGCGGGCGGCGATTGCGTGCGAGGCCCAGACCATTCAGGAGCAGTGGCTTGCGCCCGCAGGATGGCGGCTCTTGGGGCCGCTCCCGAGTCTGGAACAGGTGCTCGTGGACGGCGACCAGCTGGGCCCCTTCATCGAGCGTGACGGACGAATGCAACGCACCCACGGCACCTGTAGATGTTGGTTCTGCAGCACCATCGGCTGGCGAGAACCCGTGCGTCGACAACTACTGGCCCGTCTGCGGGCCGGCGAGGCGGTCGGTTCGGTGGCTCGCTACGCCCAAGTGGTCGCAAAGCCAGACCGAGCGCTCATCGAAGCCCTGTTGCTCGCGGCAGGCCCCGATTCGGTGGACCCGGTTGCCCGTGCCATCACCGCACTGGTGTCCCGTGCGACCCCCGAAGACCGTGACTTCGTCGTCCATCGGGCCCGACACGGCCCCCCCAACGTGGTGGCCGCGGCCCTGCCTGCGGTGGTGGATCTCGCGCGTCGCGGCGAACTCGAAGCCGCCATCGCCCATCGCTGCGTGCAACACGCACTCGGTGCGGTGCCGCCGGCAAGAGGGGTGGCGGCCGAGCAAATCGGGTTCTTGCCTAAGCTCGAGCAGGGCCTCGGCAGCACCCCGTGGTGGGACGACTCGCTCATCGACCGGCTCGATGACCCGATGTGTGCCGACATGCACCATGGCATCGTGCTGTCGCTCGTGAACCTGCACCTTCGCAAGAGCCCGCTTTCGGCGCGGGTGGTGCCCGTACTCGAACGGATCGCCCTTCGCGACGACTCCGCAGGTCGCCTTGCCGCGTGGGCACTGCCGGTGCTCCTGCAGGACCCCAACGTACGGTCAACGTAGCGCGAGACTACATCTCTTCGTGCCAAGGGCATGCGACCTTGTGGCCCGGACCCACCTCGACGAACTCGGGCACGGCTTCGGCGCACGAGGGCTTCGCGATGGGACACCGGGTCCGGAACCCACATCCCGATGGCTTCGCAAGCGGGGTGGGGATGTCGCCTTCGAGCTTGATGCGCTTGTGGCGTCGCCGCGGATCTGGCTTGGGCACCGCCGAGAGCAGCGCCTTTGCGTAAGGGTGCCGAGGAGACTGGTAGACCTCGTCCGCCGGTCCGATCTCGACGATGTTGCCCAGGTACATCACCGCAATGCGGTCGCTGATGTGCTGCACCACCGACAGATCATGGGCGATGAAGAGGTAGGTGAGACCGAGCTGATCTTGCAGCTCCTGCATCAGGTTGATGACCTGGGCCTGCACCGACACGTCCAGCGCACTGACCGGCTCGTCAGCGATGACCAGTTCGGGACCCGTGGCCAACGCCCGGGCAATGCCAATGCGCTGACGTTGCCCACCGCTGAACTCGTGGGGGTAGCGCTCCGCGTAGGCCGGCTGCAAGCCCACCCGATCGAGCAATTCGAGCACCTTCTCGCGGCGCTCCTCGGCCGTCATGCGCGTATGGACCCGCAGCGGGCCCTCGATGATCTGCAACACCGAAAGCCGAGGATTCAACGACGAAAACGGGTCTTGAAAGATCATTTGGATCTTCGCCCGATACGGCAGCATCGTGCTTCGCCGCAGCCCATTTAGGTTGGTGTTGTCGGGCACGTAGCGAATGTCGCCTTCGAGCTCGACGCCGGCCGTGGTGAAGCGCAACAGGTTGATGATCGCGCGGCCTACCGTGGTCTTGCCCGAGCCAGACTCGCCCACGAGGCCCAGCACTTCGCCCTTGCGAATGTCGAGGTCGATTCCGTCGACGGCCCGCACGCCCGCCACGCGGGTTCGTAGCACGCCTCCATAAACCGGAAACGTGACCCGCAAGCCCTGGATGTCGATGAGCGGTTCACCCGGCATCGTTGTGCTCCGAACTCTCGGGTTGCCATGGGGGGACGGGGTTGTCGGGGTCGACGAGATGGCAGCGCACCTCGTGGCCCTCCGCGATCTTCACCAGGCTCGGCTCGATGGTGTGACAGCGAGGCTCCGCCACCGGACACCGGGTCGAAAACCGGCACCCCTCGGGAAAATCGAAGATTGTAGGCACATTGCCCGGAATGGCGCGCATCGGCTTGCCCTTCACCGCACGGTCGGGAATGCTCGCCAGCAATCCTTGGGTGTAGGGATGCAACGGCAGATCGAAAAGCGCCTCGACGGGGGCGACCTCTTGGATGCGGCCGCCGTACAGCACGATCACGCGCTGGCAAGTCTCGGCCACCACTGCGAGATCGTGGGTGATGAGGATGACCGCTGCACCGCGCTTTTCTTGCAGGTCGCGCATCAGGTCCAGGATCTGGGCCTGAATGGTCACATCGAGCGCCGTGGTGGGTTCATCGGCGATCAAGAGGTCGGGATTGCAGATCAGCGCCATCGCAATCATCACACGCTGGCGCATGCCACCCGAGAACTGATGCGGATAGTCGCCGAGCCGCCGCGCCGGGTCAGGAATGCCGACCGCTTCAAGCACCTCGACCGCACGTTTTTCGGCGTCCTCCCAGGACAGTCCCTCATGCTGGACCACCGTTTCGGCGACCTGCATGCCGATGGTGAACACCGGATTGAGGCTGGTCATGGGCTCTTGAAAGATCATCGCGATGCGATTGCCGCGCACCTTGCGCATGTCTTCCCAAGACAGGGTGAGCAGGTCGGTGCCGTCGAACTCGACCTCGCCTTCAGCGATGCGTCCTGGGGGTTCGGGAATCAGACGCAAGATCGACAGTGCGGTGACGGACTTGCCCGACCCCGACTCGCCAACGATGCCGAGGAACTCTCCAGGCATCACCTCGAAATCCACGCCACGAACAGCCCACGCCGTGCGGTCGCCAACCTCGAACGCGGTCTTGAGGTTGCGCACGGACAACAACGGATCCATGGCTACCTCAACCTCGAGAAGACCTTGGGATCGAACGCTTCACGAATCGCCTCCCCAATGAAGACGACCATGAGAAGGGTCACGAACATCGCTCCCAGCGGGAAGAACACCAGGTGGTACTCCTGGATGTTGTTGAGCCCCTGTTTCACCAGCTCTCCCCAACTTGGGGTCGGCGCGGGCAGGCCAAAGCCCAGGTAGTCCAGGCTCACGAGCACCGAGATGTAGGCTACGAGCCGAAACGGGGCGAACGTGATGATGGGGGTGAGGCTGTTGGGCAGGATGTGGCGGAACAAAATGGAGAGGTGCGATTCGCCCTGAGCCACCGCCGCAGCCACGTAGTCCTTGGCCTTCTCTCGGTAGACCTCGCCTCGGACGTAATACGTCAGGCCCATCCATCGGAATGCCGCCAGCAACAACACGAACATGATGATGTTGGGTTGAAGCAGGCTTGTGATGATGATGATGGTGTAGAGGAAGGGAAGGCCCATCCAAATCTCGATGAGGCGCTGCGCCAGGATGTCGAAGGTGCCTCCGAAGTACCCCAACATGGCGCCCACCGCGGTGCCGACGGTGAAGGCCACCGCCACCACCGACAGGCCAAACAACAGCGACACCCGAAACCCGTAGATCAGCCTGGCGAACACGTCGCGAGCTCGGTCGTCGGTGCCCATCCAGTGCTCAGGGGTGGGCGCATGGGGCGGCGGACCGGGCAAGGCCTCGTCCTTCAGTAGGTGCTCGTAGGGGCCGTAGGGATAAAGCGGCATCCATACGAAATCCCCTTCATTGGCCTCGGCGTATTGGGCCTTCAGCTCGCGGTAATCGGGCTCTCCCACCGCACGCTGCCCTAGATCGACCGCTTCGATCGGGTTTTCAAACACCGGGAAGTGCAGTTCGCCCTGGTACGACACCACCAGGGCCCGGTTGTTGATGAGCACCGGGTTGAAGAAGCTCAACAACAGGGCGGAGCAGAGGATGACGAAGCTGTACCAGCCGCGCTTGAGCGACTTGAACTTTCGCCAACGCTTCTGCATCAGGCTTACGGGACGCTCATCGAGCGTCACCTTCGTCGCGCTCGGGGCCGGCGCGGATTCTTGCGTCGTTGCCATCAGTTGAACCGGATCCGCGGGTCGACGAGCACGTAAAGCACGTCGGAGATGATGTTGCCCAGCAGCAGCAGCACGACGTTGATGACGAGAATCCCCATCACCACGGCATAGTCACGCTCGACAATCGAAATGAAGCCGAGGTAGCCGACACCATCGATGTTGAAGACCTTCTCGACCAGGTAGGAACCGGCCATCACCACCGACAACGCATGCCCCAGACCCGTCGAAATGGGAATGAGTGAATTGCGCAACACGTGCACCCAGATGACTCGCCGTTCGGACAGGCCCTTCGCGAACGCCGTGCGCACGTAGTCCTGACCGAGGTTCTCCATGAGGCTGTTCTTCATCAGCATCGTGAGCACCGCGAACTGGGCGACCGCATAGGAGATGACGGGGAGAATCGTGTGGTGAAGCTGGTCGACGATCTTGCCAAACCACGACAGCTCATTCCAGTTCTCAGATCGGAATCCTCCCAGAGGAACCAGATCGAGAAACGACCCCCCGCCGAGCAACACGAGCAACACACCGCCGAGTGCCCAGCCGGGAATCGAGTAGCCCACGAACACTAAGGCCGACGACGCAATGTCGAACCGGCCCGAGTGCAGGATGGCCTTGTAGATGCCGAGCGGAATGCAGACCGAATAGGCCAGGAAGAACCCGATGAGGCCAAAATAGAGGCTGACCGGGAACCGCGACACGATGAGGCCAAGCACGGGCAGGTTGAACTTGTAGGACGTGCCCAAGTTGCCCGTCAAAACGTCGCCAAGCCAGTGGAAGTACGCCACGTAAAAGGGCTTGTCGAAGCCATAGCGTTCGTTCATGGCGTCGATGACGGACTGCGGGACATCAAAGGTGGTCGCTCCTCCACCGCCGCCCCCCGCCTCAGAGGCCGCCCCCTGGGCAGCAGCCATCATCTGATCGATGGGGCCCCCAGGGACGAACCGCGTGATCGCGAACACGAGAAAGGTGATCCCGATGAACGTCGGAATCAAGAGCAGGAAGCGACGAATGAAGTAGCTGGTCATTCTCCAGCCGCATCCTCAGTAGGCTCGGCCGGGGCAGGCTCCTCCGCCGCGGACTTCGCATTTTGGGCCTTCGACCACTCCGCCCAGAAGCGCCAGTGGGTGGCGGGCGTCTCGAGCTGGATGCTGTCGTCGGCCTTGGCCTTCTGGAAGGCCTCGTCCTTCGCGGGATCGATCCACCAGTAGTGGGTCAGGTTGGCGTCGCCCGTGCTGCGGGAGAAGCGCGCGCTACCCCACGGCTCGGGAAACCCAAAGCGGTTCGTCATCATCACGCGCTGGGCCGGGTTGTACCAAGACAACACGTAGGGATGCATCGCGTAGATGAGCGCGTCGAGTTCACGGATGAGGGCCTCGCGCTTCTTCTGGTCGCGCTCTGCGTTGTAGGCGTTGATGAGCCGGTCGACCTCATCATCTTTGAGCGACGTCACGTTGTTGTTGTCGGTCTGATCGGCCAACGCACCCAGCCACGACGTATCGGGGTTGGGGAAGATGATGGCGCCCCACGGGATGTTCGCGATGTCGTACTGCTTTTCGCGCAGCGTCTTCCACAGGCTGGGCGGCGTGAGCAGCTTGAGATCGAGTTTGATGCCCGCCTTCTTCGCCGACTCCTGCCATTGGGTGAGCGGACGTTCGGTCAGCGCGCTTCCGTACACCACCTCGAACTGCAGGACGTTGCCGTCCTTCACACGGTAGCCTTCGTCGTTCTTTTCGGTCCAGCCTGCTTCTTCGAGGAGTTCAACCGCCTTGAAATCATCAAACGGGATCTCTTCGTTGTTGGCGTTCTGGTAGGGGCCGTACTGCCAGTAGCTGGTGAGGGGCTCGTACTCGTTGAAGAAGAGCTTCTCGATCATCGTTTCGCGGTCGTACACGTACTGCAACGCCTTGCGGATGCGCACATCATCGAGGGGCTCGCGTCGCATGTTGAGGGCGTAGCCGTTCGTGCCCACGGGCGAGTTGGTGTAGAACTTGGCCGGATAAAGCAGGCCACGCTTCACCCAGGGGTGCTCGGGGATCTCCTCGGCCCACCACTGCGCCTTTCCGACGATGAAGTAGTCGAGTTCGCCCTTCTTGGCCTTCTCAAAGGTGAGCTGCGGGTCCTTGACCACGATGCTCTTGACGCTGCCAATGTTGAACCGGCCATCGAACGCCGGGTTGTCCTCGGCCCACCAATCGGTGCGTCGCTTGACCACGTGGGTCTGGTTGAGGACGATATCGTCCATGTCGACATTGTAGGGGCCCGTGACCGCCGTGTACTTGTTCTGGTACTGGTCGAGGTACTCAGAGCCCGTCAGCTCCCCGACTTCATGGGCAGGGAACGGGTAAAATGACGTCGCAATCAGCAGGAAGTTCGACCACTTCGGGTCGTTGACCTTCACCTCGAGGATGTACTTCGACACGGCCACGGGACGCTCGAACTTGCCCCACGTGAACTTGGCCGATGGATCGAGAATGCCATCATCGACGAGCAAGTCGTAGGTCTGGACGAAGTCTTCGGCCACGACGGGCTTGCCGTCGCTCCACATCGCGGCGGGGTTGATCCGGAACCGGAACACCGTGTCGTCCTCGTTGCGCTGCCAGTGCGTGGCCAACGAGGGGGCGGGTTCGAGGGTGACCGGATCGAGCTGGAGCAGCGTCATGAGCATGAGACTGCGCCAGTAGTAGTTGTACCAGGTGTTGTAGTCCTTCCCCGTGAATCGGAGCGTCACCGGCCAGTCGGGGAGCGCCCGCGTGACCTGACCGCCCTGGGGAGCATCGAGGTTCCCAAGTGAGGAAATCTCAAGGTTGGTCGTCCAGCCTTCGCCCGTGAAGCCCGGTCCGCCGAGTTCTGCGGAGACGCTCTTGTCTCCGGCCTCGGGATCGAGCTTGTAGGTCACCGTAGGAACCTCGACATCAACGTCGATTTTCTCTGCACTCTCGGTGTTTTCTGCCGGTTCCGAGGGGGCGGGCTCGTTGCTTCCGCAACCCACCAGCATGAGCGAGACGAGCCAAGCCAGGCCGGACATTCAACCTCCTGTGTGAGGACCACGCCTATAACGCGGTCCCAGTACTGGCTCTTGTCCCGCTCGCGCGCGGGCCGATAGGTCGGATCGAGGGTCGGACGCCCGCCTGCCTTCTCCCCCGACGCGAGAGTTGCGATTTGCCGCGCCCTGACACAAACTCCCGAGTCGTCACCCCTCGGGGGGACGAACCCGGAGGCAGCATCCGACAGATCGCGCTCGGCCCCTTCGTCCTCGAAACCCGCATTGGCCGGGGCGGCATGGGCGAGGTGTGGCGAGCCCGTCACCAAGCGGAGGGCGTTCGCGTTGCCGTCAAACTGCTGACCGCCAAGGGTGCGTCGGAGACCATGTTCGTCGAGAGCTTCCGCAAC
Organism: Myxococcota bacterium; assembly: GCA_039208735.1. GTDB lineage: Bacteria > Myxococcota_A > UBA796 > UBA796 > DRPG01. Next base: position 3,286 of record JBCCQY010000051.1, on the reverse strand, counting down.
GAAGTGCGCGCGGTGGCTCCGCTCGAGCACCCTCACATCGCGATGGTGCTCGATTACGGCTCGGTGCCGGACCAGGCCGCCAAAGCCTCCAAGGGCCGGTTGGTGGCAGGAACCCCGTTCCTCTCGATGGAGCTGCTCGAAGGCACCACGTTGGCCGACCACATGGGCACGCTCGATTGGCCGGAGATCAACCGGCTGCTCCTCTGCCTGCTCGACGCACTCGCCCACGCGCACGCTCGCTCGGTGATCCACCGCGACTTGAAGCTCTCCAACGTGCTTTACGAAAGCGACTCGGGAAGGGTGAAGCTCACCGACTTCGGCATCGCTCATGCGATGGCGGCGACGGGCGACCCTTTCCGTTGGGGCACGCCGGCGTACATGCCGCCCGAACAGCTGCTCGGACGCTGGTGGGATTATGGCCCTTGGACCGACCTATACAGCCTCGGCTGCTGCGCCTACACGCTCATCACCGGCCATCGTGCGTTTCCCGACGAGCTGTCGGGCAACCTCAAAGATCGCATCCTGCCTCCACTCCGGCCCCGGATGACGGTGCCTCAAGGCATCGAGGATTGGCTCAACACGCTGACCGCACCGCGTCCCGACGCCCGCTTTCAACTCGCCGCCGATGCGGCCTACGCGCTGCATCGCATCAGCAAGGAGTCCAAGCCGGCCGCTACCCGCATCTCGGTGGTGTCGAAGAAGCCGGTGGCGCCCCGAGCCGAAACCACCATCGCACTCGCTCTTTCGGAACTCGACGGTTCGGACCCCTCCCTCGCCGAAGAAACGTTGGTGTCGTACCTCCCCTCCGACACCCGGGTTCCTCCGATGCCCTCGCGGTGGCGCCCCCCTCGCGATGCCGAGCGATCCACGATGCTGTTGGGGGCCGGGCTCGGTCTGTATGGACTGCGACGCATTCCCATGGTCGGTCGAGAGGAGGAGCGGACCGCACTCTGGCGTGAACTCTCGGCCGTGCGAGCCAGCGGGAAGGCCCGCCTCGTCTTGCTGCACGGGCCCGCGGGAGCCGGCAAAACCCGCATCGGGGAGTGGCTCTGTGAGCGGGCCAACGAGGTCGGCGCTGCCTTGGTGATGCGCGCCTCCCATGGCGTCGACAGCACGGGCAGTGGTCTTATCGACATGATCGGGCGCTACCTGCGCACGGGCGGCCTGTCCGCCAAGCAGCTCACCGACCGGGTTCAACGCGCCTGGGCCGGCGGCCGCCCCGAGCCCGATCCCCAAGAGATCGAACACATGGTGACCCTGTTGTCGGGTCGGTCCGATCCGAAAGGGGCCACCACAGCCCCCGCGACCCTGGTGCGTCGCTTCGTGTTGAACCAGGCCCGCCATCGGCCCCTCATCATCTTCCTCGACGATGTCCAGTGGGGAGCCGACGCGCTGTCGATGGCCCACCAGGTGCTGTCGGCGCAAGCCCTCGAGCCCGCGCCCGTGTTGGTCGTGATGTGCACGCGCGAGGAAGCGCTCGCGGAGCGCCCCACCGAACGCGGCCTGATGGACGAGCTGGTGGATCAACACGGACGCCGAATCCGCGTGGAGCGCCTCTCGCCCCGCGAACACCATGCGCTCATCCAGGAACTGATCGGCCTTGAAGGCGTGCTCGCCCGGCGGGTCGAAGAGCGCACCGCGGGCAATCCCCTCTTTGCCGTCCAGCTCATCGGAGATTGGGTGCAGCGCGGTATCCTGCGCCCGGGCCGCCGCGGGTTCCAGCTTCGTGACACCGCCGAACTCGCTCTTCCTGACGACTTGTACGCGGTGTGGGCCGGCCGGATCGACGATGTGCTCAAGGGACGTCCCGATACGGACCGCTATGCGCTCGAGATCGCCGCGGTGCTCGGCCAACGGGTGCTCGCCGACGAGTGGTTGGGCGCGTGCCGAGCCCGAGGCCTCACCCCGAGTCCCGACCTGGTGGACACCCTGCTTTCGCGCCACCTCGCCTCCCTTGAAGAAGGTCGAGGCGCCTGGTCCTTCGCTCATAGCATGCTACGCGAAAGCCTTGGACGAACCGCGAGTGAAGCTGGTCGAGCCAAGTCGCATCACCGCGCCTGCGCCGCCATGCTGCAGGCATCTGGAAAGTCTGGAGGCGAGCGCCTCGCCCGTCATCTCGTCCAGTCCGGAACCTTCGAGCCGGCCCTTGAGCCCACGGTTCGCGCCATTCGAGGTGCGCTGCAAGCCGGCGACTACAACCGCGCCGATGCCCTCCGTTCCCTGTGGGAGGAGGCGATGGTCGGGCTTGAACTTCACGAGGGAGATCCGCGCTGGGTCCCCGGACTGGTGGCGATCGCCGACGTCCAGCGTTTCAAGGATCGTCCCAAGCAGGTGACCCACATCTGCCATCGCCTCGAAACCGGTGCCCAACGCCACAGTTGGCCCGCCTGGCTCCGTTCGTTCGTCCGCCTCCATCAGGGCCGAATTGCCGAGACGAACGGACACTTCCAGGATGCGGTGTCCCTGTTCCGGGACGGTCTACGCCTGCTTGCCGAGCCTGGTATGGCCGCGTCGCTTCACGCCCACCTCGGGCGCTCCCTCGTATTGCTCGGGGCCTTCGCAGGGGCTGAAGCCGAGTTTCGAGAGGCCCAACGCCTTGCGGAGCGGCAACGGAATCGCATCGACCTCGGTGAGGCCTGGATCGGCATTGGCGAAATCGCATTGTTCCAAGGCGATCTAGACCGGGCTCGCCGAGCCACCGCGCGGGCCCGTGATGCCTTCCGCCAGACCGGCCATCGCTGGGGGCTCGCCCAGGCCACCGAACGGTTCGGCGACATCGCACGTCACAACCGGTCGTGGGACGAAGCGCTGCACTTCTACCGTACGGCGGCCAGCATCTGGCATGCCCTCGGCACCGAAAGTGCTGCGCTCACCTCGGACGTGCACATCGCACTCATCGAAGTGGAACGTGGAGGCACGGTCGGCGTCGCCGGGGGCCTCGATCAGCTCTCAGCCCGGGCCCGCGGCTTTGGCCACCGAGCCCTTTGGGCGACCGTCCGGCTCGCTCAGGTAGTGGTCGACGCCAAGATCGGCCGTACCAAGAGCTGGGACCACCACCTCGCCGAAGCCAACAAGGCGTTAGCCGAAACCCAGTATGTATCTCCCGATATTGCGTCGACGGCCGAATTGGCGGGTCGAGAGGCGAAGGGACGGGGCTGGAAGGATCGGGCACGTGAAGCCTTCGACCTATCTTTGCAGCAGTGGATGCGGCTCGGCCGAGAGGACGACGCCGACCGCGTGCGGTGGGCCTTGCCCTGACCCGGCCGGGGTGCATAGGGCTCCTCGT
>JBCCQY010000050.1:0-56349 GCA_039208735.1 Myxococcota bacterium | reverse complement strand
TCGGCACCGCCCACCGCACCAAGCGAAGGCCCCGCAGGACCTAGCTGCATGACCTCGAGCTGCTGCCAGACGGTCATGGCCCGCAAATAGGCTTCTTGAGAGGCCACTCGGTCATCTGGACTTCCCGCTTGGGCTTCCAATGCACCTTTTAGAGCCGTCATCTCGGTGATGAACGCCTCGACAGTTGGCACCACCACTTCGGTGCCAACGTCGCGCAACACATCCTCCGACCCCACGAAGCGCGTGGTCGGCTCCTCTTCGGGCAAACACCCGAGGTAGGGCTGGGCGACGGCGAAGACGCCGAGTCCAGCGAGGACGCTCCATGACCATCTTGTTGAATCCATCATGTCGAATTCCCCTTCGAAGGATGTGTCGGTCGGGGGCCTACCAGGCCGCCACGTCCTGGGCGTCGAATCCGTAGACCGAACCCACGACATCGCGGACCGCAAGCAGACCTGCTCGATAGTCAGCCAATGACACTGGGCCATTATCATCGATGGCAGGTGCGGTACCAAGCGCATCATGCAAGGCCGCAAACTGCTCGTCGGTCATCGGTGAACGGGGATTGAACTGGAAGCCGAAGGCAAAGCCCTTGGCTTCGCCCCAGTGCTTGGCATGGTCTTCGAACGAGTAGTTGGCGGTTCCGATCGCATCCTGGTCCGCCACCGTGACGTTGATGTAGTGAATCACGGTCGCCGCGAGGCTCTTTTCCCAAGCCAGAATCGCGTCGTCCCGGTGACCCTGCAACGTGGCGAACTCTTCGGGGGTAAGCGCGTCGGTCGTCGTCGCGAGCAGCTGACGGCCCGCGAGCATGGCATTGAAAGCTTCGTCGCCGAAGGTCGTTCCGGTCACCGAGGCTGCGTCACGCTTTGCGGCATTATTGGCGGAGTGCCAGACCTTCTCGGTCTGCAGGTCGATGCCACCGTCGCCATTCGTGTCGAAGTACGTGGTCAGGCGCTGCTCTTCGGTCCACATGCCGAAGTTCCGCGAGATGCCGAAGTAGCCGACCCCTTCATCCCACTGATGCTCGAGGACGGTGTAGGGCTTGTCCTTGGCAACCTTGGTGTGGTCAGTGAGGAGGCCCTTGCCTTCGACGTCGTCGTCGAGGTAGTCATCAGCGCCCTGGCTGAACGTGATGCCCACGCGCAGCAGCTTGTCGATGAGCTGCTGGTAGTCACGGCCCTCGGCGTCGACGAATACCTTCGCGATTTGTGAGCCGTCCGGCGTGGTGGGAATGTTGTTCCCGGCCCGTGCGAGTGCCGCGGCATCAATGGTGTCAATCCAGCTGCGAATCAGCGCTTCTGGCGAACCGGAGCCCGGCCAGCCCACGAATTCCTTGGACCAATCTTTGTGATCGGTAACGGCGTCGTTTCCGGCCAACTTTCCAAAGAGGTCCTTGTTGGTCGAAATGTCATCGTAAGTGACCTGCAGGGTCGCCGGGTCGGTCGTCACGCGGTGGTTGAGCGCACCGGCCGTGGCGGAGTCGAACTCCATGAAGAACAGGACTTCGTCCCGCACCTGACCGGGCTTCGGTACCAGGCCGCCGTCGATGTCGGCGGTGAGACCACCCAGGTAGCTCTTGACGTCCGAGATGAGCACGTGGCGCATCTGCTGTCCGTCATTCACAACGCTGTCCACACCGTCACCGTTGCGGCTCTCGAACCCGTAACCAACGGGGATGGGATCGGGGTCGGCATCGGTGTCTGCGTCGGTATCGGCGTCTGCGTCTGCGTCGGCATCCGCGTCTGCGTCGGCATCTGCGTCCGCGTCGGCTTCCATTGTCGAGTCGGTGTCTTTGTCATCGCCGGTGCAAGCGGCGAGGGCGAAGAGGCTAAGCCAAATTCGCATGCGTTTCCTCTCTTCTCTTGGATTGTAGGCTGAAAATGAATTTCAATTTCAAATAAAGCTGGAAGGAAGGGTGCTCCCGGCACCCCTCTCCACTACAGGCAGAGGCACTCGCAGTCGTCGTCACGCCGCGCACAAGACTCGCCCGTGGTGGCTTCGATGAGTTCGATCCACTGATTGGTCTCGAAGTCGAAACGCCAGGTATCGTCCAAGTGATCGCTGCACTCCGCGTGGATACCACCAAACACCCAAAGCGTGCCGTGCATCATTGCGCTCATCGCGTTGTGACGGCGCTCTGGCGCGGAGAGGTCTTGGTCGACGAAGCTCTGGGGAACTTCACTTGGATTGCCGAGACAGCCGAGTCCGCCCACCAACACGTCGGCGAAGTAAATCTCGCTCCAGGTGGTTTGTTCGGGTTCCATCGACCAAAGGTCGTTTTGGTCACCGAAGTCCGTGTGGCCCCCGAAGAGCAGGTATCGGTCGTTTGGACTGTCGTAAGCGAGCTGAGCGTGCATCCGCGTGGTGGGGGAGTTCCGTCGTCCCGCGTGCAGCCGGGTCCATGCGCCCGTGTCTAGGTCAAGGCTGTAGGTATCGTTGTAGGCGAAGTTGTAGAAGTCGCCTTGCTGACCCCCGAAGATGACCAAGTTGTTGCGTACCGTGTCGTGCAGGCTTCCGAGGAAGCTCCGAGTGGAGGGAGCTTGACCGGACGTCTGAATACGCTCCCAGGTCTGCCCATCCCACGCCCACAGTTGGCCGGTGATGTTGAAGGCCAGGGGATCGGTGTTCGTGTTGCCGCCCCACACGTAGAACCGGTTCGATTCCTGGTCGTAGGCACCTTGCCCGTAGTACCTCGGTGATGGGCCCGAACCACGGCCATCCCAAAGCAACGACCACTCGTCATTGGTGAAGTCGAACTGCCACAGGTCGTTGTAGAGCGTGTAGTCACCCTGCTCGCCGTCGGCGCGCCACCGGCCGCCGAAGAGCAAGGCCCGCTCCCCTTCTTCGTCGACGGCCATCGCGTAGCGCGCTCGTGAAGACGGGTGCGTGTCCGTCGCGACTTCTCGCCATCCTTGGCCTGGCTCAAAAATCCAGGTGTCTTCCCGGTAGCGGGCACGAGGAATCTGGTTGACCACCACTCCGTCGTTCCCTCCGAACAACAGAATCTTGTTGGTTGGACCATGCGCGGCGGGCCGAACTTCAGACCGTTTGGGTGGTGACTCGGTCGACTTGATCGAGTCAAGGTTGCGAGGGGCACCCGATGAGCCACCACATGCGCCGACCAGCAGCAACAAGGGCCACGTCTTCCACCAAACAGCCATGCGCGAATTCCTCGGAGGTCCGCGGCCAGCGTAATCTCGTTTTTTTGAAAATGAAAATCAAATTCATGAGATGAGTCTGGAGGGCGGTTTTGCGTGGGGTCGCCCCAAACCCATCCATCTCTTTCTTCGACCAGGATGCAGACTTAGCCGTCGAACCTCGAGCGAACGAAGGCCACGATCGCATCCAATTCGCCGTCCGAAAGAAGAAGTCGCATCTGCGTCATCGCGGTACCCGGGATCCCATCCATCCCCAGCGCGCGGCTCGGAGCAAGTGGCCGTCCTCTGACGCCCTCCCTTCTGAAGTGGGCTACGCGATGCGGTACGCGGAAGCTGGCTTACCACAAGGCGATAGAAGGCTCACGCGTTACCTGCTCGCATGTACCAGGAAGACTACATCCTCCGGATGATTCGTCGGCTTGCCGAAGCGCTGGCAGGTTGGCAGGACCGTGACAACGAAGCCGAGCGGGCCGCGGTCGACCAGGCTTTGCAATCCGCCACCGGGCTGTCGCTCGATACGCTGGATGCGCTTCCGGCGCAGGCGCTGTTGGCGATGGCGCGTCGTTCGGTGGGCGACGGCCTTGTGGAACAACGCATTCGCGCCATGGTCGAGGCGCTCGAAGCCTGGACCGCAATCGACCCTGAGGGAGCGCCCGCGCGTCAGGAAAAGGCGACCGCACTGCGCGAGATCATCCACTGACCTCGCGAGCGACCTCGATGACGATGAACTTGACCCGCTGACGGTCGCCTGGGGCCACGCCGAACCAGGCCTCTGGGGTCCCGGCCAGGGTGGTCACGTCGAACGATGGGGGAAGCTTGGCCCAAACCCTCGGCCAGTGGGACGTGGCTTGCAGGATGTCGGCGAGCAAGGGGAGGTCATCGAGGACCACCCGGTTGGGGTCGTACTCCGTGCCCCAGGGCACGTCGATAAACAGCAGGTCGGCGGGCTTAGGCAGATCGTTGGGAGCACGGCCGGCCACGATCTGAATGCGGTCTCGGACGCCGTAGAGGCGAGCATTGTGTTCGAGAAGGCGTCGGCGTTCGGCCTGGGGTTCGATGGCCACCACGCGGCAGTCATGTCGCGCAAAGGCGATCGCGTTGCCGCCAGCCCCCGCGGTGGCATCCACAACGGAAAGGCCCGCCACCCGTTCGGCCATGGTCATCGCAAGGGCTTCGGGCGTGAGCGAGACTTGCCCTTCACGGTCTAGGCGGGTGCCCCTGCGCAAGAAGCCCGGGGTGCGCGCGCGACGGCGAACGGCCTCGTCGGCTCGGGCCTGGCGAACGAGCGGCCGTTTGAGGGGGGGCACCACCGTGGTGACGAGCGGGGTGCCCCCAATGCCCCAGCCTCGCAGGCGGGCCTGCACATCTGCAGCCTGGCGGCGGTCGAGCAGGGCGCTCCACCCGCCGGAGGCGTCCTCCTCCCACTCCCCTGGGCCGAGCAACCGCCCGGCATCCACCCACACGGGAATGCCGGCCACGGTCACGCGAACCACTAGAGGTCGACCGAAACGGGGGCGTGGTCGGAAGGAGTGTCCCAGCCGCGAACGTCGCGATGGATGGTCATCTTCTTCAATCGCCCAAGGAGATCATCGGACAGGAAGATGTGGTCGATGCGCAACCCATGGTTTCGAACGAACCCCATCTTCTGGTAGTCCCACCAGGTGAATTGCTGTTCGAAGGGGTTGAGGTGGCGCCAGGCGTCTTTGAGGCCCCATGCGAGCACGCGGTCCAGGGCTTGGCGCTCGTCGGCGGTGGTTTGGAGGCTTCCGTCGAGCTTGAACGGGTCCCACACATCGAGGTCGGTGGGGGCGATGTTCATGTCGCCGCACACGACGAGCGAGATGTCGTCGGCGTGGTTGTGGACCTCAATTCGCAGCTGTTCAAGCCATCCGAGTTTGTAGTGGAACTTCTCACTGCCTACGGCCTGGCCATTTGGAACGTACAACCCATAGATTCGAATGCCCTGCACCGTCCCTGCGACCACCCGTGCAGCAGGGTCGTCGAAGCCATGGAACTGGGTTTGTGGGTCTTCGATCGGATGCTTCGAGAGCATCGCGACGCCGTTGTAGCTCGGTTGACCCCGGGCAATGATGTGTGGGTAGCCCATGGCCTTCAGCTCGTCGTAGGGGATCTGACCCTCATCGAGCTTGAGTTCCTGTAGGCACAGCACATCCGGGGCGGCTTCCTCGGCGTAGCGCTTCACATGGTCGAGGCGAGCCCGAAGGCTGTTGACGTTGAACGTTGCGATTCGCAAGGTCAGTCCAGGGTCCGGGGATCCGTGAGCTTGCCGGTGACCGCGCTCGCGGCCGCCACGGCGGGGGAAACGAGGTAGACCGGGCCCGGCGCACCCATGCGCCGCGCGAAGTTGCGGTTCGTGGTGCTTGCGGTCGTCTCGCCGGGCAACGGAATGCCGGGCCCATTGCCGATGCACGAGCCACAACCAGGCGGAGTGACCACCGCTCCCAAGGTCCGGAAGAGTTCGAGAAGACCTTCGGCTTCAGCGTCTTCGGCCACCTGCGTCGAGGATGGGGTCACCGTGAGGCGGACGCCTTGAGCGAGGGATCGGCCCTGAAGCACACTGGCCGCCGCCTTGAGGTCCGCAAGGGACCCCCCGGTACAACTTGCAATGACCACGTTTTCTACGGAAACGCCATCGTGGGCATCGAGGGATGCTCGGTTGCGGGAGTCTCCAGGGGTGGCCACGGTCAACGGCACACTGGACAGGTCAAGGGTGATGGTGCGGACGTAGTTCGCTCCGTCGTCGGCTCCGACAAGCTGGTCGGAGACGTCGATGCCCCGACGATCCTTGAGGAACTGCACAATGGGTTCGCACGGCTCCACGATGCCCGTCATCAGGCCACCCTCGACGGTCATGTTCGTAAGGACCGACAGCTCGTCGACCGACCACTGCGCGAGCGCAGGCCCTCCGAACTCGACGATGCACGTGTCGGTGGGAGACTCGCGCCAGTGCTCCTCGCGGAAGAAGGGGTCTCCAATAAGGTGGAGGATGACGTCTTTGGGCGACAGCACTCCTTCGGCCGACCCCGTCAGCTCCACGCGGACGACCTTGGGCACGGTCACGGGGATGAGCCCGGTGCGCAGCGCGAAGGCCATGGCGGTGGAACCGACCCCGAAGGCAAACGCATTGAGGACGCCAGCGGTGGGCGTGTGGCTATCGGTGAGCACGACGATATCGCCTGGAGCCGCGTAGTCTTCGACCACCACGCGATGGCAGACCCCAGGCGGATGGGAACGGCCCGGACCGTGCAGGCGGATGCCGTTACGTTCACAGGCTTCGACCATCTCTTCGGTCAATCGCATGGCTGGCGCAAGTCGCGCTTGCTTCGCGAAATCCGGCACGGCTTCGTGGCTAATGAGCACGAAGTGGTCTTCGAAGGCGGCGACCTGTTCCGGGCGATCCATGGGCGCATCGCCCCATTCGTCGCGGTACAACGCCATGACCATGCCTGCGGTGTACTCATGCATGCCGCGGAACGAGGCGCGACACAAGACCTGGTCGCCGGGTGACACACTGGCCACACCCTCGGGGGAGGTGGCGCCGGTCCAGGTGCGGGCGGCGATGAGTTTCTCGGCGATGTTGAGCGGACGCGCCGGTGCGTCGGTCGACCAGGTGGGCTTGATGTCGCCCGCGAGGAGTTGGGTGCCGTAGGGCATCAGACCACCGGCTTCTGCGACCGACTTGAAGAACGGCGGCAACACCGAGAAGAACTCGGTCACATCGATGCTCTCACCAGCCGAGAGTCGGTCCAGGACGGTGCGATCCGTGGTGAACGGCATCCCCGAATAAACCATGTTTTCCTGGAAGATGCGCTGGAAGCTGTCGGCCACGACAAGCTCAATGCCTGCGCCCCGATGCGCGACGACTGCAACCTCTCGGCTCGACCCGCTTCCGTAGGCATCGCCTGCGACGAGCACCTGGAACCCGCCCTGTTTGACGCCGTCCTTGGTGACAACATCAAGGAAGTTCTCAAGAAAGTACGGACCGAGGACCTCTTCGGTGTAGCCGAGGGTGCAAGCTCGTCCAGAGATGATGAGATCGGTGTTGACGCCGTAGGTGTAGGCGCCTTCGGGATGAAGCGGGAGATCGGTGCCCGCGAGCTGATCCCGGACGGTGTCGGCATCATCCATCAGATGCAGGATTCGTCCTTGGAGTTTCACGTCGGCCTCGCTGCGGTGGGTCTTGCTCCCTAACCGCCAATCTTCAGGTGCGTGAAGGTGCGTTCGCCGGTCGAGAAGGCGGCCACCGTGTCGCCATGTCCGGTCACGAGATGCCGCGTCGTCAACAGCCCTTCCACCCCCACGGGACCTCGGGCATGGATGCGGCCCGTGCTGATGCCGACTTCGGCCCCCAGACCAAAGCGGAATCCGTCGGCGAATCGGGTGCTGGCGTTGACGAAGACGCACGCGCTGTCGAGCCCGGCTTGCCACGTTGCGGCCACCTGCGGATCTTCGGTCACGACGGTGTCGGTGTGGCCCGAACCGTAGCGGTGGATGTGGGCCATGGCCGCGGCCACATCATCCACGATGGCGATCGTGCATGCCCGGTCCCCGTACTCATGGGCCAGCGATGAGGCTTCGGGAAGGTCCGGAAACGGAGCTTCAGGAGCACGATGAACCAAGACATCGGCGGTTTGCAAGGCTTGGATGAGTTCGTCGGCAAGACCACCGACATGCGCCCGATGGACGAGCAACGTCTCCATCGCGTTGCAGGCCGCGGGGTAGTTCGTCTTGCTGTCCAGCACGATGGCGTGGGCCTTCGCCGGGTCGGCCTGCGCATCGACGTAGACGTGGCAAATGCCGTCGGCGTGACCGAGCACAGGGATCTTCGTGTGGGCTTGGACATGCCGCACCAGCGCATCGGATCCTCGGGGAATCACCAGGTCCACGAGGTCATCGAGCTGCAAGAGGGCGGCGATGTCTTCTCGGGTGTGGACAAGCGTCAACAGATCTGGAGGGAGCGGGGCGAGGGCTTCGCGAAGCACCTCGTGCAGCACCGTGTTCGAACGGGCGGCTTCCGAGCCTCCCTTTAGAAGAAGGCCGTTGCCGGAGCGTACGCCCAAAGCGGCGATCTGGACGAGCGCATCGGGCCGAGACTCGAAGATGATCAGCAACACGCCGAGCGGAGCCGTGACCTCGCGGCGAACGAGTCCTGGCGCGAGTTCGATGTGGTGAACCGTCCGACCCAGGGGATCCGGTGTTTTGGCCAACCCATGAAGGCTTGCAATCAGCTGGTCAAGCCGTTTGGACGACAGCTTCAGCCGGTCGGCCAGGGCCTGCGACATCGCCTGGGCCGCGACGGCTGCCTCGGCGTCGCGAACATCGGCCCGGTTGGCGTCGAGAATGCGCTCGCGATGGCCGTCGAGGGCCTCGGCCATGCGGTGAAGCGCTGCACTGCGTTCGGCACCCGCTTGGGCGCCAGCCTGCCGAGCCGCCCCGCGGGTCCTCGTGGCCAAGTCACGCAAGCTCATGGTACCTCCTGGAGAATAGCGAGAGCATCCCGGTGCACGACCACCTGGTCACGCTCGGTGCTCCCCAAGGCGGCCGTGATGGTGGCGGCGTTTCGGGTGCACTGCCCCCGCGCAATCTCGGTATCGTCGTGCACGATGCGCACCACGGCGTGGGGGCCGAAGGACCCTTCGACAGCGATGATGCCGGGTTGCAACAAACTGGCTCGACGCTCCACCAGCGCGCGACGCGCCCCTTCATTGACGTGAAGGGTGCCCTCGGGAACCGTGGCGAGGGCGAGCCAGCGCTGGCGAGACGGGCGCCGGGAAGCAGCCGGGAACCGAGTTCCCACGTCGTCATCACGCATCACCCGCGAAAGCGTATCGGGCAGGAACCCACTTGCCACCACCGTCGTCACCCCTTCGCGAGCGGCCAATCGAGCGGCCCTGATCTTGGCTTGCATGCCCCCGGTTCCTCCGGCTGACGCAGGACCGAGGCTGACCTTTCGGTCGTCTGTCATCACCGCGATGCGCTCGCTGGCCGGGTCGCCCGGAGGGGCGGTCCGAACCGAGTCGACATCGCTTAGCAGCACCAGGGCATCGCATGCGAGGTGGATCGAGACCAACGCGGCGAGGCGGTCGTTGTCGCCGAACACCGACAAGTGCTCCGCAGCCACGACGTCGTTTTCATTGATGAGGGGAATCGCTCCGAGCCCGAGCAGCCGTTCGAGTGTCTGGCCCAGCGAGATGTAGCGAGCCCGACGATGAAAATCGTCTTCGGTCAATAGCACTTGGGCGAGGGTGAGTCCGAGTCTGGAAAACAAATGGTCGTACGTGGTGACCAAGGTTCCTTGCCCCGCGGCGGCGCAAGCCTGCTGATCCACCAGCGACCGAGGCCGCCGCTCAAACCCAAGTTGTTCGACGCCAAGGCCAATCGCCCCCGACGAGACGAGCAACACCTGACGCCCCTGTTGATGCAGGGCGGCGACCGCTTCGGCGACCGCCCCCATCCGACCCACGGCGAGTCGCCCGTCGGGGCGTGTCACGACGCTCGTTCCTACCTTGACGACGATGCGTCGGGCATCGCGTAGCGCTCGGACTTCCATGGCACGACCCCTATCCAGGCCGCTGGGCGTCAGAGCGAGGCAAGTCCGAAGAGCATGTCCTGGGCTGCGGCGGAAATGCGTGGGTCGCTGTGGTTCTTGAACAGCTCGGCGCGTTCGATGACCGCTTCGGTCGGCCGGGCCGTCAGGATGCGTAGGATGGCGACGATTTCGCTTTCATCGACCTCTGCGGCGCCCCAGAACTTCCACCAATTGCTCTTGCCCGTGGGGAGCTTCTCAAGGAACGGCGCTTCGGACCAGTGGGGGTTCTTCGTGAGAATGAGATCGAGCTCCTCGAGATGCCGCGTCCAGTCAGGCTGACGCAGGAAGATGCGGATCTCCTGATCGACGTCAGGAGGCGCCGGAAACTTGACCATTCGGGCCGTGCGCTCGAGGAAGGCGAGCTGTGGATACGCAGGGTGGTCGATGGGACGTGGCCGACGGCGCTTCCGAAACATGGGCAAAACCTCGCTGCGGGCCCACAGCGTCATGTTCGGGGGTCCCCCGAAGTCGTTGAGGAAGCTCGAGAGTTGGTGCGCGAGTTCCTCGTGACTGGGACGCAGGGCTTCGTCGTAGGCCACCATGGACCCCACGAGGGACCGTAGACGGGTGACCCCCCCTTCCGGAAGTCGCGGCGGATCGAGCTTATCGAGGTAGTTCTGCAAGGCCTCGGCGTGGTAGTCCCGGTGTACCGAAAGCATGACGTGGGCCCCGGTCAGCAGCTCGTACAACATGACGCCGAGAGAGTAGACGTCGCAGCTAGGCTTGTCGGCGTAGCCGTCCAGGCGTTCAGGAGCGAGGTACCCGCGGGCGCCGAGCACCATCGAGAGCGTCTTGGCCTCTTTTCCTTCGAATTGGCCGTGAGCGATGCCGAAGTCCACCATCTTGACTTCACCATCCACGCTCATCAGCACGTTGGAGGGCTTGATGTCGCGATGGATAATGCGCATCGGAGGACCGCCTTGGGGCGGGCTTGCGTGGTAGGCCGCCCCGAGCGCAAGCGTGCAGCGCCGTACGATTTGCACCGCCACCAGCGGAGGCACCCCTTGGGGCTTTTGGGCGAGCACCGCTTCGAGCGCCAGGCCCCGGACCCATTCCATCGCCACCACCGGGCGACCTTCGAGGTTTTCGAGGCGGAAGACTTCGACGATGTTGGGATGGCGAAGCTGCGAGAGCATCGCCGCCTCGTCCCGGGTCCGGGCAATGATGCGCGGTCGGTTGAGGTGAGCTTCTTTCAGTACTTTGAGGGCGAGAAGCGTTCCTCGGTCGAGGTTGCGCACGATGCACACCGTTCCGAAGGTGCCGGCCGCCGCAATCTCGAGCAGTTTGTACGCCGGCATCCCCGTCGTCGACGTGGTCATGTCACTTGATCCTGTGTCCACCCATCTCGTTATTGAAGATCCAAGCTACAACTTCGCCGATTTCAAATCCGGCTGGCAGGTAAGTCTCGATGCTTGCTGCGGCCGACCCCGCGTCGCGAAGTTCGACCCGAGCGGCCAGCATTCGCTGCAACCGCTCCAGCCACACTGCGGCGTTCTTTGGCCGCAGGTCGATCCATCCCTTGCTCGCCCATGCATCGGTCCGGTCCGGGTCGTCGAGGGTTACAGCCGTGGATCGTCCGCTGACCTCGGGCACGTTGATGCGGGGTCCTCGCAACAAGGTCTTGCCGTCGGGCGACAGGATGGGAATGCCGATGCTGGGCGCCAAGGTGCGGACCTTGCTGTGCTCAAGCTGTTCTGAAAGCGCCTCGGACAGTTCGTGCGGGGTCCGGTCCCGTCCTTCGTGGGTCAGCGTGGCGCGAAGGCCGCCGAACCGTTCTTTGATCAGTTGAGCTTCAAACAAGAGTTTCGAGAGTTCAGGGGGCCCGAGGCGGCCAAGGGCGATGGACGGCAAGCCCGACTCAGACTCGGCGAGTACCAGGTCGTGGAGCGCGGCCTCGCGCACCAAGCCCGCCTTGTAGGATGGATTCAGCACCGAGGAGTCGACGGCCGAAATCACGTCCTGTCCAGTGTTCGCACCGCGAATCTCGTGGACCACGGTCCGCGCGATTTCTTCGGGGGTGATGTACTCCATCTGCCCCAACGCCGTGATGGCGGCGAATTCGCCGCGTGTGAAGAGGCCATTTTCGCCCGTATCGACGACCGAGAGTACCATCTCGCCGACGATGTCGTAATTGGCGGGGTCCTCCCGTAGCGAGAGGCTGTCGGTCAAGGCCATGGTTCGGGGGACCACGACCTGGTGGTTGCCGTGCTTGTCGCGAACCTGGATCGTGCGTACGCCGCGGTACCCGATCATCGCAGCAGGCTTCACTTCTTTCACGATGGGCGCATTGGGGGTTCGGGCCAACAGGAAGAGCAGGCCGGTATGCCCGAACGCAGCCTCGGTCTTCGCGAGAAGGACCTTCGACGGTTTGTCTTCGGAGTGGGTGTAGGGGATGTTGAGGCCCATGCCCCCGGTGCCGGTGGTGCCCACCTTCAAGTAGGCTCGAGTCCCGTACATCTCGGTGGCCCGATGGACGCAGCGCACATGGCGGATGAGCTGGGGCACCGACTGCGACAGCAGGAAATGCTCGAGGTCTTCGACGCCTTCGTCTTCGAAGCTCCCGGCGTCATCCATCCAGCCCATCACTTTGTGAGCGCCGTCAAAGACGTTTTGGTACGACAGGCCCGTCGCCGTATTCACGCAGTCCACGATGACTTCGGGCCTGTGTTGCTCGATGAGCTTCACGAGATGGTTTTCGGAGAACGCTTGGTCGAAGTCGCCATAGAGCCATTGAAGCAAGCGTCTTCGGGTCGCACGCTCGGACAGCATGGTGGGACGAGGCACGGTGGCGAGGTCGGTGGGCACGAACAGGTTGCCGTACGCAGCGGCAAAGTGGACCTGGGCGCCAAACTCCTCGCGAAGTGCGGTCACCGCTCGGCTCGCTTCCGGTTCGGTCAAGGCCGCGACGACGATCCGTTTCGGCTTCAGCTCGAGCACAATGCGTCGGCAGACCTGCAGGCCGACGAGGCCGGCTCCTCCGAGGATCAGGTAATCATCGAACACGGCTAGACTCCTTGGTCATTCGCGGGCGAGGGTCACGTCGACGCGCTTGCCATCACGGATGACCACGAGCTTGGCGTCGCCGGACTTCTTGTCGAGCGCCTTCGCGAGGTCGGACACGTCGTCCACGCGCCGACGGTTGGCCTCGACGACGATGTCGCCGAGTTGGGGGGCCTCCGCACCCGCGCCTCTGCGCGCACGGGCCACGAGTACCCCTTTCTTGATGCCGGTTTGGTCTGCAAGCACCGGCGGGATCGGTCCGAACAGGACCCCTGCGACCCTTAGGATCTCGATGTCGGGGCCGAGGTCTTCACGTTCCGGTGGGGACGTCGGCGCCTCGTCCTCTTCCGACGAGGCTTCCTCTTCCTCATCACGGCGCTCGGCCAGCACGACGGTGACCGTTTTCGTCTTGCCTTTGCGCTCGATGCGCAAGGCGACCTTGTCGCCAGGTCGTCGGTTCGCAATTGCCGAAATCAAGGCTTCCTCATCGGTCACGCCGTCGCCATCGACCGCGAGAATGACATCTCCGAGCCGCAGTCCGCCATCCGAAGCGGGCGTGTCTGGAAACACGCGGGTCACGAGGACGCCTTCTTTGGCCCGAATGCCATTGTTCATCCGAAGGTCGCGGTTCAGGGTTTGAGGGCGAACCCCGAGAAAGCCCCGCGCAACGCGGCCCAGCTTTCGCAAATCTGGCAACACGCTGGACACGAGATTGCTGGGAATCGCAAAGCCCACCGTGTTGGCGTTGGCGATGATCGCCGTGTTCATCCCCACCACGCGTCCCGAAAGGTCGAAGAGAGGACCGCCCGAATTGCCCTGGTTGATGGCGGCGTCGGTTTGGATGAAGTCCTCGTTGCCGAACACATCGTGACCGATGACCCGGCCTTTGCCCGAGACAATGCCGAACGTGGCTGTGCTCCCCAGGCCCAGCGCATTGCCGAGGGCTACGACCCAGTCGCCCACCCGAACCGCATCGCTGTCGCCAAGTTGCACGGTGGGCCACTGGCGCGTGCCCTTCAGTTTCAGCAGGGCGATATCCATCGCGGTGTCGCGTCCGACGATGTCGGCCTGAACGCGTTCTCCATCCTGGAGCACAATTTCGTAGGACTTGGCGTCCTCGATGACATGCGCGTTGGTGAGCATGTAGCCGGCAGGGTCGATGATGAAGCCCGACCCTTCGCCACTCGGTCCAGGCTCCACCTCGGGATCGAATCCGAGCAAGCGTTGCAACGAGTCGGACGCTGGCTCCGCTGTGACCTCGATGGTAACGACGGCGGGTTGCACCGCTTCGACAAGTGGCGCAAAGGAGCGCGTGGGATCGTAGGTCTCGCCCGACGGCAGCATGGGCAGGTCGGGCGGCGCGGCCATCCCAAGAATCGAGAGCAGGTGCAGGAACAACATGGTCCATCCAACCACAGGCCGGGGCCCCCTCGGAACCCAGGAGTGACGTGAAGCTTCAGGTTGCCGGCCTCGAAATCGAAGCGACTTCGGTAGGCGGCATGGAGACGTGCATCGAGGTGCCGTCGTACCGGCTGTGTTTCGACATGGGCCGCTGTCCTCCTTCCGCGGCGCGGCATCGTTGGGTGTGCATCACCCACGGCCACGTCGATCACCTCGGTGGAATTGCGTATCATGCCGCGCTGCGCTTGCTTGTCGGCAGTCCAGCGGCGACGTACTTCGTTCCTGCAGAGATCGAGGACGATGTGCACGAGCTGATGGACGTCTGGAGACGTCTCGATCGGTCGAGTCTTCCCGCGCGCATTGTCGGGGTGAAGCCCGGAGACCGAATCGAGGTCGGTCGTGACCGATTCGTCGAGGTCTTTCGGGCCTACCATCGCGTCCCGACGGTGGGCTACGCCCTGCAACGGGGCAAGCGAAAACTCAAGGCGGCCTTTGTGGGGTGGTCTGAGGCTGAAATTCGGGCGCACCGTGAAGCGGGGAACGAGGTGAGCGAGCGCATCTACCCCACGGAACTCGCGTTTTGCGGCGATACCACGGTCAAGGTCATTGAAAAGGAAGATCTGCCCGTGTCCGCGCGGACCCTCGTGCTGGAATGCACCTTTCTCGACGACCCCGCTGCGGCCAAGCGGGCCGATCGGAGTGGTCATGTGCATCTCGGTGCGATTGCCGAACACGCCGAGCGCCTGCGCGACGTAGAGACGCTCGTGCTTTCCCATTTTTCGCGCCGATACGAGGCCGATGAAATCGCGGAGGCGGTGGCGCGGAGCCTTCCCGCGTGGCTCGTGCCGCGGGTGAAGCTCATCACCGCCGAGCCTCCGTGGACCACGAAGGTCAGCGAGGGTCCACGACCGTGATGTCCTCTTGGAGGACGTCGATTTCACCGTGGACTGCGGCCTGGTAGCGCTCCTGCATGCGCTTGGTGATGGGCCCCGGCTTGCCCTTGCCAATGTCGCGACGGTCGAGGCTGCGCACCGGGGTGACTTCGGCTGCAGTCCCGCACATGAACACTTCGTCAGCCACGTACAGCGCGTCACGGGCTAGGGGCTGCTCAATGACCTCGATGTCGTCGAGGCGCATCAGGTCGATGACCGACTGGCGCGTGATGCCGGGCAGGATGTTGATGGGCGGCGGCGTGTAGACCTTGCCCTTGCGTACGACAAAGAGGTTTTCGCCCGTGCCTTCTGCGACGAGGCCGCGGTGGTCGAGCATCAGGGCTTCATCGAAGCCATCGTCGTTTGCCTCGTAGCGCGCAAGGATGCTGTTCACGTAGTGGCCCACGATCTTGGCGTGAGCGGGTGCCGCGTTGGGATGGTTCCGGGTGAACGTGCTGGTCTTGAGGGAAACTCCCTTCTTCATTCCCTCTTCGCCCAGGTAAGCCCCCCATTCCCAAGCCGCTACGGACACGCGAATGCGATTCGTGCGGGCGCCTAGTCCCATCGAACCTTCGCCGATGTAGGCGAGTGGTCGAATATAGGCTTCCTCGAAGCCGTTGCGCAAGACCACGTCGCCGCACACGAGCTTGAGTTCATCGAGGCTGTAGGGGCTTGGCATGAGCGTGATGCGCATGCTGTCGAGCAATCGTTCGAGGTGTTGGTCGAGTCGCCAGATTCCCGGGCGCCCGTCGGGCTGCTTGTATGCGCGAATGCCCTCGAAGGCGCCGAGTCCGTAGTGCAGAGTGTGGGTCAAGACGTGCACCTTGGCATCGCCATAGGGAACCCACTCGCCGTCCATCCAGATCCAATCTGACTCGATGCCCATGTGCCCTCCGAGCAGCTGCAAGGCAGCTGCAGCGTGAAGGTTGGTTTTATCCTCGTTGGATCCGCGGTGCGGCCTTCGGGCGTCGTGCGCGCTACGTGTGCGTCGACCCAGGAGTGCCATGCGCAACCGCCCGTCAATTCTTGGTCACCTTGCTTCGGTGCTTGTCGTCGGCCTCTTGGCACCGTTGGCGAGCTGCGGTTCGGTCTGGGACCTTCGCGAAGGCGAGGTGTTGCCCATCGGTTGCGTGGAGGTCACGACCTTCATCGACGCGGACGGCGACGGTTGGGGTGGCGAGGGAGCCCTTGGGCAGATTGCTTGCGTGACGGCGCTGCCTCCCGGGGCCGCCGGTAACGATCTGGACTGCGACGACAATGATCCCAACGTGACAGGATTGGTAAGTCGGGCGTGTCCAGATTCGCTCGACCCGGCCGGCAATGTCGCGGGATTGGTTGTAGGTCAGCGGGAGTTCGTGGCCTTCGACGGCACGAGCGCAGCCATCCACTACACGACCGCGGCCGACCGGTGCGAAGGGTGGGCCTCCGAGATGTCCGAAACCGCTCGCGAAGGGCAACGTGGGCTCGCTACCCTCCAGGACAGCACCGAGTTGCAGTCCTTGCCAGACTGGCTTGAGTCGTTGCCGGGCGTGGGCCACGGGTTTGCGGCATTTGTCGACCTGCGCTTTGACGAGGCCACCGAAGATTGGCGATGGCCAGACGGGTCGGTGCCCGAAGGCCTCCCATTGTGTGGGAATCCCGAGCCCGTCGACTTCCTGATCGACCTCGCCCCGGCTGACCCGATGGCCGATGCCCTGCTCGATGCGATTGCTGTCAATGCACGGCTTGCCTTGGTGCTTCGCGACGATGGTTGGTGCTACGGCACGCCGTCGGACGGAACGGACTTTGGGCCGCAACAAGCCCTCGCGATTTGCGAACGGCCGGCCCCCAACCCCGTCGATTACCCCACGGTTGCGCCTTAGTCGGCGTTAAAACAAGTCGATGGCCTCGGCGAGCCATGCGAGTCCCGCCGACGCGGCCCATCCCAGGACCACGGTGAGCGCAACGCCTCCGAGCTTCGCCGAAACTTGCCATTCCTTCGCCACGAGCCACCCCGAGCCGAGGCCGAGCAGCACGAGGACAAACCAAGCTTCAGGCAGGCTTTGGCGCACGCCCAGCAACATCAATCCCGCAATTCCCACGACGACATGGCCAATCAAGGCGATCCACACCGGCCAGAGTGAGGCATTGTTCAGGTACGGCAGGACCCATTCCTCGATCCAGGCGGGCCAGCGGGCCGCAGATGGGGGCTCGGTGCTCATGTAGGCTCCAGGCAGCTCGTAAGGGCGTCGTCACCCGCCAGTCGCGAACTGCCCAGGTAGAACCCATGCAACACCGTGCTGCATCGGTGATTGCCCGCGAACATAGGCCGTTCGCCGACTACCGACGTATGCATCGCATGTCGAGCCGCAAGAGCGCGGCTACACCGACACCTTGCCAGAGGAAAATCGTGTTGACGCTCATCCAACGCATTGCATGGGGCCTGACGCTCGCGACCGTCGGTCTCGTGGTTTTTGGGGCCTCCGTGCGGGTGCACGGCGCGGGCCTCGCGTGCCCGGATTGGCCGCTTTGCTTCGGCGAGGTCATCCCGACGATCGACTTCGGGGTGGGCCTCGAGTGGGGGCACCGGGTGCTTGCCGGGGGAATCTCGCTCGGATTTGTCGCCCTAGGCGGGCTCATCTTCGCGCTGCGACGCGAATTGCCGCGTTTCATTCCTGTCCTGTGGGGCGTGGCGGCCATGGTGCTTGCCGTTCAGATCGTGCTCGGCGGACTGACGGTGCTCGAGCTGCTCGCCGAATGGACAGTCACGTCGCATCTGCTCGCGGGCAACGCGTTCGCGGTGCTCCTCTTCTTGCTCGCGATTTCCATTCATGAAGCGCGGCGCGGTGAGGTAACGGACCGCGCACCCGTGACCGCCACGGTGCGCATGGGTGCGGTGCTGATTGCCGTCATGGTCCCCTTGCAAATCGGTCTTGGTGGTCTGGTCTCTTCGTCGTACGCTGGGCTCACCTGTCCGAGCTTTCCCGCCTGCTATGGCGACGTCTGGTTCCCTACGTTTGCCGGGCCGATGGGGCTGCAGGTCATGCACCGGGTTGGGGCGTGGACCCTCCTTGGGCTTGCCACGATTCAGGTCGTTCTGACGTGGCAGGGCTCGGTTCGGGTGGCTCGCCAAAGCCGCATCCTGCTGTTGCTGGTGCTCGCGCAAGGACTGGTTGGCGCCCTCAACGTGTGGTGGTTGTTGCCCGTCGAGGTCACGCTGCTCCACTCGCTCGGGGCAAACCTCATCGCGATTGCCACGGCGTGGCTCCATTACGAAGTTTGGCGTTCGCCCGCGGTGGTTCGTGAGTCCTCGGCGCCGGCGCCTGCCTTACCGAGCGCACCCGCTCCGGAGGTCGCGTGAGTCAGGTTGAAGCTCCTCGCACGCTCTTGGCTGAGCTTTCAGAGGTTGACGTTCATCCTTTGCAACGTTGGCTCGAGATCATCCGGCCTAAGGTGATTGGCCTGGTGGTCTTTACGGGGCTGCCCGCGCTGTTGCTGGGTCAGGCCACCTGGCCGTCGGCCACGCAAGCGTTCTTTGTGCTGTTGGGCACGGCGCTCATCGGCGGGGCGTGCTCGGCGTTCAACGCTGTGATCGAGCGTGAGTCGGATGCTCGAATGGCCCGTACCCGGCAGCGTCCGTTGCCTGCGGCAGCGCTCTCCCCCGTAATGGTCACGACCTATGGCGCGGTGCTGACGGTGCTCGGAACCGCGCTTCTCTACGCGTTTGGCAACAGCCTCGCCGCGCTGGTGGGCCTCGGAACCATCGCGTTCTACGTCGGGGTCTACACCGCGTGGCTCAAGCCACGGACCCCCCAGAACATTGTGATTGGCGGTGCGGCCGGGTCGACGGCCCCGTTGATTGCGTCTGCCGCCGTCGGCGATGGCATCTCGGTGGGTGCGGTCATCCTGTTCCTGATCGTGTTTCTGTGGACGCCTCCGCACTTCTGGGCCATCGCGATTTTCCGGAAGCGTGAGTACGAGCTCGGAGGCTTCCCCATGATGCCGTCGGTCGTTGGCAACCAGGCTACGCGCTGGCGCTCTCTCGGCTACACGGCGCTGTTGCTACCGGTGACGCTGGCTCCGGTGTGGCTCGGTCAACTCTCCTGGGTCTACGGCGTCGTCGCTGTCGTCGTGGGGGTTGGATTCCTGATTTCGGTTGCCCGTTCGATCGTGCTCGATCTTCCGGCGGTGGACCGACAGGTGTTCCGACACTCGATTGCCCATCTGTCCCTCTTGTTTGGTGCCATGCTGCTCGACCTTGTGGTCCTGCGGATTCTGGAGTGAACGTGCGAACTCTCGCTTCCTTCACCCTCGTCGGCTCGCTCGCCCTCACGGTGGCTTGCGGGCAACGTCCTTACGAACACGACGCGCCCGAGATCCAGGCGCGCTACGCGCACAAGTACGTCGATGGGGAGTGCACGTCGTGGCTCGTCAGTGCCAAGACGGGCTACCGCTACTGCGCGTCTCCGCCCATCGAAGTGGATGTGGAGCTGTACAAGGGCCCCATCCTGGCGACGCTTCCCAAGGAAGAGGTTGAGCTTCTCGAGGACTACGATTCGCTGATGGCCCGAGGTGAAGAGGTCTATGGCAACGTTTGCCAGACCTGCCACCAGGCCGATGGCCAGGGCCTCGAAGGCATCTACCCTCCGCTTGCCGGCTCGGGAGACTACTACGGCGACGCCCAGAACCATTCGCGCATCATCGTGCACGGACTGGTCGGTGAGATTGTGGTTCAGGGGGTCACCTACAACGGCGCGATGGCTCCGTGGGGAAGCCTCTCGGACTATGACGTCGCGGCGGTGGCAACCTACGAGCGTCACAGCTGGGGCAATGACGACGGCATTGTCTTGCCCGCGGACGTCGCGGCCATCCGATGAATCCGACCACCCGTCAGCGGCTGATTTACGCCGTTTCGGCGGTGGTGTGCGCCGTCGTGGCGTTCTTGTTGCTCGGGCCCCGGCCTGAGGGCGTCGCGGGATCGGTTGACGTCTCGGCGCTTCCGTGGGTCAACGCGGGCATCAACAGTGTCACCACCGTAGTCCTGCTCGCCGGGTTTGCGGCGATTCGGGCCAAGCAGGTGACCTTGCACAAGGCCCTCATGACCTTTGCCCTCGCGTTGTCGGCGGTGTTCTTGGTCTCGTATGTGACCTACCATTGGTTCAGCGCAGGCCCCGTCCGGTACGAAGGGGAGTTTCGAGCAGTCTACTTGTTCGTCCTTGCCACCCACATCTTGTTGGCCATCGTTGTGTTGCCCCTTGCGCTCACCACGTGGGCACGAGGGTTCTTTGGGGCGATCGAGGATCACCGCAAGATTGCGCCCGGGACGTTCGGCGTTTGGCTGTACGTCACGGTGACGGGAGTGATGATCGTGACCATGGCGCACGGCTGAGGAGCCGAGGCGCAGCACTTTGGAGCATTGATGCGCGGAGAGGCCCTTCTTAGGGTGCTACTCCGAAGAGAGGTCTCATGCACTCGCTGAAGTCCTGGGTCATCGCTATGGCCACGCTGCCTCTGGTAGCTGTGGGCTGCGACTACGCCACGGCCAAGACCGATCCAGACGAGCCGACGGCTGATATGGCCGAACGGGGCGAAGCCCACTACGTCAACTACTGCCTGCAGTGTCACGGCGAAAACGGAGCCGGAAATCCGGACATTGGGGCCCCGTCCATCGGTGGTCTTCCGTACTGGTACGTGGCCCAACAGCTCTACAACTTCCGCAATGGAATTCGCGGCGTCGCCTATGACGACATCGCGGGCAAGCGAATGCGTCCGATGGCGTGGGCGCTTCCGTCCGACCGGCAGTTGCGTGAAGTCGCGGCCTACGTCGATGGCATCCAAGATGACGTCGGCGAAATCGTCGGGCTGCAGAGCGTGAAGACGGTGACCACGATCCAGGCCACGGCCGAGGAACTTGCGGCCGGCAAGGCCAGCTACCTCGTATGTACGGCGTGTCATGGTGCGAATGGGATGGGAAATCCCGATCTTCATTCGCCGAAGTTGGTGCA
This sequence comes from Myxococcota bacterium, assembly GCA_039208735.1. GTDB lineage: Bacteria > Myxococcota_A > UBA796 > UBA796 > DRPG01. Next base: position 35,261 of record JBCCQY010000050.1, on the reverse strand, counting down.
CCTGCCCGATTGGTACATCGTGACCCAGCTCAAGAATTTCAAGTCCGGCGCTCGTGGTCGTCACCCCGACGATCAGTGGGGGCAGACCATGTGGCCAAACGCCATTGCCCTGGAAGAGCAGGACATGGAAAACTTGGCCGCCTACATCCAGACCCTGAAGTCGGGCAACTAGGAGGGGCTGATGGCCAAGGACGAGACCCCCGAAGAAATCGCCAACAACACCTTCGTCGCGACGATGTTCGGCGCCGCCCTGTTCATCGGCGTCGTGTTCGTCTTCATCTTGTGAGCCCGTCATGATCGAAATGCTCATCGAGCCTGTCTCGACCTACGCCTCCGAGATCGACTTCCTGTTTGTTCTCGTGACGATCATCGTCATGCCGTGGTTCTTCGCGGCTGAGGGCGTGTTCTTCTACTTCCTGTGGCGGTACCGGGAACAGCCCGGCGAAAAGGCGCTTTACGTGACGGGCAACGAGCCCGAGCTCAAGCGCTGGATCAACTGGCCACACGCCGCGATCATCGCTTTAGACCTCATCATCATCGCCGGCGCGGTCAACGTATGGATGCAGGTCAAGCAGAATCTGCCCGACACCACAAACGTGGTGCGCGTGACGGCCCAGCAGTGGGCGTGGACGTTCAAGCACCAGGGTCCGGACGGTGAACTCGACACCGAAGACGACATCGACGTCGGTGACGAACTACACATCGTGGTCAACGAGCCTTACCACTTCCAGCTCGAGTCGCGCGACGTTCTGCACAGCTTCTCGATTCCCGTTTTCCGCCTCAAACAGGACGCGATTCCTGGCCGCCGGATCACCGGTTGGTTCGAAGCGACCAAAACGGGCACGTACGATATCCAGTGTACCGAGATGTGCGGCATCGGCCACGGCCTGATGCCGGCGCGACTCATCGTGCATACGCCGCAGGAATATGAGGCCTGGATGCTCCAGGCTGAAACGGTGGCTTCCCGCTAGTTCCCCAACTTTTCCGAGGATGTGATGGCCAGCCAGCCCACGATCGACCACCCCGAGGAGCACGGGCACGAGCACCACGAGCCCACTTTCCTCGAAAAATACATCTTCCCGCTCGATCACAAGTACATCGGCATGCAGTACCTCTTTACGGGGATGTTCATGGCGCTGTTCGGCGGGTTCTTCGTCTACGCCTTCCGCATGCAGCTCGCCTTCCCGGGCATCAGTGTTCCGGGCTACGGCGTCGTCGGCCCTACCGAATACAACATGCTGATCACGAACCACGGCACGGTGATGATCTTCTGGGTCGCCATGCCGGTGCTGATTGCGGCCTTCGGGAACTTCCTGATTCCGCTCATGATCGGCGCCGATGACATGGTCTTCCCGAAGCTGAACCGCCTGTCGTATCAGCTGTTTTTCATCAGCGTGCTCATCCTGTTCGCGAGCTGGGTGGTGCCGGGCGGTGGCTTCGGCGGCGCTTGGACGTCGTACCCGCCGCTTTCTGCAAACGCAGACTACAACCTCACACCGCTCGGCTCGACCTTATGGCTGGTCGCAGTGGCGGTAGAGTTTGTCGCATTCTTAGTGGGCGGCATCAACTTCATCACCACGGCGATGAATTCGCGGGCCCCCGGCATGGGCGCGAAGGATGTGCCCATGGTGGTGTGGATGATCTGCATCGCCTCCATTCTCTTCATGGTCTCCGTTGGGCCGCTCATCGCGGGCGCCATCATGCTGTTCATGGACCAGCAGTTGGGCACCGCGTTCTTCAATCCCGCGGGCGGTGGTGACCCCATCCTGTGGCAGCACCTCTTCTGGTTCTTCGGACACCCTGAAGTGTACGTCGTGCTCCTGCCTGCAATGGGGATTGTGGCCGAGATCATCACGGTCTTCGCCCGCAAGAAGCTCTTTGGCTACCAGACCATCCTCTACACGGCGATTGCCACGGGCGTGCTGTCGTTCTTCGTGTGGGCGCACCACCAGTTCATCGCGGGCGTTGACCCCCGCATGGCCAACGTGTTCACGATCACGACGGTGCTGATCTCGATTCCCATCGCCGAGATGCTCTTCCTCTACATCGCCACGCTGTACGGCGGATCGATTCGATTCACGACCCCCATGCTCTGGGCGCTGTCGTTCATCGCGACGTTCCTCATCGGTGGTGTGACGGGCATCTACCTTGGTGCCAGCGGCATGGACATCTACTTCCACGACACCTACTTCGTCATCGCGCACTTCCACTACACGTTCTTCCCGATTGCGTTCATCGGGGCGTTCGCCGCGTTGACCTTCTGGTTCCCGAAGATGTTCGGCCGTATGATGGACGAAAACCTCGGCAAGATTCACTTCTGGGGCACCATCATCCCGCTCCAGACCATCTTCATCCCGCTCTTCGTACTGGGTGCCGCCGGTCAGCACCGCCGGATCTACAACTTCAACATCTACCCCGAGCTGTCGACGCCGGACCTTCAGGTGCTTCGCATCATCGCAACGGTCTCGCTCGTCATCCTCATCGCGTTCCAGTTCGTCTTCCTCTTCAACCTGTTCTACAGCATGTTCCGTGGCGAAAAGGCCGGCCCCAATCCGTGGAAGGCCAATACGCTCGAGTGGACCACGTCGTCGCCCCCGGGCCACGGCAACTGGCCGCCGAATGACATGCCCCGGGTGTACCGAGGCCCTTACGAGTACTCGGTGCGGGGTCGTGAAGACGATTACTGGCCGCAGAACCAGCCCACCTGACGGGAATCGAGGACCGCCATGGCCGCTTTTAGACCCATTGCCACAACCCGGTCTTCGACGGGCATCCTGACGTCGAAGCTCGCGGTCTGGTGGCTGCTTGCCTCCGAAGTCGTCATCTTCGGAGGCATCCTCGCTGCCTACATCATGCACCGCGTCAACCATCCCGAATGGGGTGGCCCGGGCTTTGCGAACGACACCAACGAGTACATCGGCTTCATCAACACGATGGTGCTGCTAACCTCATCGTACTTCGCGGTTCGGGCGCATAATGCGGCGGAGCGGGGCGAAGGCAGTACGGCCGCGAACTGGCTGTACCTCACCATTCTTTGTGCCGCGGCGTTCTTGTGCATCAAGGGCTACGAATGGACGACCGAGATCAGCCATGGCTACGTGCCCTGGAAGAATCCGTTCTGGGCGTTCTACTACACGGCAGCGGGTATCCATGCGTCTCACGTCATCGGTGGGGGCATCGTGATGTTGTGGGTGGCCGGAACGGCACGCCGCAATGAAGAACTTCACCGTGTCGAGAATGCGGGCCTGTACTGGCACTTTGTCGACATCGTGTGGATCTTCTTGTTCCCCCTCCTCTACATCGCCAAGTAGCGCAGGAGCTAGGCTATGTCTGACCAATCGACAACCGCCATGGAACCTGGTGCATCTGCGCACGAAGACCACGCGCATGACGAAAAGCACCTGCACCCCGATTCGCACTACACGACCATCTTCGTGGCGCTCGTGGTGTTGGCTGGCATTTCATTCGTCGGTCCCTGGGTTGGTGAAGCGCTGGAACTCTCTGTCATCACCCTCATCACGGCGTTTGGAATCGCAGTGGTGAAGGCGTGGTTGGTCATGAAGCACTTCATGCACCTCGATGTCGAGAAGCCGATCGTTCACTACTTCTTGGTCACCTCGGTCGTCTTCATGGTTTTGTTCTTCGCCGGTGTGGCTCCGGATGTGGGCAACCATGAAGGGAAGAACTGGGAAAACCTGGCGGCGAAGGCGTACATCGCCAAGACGCAGGAAGAGCAGGCCGCCGGTGGTGACCATCACGGCGGCCATGGTGACAATCATGGCGATGACCACGGCCATGACGACCACGACAAAGATACGAAGTCGGGAGACCACTAGTCCGCACGGAGGCCCCGATGGCCAGCGAGACCGATCTCCGACTCGTCCATCCCCCGCCCCAGCCTGTCGAGCGCCGGGTGCCGAGTGCGGTGCTGGGAACCTTGATTTTCATCATGACCGAGATCATGCTGTTCGGAGGGTTCATTGCGGCCTTCCTCGTTGCACGGTCCGCGGTCGAGGTCTGGCCTCCGCCCGACCAGCCGCTCCTCCCCGTGGAAGAGACGGCATTCAATACGGTGGCGTTGTTGCTTTCGGGCGCCATCGTCTACTACGCAGGGCGCCGGTTCACCGAAGACCCCTCCAAGGCTAAGTTGCCGATGCTCATCGGCATGCTGCTTGGGGTGTTTTTCGTTGTGTTTCAGGGTGTGGAATGGGTGCAGTTGCTTTCAGATGGGCTGACCCTGCAGAAATCCGCGCACGCCTCGTTCTTTTACCTGATTGTCGGCGCCCACGGCTTGCATGTCATCGGCGGCACGTTGGTGTTGTTCAACCTGTGGCTGCGTCTGCAGACGAACAAGCTCACGGCGGAGGCCTTCTGGGCGGGACGGCTCTTCTGGTATTTCGTGGTTTTGCTCTGGCCCTTCCTCTACTACCTCGTCTATTTGCGCTGAATCGGAGCATCGCCATGCGCACTGCCGCACTGTCCGTCGCTGTTACTGCGCTGTCGTTTCCTGGCACGGCGCTCGCTTGCTCGGTGTGCTTTTCGGCCACCGAAGAAAATCGCCAGGCCTTCTTCGATGCGACGGTTCTGCTGACGTTCCTGCCGCTGCTGATGCTTGGTAGCGGCGTTTATTGGGTGTACCGCCAGGTCAGCTAGCACAGAAGCATCATGGGCGTCCCGACAAGTCGTGGCAACGAAGGGAGCCTGCGCCGTCCGATGGAGGGAGTCGGAGGCAAGCCTGGATGCGTGACTTCGTTGTTGGTGGGACAGCCGGATTGCTGATGGGAGGTCTCGCAGGACTGCCTTGGCTCATCCACCAACGACAACCCCCTGAGGCGACGCCTCCAACGACCGCATCCCTCCCGCGCACCGCGATCGCGAGTCCCTCGACGGACCTCGATCGGGCAGTTCGCATCCTGGCCCGGCACGCGGGTGAAGGATGGATTCGTTGTCCGGTCGATGACGCCTGGCCCGCCGACGAAGAGGCTACCCGGGAGTGGTCGCACGCCACCGTACAAGGCGGCACGTTGGTCGCCACCGTAGCGGAACCCGAGGGCAGCCTGGCATTGCACGCGGCCTCCGATCCCAGTGAATCACCCCCACGGGTCGTGGTTCGATGGTCAGGGGCATTTCCGGATGAGCCGGGTCGCTGCCAGGTCATGGAGCCGGAACCCATTGAAGTCACCGGGGTGGTCGTCGGGCGGTCAGGGCGACCGTTGCCCGGCGGTTGGGTTCACGGGCCATTGGGTCGTTGGGCGGTGGACCGCGACGGCTTCTTTCATGCCCGGTGCTATCGGGGAGCCCCGTGCGCCCTGACCCCCGAGCCGGCGAAAGCCCACCGGATTGGTCGCACGGCGCTTGTGGTCATCGAGGATGAAGCTCCCATCGAACTTGTCTATGCGCCTGCGTCCCGAAGCTGGCTCGCCCCCGTCAAACGAGAGGTCGATGAGCGGGACCAGCAGGTGCGCATGCTCGATCCCATCGACCTGGCACTCCAAGACCCGTTGCTCCCCATGCGCACGACGGGCTTGTTGTTGCGTTGGAAGGAGCGGGACGAGGCCGAGCGGATGTCGACGGCTGGGCTGCTCGATGCGGTGGCATCCGACTAAAGCGGCGTCAGTTCCAGAATGCCGCGCCCTTGAAGGGCAAGCGGGCCTTCGTCGGGGTCTGGCAGCGGCTGGAGGCGGGCTTTCCAGACGTCGCCGGACCAGACAAAGGTGACTTTCCCTTCGGGGGTGGCCTCGCCCGGGGCGGGGTCGCCCCAGAGATCGCCTAGTGCGTGGGTTGCGGCCTCGAAGGGAAGGGCGACCTGCATTTGGACGACCGTGTCAGCCTTGCTCAAGACGTAGAAGCGAATCGGTGGCTCAGTCAGGTGCAGGACGGAGTCGATGTCGCGGCCGGTGTCATCCTTCCGCTGCAGCAACGACCCTTTTGTGGCGTCGGCCGTTTTGAGCGCTTCGATGGCCTCGGCGCGCGGCATCCCCGGTCGGACCGTGGCTGCTGCCTTGGGCGGACCGATGCGGCCGCGGTCGAACATGTCTGTGATGGCGGTAAACACCATCTTTGGCGGCTCCGCCGTTTGCTTTTCGAAGCTTGCAACGGGGGGAGCGGGCTGGGAGCGAACCGGACCTTCAGCCGGATTCGGGGCACTTGAACAGGCAATGGCCAACAAAACGATCATCGAGGCTCCTTCACGCCAGGTCGGTGGGGCTTCGGTAGAGATTGGAAACCCGCTGCAGCTTCTGGACGCGGCCCGACTCCCCAGCGGTTTCGGTGCGGTGGGCGGCCAGTTCGAACACTTCATTCAACGTTGGGGCCACGTGTCGTACATCGCTAGCCATGGTCATCAGTCGCGCGAGATGCCGGTCGAACGCGGGCCAGTCGCGAGTACCGGCCGCCGACGTGACCAAGATCGCGTGGGCCGAGACGAGGACCGGTCCGGCTTGATCCATGGTTAGCCGTCGAACCAGATTGCCAGCCACCCGACGGGCTTCGCCCCAGTCGCGTCGGGCGAGATGGAGTTGGGCTAGCGCGACCCATGCTTCGGCCACTCGACCGCTTCCCGCCGATCGGAGATGGTCGACCGCGGCCGTGAAGCTCTGCAAAGCCCGATCGAGATCGCCTCGAGCCTGCGCGAGTTGTCCCAAGCGTACCTCGACCAAACCACGGCGAATCGGGTTGTTGCGGTGGCGGGCGAGGGCTTTGTCGAGGTAGCGCTGGGCTTCGTCGAGGTTCCCTTCGGCGAGTGCGTCTTCACCGAGGACCCGCCATGCTTCACCGATTGGCGAGCGCTCACCAGCCTCGGTCAGCGCCTGGGCTGCGAGTAGCGCATGGCCTCGGGCCGGGCCTGCCTCGCCCTGAAGCCGGGCGCAACGGCTCCGCGTCGCGTGGATCTCACCACGCAATGCGGCGTCTCCCGTGGTTCCAAGGGCCGATTCCGCCTCTGCGAGAAGCGCGTCGGCGGCCTTAGGATCGCCATCTTCGAGAAGCACGCGAGCCGCTACCCACAGGCCCCGTGCTTGGAGATCGGGCCACTGGCCCTGGCGAGCTCGTGTGAGGGTGTCTTGGGCCCATCGTTCCGCGTCGCGTTGGCGACCAAGGCCGATGAATACGTCACCCCGTAGTGCCGATAGCTCGGCCCACGCTCGATCGGTGTCGGGCACCCCTGCGTCGTGAAGGGCGCGTTCGACCTCGGCCAACAGGGGAAGGGTGGCTGCGTCTCCGCTTCGCTGCCGTCGCTGCCGGATGCCCTCGAGGAGTTGGGGAATCGCCCACTCCGCACGATGGCCAGCCAGCAGGTGACGCCCGACCCGTTCGGCATGCCGATGGGCCGCTTCCATGTGCAGAAGCATGCGGGCACAGGCCCGATGATGACTTGGAAGGCGATCCGCGCGGGCTGCACGTTTGAGGATGGCCTCTCGGAACATCTCATTGGCAAACGCCCAGCCGTCGCGAGTGTCGACGGCCAACCGCATGGACAGCAACCGATCCCGCAGCTGGTCACGGAGCCGAGCGAGGTCGGGTCGAAACAACACTCGACCCGAGGCGGCGTAAACGGCTTTGGGATCGTCACAAACTCGTTGCCACTCGAGTTCGTTGACCCTCAAGCCCAACGTGGCGGCTCGTTCGAGCAGCTGTTCGGTGTCGTCGGGCAGTTCGTGAAGCAGCGACTCGACCCGTCGTTGCCACATGTCCTGTAGCGGAGGGACCTCCGGCATTTCTTCGACGAGTTCGAAGCCGCCGGCCCCTAAGGCGAGCACGCCGGCTTGAGCCCAGTCTTGGAGCACCGTGTGGGCGTGCTGAGGATTCCCGCCCGTGCGTTCCGCAAGCTGGGCTGCGAGTGTCGACTCCATCGGCAGCAGGCCCTGGATGAGCCGCGCGAGGTCGACTTCCGGGAGGGGGCCCAGCGGAATCGTCTCGGCGTGTTCGAGAAGTTTGCCGATGAGCGGCGCCACAGGAGCATCCGGACCCAAGGCCTCTTCCTGGAGCACCATGACCACCAGGGTCGCGGCCCCGCCTTCGTTGGTCGTGGTGAGCAGATGCAGGACGAAGCGTAGGAGATCGTCGGAACTCTGGGCATCATCGAGCACGAGCACGTTGGGTCGTATGGGATCCCCGAGCTTCGTCAGCGCCTGGGCCAACATGACGTGGCGCATTTCGTCGCCGAGTTCACCCAGTTCGCCGACGGGATCATCACCGAGCAACGCAGAAAGGTCCTGACACCACTCGGCCGATGCTCCTCCGAACGTGTCGCGGATGCGAAGCAGGCGCTCCTCTTCGTTGAGCCGCTCCGTATGCAACCAGCGACGCAGCGGCCGTGCGGTCGACATCTCGGGAGGCTCTCCGCGCCGGGCTTCGCCAATGAGAAACGGGAGCCCCGCCAATTCGTGGGCCTGTTCACCGATCCAGCGAGCCAGGCGCGTCTTTCCAACCCCCGCATGGCCTCGAATGACCACCAGATGGCGCTCGTTGCTGCGAGCGGTGCGGCGAAGGCTGCTCCACAGGGCGTTTCGCTCCTCGAGGCGCCCCACGAACGGTGGCGGGCGAAGGCCCAGCAGCGACAGGCCTGCACCAATCAGGCGAGGAGGTGGAGGAGGAGCTTCGTGGGAGCGCCAGTCCTTTGGGATGCCGCTCGCGTCGCGGCCATCTCGGGGTAGCCCAATAAGCTCGGTATCACCGTCCGTTCCGTAGCCCTCATCGATCTCGGGCAAATCCGAGGGGACCGAGTCTGCCGGAGCTGCTTGGGTCAAGGCTTCGAGCGCAAGTGCGGCTTCGGCGGCCGTTTGGAATCGGTCCTGCGGCCGCTTTTCCATCAGCACGGCGACCCATTCGTGGAACCCTTCGGGAACCGGGATTTTCGAGCGAAGTGGGTCCGGCTTGCGTTCGAGGTGGGCCGCAAACAAGGCCGCCCCTCGTGCGCTGTCCCAGGGGCGTCGGCCAGCGAGGACCTTGTACACGACGCAGCCCAGCGCATACAGGTCGGTCCAGGGGCCGAACATGCGCCAGTTGCCCATGATCTGCTCGGGCGACATGTACGACAGCGTGCCCACGATGCCCCCGGGCAGCGACCGTTCTACCGTTCGCTCAAAGTTTGTGGCGATGCCGAAGTCGGTGAGCTTCCAGCCGGGTCGCACGTCGGTATCGGTGCATCGAAGCACATTGCCGGGTTTGAGGTCACGATGCACCATCGACCGTGCGTGGCCGTGCGCTAGCGCCCCAAGCAGGTCTGTAAGCATGGCGTAGACCGCATCGAAGTCGGGCGGGATCCAGTCGCCAAGCGTACCTCCCGACGCGTATTCCATCGCCAGGTAGGGGTGACCCTCGGTGAGGCTTCGACCCGACCGTTCGGAGGCTTGGGCATCGACCAAACCGACATCAAAAATCCAAATGATGCTCGGATGGTCCAGTGCGGCAACCGCTCGCACCTCGTTGCGGAAAGCCTCGGGAGGCGCACCATTCCGCATGGCGCCCGGGTGCAAGACTTTGACCGCCACCGGCACCTGCGTGTCACGGTGGGCGCCGAGATAAACCACGCCCGTCCCGCCTCGTCCGACGGGTTCTCTTAGCTCGAACGGGCCTAGCTCGATCCAATCCACACCGGCAGCATAATCAGCCGCCCGGGACGTCGGCTCGCCGCTATGCCGCGGCGTGCTTGGCGGGCTTCTTCACCTTCTTCTGGCGCGCCTTGTGCCGTGCACGCGCATTTTTATTGGAGCAAGCCCGCGAGCAGTACTTCGAATTCGGACGCGCAGGCTTATCGCAGCCTGGCCAAGTGCAGAGCTGGTCGCCAACGATTAATCGCTCGGCGCCAGGCTCTGTCTTGTGCAGTTCTTCCAAAGCCATCGTGGTGGCTTCTGCGACACTCACATCGCGTCGCGCGCGGGGCATCTCGCCGTTCGGAGTAAGGCTCGTGCTTGGGGGAGCGTACTCCCCATCAGAGTGACCGGACTTGAACTCTTTCTCTTGCCGGTCGTACTCCTTAATGAGCTGCTCGCCGAACATCTGCTTGCCGCAGCGACAGTGGAAAATCAACTCAAAGGCTTGTGCGACCGCGCCAAATGTCCGGTTGTCCCGTTCGATGCTGTAGTCATATCCCAGACATTTCGGGCAGTGCATCTTGAATTCCATTTTGGACAGCTCCGGGGGAATGCGGTGTTGGAGGGGGGGACCTGCGAGCCCTTCACGCGATGCCCGGGGGACCGGATTGCCCCGGGGCGGCCGCCGCTGGATGGGAGGGGGCCAGAAGGCTTTCGGGCGAGACGCAAGCCACGATCCGAGATCGTGCCTCACCATATCACCGGTTTACCGACCTGCGAGCGAGTCGGGTTGAGCAAAAAGGGTGCCGAGGCACGAGAACGGAGAGCTGAACAGGTCTTGCTGACACCGTGACGCATAGCTCGCATTTTCCTTGCCCCAGGCGAAGCCGGGGAACGGTTTCGTGCGCGCGTCGATTCTCAACCCCAGCCCACGTTCCTCCTGGGCGATAATGGCCGCTATGCATTTCGGAGGGACGGATGGGCAAACTCGTGTTGGCAATTGATCAAGGTACGACCGGAACGACTGCGATGGTCATCGATGAGTCCATCCAGGTCCTCGCGAGCGTCAACGTCGAATTTCCGAACCACTACCCTCAGCCCGGACACGTCGAGCATGACATCCATGAGATTTGGCAGAGCGTAGGGCAGGCCGTGGCCGGCGCGCTGTCCAAGGCCGACGTTTCCGCGGACCGGCTTGCGGCGGTGGGAATTACGAACCAGCGGGAAACCTGTCTTTTTTGGGATGCAACGACGGGGCAACCCATCCATCGGGCATTAGTGTGGCAGGATCGGCGAACCGCGGAGCGGTGTGAGTCGCTGAAGCAAGCCGGCCATGAAGACCGGATTCGTCAGTTGACAGGCCTCGTATTGGATCCCTATTTCAGTGGAACAAAAGCTGAATGGTTGCTCGATAATGTACCGGGCGCACGGGAGAAAGCAGATCGTGGCGAACTTCGCTTCGGTACCATCGACACATGGCTGACCTGGCGACTGTGTGGAGAACATGTCACGGATAGTTCAAATGCGAGTCGCACCCTACTTTTCGATTTGCATGCCATGGACTGGTCCGATGAGTTGACGTCCCTGCTTCGGGTGCCCCGGGCGACGCTGCCGCAGGTCGTGGATTCGTCGACAGTGTATGGCCGAACCCGCAACGTTCCTTTCCTGCCTGACGGACTGCCGGTGGCGGGAATCATCGGAGACCAGCAGGGCGCGTTGTTTGGTCAAGCCTGCTACGCCCCTGGTCTCGCCAAGTGCACCTACGGCACAGGGGCCTTCATCCTGATGAATACGGGAGCCGTGCCCACGCCATCAAAGCATGGCTTGCTCACGACGGTCGCTTGGAGGCTCAACGGCCAGACGACCTACGCCCTGGAAGGCTCGGCATTCGTGGCTGGCGCGGCGGTGCAGTGGCTTCGGGACGGGCTCGAGTTGTTTGCGAGTGCCCCGGATGTAGAAGCCCTGGCCACACAGGTGCCTGATTCGGGAGGCGTGACATTTGTTCCCGCACTGACCGGGTTGGGGGCTCCCCACTGGCGCCCGGACGCTCGCGGCATCATTACTGGCATCACGCGCGGCACCACGAAGGCACATCTCGCGCGGGCAACGCTCGATGGCATTGCGTTGCAGATCGACGACATTCTCGGTGCGATGACAGCGGATCTAGGTCGTCCCTTGGCCGAGGTTCGGGTCGACGGGGGAGCCTCGGCCAACGACTTGCTGATGCAGCGTCAAACCGACTTTCTTGGCGTTCCGTGCGTGCGTCCCCGAGTCCTCGAAACGACCGGCCTTGGGAGCGCCCTGCTCGCGGGACTGGCGACGAACATCTGGTCATCGACCGAGCAGATTGCCCAAGCCTGGTCCGAGGAGGCCCGGTTCGTGCCGCGCGGGAACGCCGAGGAGCTGGCGAAGATCCGAGCCCAGTGGAAGGCCGCGGTGCAGCGCGCCTAAGGAGCGGGCGCTTCGGGGGCTTCAACCTCGACAGGCCCCTCCTCTTCGGGGGCTTCCTCGGGGACGGCGGCTTCTGCAGGGGTGTTGCATGCTTCAAGCAGCACCTGCATTTGGTCGACGTCGGCGATGACGGCGAGCCGCTCCATGGGTTCGGCGTACTGGGCTTCGACCTTCTCTTTAGCGCATGCGCAAGCCGCCTGAGGGTCCTGAAGGTTGGCCACGCGTTTGGCGTGGTCGTCCATGCAGGTTTCCACGAACGCCTCGTCGAAGCTCTGGGCGAGGAGCTGGTCGAAGCCCCCGCAACCAAGCGCGATTACCAACAACAAACCGGGGACGAATAGCCGCACGACCACCTCGCGTGCAGGAACGTCGTCGATTTCTCGAGGACTGTCAAGGCTCGGGCTCGCGTTCGACAGCCTGCTCGACGATGCCGAACTGGACGCGCCGGTTCAGCGCGCGCCCCTCTCGAGTCGCATTGTCGGCTTGGGGCCGCCGGCGCCCATAGCCACGGCCTTGCAGTTTCTCTGGAGCTACCCCCAATTCAACCAGCTTGTCGACCACGACCTTGGCTCGCAAGTCGGACAAAGCCTGGTTCACATCTGCCGTGCCTACATTGTCAGTATGGCCCTGAACTTCGACCACGATGATGGAAGGGTCCGATCGGATGATGCGGGCCACCGCCTCGAGGACCGGGAAGGACTCGGGGCGCAGGGTGGCCTCGTTGAAGTCGAACCGCACGCGCTCGGTGATTTCGACGCTTGATGCGTCGCGGCGGGCGCCCCCCTCAACCAAGACCAACGTCACGGGGTCGACCGTGCCATCCGCGGTGACCTCGACGGTGGTCATGGTGCTGCGGTCCCCAAGGGCTGCGATGAGGGTCCACCGCCCCGGTGGGATTTGCGCCGTTGCGACCCCCTGGGCGTCGGTCACCAGTAGATCGACGTCGGCAAGGGGGCCCTCGACGCGCACGCGAGCTTCGGCGAGCGGCGTTCCGTCGCGGTCGACGGCGCGAACCTCGATCGGCACTTCGATGAAGGGAAGTCGGATCTCACGCTCGACCCGTTCGCGGTCCAAGACCACCTCGACCCCATCAACGGAAGTGAAGCCCGGCGCGGAGACCGCGACCGTGGCCTCGCCGCGAGGGAGCCCCCGCACCACCACAAGTCCGCCTTCGGCCGTACGTGGCAGGTCGCTTATGCGCACGGTTGCGCCGTCGATGCCTCGCCCAAGGGGATCGGTCACCCGCACCACGAGGTCGGAACGGTCGGCCCGACCTGCCTCAACGGCGACCGTGAGTTCGGTAAGGCCCGGCGTATCCGGTATGTCGAGGGTCGCTTCGCCCACGCCGGACGATTCGGAGGTCGCCAACACCACCCAGCGCCCAGGCGTGAGTCGAGTGAGGGTTTCTCCCTGTTCATCGACGGGCCGCGGCGCTACTCGGTTGGCGCCCATGAACCGTACGACTGCATCGTCCACCGGGCGCCCGTCGGCCACAACCCGCGTTTTCACGACGCCAGAGGCCCAATCGAGGACAAACGTTCGTGCTTGGGTGCCTGCGGCCAACTCGACGGTATCGCGCAACGGCCGGAACAAGTCGGCTTCGACGTCGATCGTGCGCCGACCCGCGGTCAGCCCTTCGACTTGGAGCCGTCCCAGGTTCGAGGTGGAGCCGATGGGCTGAGCATTCAGTGCGACGGTGGCGCCGTCAACCGGTCGACCCAGCGGATCCGAAACCTCGAGGGCGAGGGTCGCAGCACCTCCCTCCGTGGGCTGGACGAGGAACACCACTTCGTGCAGGACTCGGGTGTCGGCCGGAATCCGCAGCTCACGTTGCTGTGCACCATACGTCTCGCTTGTCAGCAGGACGGTCCAGGTGCCTGCATTCAGGGTGACCCGTTGGCGGCCCTGCCGGCTCAAGGGCAATGGCGCCTGTGCTACGGGGCCCAAGAAACGCACCACTCCGTCGGTCACCGGTCCGGAAGGCGAGCGGGCGACCACGTCGACCAGGCCAGGTTCCCAGGCCACTCGGATCACCGCTTCCTGTGGGCCGGCCACCAAGTCGAGGCCCACCGGGGCCGACGGACGCAAGCCCTCTCGCGACACTTCGAGGATCCGCGGCCCCACGGTCAAGCCCGTGAGCGTCAGGACGCCGCCGGTCGAGGTGGTCCCTAAATCTTGTTCGTCGAGGAAGAGGCGAGCCCCGTCCACGGGTCGGCCGGACGGGTCGATGACGCGGATGACAACGTCGGCCTGGCCCGATTCGCGAGCCTGCAACACCACGAGCACCTCGATGAGCTCCCAGCCGTCTTCTGGCACATCGATGCTGCGTTCCTGAATGCCGTAGGTGGGCGACGACACTAGCAGCGTCCAGGTACCCGCTCCGAGAACTTGCACCCGTCGACCTTGCTCACCCAGCGCCATGGGGGGAAGGCGTCGTGGGCCGACGAAGCGTGCGACGGCGTCCCGGACTGGGTTCCCTCCCCCGTCCACGACGGTGACCCGGACGCTGCCCTTCTGCCGCGACATGACGACCGCTTCGTCCCCCGCGGTCACCTCGGTGACGGCTGTCGTGTAGGCGGGGTGTTGGACTTCGACCCGATGTTCCGTGTCGGGAAGGTCTTCAACGACGACCACGCCGTCGTGAGCGGTGGTTCCGACGACCCGTCCATCGATGAGCACCTGGGCGCCTTCGATGCCTTCGTCATCGAGGTTGGCGATGCGGAGCGCCAATTCGGTAGGCCCTTCCACCGGCAACAACACCACGTCGAACGCTTCAGGGAGGGGGTCGCGAGCCGGAACGGCGACTCGGCGCATTTGCGATCCGTAGGTCTGTGGCTCCTCGGACTCGATTCGGAGATCGTAGACGCCCGGTTTCAGCCTGGGAGTGTCCTCTCCCTCGATGGGAAGTGCCGAGGGATCGTCGATGGGTTGGGCCGACCATCGATGACGAACCGGCTCGCCATCTTCGTTGGTGACCCGCATGGCCAGAGGTCGGGGAAGGTAGGGCAGCACCACCGTCTTGGTCGGCGGGGGAGCCGCATCAGACTGCGAGAGAATCTCCGTCACGTCGACGCGGACGGTGCCCATGCCCTCGGCTCCTACGGTCAACGGACGGGTGGGCCGAGCGGTGAGTGCAAGGGTGGCGTGGCCGGTCTCGTCGGTACGGCCCATCTCCCGACCCCCGAGCCGTATCGACGCGTCAGAGACCGTGGCTCCGTCGGGGTCGACGGTGCGGAGGGTGAACGGCGGAAGGGCCGCTTCGACACGCTGACCGCCTCGGAAACCAGCCCCGAGGAACCAACGACCGCCTCGTGCGGAACCAGCCGCTCGGGTGAGCCCCACCCCGCCCGCGGTGACCGCGAACAGTCCACTTCGTTGGGGATCCACCCCGAAAGAGGTGCGCAAGGTCACGAACGCTTCGAACGGAGGCGCTTCGCGGAGGACGTCCTCGGTCATCGGGATGACCACTTCGCTGTCGCCAAGATCGATCCGGGCTCGGGCCTCGGCCCCAAGCCACCAGGTTGGCGCGAGCTGGAATCCGACCCCTGCCGCCACGGGCAATTCGAAACCGCCCGACTCCTGGATCGCATCGTCCCGCGTGGCGGAAACCTGCAACCCCAAGTTGCCATCGATGCGCCACCAAGGCCCTCCGTAGCCGCCGGCTGCGAGAACTCCGCCGGTGACTTGGCGATCGCCAACGAACTGCGTGCTCCGACCGGTCGGGAGGGTGGCGAAGGGGATCACGGAAAATCCAGCGCCAGAGGTGAGATCTTGACGAAGGATGCCGACGGGGACCCATAGGGACAGATCGCCGAGTGCCACGCGACCGGAATCACCCACTCCGTCATCATCGAGATCATCGGCCAGGGTTCGCAGCACGATGGGCAGGTTGGCGCCGATCCCAAGGGCGGGGATGATCTCCACTTGGCCGCCGAGGTTGATTCGCCCCACGAGATCGAACGATGCGGCTTCGACGGGCTCGAGTTCGTCATCATCCTCGGGACGGAACTCGAACCGTGCCGCGAGATCGCGGGCTTGCTCACCGACGATCGAAAAGGACCAGCCGCGGATCGTATCGGCCGGTGCCCACAGCAACAGCGGCGCTTCAGGATGGCCCCCGGGCGGCGGCATGGCCAGTCCCGTGAGGTCCCGAGGGCTCAAGGTTGCCTCGTCGATCTCTTGTGCGCGCACTGAGCCTGTCGTCAACGCCCAAAGCGTCACGATGGCCGCCACCCACCGAAGTGCCCACGATGTCACGCACCCTCCGCAGCGAGGCGTACCTATCAGACCAGGCGGCTCCGGAACCGATGGTATGCCAGTTGGGGATCGGGCTCATCGGCAGCGGAGGGGGCGTGCATCAGCCTGGCGACCATATCGACATCTGGGTCGTCGACAAGCAGCTTGGAAGCGGGGGCATGGGCTCCGTGTACCGGTGCCACAACCGCAATGCGCCCCGGATCCTCGCTGCCGTCAAAGTCCTCGAATCCAGCCTTCGCCGCAATCCTGAGGCCGAAGCCCGCTTCGTCCGCGAGGCGGAGATCCTCCATTCGTTGGATCATCCGCACATTGTCAAGGTGCGAAACGTGCGGACCGACTCCGATCCGCCGTACCTTGAAATGGAGTTTGTGGCAGGTCAATCGCTCGAGGATTGGCTGATTGAGGGGCCCGTCGACTACGGCCGGGCCGTCCGGTTGATGCACCAGATGGCGCAGGCGATCGCCTACCTGCACGGAAAGGGGATTCGGCACCGCGACATCAAGCCCGCCAACCTCTTGGTCCAGGATGGCCACCAGATCAAGCTCGTGGACTTTGGGCTGGCCGTCGAGACGGATCGCACGCGCATTACCCAGCATGGGATGGCGTTTGGCACCGTGTCGTACGCGCCGCCCGAGTGGATCCATCCCGAGACCCTTGACCCCCGCAAATGGGATCTCTACGCGCTTGGCGTCGTGTTTTTCGAGATGCTGACGGGTCGGTTTGCGTTTCCGGTTTCGGGCCAAGGCAGTGCGCGTCAGCAGGCCATGCAGGTGATCGTCGGCAAGCAAGGCCATCGCCCTCTCGACCCCGGGTCGACGTTTCCCGAGCCGGTCCGCGAACTCATCAAGAGCCTCACCCACGCAGATCCGCACCAGCGCGCCTCCGACATCGAGGCCATCGTCAAGCGCCTCGCGGCGATCGTGCAGGTCGCCCCAGAGCCTGCCGCCTCGCCCATCGTCAACCCAGAGGCGATCCCCGAGCCCCCCGATCACACCGTGCCCTCTCGCAACAGCCCAGCCACGTGGCTGTCCGAGCAGGGTGGGATCACGGTCGAGCAGTTCGGCCGTACGGGTTGGTGGATCGCTGGCGCCGTGGGTTCGGTCGGCTTGGTGTTGTTGGGGGTGGCCGCTCTGATCGTCGTGACCGTGCTCACCTCGCGGACGGCCGCACGCGACGTGCACGTGACCTTGGGCGAGGCCTCTTCTGACGTGCACCTCACCCTCGATGGCCAGGCTCCCGTGCGGGTGGCAGGTCCGGTGTGGCAGTTCGAAAGCATTCCCGTCGGCGATGACGTGTTGCTCCGGTGGGCCCGAGGGGCGGAGTGCCGGGTGGAGGCCTGTCCTGGGGACTCATGTGCCCGATGGTGCGGCGCCGGGGACGAGCCCGTGGTGGTGCCGAAAGGCGACGGTGTCCACGCCTTTGACTTCGAGGTGCCCCCCGCTCGACCACGGTCGTTTTCTTTCGTATTCACGAACTATGACGCCGACGATCGGTTGAACGTGACGTTGGACGGGGAGTCGGGAACGCGTTCGGGCAAGGTCATGCGGTTCGATGGGGTACGACCCGGTCCCCGGACCCTTGCCGTGCGCGCCGGGAAATGCCCTGCCGATCAGCCGGCCTGCTGGCCGGAGGGGGATTGTCCAGCGCGGTGCTTGGTCCACGAGACCCAGATCGTCGTGCCTTGGTCTGTCGATGACGACCGATTGGCGATCGACATGCCCGCGCCGAAGCGAGGAGGGCTCATCCGCCAGGCGGTCAACGCCGTGCTCCGGCCCAACAAGGCTCCCCCGCCGGCGCCGGCCCCCAAGCCACCAAGCGTCCGCGCGAAGACCTCGCATGGGGTTGCAACGACGGGGGGATTCGCTGCCTGGTTGGCCGATCACCCCGAATGGCAGTCCGATGGTGGAAAGGGTTCGGTCCAAGGCTCGGACTACCTTTCGGGATGGCAGGGAGCGACGCCTCCCGCCGGGCGATCGACCGCCTCTCCTATGGTGAACCTCACGTACGTCGCAGCGCGGGCCTACTGCAAGGGCCGTGGAGGCTTGGTAGGTCTGGATGCCCCACCGCTCGATTGGGCCGAGTCCGATGTCGCACCATCGTTTGAATGGCGAGAGAACGGTCTGAATCGGGCGGTTCGGAGTTCCTTGGGTGAATCGCTGCGCGATATGGGAATCACTCGCGGCATGATGTCGGTCACGGGCGTGCGCTGCGCTCGCTGAATTCGGCGTCCTCCTCCTTTTGGCGCGGCCTTGGGCCCGTCGGTTATGGGCGCCGGCCTGGAGGAACGATGTACACAGCGTGGCTTTTGACGTTGGTGAGCCCGCCTGCCAACGCAATCGATCTCGCCGACTTCGACGTCGCCTTTACCGTCACGGTCGACGGACAAGGGGGCTCGGACGGCGCCGATGCGGCGCTCGATGCCGCGATCGACGATGATGGAAACGCGGTGTTCGTTGGCTACCTCGACGGGGACGTGGGCCATTCCACCGACGCGAAAGTGTTGGCCCTGGCGCCGGACGGCACCACCGTGTGGGAACTCGACCCGATCGATGCGGGTGTCGACGACGGAACCCAGGGCTCCGACGACCGCTTCGAAGCGGTTTCGATCGATCCCACCACGGGTGCCTACGTGTGGTGTGGACAGACGGGCGGAGCCGGGGTTGGCGTGGAACCCAGGCATTGGTTCCGCATCGTGGGATCGGACGTCAACGCGAAGGGCACGGGCGACCTCCCTGAGGAGCGCTATGCGTTCAATTTCCGGGCAGGTGGAGCTGAAAGCCTCGAGAACAGCTGTTTTGGGGTGGCCCAGAACGACCAGCTCGTCTACGCGGCGGGATTCGGTCAAGGCAACGGCGACACGAATGGCCAGTGGGTCATGCGCCAATACTCCGACCTTGGCCAGTTCACGCGTCAGCTGTTTGTGGATGTGGGGGCCAACGAGGACTACCCCGACCAGGCGTACGCCGTTGCCGTTCGTGACAGCACGGGCGACTACGTCTTGGCCGGGACCCAGCAGGGCAACCTCGACCTACCGGCTTGGGCCGTACGCTACTACGCGGTCGACCAGGACAACCCCGATTCGTTCGTGTGGTCGCACCTCGTCACGGCCGACAACGGCAAGGACGCCCGGGCGTTGGCGGCTCACTACGATTCGGCGCGCCGCGTTGTCTACGTTGCGGGCGCCCTGAACCAGGGCAAGGGCGATGCCGACGACCGTGATTGGTACGTCGTGGCCTACGACGACACCGGCTACGACGGTGGCGCAGATGTGGAATGGGAGGCCCGCCACGGCGTGGGCTCGGGCATGGACGAGATCGCCACGGGCATTGCGATCGACGAGAACAACGACGTGATCGTGGCCGGAACCACGCGTGACCCGTCGAGTGGCAACGCCGTGTGGCGGGTGGTGGTGCTCGACCGAGACAACGGCGTTTTGCTGTCCGAGTGGATTGGTCCCGACAATGGGGGTGATTCCATCTTGGAAGGGTTTGACTTCCGCGACGGCCGGATTGCCTTGGCGGGAAGCATCGACGACGGCTCGGGCCGCGGTCCCGACTTCGCCACGGCCATCCTCGAGCTCGACGAAGACGATGATGGCGTGACCGACTCGATCGACGCCTGCCCGTCGGACCCCACGAAGTCCGAGTCGCCGGGCGTCTGTGGCTGCGGCCAGCCCGATGTGGACTCCGATGAAGACGGGGTTCTGAACTGCAATGACGGGTGCCCTGGCGATCCGAACAAGCTTGAGCCTGGTGAATGCGGCTGCGGTTCGCCCGATGTCGATACCGACCAGGATGGCGTGCTGAACTGCGACGACTTCTGTCCCGGTGATCCCAACAAGGTTGCGGTGGGCATCTGCGGCTGTGGCACGCCGGATGACGATGAGGACGGAGATGGCGTGGTGCGCTGTCGCGACGCCTGCCCCGATACCGAATCAGGCGTGGCGGTCAATGACTTTGGCTGCCCCGACGAATCCAGCACCGACGACCCCAACGATCCCAATCAAGGCGGCGGGGGCTGCAACACGGCCAGCGGCACGCCAGCGATGGCCGGACTTCTGATCCTCGGTTTGCTGGGGTGGCGTAGCCGTCGGCGCCGTTGATTCGCGGGCCGGTACTCGTTTTGCGAATCTCGGAACGTTGCATCGAAACGGGATTCTAGTGGAGAGCCCGCCAGGGCTCGTTTGAACTCGTGCGATGCTGAGAGTACGCCTGGGCGTTGCCAAATTGTTTTCGCCGTAACGCGATCGCCAGTGAAGGTACTCCAAGCCGCCGGGCATGCCTCGGGCAAGGAGCCCGAGAACGCCTGGAAAAGAGCGTAAGCGCGCTTTCATCGCAACCTCGGACCGCCGGAACCCAAGAAAGGAGCAGAGAGAATGCGAACTCTGACCGCGTCGATCAGCCTGCTATCGTTGATGGCGTGCGATGGTGACTTCGGTATTCGGGACGAGGTCCCGCCGCCGTCGACTCCGGCCGCCCGTCCGCCCGAAGTGGTCGAGCAAACCGATCGCATCACCCAGGTGACGACGCCTGAGGTCGACATTCTGTTCGTTATCGACAACAGCTGCTCCATGGGCGATGACCAGGATGCGCTCGCCCAGAACTTCCCCACGTTCATGGAGTTCTTCGAGGGGTCGGGCCTCGACTACAACATCGGTGCGGTGTCCACCGACACCGACAACTCCAGCTCCGCGGGCATCCTGCAGGAGTCGGATGGCCTTCGCTACATCACGCCCGACGTGCCTGACGCGGTGGCCGTGTTCGACGGCATGGCTCGCCTCGGCTCCAGTGGCTCGGCCATCGAGCGGGGACTTGGTGCGGCCTATGCGGCCCTCGAGCTGAACAACGATGACCCCCGTAACCAGGGCTTCTTCCGCCCCGACGCGGCCATCCACAGCGTCTACATCTCGGACGAGGATGACCAGACCCCCGAATCGCTCATCGGTCTCAACGAGTGGGTTCGTTGGTACGACGGTCTGAAGCCCGAACTCGACCAGCGCAGCGCCTCGTCGATCGTTTGCTTCCCCGTGATTTGCGGCAACATCGTGCCCGGAACGCGGTACCTCAACGTGACCGATCAGATCGGTGGCGTTCAGTACAACATCGACGATCCGAACTGGCAGGTCGTGCTCGAGCGTCTCGGCGTTCAGGCATCGGGCCTCAAAAAGGAGTACTTCCTGTCCCAGACGCCGGTGGTCGACACCATCGACGTCAAGGTGCTCCGCGACACAGGCGGGCCCCAGCCCACCGAGATCCGGTTCGAGCCGGCGGTTTTCGACGACAGCTACGATCCGCCCGTCCTCCTCTCGGGGGAGTGGACCTACGAGCCCACCCGCAACTCGATCACCTTCCAGAACTTCATCCCCGATCCGCTCGACGTGATCGAGGTCACCTACACGTTGCTCTCGGCGACGCAGGTGCCGATCGAGGACGAAGAAGAAAAGCAGGTCGACAAGAAGTAGTCACCGCAACACGCCCGGGGGCGCATCGGGGTACACCCGCGGCACCCGGGCATTGATGCCGGTGAGTAGTTCGTAGGGAATCGTGCCCGCGTGCGACGCGAGTTCGTGGGCCGTGATTTCCTCGTTACCCATACGGCCCATGACCACGACGCGGTCGCCGTTGTAGGCGCTTTCGCGCCCGATGTCGACCATCGCTTGGTCCATGCAGACCCGACCTCGCTGCGGGTACCGCTTTCCGCGGATGAGGACGTCGGCGCGGTTCGAGAGGGCTCTCGGGTAGCCGTCGCCATAGCCAAGGGGCAGGGTCACCACGCGGGTCCAGTCTTCGGGGGCCCAGGTGGAGCCGTAGGACACTGGGTGACCCGCTTTCACCACTTTGAAGTACACGACCCGCGACACCCAGGTCAGCGCCGGCGCAATCGGAATGGTCGGGATTGGATCGACGGGCGAAATGCCGTAGAGCAGCAGCCCGGGTCGCACCAAGTCGAACCAGGTCGCCGGGTGCTTCAATACGCCTCCTGAATTGGCGAGATGGCGGGTCGGCGTGGGCACAGAGCGCCGGTCGTAGAAGTCCAGGACCTCGAGGAACCGTTCGGTCTGGAGCTTCGTAAACGAAGGATCCGGATCTTCCGATGTCGCCAGGTGCGAGAAGATCCCCATGACGTCGACGTGCTCGCAACGCAACGAGGCCTCGAGCAGTCCCTCGGCGGAGTACCAATGCACCCCGATGCGCTCCATCCCCGTGTCGATTTTCAGGTGGACCTTGGCCCGTCGGCCTTGGGCTTTGGCGCACGCTTCGATCGCACGAAGTTTGTCGATCGAAGAGGCCGTGAGCATCAGATCATGCTCGAGAAACTGCGGGATCTGGTCCCCCAAGATTCCGCCCAGCACGAGAATAGGGAGTTGGACGCCAGCTTGGCGGACGGCGATGCCCTCTTCGAGGTACGCCAGGCCAATCGAAGGGGCTCCCAGCTGTTCCATGAGGCTCGCCACGGGAACCAGACCATGCCCATAGGCGTTGGCCTTCAGGATGGGCATGAGCGGAACCCCGCCGGTATGGGTCAAGATCGCATGGTAGTTGGCTGCGATCTGACGAAGGCGAACTTCGAGATAGGTTGGGCGAACGTCGTTCATTCTTCGGTCCGAGTGAGTTGGACAAGCGCCCACCGCAAGAACCGGTAGGGCCGCTCCCCTTCTCGCGGGGTGAAGCGAACGAAGACGGTACGCTCGTCGACCGAAAACCGCTTGGGATGGCGTTCGACCACCTTGGAGAGTTGGGCTTCCGTGAGGGGCGAACTTTCGTGGAGGTCGAGTCGAACCCTGACCTTCAGGACGGTGGCCCGCACGACGCCCACTTCCCGCGCCAGAATGCGGGCGGCCATCAGTTGGCCAAGGTTTCGAGCCGCATCGGGCGGTTCTCCGAACTCCGTTGTGAGGTCATCGAGGATGCGTTCGATCGCGCTGGGCGTCGTGGCGTTCGAAAACCGCTTGTACCAGCCCAGACGCACCTCATCTGGCACGTAGTCATCGGGGAGGAAGGCATCGGCGGGTACTTCGATGTCGGGGTCGACGAGCTGTCGGTCGAGGTCCCCCCGGGCCCCCCGGACCGCTTCATCGAGCAATTCGAGCCAGGTTTCGTAGCCCACCTGGTCGATGTTCCCGGACTGTGCGCTTCCGAGGAGGTTGCCGCCGCCGCGGATTTCGAGATCGGCAGAAGCGACCGAGAACCCACTGCCCAAGCGTTGGTTGTCCACGATGACGCGGAGCCGACGTCGGGCGTCGCCCGTGATCGTCTCGGGCACAAGCAAGATGCACTGGGCTCTCCGGTCGCTGCGGCCGACGCGACCCCGCAGCTGGTAGAGCTGCGCAATGCCGAACTGGTCGGCCCGATGCACGAGCATCGTGTTCACGTTGGGCAGATCGATGCCGCTTTCAACGATGGCGGTCGAGATCAGCACGTCGTGCGCATGGGCTACGAAGTCGACCATCACCCGTTCGAGGTTCTCGGCCTCCATTTGCCCGTGGGCGACTGCGAATCGCACCTCGGGCATCCATTGGCGAAGCTGGTTGGCAAAGCGATCGATGGTCTCGACACGATTGTGAATGACGAAGGCCTGACCGCCCCGGTCGAGTTCGGACAGGATGGCGTCGCGGACTCGGGATTCGGTCATGCGAGCGACCGTGGTGCGGACCTCGAGCCGGTTCTTGGGCGGCGTGGCGATGATCGACATCTCGCGGACCCCAGACATCGCCATTTGCAAGGTCCGTGGGATGGGGGTCGCCGACAATGCCAGGACGTCGACGGCGGCACGCATCCGCTTGAGCCGTGCCTTCTGCTTGACGCCGAAGCGATGCTCTTCGTCGATCACCACAAGCCCAAGGTCTGGAATGGTGACTCGGCGCCCCAAAATCGCGGTTGTGCCGACCACGATGTTGACGTCGCCTTGCTTGAGGCCAGCAATGGCTTGTCGCTCATCGGCGGGGCTGACGAACCGCGAGAGCAGCCGAACCTCGACCTGTGGGTCCGCAGCAAAACGGTCTCGGAAGCTCTGGTGATGTTGATAGGCGAGCACCGTCGTGGGGGCGAGAACGGCGACCTGGCGTCCGGCCTCGACCGCGCGCATGGCCGCTCGCATCGCCACTTCGGTCTTGCCAAAGCCCACATCGCCACAGACCAGCCGGTCCATGGGGTAGGCCTTCGAGAGATCGTCTTGGACCGCGGCAATGGCCTCGGCTTGGTCGGGCGTCTCTTCGTATGGAAATCGAGCTTCGAAGGCCCGGTACCGGGGGCCCGGCTCGGGATACGGCTCCCGGGTGGCGAGTTCTCGACGGGCGAACAATGCAAGCAGGTCTTGGGCCATCGAGAACAGATGGTCGCGGACCTTGCGCTTGCGGTTGGTCCAGGTTTGTCCACCGAGCTTGTCGAGTACGACCTTGGCTTCGGGGTTCGCCGAGCGGTACCTCGACAGTTGATCGAGGGCCGCGACGGGCAGGAACATGTGCTGAGCGTTGCGATACTCGAGCTTCACGAAGTCCTGGGCCACTCCTTGGGAAACGTCGAGACGGACGAGGCCGAGGTAGCGCCCCACCCCGTGTCGCCGATGCACCACGGGGTCGCCGACCTTGAGGTCGGCCATCGACTGGACGGCACCCTCAAAGAGCGCGTGGGCTCGCTCTCGCACCCGGCGTCGCTGGGCCCCGCCGAACATCGCGTGGACGGGAACGTAGGCGAGGCCCGAGTCCTTGGCCACGAACCCCCGAGGCAGATCGCCGATGAGGGTGGTGACTTTTCCGCGGCGGAGCGCACGCGCGTCGTCGGCCCGTGCCGGTCGGAGGCCGTGGGGTTCCAGCATCTGGAGCAGTCGGTCTTCACGGTCTTCGTCGTCGACGACCAGGGCCACTCCGACGTCCTCGTCCGCCAGGTGGGCGAGTCGACTGACGACCGGTCCGAGATCGGCCCCGCGCACCACCAAATCGTCGATGGGCCGAGCTCCTAAGTCGGTGGCGCTGTCCGCGGGCAAGTCGTGAACCTGATGGGCCCCCTCGAGCTGGGCAATCACGGTTTGGGCGGAGACGTAGCGCTCGGCTGGGGGCACGATGGGCCGTTCGTCAGGTCCGAGAAGGTCGTAGCGGCGTTTGGCCGTGCCTTCGAAGTCCCGGAGGGCCGCTTCGACGTCGCCCGGAACCACCACGATCGGAGTGAGCCCCGCGAGCGCATCCAACGGAGGCTCCGTGCTCACCAGGGCGGGCAAGTAGTCTTCGACGGCGCTGAAGCGAATGCCCGACCTGAGTTCTTCGATGACCCGTCGGCGGCGGGGGCCTCCATCGGATTGGTGCTGGGTCAGCCGGGCCAGCTCGTCGAGCGCTCGCTCCACCGCCGCTTCGTCGATCCGCGCTTCTCGGGCTGGGATCAATGTGATCTTCCGGATTACCTTCTTGGGGCGCAGGGTGCGGCCATCGAGCCGTCGGAGCGACTCGATTTCGTCGTCGAAGAAGTCGATGCGCACGGGAGCGCGGGCGCTAGCCGGCCATACGTCGACGACATCGCCCCGAACGGCGAATCGCCCTGCCTCATCGGCTCGGGGGGTCGCGAGGTAGCCGGCATCCGTCAGCCACGCGATGAACGCGTCGCGATCGAGGGTGTCTTCGGGCTTCAGGGTCCGGGTGCCCTGGCTTCGGGCCGCTTCATCGGGCACCCGCTGCAATAGGGCACGAGCCGTGGTCAACACGGTCAGATCCGCGCCACGTCTGACCTTTTCAAGCGTCTTGAGGCGTTGCCGCACCAAGGTTGGATCGGGGGAGAACCCGTCGTAGGGACGGTGATCGTCGGCGGGGAACGTTTCAACGTGCCGCGCATCGTCCAAAAAGAATTGCACCGCGCGGTGAAGTTGGTCGAGTCGGTCCGCTCCATCCAGGACCACGAGCCATCGGCCGGCTCGCGTGACGTTCGCGAGCACATAGCCAAGCGCATCGATGGGAAGGCCGGCCCAGGCTCGCCCTTGGGAAAGCAGCGACTCGGCTTGCTCGAGGTAGCCAGTCTGCAGCTGGGTCAACGGAGCGTCATTGGGGCGGGGAGTAGGGGTTTTCGTCGGGGGCGTCCTTTTGCGCGAGCAAACGCTTCAGCTCACGGGTCGCGGTGACCTGCCGTTCGCGCTCGTTGTAGAGGACAAGCACGGCGAGGATCGTGACCCACCAGACGAAGGAGGCCACCACTTCCTGCACGACGAGCAGAGTGATTCCCAAGCTTCCGGGGTTCGTCATCCAGGCCTGGGTGAGCGTGCCAAACTGCTCGCTCATCGAACCTTCACCGGTGGCGGTGCCCACCGCGATCAGGGTGGCGATGGCGAGGACGTTACTCACGACAAAGGCCAGTGCGAGAAGCCTGAAGATTCGGCCTCGCATGCCCCAAGTAAGCTGACCCGAACGGCGAAGGGCCGACTGCTCAGGCTTCAACACCGCGATGATCTCGGCGAACGCGAGCTGAAGTGCGTAGAAGATGCCCGGCAGCACCACCTGCATGCCCACGAGGACCGCTTGGAGCTTGGTTCCGCGAACGACCAGGATCTGGCGGAACTGACTTTGAAGGGCGAGCAAGGTTGCGCCGAGGTCGTGGGGCTCGTTTTGCGCCGCGGCTTGCCCGGCGCGGATCCACACCAGAAGGGCCGGGGTTCCCGCCAGCATCCCGAAAACGAGGAACCAGGCATTGATGAAGAGGATTTCGGTGAAGGGCATGCCCGCAGTGCCGGACTGCGCCGCGTAATAGGCGGCCAGAAACCCACCGAAGATGCAGAGGCAGGGCACCGCAAACAACGCGGGCACCCAGCTTTCGACGGGGGCCGTTTCTCGCTTGGTGAACTGCACGATGGCGTAGAGCACCAAGAAGGCCGTGAGGACCGCCGCAGCCTGGCTGAAGAGGTCGAGGCTTTGGACGCTCCAGGTCTTGACCTCGGCGGCGACCTGGTCGGTGGCCCACTGACCGAGGCCGCCCAGCACGCCGATGGCCAGGGCCGTTCCGAGCGCAATGGTATCGGAAGCGCGGGCCAATCCGAAGCCTTCCTGGAAGGCCGCGACCGCTGTGGTGCGCGTTCGGAGGATCTTGCGCAGGGTCGCTTAGTCGCGCAAAGGCTCCTCGGGGGCAGGCTCGGCTTGGCTCATCGTGGGGCTCCTCTCCCAGCGGCCATCCCGTAACCTGGACCGCTGGCCGCCCTTTGTAGCCTGGCGGAAATTGTGACGATGGCTCGCGAGCTTGGCACAAGAGGGGCGTTTCGGGTAGCTTCACCGCGAGGAGACGCCGTGTCGAAACCCCCCCGTGAGCTGACGGTTTCGGAAGAGCGCGACTACGTCGCCGACGGTGCTGGACCCGTCCAGGACACTGACGTCTACTCCAAACAAGGCTCTGAGAGCGAGCCGCGTCCGGCTCATATTGGAGCTGGGCCGAGAAATATGGCTCAGAGCAACCCCGACGACCCGCTGCCCGATCTGCGTCGCCAGGCCGCTCGCAAGGGCTCCTCGGGTCGTTCCTTTCGCTTTCCGCGCTGGCTCGGGCTGGCCATGGGGCTGATCAGTGCAGCCCTTGTGGCGTTTTCGCTGGTGGTGTTCGTCGGGGTGTTCGTCGGGGGCACGTCGCCACCGACGGAAGTCGCGGCGCCCCCACCCGCGCCGGCGAGCGAGCAACCCGACCCTCCCGAGAAGATCCAGGGGGTTCGAGTGCGCAAAGGTCTGAAACGAGGCCCC
Source organism: Myxococcota bacterium (assembly GCA_039208735.1). Classification (GTDB taxonomy): domain Bacteria; phylum Myxococcota_A; class UBA796; order UBA796; genus DRPG01. The sequence goes on along the minus strand of JBCCQY010000050.1, from coordinate 7,325 downwards.
GAAGACCTCAACAATCCGAATCCGTAGCGCTTCCGCAGACTTGCGGTGTCTTCACCCATGACAGCGGTGCGGTTCGTGCGCCGTGAGGATTGGGGGTCCAGATGCCACGCTTCGATTTGCGGTTTTCGCTGCTGGTCGCACTGTCGTCCTGCATCATCTACCAGGTCGAATCTGGACCACGAGAACCCATCGAAGCGCCGCAGCCCGAGCTGCCGCCACTTCCGACGGGGCTTGAGCTCGTCGTCAACGAAGCCGCGGCTGGGGATGCACTTCGGACGGTCCTTATCACCGACGACCCGGTAGGGCTCGGCGGGCTGCAAGAAGTGCGATTCGAACGCGACGTGTCGGTGATCGGCGCGCTCTATGAACCGAATCGAGCGGACCTCGCCATCGAAGTCGCGAAGGACGCCACACCAGGCGCTATCGCCGTGGTGGTGCAATTTGAGCAGGGACAGTCCGTCACCCTCGACCGTCCATTCGCCATCTTGCCTGCTCAAAACGAGAAGGATTCATCCTTGGATACCGGGACAACTCGCGACACTGGAGCAATGAGTACCGGCGACACGGGCACCACGGATTCGACCCCTGGACCGTCATGAGTCCGCCGCCGCCTGTCGAGGCCGCCACTGCGGACGCGCATTACGAAGTCGGCCCAGCGCCTGCCCCACGGAAGCGCGAGATCCGGAACACGATGGCCGCTGACGTCGACATCGAAAAGCTCTATCGAGACTACGGAGACCTGGTCTTTGGACGTTGCCGAAGCCTTCTGGGCAACGAGGCCGACGCCCAAGAGACCATGCAGGAAATCTTCATCCGGCTCATGCGGTACGCGCCAGGGTTTCGCGGAGACGCCAAGCCGTCGACCTACCTCTTCAAGATCACGACGACGACGTGCCTCAACCGGCTGCGAACGAAGCGTCGGCGGCGCGAAGATCCGGTCGAGGAATTGCCGCCGACCGCTTCGACGGACACGCTTCTCGAGGATGCCGCGTTGCGCAATCTGCTCGATGTGCTGCTGCGCGATGCGGATGAACGCACCACGTCCGCCGTCATCTATTGCTTTGTCGATGGCATGACGCATGCGGAGGCGGGTGAGTTGATCGGCATCTCTGCCGCGGCGGTGCGCAAGCGGATTGCCAAGTTTCGAAAGGCCGCCAAGGCCAAGCTTCCCCATGGTTGGGAGGAAGGTCAATGACCGAGACCCCCACGCCGGCGACAGGTCGGCATCTCTCCACATTGGTGCTGCATCAGCTCCGGCTAGGGGAGCTCGACTCCGCCGCAGCCGCTGCTGCCCAGGCCCACGTCGATGCCTGCCCCCTGTGTGCAGATCGGCTTCGCCGTCAGCACCACATCCGTGCATCGTTTGTGCTCAAGCCCATGCCCGAGGTCTTGCAGCGCCCGCCCCGCCCGGTGGCTCCGTGGTGGCGATGGCTTGTACCGCTGGGTGTCGCCGTGGCCGCGTTGGGGCTTTTGGCCCTTCGTCCTCCGGCCGACGATGGCATCCGGATGCGCGGTACAGCTCCCTCGATGGAAGTCTGGGTGGCGACCGAGGCGGGGCCGCGACAGCTTCGTGAGGACGACCGCCTCGGGGCGGGGGACCGGGTGGCCATCAAGTACGACGCGCTAGGGGCCTCGCACGTGGGGTTCGCAGGCCGCGACGGGAATGGCCTTGTCGAAGTGTATGGGGTCTATGAGGTGCCGGCGGAGGGCCTCGTCAATGCGCCGTTTGGTCTCGAACTCGATAGCGCACCAGGCGCCCAGGAACTGTTCGTGGTGACCGGTGACGGGCAACTCGATGCCGACCGAGTGAAGGAAGCGGTGGTGTCGGACGTCTCTGTCCACGTCGATGGCGTGCAGGTGCGTCGCGCCGTCATCTCCAAGCAGGAGGCTGCGGATCGGTGATGTGGTGGCTGCTCGCGGCGGGACTGGCGCAAGCCGGAGTGGTTCGACACGCACTGGTTGTAGGTGCGAACGATGGCGGGGGTGTGCTCGAACCCTTGCGCTTCGCCGAGAGTGACGCCGAGCGGTTCGCACGAGTGTTGGTCGACCTTGGCGATTTCGACGAGCATCTGGTGACCGTGCTCTACCGGCCGACTCAAGAGGAGCTGCGTCGCGCGCTTGCCTACCATGCCGACGTTGCGCAAGGCTTCGAGGACGACCTGTTCGTCTTCTACTACTCGGGGCATGCCGATGGGGCGGGGATCCGCCTCGGCGACGACCGGTTTTACTTTGAGACCTTGCGCCACGACATTCGCGCCGTCGATGCGAAGCTTCGCATTGGGGTACTCGATGCCTGTCGTTCAGGTACGGTCACTCGCTTCAAGGGCGCTCAAGTCACCGAGTCGCTCTTTGGCAAGGCCGATGGCAAACTCTCAGGTGAGGCGTGGCTCACTGCCTCGGCGCCCGATGAACTCGCTCAAGAATCCGACCAGCTTCGCGGTGGCTTTTTCACCCACTACCTGCTTTCGGGAATGCGAGGTGCAGCGGATGTCGGAGATGACGGCATCGTAGCTCTCGACGAGCTGTACACCTACACGTACCAGCGGGTGGTCGACGTCACCGGTCGCACCGGGGCGGGCACGCAGCATCCCTACCGCAACTGGGACATTGACGGCACCGGCAGCCTGGGGCTCACCAACCTCGACAACGCCGATGCGACGTTGTTGCTTCGGGCCGAAGAAGTCGGTCAGATCGCGGTGTTTCGGCTTCCCGAGAAGCACCAGATGGCGGAGTTCTACAAGCCGCCCAACAAGCCGATGGCCATCGCGGTGCCGCCCGGACGCTACCTCGTTCGTCGTCGCCACGAAGACGCGACCTATGAATTCGGACTGTGGGTCCACGAGGACAGCCAGGTCTCATTGCCTCGGGATTGGGGCCGTCCGGTCATGGCCAAAGGCGTGGCCAAGGGGGCCACCGTCGAGGCGTTCGTACGCGAGAGCCAGGACTTCGAACGACGCAACCACCTCGGCGATTCGCCAGCGATGGCGGGCATCGCCTCTCTGGTCGTGCCCGGAGCCGGACAGCTCTACAACAACCAGATCGGAAAGGGCCTCGCCTACTTTGGAGGCACCAGCCTCATCTTCGTGGAAACGATCGTGCCCGACGGCCGCGGCCGCATCTTTCAGCGGGGGATCTTCCCCATGATCGGGGCCACCTTGTGGGGAGCTTCGATCGCGGATGCCATCTACCAGGTGCACCGTCGCGAAGCCCACCGACCGACGCAAGGGGTCACCTTGACGGCGTCGACCGGCTACGGCAGCGGTCAATGGCCTGTTCACTTTGGGTTGTCGGCCGACGTCGTGCTGCGACCGGGGCTTTCGATCGGGCTCGATCGGGTCGGTGTGACCCCGAGCGACCAGGGCTGGGATGGTCAGTTCGCGTCCCGCTTGATGGTGGCCAAGGAAGGCAAGCGACTACGGCCCCATCTGCTCATTGGGATCGGCGTTCGTCACGGCCAGCTTCCGGGGCCGTCGACGAAGCGGGTGACCCGAACCTTCGCCTCAGCCGGGTTTGGCGGCCGGTACTACACGGTGCCCCGCTACTTTATCGAACTCGATGCGCGCTACGAAATCGCTGGGGACACGAGTGGCTGGGTTGGCGGATTGGGCATGGGCATCCACCTCGGGCGGTGAGGTCAGCCACGCCGCGCCTGTAAGATCACCACCACCGCGCCCGCCGGATCGCTAAAGCTCCCCACAATCTCGAATCCGACTTTGAGGTTTGCGACGACCATGGCCGGGCAGCCCGCTGGGGTATGGGCGCGTACGTCGTAGCGGCCCTGTTCAGCGGCCCAGCGCAAATGACGCGCGATGAGGCGCTGTGCGACCCCGCGGCCTCGCCATTCGGGAGCCACTCCGCACCACACGGTCTGCAGCTGGCCGTCGCGGCGCGGCGTGGCAAGGTGGACCCCGATCGTCACGCCCTCGTACTCCGCGCGTGCGTGGTGCACCGTTGCGAGCACCGACGGATCGGGCACCGGCTCGGGCCACCGCTCGACGGTCTCGGGCCAGTCGACGGGAAAGCCAGTGCTTTCGTGCCAGGTCAGGAGCACGTCGACGGGTGCAGTCGGGGTGGCGGGGGAGGACAGATCGGACTCCACCCGGCGGTGTCGTTCAGGGCGGCCGCCGGTGTCCAGATCATCGGACCAGCGGAGGCCGAATGTTCATCTCATCCCTGATCTTGTCGACCGCGTATGGTGCGGAGTGCCCCGACGGCGACGAAAACTGCGCCGATCGCGAGGCGCCACCGCTCGTCATTTTGGAGCCTACAAAGAGCCCTGGAGCCATCGAGAGTGAGAAGGCGGAGGCCTTGGAAGACACGGAGGATCCCCCTCTCGTGATTCTGGCTCCGGTACCCCGTCCCGACGTCGATGACGTCCCCACGACCGATGAGGAAGAAGAAGAGGACGTCGTCGTGGTCACGGACCGCGATGTGAGAAAGGACTCGGAGCAGAGGGCCGAACTCGTCGCTCAGTACGCCCTTCAGTTTCTGGGCGATGGCCCAGCCCATCAGTTGCAGCTTCGTCGCTACGGCAAGAAGGACGCGTACCTCGGAGCCGAGCTTCGCTACTTGCCCGGCAACGATGCGATCCTCTGGTCGGGTCGCTTGGGGGCCGGGATCGACCTGATGGGCGCAAGTCCGTTTGACGTCCAGCTTGGTCTGTTCATGGGCAGTGCTGGCGAATGGCTCGTCTACGAGACGCGCCCTGCCATTTACCACTCACCGATCCTGGGCACCGAAGTGCGACTCGGGTTCGAGGGCCGTCGATTCTTCACCTCGTACCGATGGCTCGGCGGCATCGGCGTGCGGGTCGAGCCCTTGCAGCAGTTCCTGACCGAGCGTGAGTTCATCCTTGGCTACAAGCTCAACAACACGGTCCAGATCTTCGGTGAGAGCGTGCGGATCAATCCGCGGTCGGGTGACAGCCAGTGGGCGCTTGGCTTAGGGGGCCGCCTGACCTTCTGATCGCGCCGCGCAGCCTTCGTCGACGTAGCCCAGAAGCTCGAGCTGCTCGCACTCCGCTTTCGATAGGGGCTCGACTTCGACCTCGGCCTCGGCTGTGCCGTCATCTTCGGGGGGCGTCCACGGTTCGAGCGCCCCGTGCCACGCCGTGACGACCTGGGCGAGTCGTTTCACATCGTCGGGCCGTTGTTCGGCCAGATCCGTGGTTTCGTGTGGGTCGGCTTCCAAGTCATACAGCTCGTGGCCCATCACCTCGTGGGTCTCGAAGTCGAGGTGTTGGATGAGCTTGGTCGACCCTTCAACCACGGTGCGGAACATCGTGGACCAATCCGAGGGTTCGAGATCAGGAAACCGACGCTTGATTCTTCGAAAGCCCAACCGGTCGATGCTGATGGTCTCGGCGAAGACCGGAGCGGCGGCGGAGGCGGCGCTAAGCAGGTTTCCCGGCAGATAGCCAGACGAGGGTTTAGGCAGGCCGGTCAGTTCGAGCAGGGTGTCGAAGACGGCGAGGTTGCTGACGGGATGCCTCACCCGCCGCGGAGTGAGGGTCTTCGGGTATGCGATCACCAACGGCACGTGCAAGAGCGACTGGTACACCCCATGTCGATGGCCAAATTGGTTGTGTTCACCAAGCTGCTCGCCGTGGTCGGCGGTGAACACGACGATGGTGTCGTCGAGCACGCCTCGAGCCTGCAGGTCTTCCAATAAGTCTGCCGTGGCTTCATCGAGTTCGCGAAGGGACGCATCGTAGACCCGATTGACGGCATCCAGTTCCTCCGCCGTCATGGGGGCCTTGCCGTGGCTGTAGGCGAGCTGTCGATCGAAGGTCATGTCGGTCTCGAGACCGAGCTCCACGGTTTCGTCATCGGTGACCGCGCGTCGACTGGCCATTCGAGGCAACCGCGGCTTGTGGGCTTCCATGTACGACAGGTAGGCGAGGAAGGGCTGGTCTTTGTTCTCTCGCTCGACGAGGTGGCTGATCAACGCATCTCGGGCCACGGGACCCGCGTTGTAGTAGCCGGGGTGCTTCTTTGCGCCGCGTCGACGCGGACTCACCTCCGTCGACCGGTCGCGCGGGATCATCTTGTCGCGGGTGTGCTGAACTACCCGTTTCCGCCACCGCCTCCCCCACGAGGTCTCGATGGTCTGGAACCCTTGGAGCAGGTTGACCCGACTGGGGTGGAGGTTTGGATTGGCGGAAAACGCAAAGGTGTCGTAGCCGTGATCGGCAAAGTGCTCGGCCAGCGTGATGCGTTCATCATCGAGCCATCGGTGGTCGAAGCCCGCACCATGGGTCGACGGAGGCAGGCCCGTAAACAGGCTGGCGTGAGACGGAACCGTCCACATGGCGGGGGAAACGGCCTGGTCGAATACCACGCCGTGGGCCTCCGCCCACGCGGCCATGCGTGGGGTCGTGGACCGCTCGTAGCCGTACAACGACAGCCGATCGGCACGCACGGTGTCCCAGAGGATCACAAGGACATTGGGGGGGCGATCCGCCGAGGAAGACCCGGCAAGGCCGACGACGAGTGCAATGAGGAGGGCCAGGAGCCCGACCACGGTGGCCACAAGAGGAACGCGGTTCATGCCTCGTCGGTAACCGACGCCCGCCTCCCGCCAAACTCGCGATTCAGAGCGTGCGTCGCGGACGCAGGGCCACATTGGCGAGGAGGACCCCTGAAGACAGGCTTGTTGCGATCAGGACCGCCGCAAAGAGCCCATCGACACCACGCACCACGTCGTGATCGACCAGCGCCAGAATTGCTCGAAGGCCGGCCGACCCGGGCACCAACAGCAGGATGCCCGGAACGAGAACCGTCGAGGCTGGCCGATGACGAACGCGGGACACCGCGTTGCTGAACACCGCAAGCCCGAACCCTGCGAGGCCGGCGCCGAGCACCTCACCGAGGACGAGGTTGCCAAGCCCGCCGAAGGCCATGGCCAATCCCGGGGCAATGGCGCACCATCCCATGTCCCGTAGCCGAGCCCGCAACAGAACCCCCAACATCACGCCGACCAACGGAAGGATCGCCCAGCGAGCCACTTCGGGGATGGGCATGGCCACAGGGGTCCCCAACGTGGGCAGCGCGTCGCCCACCGTCGAGCCCAGCGCCGCGCCGACCGCCATGCCTACGAACACGACCATGGCACCGGCGAGGCGGGCGGTTCCCGACACGAGGTTCCGGGTGGCGAGTTCCACGATGCTGGTGGTGAGTGACAGGCCGGGCAGCAGGACGATGACGGCGGCCAGCGTCACGACGACCACATCGAGAGGCACGATGAGCTTGTCGACCACCACCGCGAAGGCCATGGCGACGAACGTGGCCAGCGGTTCAAACACGTTCGACAACGCCGGCCGCGGA
>JBCCQY010000049.1:0-58285 GCA_039208735.1 Myxococcota bacterium | reverse complement strand
GGCCGTGGCCTGGCCCGAGAAGAACACGAACACGGTGTCCCCGGCGCGAACCTGCTCGCCGAGCCACCGCTCGGTGACCTCCAGCACGTTCGCTCGCGTGTTCGCGATGGGCTGACCGGACTCGGCTGCGTCCAGGGTGGGCGCCCCGTCGTCGAGGAGCAGCGCCACCCGCTCCGGGGCAACCCCGCCGGTGGTGGTCAGCCAGTCCCGGATCTCCTGGGCGTCGGTGCCAGCGAAGGGCACATCTGGGATGCGCGGATCCACGTAGTCGGAGACTCCGATCACGACGCCGAAGCGCTCGGGCTCGCGGTCGTTCGCCTCCTGGCCGATCGCCAGGTCAGAGGCGAAGAGCACGAAGGCGAACGCGAGCAACCATTGCACCATCGGGGCTCCGGGCGACGCCGGAAGGTGCCTCGACGCAGCGGTCGCGTCAACTGTCGTCACACAGGTTACGTCTCGAATGCCCGGAGAGGTGACCGAGTGGTTGAAGGTGCACGACTGGAACTCGTGTGTGGGGCAACTCACCGGGGGTTCGAATCCCCCTCTCTCCGTCGTGCCGCCCATCGCGAATAAAGGATCCGCTCCATTGGTGCGGTGAGGGTCGAGGCCCGGGGACCGGAGCCCGTGAACCCCGCCAGGTCCGAGAGGAAGCAACGGTAGCGTCAGTTTCGGGGCGCCGGTGTTCTCGGCCCTCTCCCCTCCAATGGACAAACAATTGCGTCCGTAAAGCCACGAAACCAGTGATCGCGCGGGTATGCTCCTGCGCAACACTGGGAGGCGGACCGTGTGGCGGATCCTGTTCGTGCTGTTGGTCGTCGCATGTGGTGGATCGGCGCGCAACGCTGACGACGTCACGTCGACGGATCCCGATGCACTGCTTGGGGGCAATCAAATCATGCCCGTGGGAGTGGTCGGGCAACCCTACGAGGCAAGTGTCAGTGCGTCTGGTGGCTTACCACCGGTCTTTTTTGAGGTAGCCCTCGAAAATCGGCTTCCCCTTGGATTGACCCTGTTCTCGGATGGGTCCATCTCGGGCACGCCGTTCGAGGCGGGCAGCCACACGGTCCAGATCTTGGCCCGCGATGCGGCAGGCCAGACCCAACGGTTCTTGGCGATCTTCGAGATCGGGCTTGATCCCACCGTCCTTGCGTGTGGGGATCGGCTCGCGGGCAAGTTCACGACCAATGCCATGTCGGCTACGGGGCCGGTGTGGGGGGCCGTGCTCACCGAAAACCTGCAATGGTTGTCGATTCCGTGGCCGCAGGGTGACAACCAGCGGGTCGAGGTCACGTTGGATGCTCCACGGACCGCGGCGCTGTTCGTCCAACGGCCCAATCAGCTCCCCGGCAGCATCAATTGGCAGGACGACTACGTCGCCGTCTACTTTGGGTCGGGGGCCGAGCAGGTGTTGACCATCGATCCGAGCACGTTGCCGAGCTTGTCGCAGTACGCGGCCCAGGGCCAGATTCCGCTGTTGCTCGTCACCCTTGGGTCAGGGCCCTATCAGCTCGATGTCACGTGCTCTGATGGACCTGTGTTCCGGCAGGCGCTGCCCCTCCCGGTTCGACTCGGCGATGAGTTTGTCGTCGACTTCGAGGTCTACGGCGACAACAGCACCGTGACCTTCGACTTCGAAGGCGAGCTGCCGGAGTGGGTCGACGTCGACAATGCGACGGGCACGCTTTCGGGAACTGCGCTCGAGGAGATCTCGGTGCCCTTGGTGGTGACGGCCACCACCGTTGACGACCGCAGCCGGTCCATCGACTCGCTGTTTGCGGTGTTCGAGCCCAAGCCCATTGGCTGCGACGAGGCGATCACCTTTGCGACCGAAGAAGCGTACTTCGATGGTCCGGTCGGTTCGTTCTACGATCCGGCGGGCTACCAGGTGTACGAGTTTGAAGTTCCCACTGATGTTTCCGCCATCGACTGGACGCTCGAAGCTGGCGATGGCCAATACCTAGGGCTCGTTCTTCCGGACGAAGACCGATTTCTCTACTTTGGGGGCGCTCAAACCGAGTTTTCGGGCACAGAGCCTGTGCGCATCGAAGTGACGCCTCGCACCTACCCCGCCATCAAGCACTACCGGGAATCGGGCTCGATGTACATGGTGGCGGCGCGTACCTCCACGCCGGGCGAGATGACGCTCACGACGAAATGCGATCGGGGACCTCGGCCCAACTTGGCTGGGTTGCCGGTGGTGATTCCGCTGTCCAGCATCGATGAGCGCTTAGCGGGGATCGGAGGACTCCCGCCCTATTCGTTCAGCGCGACCGGGTTGCCCGCCGGCCTTTCGATCGAGGACGACCGGTTGGTGGGCAACGGGACCGGCGTCGGGACCTTCCCCGTTGACCTCACCATCACCGATGCGAACGGGGCGTCGTTCACCGATGCCTACGACCTGTGGCTTGGCCTCGATGAGGCCTGCGATGGTGGCGAGATTGTGGAGTGCGGCGACTTCATCGATGGCGAGTTCACCTCGACCCTGGGCTACGGCGATACGTTTGGCTCGTCACGGCGCCTCTGCTTCTACGACCCCAGCGCCGTGGCCGTAGGGTTCGAAGTCACCTCGATCGATGGTGAACTTGCCCTGGATGTCAGTGACCCTGGGGTGCCCGGCGCGACGTTCATCGCCGACGGCCGCAACACCTTCGCCGGTACGGTCCTGCGCGAGGATGTCGAAGCCGTCGCCTTGAACGCCTTTAGCTGGCCGGCGTTGCCGGACTACGATGGCCTGCCTGTGCACTTCCAACTTCGATCGCTCGAAGCTGGGGAATGGACAGTGGCTATTGCCTGCGATGGAGCCGTTCCGTAGCCTGGGAGGCTCGCGGTCGGATAGACTGACAGGACCGGGGGGTGCATGCCCAAGACCACCACCGTACGGTTTGACGACCATGTGAGTGAAGAGGTGATGAAGCAACTCGCCCTTCTCGCCGCAGGGGCGAGCGCTCTCGCATTCCACGAGGGCCTGGCCCACCTCTTCGTCGAGGATGAGGAGCTTTCGCTGTTTGCGGATTGGGACTTTCTGTGGGGGCGCGGGCGAGGCACCTACACGCAAGACGATGCCGAGTGCCGGAGCCGGCGGGTCGATCTTCGGGGGCCGCACGATGGGGACCCGGGGCCGCTCCCGATGGAAGAGGCGCCTGACGACATTACCGCCAAACACCTCATCCTCGCCCCACCCACCCCGCCCGGGTTCTGATCTGAAACCTCGCGGCTCCGGTCCGACGGGTTGCCGAGGAAGGCAGGAAGATGACGCTACTGTCGCTTTGGCTCGCATGCGCGGGTCCCGACTCTGACGAAGCCCCAGGACCCTCGGAGGTCGTGCTGGCCGAGGCGTCGGTCGAGCGTTCGGGACCGGTCGTGTGTGCGGAGCCGACCGAGCGGGAGGCAGGCTGGTTCGAAGCCCCACGCCAGGACGGTACGCTCGTCGACGAGGCGCAGGGGCAGTCGGGCGCCGCGTTGCTCATCGAAGACCTGGACGATGATGGGTGGCTCGATGTGTTGATTCCGGTCGATCGGGCGGAAAATGGAGCCGTGATGTTCTGGGGGTCTCCGGAGCCGGACTTCGATCGCGACGGCGAGACGTTTGCCATCATCGATGGGTCCGTGGCGGCCGGGGCCTCGGCGGCGGACGTGGATGCGGATGGGGATCTCGACGTGCTCATCGTGGGGTGGGAGGCCCCCCAGCAGCTGTTGCTGAACCAGGGCGGCCGGCGGTTCACCCTTGCGAACGACCGCTTCGATGGTGCGGCGGCCCGGAAGAGCCAAAGTTCGAGTTGGGCGGACGTCGATGGGGATGGCGACCTAGACCTGTTTGTCGGGGGGTACGGGGAGATCGCGGTCATCGACGTGCTCCAACCCACGCCCGATTGCTCGGACCACATTCCGGCCCGGTCTGAGTTGTGGCTCAATGACGGCACAGGCACGTTCACCGATGCGAGCGACCAGCTGCCGGCGGCCGTCCATGAGGGGTACACGTTCGCCAGCGGCTGGTTCGATCTGGACGACGACACCGTTCCAGAGCTGATGCTGGCCCATGACGATGGGTTGTGCGTGCCCTCTGTGATCATGCGCCGCGAGACGGACGGCACGTTTACGGCCAGTACGGAAGAGGGGTTCCATCCCGGAAGCCATGACATGGGCATGGCGGTGGGGGACCTCAATGGTGACTTGCGCCCTGATTTTCTGCTGACGTCCTGGAATCGCGTCACCTACCTGCAAAGCAGCGAGACGCCGGTGGGCCTCCGCTGGGTCGATGCGACGGCCGCGCGGGGCTTGTCCGTGAGCACCTCGCCCATTGGTCGACCGGCGGCCCCTGGCGATCAGGTGTTTGGTTGGGGCACGGAGTTTGGTGACCTCGACAACGACGGCGATTTGGATGCGGTCGCCGTCTATGGGTTCTGGGATGCCTACCCCGGAGCCGGCGACCCGCGAACCCAGCTCGATGCGGCTTGGATCCAGGGCGAAGACGGTCAATTCGAGGACCGGGCGTCGGAATTGGGCCTGGCTGACGAAGGGGTAGGCCGGTCGGTGGTGCTCGCGGACCTCGACCGGAACGGAGCCCTCGACCTGGTCAAGCGGCCGCTCGACCGACCGAACCTCATGCACCTCCAACGATGCACCGAAGCCGCATGGGTCACCGTCCAGTTGCGCGACCCCAAGGGGCTCAATCCCTTTGCCGTGGGGTCCCGTGTGGTGGTGGAGGCCGGGGGACGACAGCACGTCCGTTGGGTCACCGCGGGCAGCACAGGGCTCTATACGGGCTCGCCCCTGCAGGTTCATGTGGGACTCGGTGACGTCGACCGGATCGATTCGATCGTGGTGCGCTGGCCGGATGGCGCCGAGAGCCGATTCGAGGACGAAGTTGCGCAGCAGCACCTGACGGTGGTGCGTCAGCGCTGACTAAGCGGCGAGAAGCAGGACCAGCCCAATGACCATCGTGATCACGATCATCGCCAGGGTCAGTCGTGGAGGCGAGGACGCGACCTCCTCGATCACCTCGGGGACCTCGGGAAGCGGTGCTTGGGCGACGCTGGGTACTCGCGGAGCCAGCCGGGCGCAGGCCTCGAGTTGCTCTGCGCTCCACGCCCCGGTGGCCATCGCACGGCTTCGGGTCCATACGGCCAGTACATCGAGCGGCCGAGCCAACGGGTTGTTGTCGAGGTACATCGTGATGGTGTCGCGAATTCGAGTGGGCATTTCCAGGAAGGGAGGCGGCGGGGGACGGGTGGCATCTGGGGCCTGGCCGGTCACCAGGTGGAAGAGCACCGCACCGAGCGCGTAGCGGTCCGAAGGCCGGGTTGGCGCCTTTCCGTCGGCGAGTTCTGGCGCACCGTAGGGCGTGTCGGCCAGCGAGGCGGTGTACCGCCCAGGGCTCGGCAGGACCTCGGGCAAGCCCACGCCGATGAGGTGAGGGGCGATCGATCGTCCTTCTGCGGCGAGCCACACCCGACCCGGCGTGAGCCATCCGATGGTTCGTTCCAGGCGATGCGCGGCCTCGACCGCGGCGATGAGTTGGCGGCCAATGGCATCGATTTGCAGGATGGAAGGTCGCATCCGTCGACGAAAGGTCCGGAGTGAGGGGCCTTCGATGGTGCGGTGGACGAGCCAGAGCCCCGCGTCATCCGCGATGGCCTCTACGATGGGCACCCAATGGGGATGGGTCGGGGCGGCGGGAACCGGTGAAAGGGCTTCCGCATCTTCGGCGAGCGCCTCAGGCCAACAGTGCGCCATCACCGCCCCATGGTCCGGATGCAGTCCGAGCCGCGTGCGACGATCAATCTCCCGCTCGACCTGAATGTCGCCGAGGACGGCGTCGGTCGGCCCTGGGGGGCCTTCGTTGATCGCGGCGGCGGACACGCGGCTTCCTCGACAACCTGGACGATGGGTCGGCGTGCGGGGATAGGACAGGCCCGCCGAACGGTTCGTGTCAGCCCATCGGCGTGTGAGGGTGGTGGTGAAGGGTGACGAGCAGTGAACGGACCTGTCGAGTTGATCGGCCTGTTCTTGGCCGGGATCGGAGCGGGGATCGTCAACACCCTGGCGGGAGGCGGGTCGTTTTTGGCCTTGGCGGCCTTGGTCTGGGCGGGGCTGCCTCCGCATGTCGCGAACGCCACGAACCGGGTCGGGGTGCTGCTTCAGAGCGGGGTGGCCTATGCCACGCTTCGTGCTCAACCCACCGATGAGGCCGAGCCGGCCCATGGATGGGCGGAATTCGGGGTGGTGGCGTTTGCCGCACTGTTGGGGGCCAGCGCCGCGGTCGCGGTCGACCCTAAGGCCTTTGCCGCGCTGCTCGGCCCCCTGCTCATCATGATGGTCGCGGCCAGCCTGGCTCGTCCGGCCGCCTGGTCGGAACGCGGAGAACCCTCGGCCTGGCGGTGGCCTGCGCTCGCCGCTGCGGGATTCTACGGGGGGTTTCTCCAGGCGGGGGTGGGTTTGCTGCTGTTGCCCGCCTTCGTGATGCTGGGAGGGCTCGAGGCGACCACGGCAAACCGACGTAAAGTGGCGTTCGTCGGGGGCTTGACCGTCCCTGCCCTCGCGGTGTACGCGAGCCAGGGCCTGGTTGCGGTGCAGCCCGCGGTGGCCCTGGCCCTTGGCTCGGCGCTCGGGGGCTTTCTTGGGGCCCGGTTTTCGCTCGCAGGCGGCGCCAAGCTCATTCGATGGGCGGTGGCCGGGGTCGTTGTCCTCACGGCGATTCGCCTGTGGTTCTGAGCGGAGCATCGCCAGACCTCAGGTTACGGCGAAGAGGCCATTTGGGAGATGCCGTGTCGCTCGCCAGCCGCATTGTGAACCGCCTTCGTCGTTCGGTCCGCCGTCGCGCCAAGAACGCGCTCGACGTGGTGGAGTCATGGCTCCTTCAAGCGCCGCGAGCCACGTCCGGCAATGCGCAGCCAGCTCCGCTCGTCTCGCCAGGAGCCGCTCCCGAGCGCGTCGCCGCCCCCGAGGCGCCAGAGCCCGATCTCGTCACCGAAGAGACCGAAGAGCGTCTGGCCGAGGTGCATACGCTGCCTACGCCCGAGCCGGTGGGGTTGCAGTACGCCATGGTCGAGGAGCTGCTCGACGACATGGTGCGACCCGCGCTCCAGATGGATGGCGGTGACATCAAGCTGGTCCGCGTCGAGCCCGAAGGCGATGTCTTTGTTGAGCTGAAGGGCGCATGCACGACCTGTCCTTCGGCCACGATCACCATGCGGAATGGCATCGAGCGGCTCATGGCAGATCAGCTCCCCGGCTTTCGAAGCCTCGTCGAGGTGCACGGAATTGGCAACGGGGACGCGGCTGCCGGACCCGGGTAGACTGCGCTCACCCAGCGGCGCTGCTGCCGCTGGGGCCAGGTCACTCGGAGGACCCTCTGTCTGAAGCCCTCGATCCCATCGCCATGCTCGGGGCGCTGAGCAACGACGACCTGCGGCGCCTTGTTCCCACGTGGTTGGCCTCGTTCATCAACGAACCCTGGCGGACCACCAACATCGCTCGCGTGCAAACACTGGTCGACGGGTGGACCGAGCACGATTTCAGTGAACTTCGCCGCGTTGCCACAGGCGACTTCCGCGAACCCAAGGTGTATGAGGCGGTGGGCACCTGCCGCGCGCTGTCGCGCACGTACTGCCACGACATCTTGGGCGATCCCCAGGTCGACGGGGTGCCCTGGCTCGAGGTGGCGCTGTCCCGTGGGCCCACGCTGGTGCTTTGCAATCACCTGTCCTACACCGATGCCAACGCGGTCGATGCGCTGCTTGCGTGGTCGGGGGCCACCGAACTGGCCGATCGGCTCACGGTCGCGGTGGGGCCCAAGGTGTTTGAAGCGCCGTTTCGGCGTCTCGCGAGCTCGGCCATGCACATCATTCCCGTGCCCCAGCCGGCCGGCGTGAGCAGCCGAGAGAACATGCGGGATCTTGCTCAACTCGCACGTCAGAGCATGGAAGCGGCCCACGAAGCGATGCAGTCGGGCAGGATCGGGTGCGTTTTTCCCGAGGGCTCACGCTCGCGTACCCGCAGATTACAGCCTTTTCAACGCGGCATTCGTCGTTGGCTCCGATTGGAGGGCTTGCAGGTGGTTCCGGCCGCCCTTTGGGGCACCGAGCAGGTCATGCCAGTGGGCGATGACACGGGCTTTGAGCCGCACCCTGTCCGGTTGAAGTTCGCGCCGCCCTACGCGGTGGGCCCAGACGGCGAGCCCACAACGGTGCTTGAAAAGACCTTTGCGGCGATCGCCTCGCGGCTTCCCCAGCCCCTACAGCCCACAGAGTTTCGGGCGCTGACGTAGGGAATCAGCGCGACTCGACCTTCCGTAGCACCCCTTCCACCAAGGCCCGCTGGTCGACCGAGAGCGGTCGATGCGTCACAAAATTCCGGAAGGCCTGTTGAGCCCTTCGCAGCGTTCGGGTCTGCTTGCCCTGGGCCTGGGCCGGTCGGTCGTCGGTGAGCGCGGGCGGACCTGCGACGGGAGGAGGTTGGACCTCCCCCGCATCGTCTTCGGGCCGCAACACGAGGCGCGGCAATCCGTACTCCAGCGCGTGAGTGAGTCGGTTGGCGTCGTGAGGGGTGGTCAGCAACGAGACACGCGCCTTCAGGGCGGGTTGCCCCAACGGGGTCTTCTCGAGTTCGTCGTTGACCGTGAGCACCGGAACGTTCTGCAGAATGGGAATCGTATCGGTGGGGCGTAGGTTGTCGTAGAGGGTGACCAACACGTCGACTCGATCGCCCGGCTCTACGAACCCAGAAACGCGGTCGGCCGTGGTCAATCGAAGGGTGACCGCCCGATGCCCTGGGGGCACGAGAGCCGAAATGCCGCTTCCGGGGTGCTCCGAGAACCGTTCGTTGCGCAAGGCGTCGCCGGCTAGCACACGCTCCTTCAGGCTACGCCCGATGAACGGGGTTGCATTTTGAAGGGCGCCGATGGGAAAGAACCCCGGGGTCTGACCCCAATCGAGGTCCTCAGGCTGAATCACGTGTCCCACCTGCATGGTGTGGGTGGCAATCAGGTATGACTCGGCCGACGGCGGCTGGCTTAAGCGTGCGAGTTCAGAATCGAGCCCGTGGAGGAGGCGATACACCGGCAGGGTCAGCTGATAGGCGCACGAAATGCACGTGAGCCAGGCGATGGCCTGGATCCGTGGGTCGACGCTGTAGGAACCACGGCCCACTCAATCCTCCGGTTGATGATCGAGGCGAAAGGTGCAGGAGTAGTCGATGGTCTCTGGGGTTGGAACGAGGCCAAAGTAGGGTTCGTAGGCCATAGACGCGGCTACGACGACCCGTTGATTGGGCGCGCTCCCCGCCAAAGTCACGGTGAACTCGGGGGCCCCCGCGCCTCCGGCGGTGTCCCATGCCGTCTGCGCCGCGGTTCGGGCTGCGGTCAGGGGACGGTCCTCGGACTTTGCTCCGGCTCGAGCCCCGTCGGAGGAGGCGTGGACCAGGGTCTGAGTCCGGTGGAGGTATTCGCCAAAGTCGACGACTCCGGCAATGATCGCCATGATGACGGGCAACACCATGGCAAACTCGATCGCCTGAGTGCCTCGTCGCCTTGGATTCGTCCGGTGTCGCCCTGTCATGGATCATCCTCGAGTCGACGCGACCGCACGACGGTGAGGGCCTCGGGTCCTGGGACCAGACGGACCGGTCGCACATCGGCCAGGGTGAAGGCGACTTCGATGCGGTCGCCAACGGTGCGCGCGGCGATCGTCGGGGAGGTAGGGAGGCGCAGGGCAACCCAGCGCTCGGCGGCCGCAGCTTCGGCAAGCGCGACGGCATCTTGTTCTGAGCTGGCCATCGCCCCAGCCCGTGCCCCGGTGTCGGCTGCGTCGGCGGCCAGGTTCCGGTGCAGGATGACCCAGCCGTAGTCGAACACTCCGGTCAGCAGGGCCAGCAAAACCGGAAGGACGAGCGCCAACTCGATGGTGTGGCTTCCGCGCCGGTCCGTCGTCATGGCGACCTCGTGTAGCGGGCCATTCCACGGCCCAGAACGTTGCCAAGTGCCTCATCATCGATGCTGCCCCAGATCTCGTACTCGTTCGTGAGGTCGAGCTGGACCCAAAGGTTCGGCGCATCTCCGGTGGTACGGGCGTCGTAGATGGCTCCCCACGCGATGCCGGTGACCGTCAATGGGCCGTCGAAGGTGGGCTCTTCACAGTTGTCGGCCGCGACGAGCGCCACGGGACCCTGCAGCGTGTTGCCGAGGGAGCGATCTTCGATCGAGGAGTTCCAGGGTAGGTTTCCGGTGACGCCATCTCGGCCGGGAGAGGAGATGCCGTCGAGCCAGGGGTCGGGCGAGAGCAGCGAACGGTCGTTGAGTACGCTCACGATGTCCGTCAGCACGTCGGGCTGGGACGTTTCATCCACGTACACGACCTCATCGACCTTGATGACCCCGCCTGCGCATCGGTCCGCGATTTGGGCTTGCAACCACGCCGTGTTGCTGCCTTCCAAAGGACGGCTCCACGCGATGTCGCTCGGCGGGATGCCGCCTGGCCAAAGAAAGGGAGCCAACAGCTCCTCCATGGCTGCGACGTAGTCGGCACCGTGCTGCACTTCGAAGGAGTCGAGGGTGGCCCGCAGCAGATCTGCGGTGCGTTGCTCCGCGGGCGTGAAGACGGGTCGTTCGCCGAGGTAAAGCCTCAGGGGAGGCGGATTCACCCCTTCGGCGAGCCCCGTGACGTGGCAGTCAGGCACCGCAATGGGCAAGAAGCACGTGCTCGACTTCGCGGGGCCTGCTCCCGAGGGACGTCGGGCCATGGATGCGGTGGCGATGGAGATGGGTTGCGCCTCGAAGAGGCTGGCCGCGAACGGCGTGCGGATCTCGTGAGGCGTGAGCTGGATTTGGATGGCGTCGACCTCGAGCGGGTCGTTGGTCTCGATGAAGGCCCCAGTGTCCTCGTCGTAGTGTCCCAACTCGATTTGGCTTGCGTCGACCGACAGGGCGCTCCCTAGCATCGAGTGTTCGGAGGCCAACATGGCCGCCGCCTCGGCCGCCGCAGTGAGTCCCTCCTCGGTCCCGTCGAGGTGACCGGTTGCGGCCAGCACCGCCGCATCCGCAGCCACCTGCAATTGGGCTCGGGCAACCATCACAATTCCGATATCCACGGAGATGGCCGTGAACCCCAATAGGGCGGTGAACGTCATCAGCACCATGATGACGTTTCCGCGGCGCGACCTGGTCCGCATCACGGTGTTCTCCTACGGGTCATCGGTGGGGTCGAGGGGACCTCGGTCTGCGGATCGAAGGAACGGGCCGTTGAGGCGTGTCCAGTTACCGCGGCAGGTCCGATCGCGATGCCAGCTCGAAAAACGCGGCGACGTCGGCCACCGGATCGTCGCTCACGGATGCTTGAAACGCATCGGGCAACAGCGCGCGGTACGCCCGATGGCGGAACCGACGTCCGATCAGCAACACCACGCCTCGGTCTTCCGGTCTTCGAATGAGGCGGCCCGCGGCCTGCACCACCCGGGTCAGTCCAGGGGCCAACGATGCGAACAAGAAGCCTTGACCGCTCTGTGCGCCATCGACGGCGTCCCAGTAGTGCTGGAGCAAGGTGCGCTCGAGACCGATCGGAGGCAAAGCCGGGCCACAGACGAACACCGCCGATAGCGCCCCTGGGGGCAGGTCGATGCCTTCGGCGAAGATGCCGCCAAGCACGGCACCCAAGACCACCGGTTCGCCAGGTGACGACAGCGCGTCCAGCGCCTCGGTCCGTACCGCATCGCTCATGCGAGGGGTTTGAACGACCCACCGACGGCCTTGACGTGCCATGCGCCCCCGCAGATCGTCAAGCATGGCGAACGAGGGCGTGTAGATGGCCACATTCCCCGGAACCGCGCGGATGGCGTCCTCCAGCAGTCGAGCGGTCGCCGGCGCGTGCTTGGCCCGATCCGCCCAGGCGGTCGAGATGCGGGGGGCGATGTAGACCCGTCGTCGCTCGGGGGGAAAGGGGTCGCCCACCTCGACGTAGTCCACCCGATCCGGGTCCAGGCCGAGCTGGGCTTTGTGCATGGCGAGCGGTTGCAGCGTGGCGCTCACCCCGACGAAGCCCCCGAGGCTCGCGATGCGGGGGCCCAACAACGGGCTTGGATCGAGGCACACCAGACCGATCCCCATGGCCCTCCCTTCGGTATGCACGATCGCGACGCGCCAGGCAGGTCCATCGGGAGCGGGGTCCGGGGCGGTCAGGGCATCGGCCATCCGCAACACCGACCGGGCGAGGACCGCCCAGGCGTCCTCGTCGGCGTCTTCCAGGGTGGGGTTGAGCAGCGCGTACTCGAGGGCCAGGCCATCGATGCGGTCTCCGAGTGCCTCCCAACGATGGGGATCGAGGGTTGTGGTGCGTTCCGTACCGGTTCCCGACGCCCCTGCGATTTCCTGCAGTACGGCCTCCTCAATGGCCTTGGCGCAGTCGACGAAGGGGGCAAAGGCCTCGCCCCGGGCCGATAGAGCGTCGATGGCGAGCCGGACGTCGTGCAGGGTGAGGTGGGGACTCGAGGCCGTGCGGACCCGCTCGGCGAGCTGATGCACCTCGTCGATGACGACCACGATGCCGCCTGGACCAGCCTGGGCCACGTGTCGCGACAAGGGGGCTTGCAGGTCGAAGAGGTAGTTGTAGTCGCCTACTACGACGTCCACCTCACCGGCCGCATCGACGGTCAACTCGTAGGGGCACAGCATGTGGGCACGACCCGCCGCCTCGACGTCGTCCGCGGTGAGCGGGGCATTCCGTTCGATGAGCCCGGCCACCACCCCGTCATCGTGGCTGCGCGCTCGGTAGTCCGCCGCATGCGCACAGCGCTCGCCTCGGCACACGATCACATCGTTGAGGCAGGCTTTGGCTTTCGCCGCGATCACGACCGAGCGCAGGCGCAACCCGCGGGCCTGAAGGCGATGGCACGCCTCGACGATGGCCCGTTGCTGGGTGGTTCGTGCGGTGAGCCAGACGATCTGCTTGCGTTGTGGCAGGGCATGGCGAAGCGCGCCGGTGAGCGCGGCGGCGGTCTTGCCGAGTCCTGTCGGCGCCTGCACCAACACGGAAAGCCCCTCGTCAAGACCCCAATGAACGGCTTCGACGATCTCGCGTTGACCCGGTCGCCACGCGTCGAACGGATCGGGCACGGCGTGGGACGTGCGGGCGTCGAGCCAGGCCAGCCTCCGCGCCCGCACCGCCACCAGCCGAGCCACCACGGCCTGGATCCGAGTTCCGACCTCTTCGGGGTCGGTGTCGATGCCGAGCACATGCCGACTGCCATCCACGACCGACACCAAGATGAGGCGGCCGGTGATGCCGGGATGGTCGGGCTCCAGCAGCCAGAGGTAGGCCTCCACTTGGGCGCGGTGGTCCGGAAAGGCGTCGAGGCCTGCGTAGAGCAGACGGTTGGCCGTCCACGCCGTCGACTTCACCTCTTCGACAACCCGCCGGCCGTCTTCGAGACGCAGGCCGTCGACGCGACCGTGCAGGGTCACCGTCCAATCGCCGATGGTCCACGTCCGAATGGCTCGGACTTCGGACCGGAAGGCGTCCTGGTCATCGGGCTGTTCGGCCCGCCAGTCGGCGTGGATCTGTTGGCCTTGGGCGGCCCGGGTGGTGGGCCGTTGGATGAGGTCGACCCCGCCGGTCAGCCGGTCGGTGACAAGCCCCACCCAATCTCGGACGGATAGCGCCAGGGTACGTCGCGAATCGTCGAAGCGCACTGCGTGGTCAGAGCGCCGCGTCGAGGATGGCTTCGATCGGTTCGTGCAGCGACTCGGGCGACCGGGTCGGGGCGAATCGCGCCACGATGCGTCCTTCAGGATCAACGAGGAACTTCGTGAAATTCCATTTGACGTTACGCGAGCCCAGGAACCCGCGCGCACCCTTCTTGAGCTGCCGGTAGAGCAAATGGGTGTTCGGCCCGTTCACCTCGACCTTCTTATGCATCGGAAAGGTGACCCCATAGTTCACCTTGCAGAACTCTTGGATCTGGCGGGGACCGCGAGGTTCTTGACTGCCGAACTGGTTGCAGGGAAACCCGAGGACCATGAGACCTCGAGGCCCGTAGTCTTCCCACAGCCGCTGCAACCCCTCGAACTGTGGGGTGAACCCACATTCGGTAGCGGTGTTCACGATGAGCAGGGCCTTGCCGCGGTACGGTTCGAGTGTGCCGGCCCGACCGTCGATGGTGCGGACTTCGGTGCGGTAGTCAAGGTGGCTAGCCATGGGGTCCTCTTCGTTGGCCCGCGTTCCCTACCATCGCCACCGGGGCGATGGCATCGACCGTCGCTCACCCCTGAAGGGCCGCGGCGAAGAGTCCAGGAATGAGGGCCACGTTGCGTGTGGCCTCGAACTTGGTGAGGGCCTCGGCGACCTGGTCGGCCTTCTGGTTGGTCACGAACCACAAGGGCTTGGGTGAGGTGTGGAACTGGCCGCGGGCCACCGTGCGCGGAAACTCTTGGAACGGCCCGCGCACGACCGTCTTCTGCGGCTTGTCGAAGAGAAACGCGTTGTGCACGACCCCGATGCCCGATTGCACGTCGTTGAGCGTGTGCCCAGGGAACGCGCCCCAGGTGGCGTTGGGCAGAAGGAAGGCCACGCCCGACCACGCGTTGATGCCCACCGCGCCAAAGCGAAGGTTCGCGATAGCCTGATCGAATGCGGCGGCGTGCTTGCGCTCCGTGGTGGGGTGGATCACGACCTGGCATGAAAGGGTGCCCGAAAGCTTCTCGTTGGCGAACTCCGTGGCCGCAGCGAGGAAGGCGTCGGGTTCGGATGCGTCGACTTCGGCCACCGCCCAGACTGGCCCAAAGGCCTCTTCGACGTAGCAGACATCGGTATCACTGGCGGAGAGCCCCTCGACCACGACGAACGGATTGCGGTCGCCCAAGACGTCGGCGTCGGGGTGGGCCTCGGTGAACACGCTGCGGCGCTTGTCGGTGCCTGGATAGTACGAAGGACGGTTTTCAAGGACTTCGCGCAACACGTCCTTGACCGCGCTGAGCAGCTTTGGCGTGCCGTCCCACCCCTTGGGCACGATGATGACCTGCGAGGCGACGCAGTTGAAGCCACCATTGTGGAGCTTCTGGGTCACGAGGTGTTCAGCCTGAAAGCGGAAGTCGGCGCGCGACCAGGGGCCTGGCACTACGATGGTGCCGCCCACGCCGCCAAGCTCGCTCGAGATGGGCCGGGGATTGATGGGGTCGTTGTTGCGCTTGCGCTCCTCGCCGTCGGGGCCGGGGCCAAAGACGATGAGGTCATGGGTGCGTGCGCTGCCCGTGATGTGCATGGTGTCGACGAGTTCGTGGTTCGACAGCCAGGCGCCAACCGCGCCGTCGCCCTTCACGAACTTCACGAATCCTTGCTCGACGAGCGGGGCAAAGGCTGCGTTGAGGAAGGGCTCGAGGTAGTCGTTGACCGGGTTGAGCTTGATGAGGCACCCTTCGCCTTCGGCGACGAGCTTGTACAGCGCGTCGAGGGGCGGGATGGAGTTGATGTTGCCCGCACCCAGGATGAGCGAAACCTTGGGTTCGGGAGGGGGGCCCTTGAAGCGAACCGCGATCGTGTCCCGGAGACGGTCCGCGGTCACACCGGGCTGCTGCCACACGTGCGCCGAATAGCCCGAGAGCAACAGAGAATCCCACATCGTGGCCGGGAAGACCTGCACGACCACCTGCCCATCGGGACGGGTTTGCACGGGCTGGCCGGCGATGGGGTCGCGGCCCTTCTCGAGCGACTCCAGGGTGTGGATCAGGGCGTTGAGCGCCGCGAGCACCGCCCAGGGTCCACTGGCCCATTCCTCTCCCCGCAGGGGCGACCCTTGGGCGAGGCCCTTGGCTTCGGAGGCCGCTTCGACCCAGGGTTTGGCCACGTCGAGGGTGCGCTTGCGAACCTCCTTGAGCAGGGTCGCGATCGCGCCGGGGCCAAGTTCGAGCCATTTGGGGGCGGAAGCCCGGAGCCTCTCGAGGGTCTCGGCAAGCTCGGGATGGGCTTCAGGCGTTGTGGCTTCCATGGCGGGCCTCCGGGGAACAAGAGCAGAAGCCGGGATCGTAGCGTAGGGAGGCGGGCGATGACCAACCGAAAGGTCAGCGTTCCGTGGGGGCGCCCCGATGAGCAATCCCCTCTCGCAGCGCCGCGTCGCGCAACAGCCAGGTTTCGAGGAGGGCGGTTTGCTCGGCTGGCGGCAGCGTGCCTGAACCCGTCGCGCGAATTCGCTCGGCGACGGGCCGAAGGGCCAATGCGGCGGCCACACTGACGTTGAGCGACTGGGCAAACCCGTGCATGGGCAGTGTCACCACGCCGTCGGCGGCGGCCCGCGCTTCTTCCGAGACGCCCACCAGTTCGGCGCCGAACCACAGGGCAACGGGGGCTTCGATGGGGACCTCCTCGGGGGTCACCGCATCGTCGGCGAGGTCCGCCACGTAGATGCGGAACTCCTCGCTACGGAGGGCGGCGATCGCGTCATCGGGTGTGCGGTGCTTGTGGAGCTGAAGCCAGCGTTCGGCGCCCCGAGCGGTTCCCTGGCTCACCTTAAAGCGCCTTCCCGCGACCAAATGAACGTGATGAATGCCGAGTGCGTCACAGGTGCGCAGGATGGCTGAGATGTTGTGGCGATGGTGCAGCGCCTCGATGACGCAGTGCACGGTCACCAGTCGACGAGCGAGCACCTCGGTCATACGCTGGCGTCTTCGGTCGGACGTCATCAACGGGGTCCTTCGAGCGGGAAACACATGGCATTGACGTCGTCACAACGTAGGCATTTGCGCGGACTTGCGCACGAGCTGTCCCCTGTCGTCCACGTCGGTTCGGCCGGATTGTCCGAGGGGGTCCTTCGGGAGGTCAACCATTCTCTCGAGTCGCACGAGTTGATCAAGGTCAAGCTGGACGCCGATCGCGACGAGCGCTTGGCATTGGCGATCGAGATGGCCAAGGCGACGGCCTCGGAGGTCGCGCAGCAAATCGGCAAGATCGTTGTGCTCTATCGCCCTGCGCAGGACAAGAAGAAGCGAAAGATCGTCTTCCCGGCACCGGGAACGTCCGGCACATAGGGTAGGCTCGCGGCCATGATCATCCTCGGATGGGCGGTGGCGCTGAGCTACGGCCAAGACTTCATCGATATTCCAAGCCCCATGGTGCCCGCTTGTGCCGATGCGGCTTGGCCCGGCGAGACATGGGACAGTGATGCGGCCTTGGTAAGCCGTGAGTTGCCGAACGAGGTCGCGGCCCTCGATGCGGCATTCTTTCCCCCGTCGACGAATTTTGCCGCGAGGGATCGAGCCGGAGTCCGCACGGACAGCGTGGTCGTGGTGCATCGGGGGCGAATTCTCTACGAACGCTATCGGGTGCCATGGACCGTGACGACGCCGCATCTGGCGTGGTCGGTGACCAAGAGCATCACCAGCGCCCTCACCGGCATCGCCGAACGAGACGGGCTCATCGATCGGGACGACTCCGTCTGCAAGCACCTTGGGGGATTGCCGGAAGCAAGCTGCGCGGTCACCGTGCAGCATCTGCTCGACATGGCAAGCGGGTTCGAATGGCGCGAAAGCTACGAAGGCGGCTCGCCCACCCAGTCGTCGGTGTTGGCCATGCTCTATGGCGAAGGCTCGGCCGACATGGCCGGCTTTGTGGGTCGTCAGCCGCTCGCTCGCGCGCCAGGGTCCGCCTGGCAGTACTCATCGGGTGACACCAACCTGCTGTCCGCGGCGATCGGGGGGCGGCTCAAGGCCCAGTACGGCGAACGATTCCCTTGGGTAGCGCTGTTTGACGTGCTTGGCATGAAGCACACCACGTTCGAGCGCGATGCGGCGGGCACCTATGTGGGCTCGTCGTACGTGTGGGCCACGCCGCGCGATCTGGCGCGATTTGGCTACCTCATGCTCCACAACGGATGCTGGGACTCAGAGCCCCTTCTGCCCGAGAACTGGGTCGCCGATGCCACGACGATCGCCGAGCCGCTCCGCAAGGGTGCGATTCCCAATGCGGGCCGCATCCCCCAGGCTCGCCTGTTTTGGGTCAACCAGACCCTTCCCGAGCAAGGTGTCACCGAGCCATGGTGCCCGTCGGTGGGCGACGACATGTACGCCGCACTTGGGCACTGGGGCCAATCGATCACCGTGGTGCCTTCTCGCGAACTGGTGGTGGTGCGCATGGCCGACGATCGAGACGGCAGCTATCGACACGACGACGTCATGAAGCGCGTCATCGCCCTTGTGGAGGCGTGGTGAACGGAATCCATTGGGGATTGTGGTTGGGGCTGCTCACCGCGTGCGGGCCCAAAGAAGGCCGGTACGACAACAGTCTCCTTGAACTGGGGTCGGGATTCGCCGCGAAAGAGGTGTGTTCTTGCCTCTTTGTGAGCAAGCTCGACGAGTCGTACTGTCGGGAGATGGCTCGCGTGAAGCCCAACGTGGCCCGGTTTAAGGTGGACTACGGCCGAAAGACGGTCCGAGCCCGGGCCTTGGGGTTGGGCAAGCAGGTCGCACGCTTCGTCGGGGATGGGCAGGGCTGCGTGCTCGACCCATAGTGAGGGGTCAGGCGGCCAGCGTAAGGTGCCAGCTGTGCGCGGTGCGGAGGCTGGCGACGTATTCGTCGAACACGATGGTCGAGTCGGCGCAGATCGCGAGGTGTTCGGCCAATACATCTCTGGCGTCGTCGTGTGAAGTTGGCGGACGGCTCACCGAAAAGCCGAGTTCGCGTCCCGATACCGCCATGAGCGTCGCGCCGAAGCGATGTTCCCAGTATCGCATGACGCTGGCCGCTTCGGCATCGTCGAGTCGTGCGCCAAACCCGCCCCAGCCCAAAAACACGGGAACCGCCCAGGCGTGGGGACTTGGCACGTCCACGATGGCTGCGTTGGCGAACGAGGCGCTCCTGAGGAAAGCCGGGGGAGCATCCGGTGAAGATTCGGGGAATGCCGTCGGTTCCGCCAGGGTTGTGAAGGCATCTGGCTGATGGACTCGCCATTGCTCGAAGGCACGGGCCAACACGCGTTGGCCGTCCGCGAGGGCGCCCGGTTCGGAGATGAGCTTTTGGGCGCGTCGGACTCGGGTGGGCGCTCGTAGCGCCGGGCACTGTGCGCGCTGGATCTGCAGAGGCATGAGGATCGGTGATGTGACCGATGCCCGCTGCTGCGCTTCCTTCAGGGCGGACCACGCTTCGGCTTGGGACACCGGCGTGAACGGGAATTCGAGTCCTTCCAGGGACAGCACGTAGTCTTGGCCTACGTCCTTAGGCTGCAGCGGCACCTTTGGCGTTCCGTCCAACCACGTGCGCAGCCGTTCCCAGACGTCGACCGAGTCCTCACCCATGTCGCTCCTCCCCCCGACGGAGCGTCCGCTAACCCAGCTACGGCCCGTCGATACCGAGTGGCTGCCAACTTTCGGCGGTTCGGAGCACCGAGGGGCCCACGTCGGGCCGATCGCCCGCCCCGAGCATGCGAATCCGTCCCGTCTGGCTATGCTTCCGAGCCGCGATCGCAGCCCCCGAACTGCTGGTCGCCGCTCCCTGCACGGTGTAGACCCGATCGCTTAGGATGCCCGTGGTCGGGTCGATGACCGTGACCCCATCGAGCTGAAGGTTGAAGCGGAGTTGACCGAGATCCCGGAATTCACTTTGCTCGTCGCCGCCCAACATCTCAATGGTGACCCCCCCATCTTCAATGGTGCTCCGCCCGACGGTCTGCACCACGAGATGGCCATCGTAGGGACTCATGGTGTGGACGACTTCGATTCCGCCACGGGTCGCGTCCTTCGTTGGCCAGGCAAACAGCGCGGTCTTGTTCGTCGTCCACTGGGACCAAGGCCGGATGGGCTCGGGGAGCTTGAGATCGAAGGGGGCGATGAGGCGCCAGGCGATCTGCCGAAGGACTTCTTCGCGTTGTCGTGTCCGCAGGGTCGTCGTTTCGAATCCGTCGAGCCCCACACTGAAAACCCGCCCTTTGTCCGTCACCTGCAGTTCGATCTCGATGCCGGTGAGCGTCGCGTCGACTTCAGGAAGGACCCGGGCGTGGCGTTCGAGCTTGTCTTTGGGATGAGGCCGTCCCTGCAGCCCGATGTCTTCGATGCGACACCGAACTTCGAGCTGATGCTTGCCTTGACGGGCGAGTCGCGAGCAGGCCAGCACGGCGCGGACCTGCACGGCGGTTAGTCGAAGCTCGGTGTTGCGAAAGGCCGGGATCCGCAAAGGGGCCACCGGATGCAGCTCGGTTTCGACGTAAAACCGCTGATCCCATCGCAGAAAGGGGTCGCCCCACACGATGATCTGCTGGTTGACGTCGTTGAGCTTCGGTGGGGCCGCGAAGGCCGCGGCTAACCAAAGGAACATCTCCACCCCCTTCGATTGTCGTCGTGACACGTCACTGAAGGTTGGTGGCGGATGCGGCCCAATGATTCACATGGCGCGGCGATCCGTGCGCCCAATTGTTGGTCGCCGCGCCGTCAGTGTCGATCAGTTGGCGTCGATGCGAATCTGGCCGGCTTCGGTCCGCGCACGGATCGAAGCGTCCGCATTGGGATCGTCGTCGATGCCGTTGTCGATGTCGACGTTGCCAATGTTGCTGTTCAGATCGAGGGCGTACGCACCCGCAGGGACGGACACGTCGATGTTGCCGGCGCTGGTCGTGGCATTGATCGCGGTGGGACGAACCAGCAGTTCGAGGTCGACGTTGCCCGCCTCAGAGCGCGCATCCACATCGTCGGACTCCAGATCGGTCGCATCGATGTTGCCCGCTTCGGTCTCGACGGCCAGCTCTCCGTTGTGTCCGTCGATCTCGATGTCACCGGCTTCGAGATCCAGCACGAGGCGGCCCGACAGATCTGCAGCGTTGAAGTCACCGGCTTCGAGGTCGATGGTGATGTTCTCCATGCCTTCGGGCACCGTCACCACGAGGTCAACCTGGCACCCATCTCGTCCGGGGCACGACCAACGGTGGGTGACGGAGCCACCTGCCGCCGTGACGTCGAGTTGCGGGCGGCCGCTATCCGAGACCCACGAGAGTTCAGCATCGATACCGAGGTCGTCCCCGGTCGAGATGTTGAAGTCGCCCGCGGGAACGATCACGGTGAGATCGGTCAGATCGCCGGGCAGGGCATCGAACTGGGAGTCGAACGCGTCGAAGTCGTTGTTGTTGATGCCATCGGGGTCGATGCTGATGATGCATCCGGTGGTCATCAAAGCGGCAACGAACACAGCAAGGGTCTTCACGGGCGTCTCCAAGACAGTCGCCCATGAAGACACCACGTGAACCAGCGCGCGTCACCGCAGCGGGTCAGTCCTCGGAGAAGCTACCTTTTTCAACGCCCTTCCAGGCGTGCTCCGCCAACATTCGAGCCAGTGCCCCCATTTGCAGCGCCGACGTGGACGACGCGTTGCCTTGGAGCCCCCGGGCGTACACGCCCTGGAGGATGCTCACGAGCCGGAACATCGAGAAGGCGATGTAGTAGTCGAGGTTATCGGCCCGATTGCCCGACGCTTCGACGTAGGATTCCACGAATGCCGACATCGTCAGTAGCCCTGATTCGCCGCCCGCCACCGTGGAAAGCGGTGGGTGGTAAGGCGTGGGGATGAGGTACGGCAGGCAGGCGTAAGCGAGGTCCGCCAGCGGATCACCGAGCGTCGACAGCTCCCAGTCGAGCACGGCCACCACTTGGGTCGCTTCGGGGGCCCACATCAGGTTGTCGACGCGATAATCGCCGTGCACCAGCGTGGTCTGGCTGCCCCCGGGGATGTTCTTCGGCAACCACGCCATGAGCTGGTCCATCTCGGGGATGGGGTCGGTAGCGGCGCGTTCGTACTGCTTCGACCAGGTGGCGATCTGGCGCTCGATGTAGCCGCCTTGCCGACCGAAATCGGAAAGGCCCGCCGCCTCCAGGTTCACGCCGTGGATGCGGGCAAGGACGCTGGCCATTTCGTGGCCCATGGCGGTTCGTTCGGCGGGCGTTTGGTCGGGCAACCGCCCGTCCTTGAGGATTCGCCCGTCCACGTGACGCATCACGAAGAAGTCGGTGCCGATGATGGACGCGTCATCGGTGAACCCTCCAATCTCCGGCACCGGCACATCCGTGCTGGCCAGGGCCTGCATCACGCGCGCCTCGCGCAGCACCTGGTGGGCCTTCGGGAGCAGCTCACCGGGTGGCTTCTTGCGCAACACCCAACGCTCATCAGGATAGGTCAGGCGAAACGTCGGATTCGATTGACCCGCATCGAACTGCTCGATGGCCACGGATTCTGGGCGGCCACCACGCACGTTCTCGCGCAGCCACGCATCGAGGGCCGCTTCGTTGAAACGGTGCTCCTCCCGGACCGGCCCGACCTTGGAGGTCTCGCTCATGACAACTCCGGAGTCCTGCGCAGCTCGAGCTTGGCCACGGTCTCGAGGTGGACGGCATCTGGGCCGTCGGCGATGCGCAAGGTCCGGTTTCCGGCCCAAAGGTAGGCCAGCGGGGTGTCTTGACAGACCCCCATTGCGCCAAAGGCCTGCACCGCACGGTCGAGGACGTCACAGGCGACGTTGGGAGCCACGACCTTGATCATTGCGATCTCGGTTCGTGCGGCTTTGTTCCCGACGGTGTCCATGAGGTACGCGGCGCGCATGGTGAGCCAGCGGGCTTGGTCGATCTCGATGCGGCTGCGGGCGATGGCCTCGCGTAGGGCCCCCTGCTCGGCGATGGGTTTTCCGAAAGCCACCCGCGATTTGGCCCGAGCGCACATGAGTTCGAGGGCCCGCTCTGCACAGCCGAGGGCTCGCATGCAGTGGTGAATGCGTCCCGGACCGAGGCGACCCTGCGCAATTTCGAAGCCCCGTCCTTCCCCAAGGAGCAGGTTCGTTTTTGGCACTCGGACATCTTCAAATACGATTTCTGCGTGTCCGTGGGGCGCATCGTCGTACCCGTAGACCGTCAACATCCGCTTGATGTTGATGCCGGGCGTGTCGCGGGGCACCAGGATCATGGATTGTTGTTGATGCCGGGGCGCTTCGGGATCCGTTTTCCCCATGAGGATGAACACCGCGGCACGGGGATCTCCGGCCCCCGAGGTCCACCATTTGTGACCGTTGATGACGTAATCATCACCGTCTGGGGTAATGCGCGTTCGAATATTGGTGGCATCGGAGCTTGCAACGTCGGGTTCGGTCATGGCGAAGGCGCTGCGAATCGTGCCGGCGAGAAGGGGCTCTAGCCACTGCTTCTTCTGATCCTCGCTGCCGTATCGCCAAAGCACCTCCATGTTTCCCGTGTCGGGTGCGTTGCAATTGAACACCTCGGGGGCCCAAGGCGTCCGGCCCATGATCTCCGCAAGCGGGGCGTAGTCGACGTTCGACAGCCCTGCGCCGAGTTTGGCGTCGGGAAGCCACAGGTTCCACAAACCTGCCGATTTGGCCCTTTCTTTGAGTTGCTCGATGATCGAGACCGGTTGCCAACGGTCGCCCTGTCCGATCTCCGCATAGACGGCGGCTTCGTTGGGCAAGATGTGCTCGCGCGTGAACGCTTTCAGCTGCTCCTGAAGCTCGAGCGAGCGGGCCGATGGCTGCATGGGTCCTCCGTGGTCTTGGCAGGTCCACGAGTCTACCCGATTTCTTGACCTCCACGATTCCGTCAGGATAGTGTGTCTGTTCCGAAACGGGGAGCGCTTATGTCCATCAACCCCCTGGAGAGTTCGCCACGCATCCGCGAATTTGGGATCGAAAACGTCAACGCCGCACTAATGGCTTGGAAACCGATTCCTTCGGCACCCGGCAATTTCATCAAGGTGCTGTTCCTCGATCGCGACAAGCGACGGGTTGACTTTCTCTTTAAGCAGGAACCGCACGCCGAGTTTCCGCGCCACATCCATCGCTGCACTTCGGTCACGCTGACCGTCGAGGGTCGGTGGGGCTACCGCGAGGGCGACGAAGCCCATTTCGTCGGCACGTTCATGCACGAGCCGGCGGGCACGACGCACACCCCCTTCGCTTTTGAAGAAGGAACGGTGGTCTTTCAGAGCTTTACCGGCGCAGCGGACGACGTATTCCTCGATTTACTCGATGCGGACGGCCGGGTCATTGGTCACGTTGACCTTGCGTTTTTCGAGGCATTTCTCGAACGCTAGGGCGAAGCGAGGCCTTGAGCGGCTATGTGGGGAGCTCGCCCGAGGCCGGAGACGAGTTGCCAAAGCTCGAAGTAGCCGCACGTTGGATTGCCCTTGCCGCGCTCGTCCTCGGAGGCGAATCGGCGCACGCAGCGGGCCTGGATGGGCTGTCAGCGCCGTCTTGGGGTGGGGGTTGGGTGGGGCCCGGCGATCCAGGCGCTCGCGGGGTGCTCTACAACCCAACGGCCGCAGGAACCGGCGAGGCCCCCGAGCTGCTCATCGACCTTGGCGTGTTGGGCGTTCAGGTCGGCTACTGGCCCGACACGAACGAAGAGCCCCTTCTGGTGCGCTTGCCGGTCCCCCATCCGACGTTCACGGCGGCGATTCCGATTGGCAAGCGCTTTGGCTTTGGCACCTACCTCAACGCGCCGTACGTCCGGTCGGACTTCACCACGGGCTTCTCGTTCATCGAGTCTGCGTTGCTCGTCTCGTTCCGAGCGAATGACTGGCTGACGGTTGCCGGAGGACTTCGGCTCGGGTGGTCCCGGGTGGGGGCCACGATTCCTCTCGACACGGGGGCGCTCGTCAACGCGAGCGTCAACCTCGATGAGGGCCTTCAGCTGCCCGAAGAAGACCCGTTTCTGCTGGGCGACCAGCTCGTGCCGACGCGCAATCGGTTCACGGCGAGTCCGGTCGTGGCCGCGACGGTCGAAACGCGTAGTGGTGTGGCGGTTCATGGGGTGTTTCGCCCGCCCTGGGTCGTGCGCAATCGCAGCACGGTGGCGCTGCGACCTTCGAACGATCTCGCAGCTCTGCTCGATGGTGACGTGGTGGTGCGGGTGCCGTTGCCATTGCGGGCGACGCTGGCGGCAACCATCCCCGTGGGCCGGGTGACGTTGCTTCCCGAACTGGAGTTTGTGGGGTGGCGGGCGGCGTCGCGTCTGGGCATCGAGCTGTCGAACCTGCGGATCGTGTCGTCTGACCCCGTGTTCAACGAGGTTCTCGCCTCGGTGGGGCTCGCGGAGGCGGATTTTCTTGCCGTGGCCGAAGGCCCACAATCCTTCGATCTGCAATGGCGGAATGTGTTCCAACCTGCCTTGCAGGCGGAGTGGAAGGCGAGCGAGCGAGTCGATGTCCGTGGGGGGGTCTTGCTCACGAACAGTGCGGTTTCACCCGCGGTGCTCGATGCATTCAACATCGATTTCGCGAGCCTCGAGCTGCGCGCCGGGGCGGCGGTTCGAACGAGTCGCACGGTCCGTCTGTCGGGGACGGCGGCCTACTACGTCAGCCCGGCGCGCATCGTAAGGGGGCCCAACGACCGCATCACATCCTTTTACGACCTGAACCT
The DNA here is from genome assembly GCA_039208735.1 of Myxococcota bacterium. Taxonomy (GTDB): domain Bacteria; phylum Myxococcota_A; class UBA796; order UBA796; genus DRPG01. The sequence goes on along the minus strand of JBCCQY010000049.1, from coordinate 32,917 downwards.
GTGGCGGATTGGCTTTACGTCACAGTTCTTTTTTGGAACGCGTCGAGGACACGAGCCTCCGCCTCGTTGAGGAAGGTGACGGTGCGAGCGCGCATCGTGGCCTCGACGTCGGGCTCGAGACCCCATTCGCCCATCGTGATGGCCGCCGAGGTTCCGACGTAGAGATCCCACAGGCCGAGGGCGAGGGCGTCTGGAGTGCCGCCGTACGCCAACGTGAACCGTTCCATGGCGTCGCGCCCGTGCTTCCACAGGAACTCGATGCGGCTGCACGCCAGGTCCGACAGCGGGTCGCCCACCGCGGCATCTTCCCAATCGATCACCGAGATGAGCACTTCGTCCTTCCAAAGCACGTTGCCCGACCAGTAGTCCCCGTGCAGCAGACTCGGCTGATAGCTTCGGGGGCCCGACCATTGGGCGTCGAGCTGTGCGCGTAGCAAAGAGCGATCTGGACCGAGCCACTCAAGCAGCTCGGGGACGGGATCGTGACGATGCTCCAGCCGTGGCAAGGCAAGCGTTGCCACATCGAGTCCGTGCAAGCGCAGGAGGAAGGACGCCATTTGTTCGATCACGGTGTCGGGTGGGCCGTCGGGTACCTCGATCGTCCCTTCCACAAAGTCCATCACCAAGTAGGGCGTCGGCAGAAGGGTGTTCGAAGCGTCGAGGAGGCGGAGTCCTGGAACGGGCAGGCCCTCCGTTTGAAGCGCGCTTAGAACCCCGTGCTCCGCGGTTGTCACGTCATCGAGCAGCGGCTTCCACTCGGCCGCGCCGTGACGACGCACCACCACACGCTCGAGGCGCCCATCGGGGTGTTCGAGTTCGAGCGCCTCCACATGGGCGGACACCCCGCCCTTGAGGGGCCAACTGCGCACCAGTCGTGCGTCGGGAGCGATTTGAGCCGCGATGGCGGTGAACGACACAGTATCCTCCATCCGTCCTGGTCTTTGTGGGACGTCAGGAGGCATCGTGCAACGTCCAAAAGGCCTCGCCGGGCCGTACCCCGCGCAGTGGGAGGACCCTGCGATGGCCGAAGCCTACCCCGCCCGGCTGCCGTACTCCGAATCCGTCATTGACCAGCTCGCGAGCTTGGTCGGTGGGACGAGCCCGATCCTGGACGTGGGCTCAGGCACGGGCGACTTGGCTCGGCCCTTGGCGTCGCGAGGCTTCGAGGTGCATGCCGTAGAGCGCTCACCGGCCATGATCGCGGTCGCGCAACGTCGGCCGGGAGGCGACGCTGTGCGATTCACCCCCGCCCGCATCGAAACCGCGCCGCTCGACCCGAGCTACGCGTTGGCGGTGGCGGGCGAGAGCGTGCATTGGTTCGACTGGGACCGCGCCATGCCAAGAATTCGCGATGCGTTGGCCCCCTACGCCTGGTTTGCCGTGGTTTCGCGGCGGGATCGGCTCCGGGGTGCCGCGTTACTGCACCGTCTCATCGCGCAGTGGTCGACGAACCAAGACTTTGAACCCTACGATGCCGTCGAACTGCTCGTCACGCGGGGATGGTTCGAGCCTGCAGGACGCTGGCAGGCCGCCCCGACCGTGCTTCACGTGCCGATCGCCACGTGGTTGTTGAGCCTGCATTCGCGCAATGGGTTCGGTCCGGGTCGCATGGGGTTAGCCGCCAAAGAGGCCTTCGATCGAGAAGCCTCGGCGATTCTTGAAGCCAGGTTCCCCGATGGCCACGCAAGGGTCGATTTCGCCCCTGAGGTCGTTTGGGGACGGATCCCGGATCGCGAAATGAGAGCCATCGTGCAATGAGGACAGCGGCATGGCGTATCGCGCGCCGGGAGGACACGATGATCCGTTGGACCCTCGCATGGCCCCTGTTGATCGTGGGCGCGTGCTCCAATTTCGAGAACCTGGAAGACGCTTGTAAGGACGACGTCCCGGGAGCCCGGGATGCTCCGGCTGGTGCAGTGGCGGTGTTTCAGCGGTTGACCTGCTACCGCCGTTACGCAGGCCTGTCAGAAGCACGCCTCTCTCCCGCGATTTCTGAGGCCGTCGTCAACCATGTGAACTACCTCCAGCTGAACATCTCGGCCGAGGAACTGTTCACCAAGCCCATCGACCTGCAGTTCGAGGAGCGCAGTCGCCCGGGCTACACGGGCCCCTACCCGCTGGAACGATTCGACCTTGCCGGATTCGACACGGAGACGTCGAGCGTGCAGACCTGGTCGGTGTTTGCGGGCATGGCCGAGGATGCGCCGCCGGCCCAGTTCGTCGACCGCGAGATTCACGATCCGCTGTTCCGCGATCCGATGCTCGCCCCGGGGTGGCGCGCGGGAAGCTTTGCGCGAGGGGAACTCGACAGCGAAGTCGAAGGGGCCGCTGGCTACCCGTTTGGCTACCTCGAGGCCGCGCTCTTCTTGCCGAGTGGTCAGAACGCGTTTCAACCCGTGGTTTGGCCGGTGGACGGCGAGGTCGACGTGCCCACGTCGTGGTTCAATCGGTGGCCTGCGAAGCAGGCGTCGCCCCAACCCTTCGACGAGCTAGCCCGCGTGGTGGGCTACCCCGTCAGCTTCACCTTTGGCTCCGATGAGACGAGCTTCAACTTCGCCAGCAACCCTCTCGATGTGCAGATGCGGTCGAGTCGGTTCACCGGTCCCGATGGCGACGTGCTACACGTCGCGTTGTTCCCCGGGTCGTACTTTGGGGGCGTGAACACTTCCACGCTTGCCCTCATCCCCGTGGAGCCACTTCAGCCCGGCACCACCTACGAAGTCGAGGTGGATGTGTCGTGGGTGAGTCGCGACCGGCTCACGATGACGACGAGCTTCACCACCGCCGGAGAGCCCACCACGGCGGGCTCGGAGTTCTTCTAGGCGAATTTGTGCCCCATTCGGGTTGTCGTCCGCGTTGCTGCAGCGGACGGACTCGGATGGAGTGTTCATGATTCTGCTTGCCGCGCTGGCCTGCTCGAACGGGCCGCCCGTGCCGGCTGGGGGAGCCCCCGTGCTTCACCGGCTCACGGAACCTCAGATCGAGCAATCGTTGCGCGATCTGTTTCTCGAACCCAATCTTCCGGCCTTGACCCTCCCTCGGGATGTGGCGGTCGACGGGTTCGACAACAATGCGTTGACCCGGGATGCAACCCCCTTTCTTGTGGAGTCGATGCAGCGTGACTTCGTCGAGGTCAGTCGCACCGCCGTCCAGAACCCACGCTGGATGGCGTGTCCCCCCGACGCCAACGGCGATCTGTCGCCCCCCTGTGCGCACGACACGCTGACCCAGACCCTGCAGCGCGCGTGGCGCCGTCCCGCGACGGCCGACGAAGTGGCGTGGCTACATGGCCTGTACGATGGCTGGGCCCAGTCTCAGGGCTCCACCGTGGCCCTGCAGCTCGCGATCCAGGTGGTCTTGCAGAGCCCCGATTTTCTTTACCTCATGGAGAAGGACGGCTCGAACGGGCAGCTCGACGACTTCACCATCGCAAGCAAGTTGTCGTACGCGCTGTGGGATTCCATGCCCGATGCCGAGCTGTTCGAGCTTGCGAACCGCGGACAGCTGCAGAAGCGGTCGGTGGTGCAGGAACAGGCCCGTCGGTTGCTGAAGGACCCACGTTCCCGCGATGCCATGTTGCGCTTCCTGCGCCAATGGCTCGGCTACGAGCACATTCAGCAGTTCGACCCCGCCCCCGAACTCCTCGGCGACCTTGAAGATGAAGAAGAGATCGGCGGCATCACAACCCAGTTGCGGTTGTCGTTCGAAGAGGAGTTCGATCGCTTCTTGCAGCAGGCGGTGTGGCGCCAGGGCACGCTCGATGCGTTGCTTACCTCGCGGGAGACCTTTGTGACCCAGGCCACGGCCCGGCTGTATGGCGTCGAGGTCGACCCCTCCCAGGGGTTTCGGGTCAACCGTCCGGTAGGCGGAATCGACGTCTACGACTTCGATGTGTACCCCGCGACGCTGAATCCAGACGAGCGCGCTGGGTTTCTGACCACGGGTGCGTTCCTCGCTGGGCATAGCCACGCCCTGCAGCCATCCCCGGTGTTGCGGTCCGTGTTCCTGCGGGAGCGGTTGCTGTGCATCGATCCGATTCCGCCTCCCGATGATGTGCCTCCGCTCGAGGACGAAGCGTCGACGGCGACCTGGACGACGAATCGGGAGCGCTATGCCGAGCATACCGAGAACCCCGCTTGCTCCGGCTGCCACATTCCGATCGACGGCATGGGGTTCCCATTCGAGTCGTACGACGCGATGGGCGTCTACCGCACGACCGACAATGGTGCGCCCGTCGACTCCACTGGTGAAATTGTAGGTACCGACGTCGATGGCCCCGTCAACGACGCCATTGAGATGATCGAGTCGCTGGCCACGAGCCGTCAGGTCTACGACTGCGCGGTGACGCAGATCTTCCGCTACGGCATGCACCGCTCCGAGACCGACGCCGACCGGGCCGCGCTGCAGGCCCTGCAGGAACGGTTCGTCGCCAATGGCGGCGTCTTCCCTGATTTGCTCGTGGATTTCGTCACGAGCGATGCCTTCCTCACCCGTGGAGGTGAACCGTGAATCGCCGTCAACTGCTTGCGGCCCTCGGGCTCTCGGCGGGGAGCTTGACTCTGCCGTCGCTTTCGCGCGCCAATACCCAGCCTCCCTTGCGGTTCGTGCTGTTCTACAGCGCCCAGGGCTGTGTGCCGTCCCGATGGGTCTGCCAGCCCCCCGGACGGCCGCTCGATGCCGACTGGGTGGAGGACTGGACCCAGTGGGATGCGTCGTTGTTCTCGGACAGCCTGCGGCCGTTGCACCGATGGCGGAACCAGGTCTCGGCGATTGGCGGGTTGTCGCTCCTTTCCGCCGAAGCTGACGGCGATGGATTCCGCCACGAGCGGGCCCAGGCCCATTCGCTCACCGGGGCCAACTCGGCGTGGATCGGTGGTTTCCCCTACGCGGGAGCGGCCACCATCGACCAGCGCATCGCCGATACGATCTCACGGTTGGATCGCTACCGCAGCCTCGAGATCTCGGTGTTCCGTGGGCTTGCGTACGACGGCTACGGCAGCATCGTGAACCGTGGTCCCAACCAGCCGCTGCCCGTCATCGATGACCCGCGGATCTTGTGGGACCGGTTGTTTGGGCAGGATGGGTCGGCCGGCGATCCCGTGATCGGGCAGCAGGGGTCGGTCCTCGATGCGGTGGCGGGCCGCTACGACGCCGTATCGAAGCAACTTTCCGGGGCGGATCGTCAGAAGATCGAGGTGCACCGCGATCTGGTGCGAAACCTCGAAAAGCGCGTGGCTGGCTTGGCCGCGACCTCTTGTGAAGCGCCCGAGCGTGCCGCGGCCTACGGCGACTACGACGAGGACTTCGACCATCACGCGGATCTCGTTGTGGCAGCGCTGTCGTGCGACCTTACGCGAGTGGCGAGCTTCCAGATGGGCCAGCTCACGATGGCGCAGCTCGGTCTTGGAAGCGGCGATGTGCACGCCGACATCGCCCACGACATCTACTCGAATCCGGCGGCGGCCGATGGCATGACCGCCTATCAGGCCTACCACGCGGAGCGGCACTTTACGCGACTCCTCGACAAGCTTGACGCGATCCCCGAAGGATCCGGCACGCTGCTCGACAACACCCTCGTGGTGTGGATGTCGGAAATGGCGGATAGTTGGCATGGCTTTGACCGCTACCCGGTCGTGTTCGCCGGGGGCGGCGGAGTGCTGCCGCTTGGGCGCTACATCAACTACGCGCGGCGTGAGCCATTTGCCGGTCTCAGCCCCTTTGAAGAGCCCACGATGGGAGTGCCTCATCAGCGGTTCTTGGCCAGCTTGTTGGGGGCCTTTGGGGTTTCCGACACCACGTTTGGAGTGACCTCGGTGACCGGCACCAATGGCGTGTCCATCGATTGTACCGGCGATCTCGCCGAGCTTCGCGGGTAGTCGTTTTTCCCCATCGGACTAGACCCTCGGCCGATGGGCGGGCAGAGTGTGGCGTGTTTAAGGAGCGCTGATGCGAGGGTCCTTCCAATTCATGGTGATGGCGTTCTTGGGCTGCAGTGGCGGTTCCAATACCGATACGGGTGAGCCCGGGGATGCACGATGTGGCAGTACCGAGACCCCGGCGGTGGCGCTAGGCCAAGGGGTTGGCGGAGCGTTTGCGAACTTTGATCCTGGCGCACAGGTGGGTCTCGACATCGCCCCCCAAGGGGGCTTTGGGGTCACCGCCCAGGTGCAGACCGTCGGACTGCAGGAAGGGCCAGCCCGGGTCACCGTTCGCACCGAGATCGACGGGGCGGCGAGTGGCTCGTTCACCTTTGAGGATGCCGAGTTGCAGCCCACCCTGCAGATCTTCTGCCGCGATGACGGCACGGGCACGCTGGGCAGCGGCGTTGCGGTGGGCTTCGACCCCGAGGTCTACACGCAAGACAACCTCACCAAGCTCGATGGGGTGGAGGCGGATCTGATCGTTGACGTTGAAGACGGGAGCGGTGAGACGGCGAGCGGGCGCGCCACAGTGACCATTTTGGTGGGAGGCTAACGGATGCGGCTGGTCTGGCCCATAATCGTGATGGCAGCGTGCTCGGGCGATCCCGAACCTGAACCCCCGACGTGGAACGGCGAAGGCGATGCCTGCCTGTCGTGCCACACGGGCATTGAGGCGGTGCACGGTCCTCCCGTAGACGCACTGGATTGCTCGGCCTGCCATGGCGGCGATGACACCGCCCTCAACAAGGAGGGGGCCCACGTGCCCGTTCCGGAAAACTGGGCCGAGATTCGTGGGGATGGTCTTCCGTTTGCGCCCGATGGCTATATTAAGGACTTCGCTCCGGATCAGTTGGACCAATTGCCGGTCGACTACGTTCGGTTCGTGAACCCGGGCGACGTTCGCGCGATGGACCGGAGTTGCGGGGCCGAGGGGTGCCACCCGGCAAAGGTCGAGACCGTGCGTCGGTCGATCATGACGACCAATGCGGGACACTACATGCCCACGTTGAACCTGGCTGGTTTGCAGGGCACGCTCGCGATCTACGGTTCGACGACGCTCGTCGATCCCGAATGCGAGCAGGATGACCCCATCGAGGGGTCGGTGTGCGAACTCACACCATTGGCCCCGCCACCGCGCGAGGACTTCGACCAGGCCCTTGCCGACGGCGATGCGGATGCCCTCGAGGAAATCGCCTACGAGCATTATCTGTCGAAGAGCTGCGATACCTGCCATGCGGCGGGGTACGGCGATAACAACGCTCCCCACAAGTACCGCAGCACGGGATGCACGAGTTGCCACATGGTGTACGACACCAATGGCTTCTACCTGGGCGACGACCCGTCGATTCCATCGTCCACTCCTTCGTTCCCCGCTCGCCACGAAATCACCACCAACATCCCCACCGAGCAATGCGCGACCTGCCACTTTCAGGGAGGGCGCATCGGCTTGCTCTACCGCGGCATTCGGGAAGCGGGGTTTTCGGGACAGCTGCCCGAGAATGCGGAAGCCTGGTCGCCCGGTGCCTATGGCAAGGCCGACCCCTACTTCTACTTGTCGGATGAAGACACCACGAATTTCGTCGACGAGACGCCGCCCGACATTCACTTCAACGCGGGCATGCAGTGCGGCGACTGCCATGTGGGCTCCGATGTGCACGGTGATGGTCGGATCTACAGCACGTCCAAGCAGCAGGTCGACCTGACTTGTGAGGATTGCCACGGCACGGTGCGCGAGCCCATCGCGGCGGACGGCGAAGGCGTGTTCCGCACGTCGAGCGGTCGACCCTTGCCGCAGTTGCGTCTGGTGGGGTCCAACGTGGTGTTGCGCGGACTCGACGGCAAGGACCACGACGTCACCCAGGTCGCACCGCTCGTGGCCGAGGCGGAGCCCGGCTCGCCACTCCATCGGTCCATGGGCATCGACGACGACGGGTTTTCGCACACCGATGCGCTCACCTGCGACACGTGCCACACCTCCTACAACCAGCACTGCATCGGGTGCCACGTCTCGATGGATGTGCGATTCCAGCAGCGGGACGCCCAGACGGGGTTGCTCTCGGACGGGCTGGTCCGGGGCAGTCGCGAGACCTATTCACTCGATGCCGTGCTCCTCGGAACGGCGCCCGATGGTCGGGTGCAGACTGTGATCGCGAGCCAGCAGGTGCAGATGGCGATCAAGGATGACGACGGGGAGCTGGTGCTCGGGCAGTCTGGCCCCGAGGGCGAGCGGGATCGCGGCGTGTTTCGGGAGGTGCCGGAAAGCACCGCCAACAACGGATTCCACGTCTTTTTCCAGCACACCACGATTCGGGTGCCCACCAATACACGGCCCTGTTCCACTTGCCATCCCGCGACCGATTCCCCCGAGGAGATCGCCCGGGTGCGCGGCGTGTATGGGTTTGGAACCGGGGAGTTTATGTTGCCGGGCCCGGATGGTCAGGTGGTCGATGCGCTGCAGTTCTTGGATGAAGACGGAAACCCTTTGACGACCTGGGTCCACGAGGGGACGGGACCGGTTCCGGCGGATCGGCGGAACCGTGCGCTACAGGTGTTCCTGGACGAGGAGGCGCCATGATCAGCATTGCCATGTTGTGGGTCGCGTGCAGCGGCTCAGACAAAGGAACGGACTCCGGAACCGACGAACCGTTCACCCTTGCGGCCAACAAGGTGCAGGGTGGGGTGATGCTCTCGGCGTTCACGCTCGGCGACGAGATGGTGATGGCGGGCGGGAGCTACGGTACGACGGGCTCGTTGTGGCGCTACGACGGCGACGAGCTCTGCGTGGAAGAAAACGTCGCCGAGGGGGCCCTGTGGTGGCTCCACGGGCGGAGTGCCACCGACTTCTACGCGGTGGGCGATGCGGGCATCATCATCCACGAGGTGGATGGCACCCGTACCCGTGAGGATCTGCCCGACGACACGCTGACGAACTACGGCGTGTACGACGATGGCAGCGATGTGTGGGTGGTGTCGGGCGATGTGCGTGGCGATCAAACGGGCGAAATCTGGCGTAAGGAAGCCGGCGGGAAGTGGACCAAGGTCGCCGACACGCCAGGCCTTGCCTTCAAGGTCCATGAAGACTGGTTTGTGGGCGACGGGTTCGCCTGGCGCTGGAACGGCACCGACTTCGACGACCTGACCCCCAAAGAGGCGCCTCGTCTACTCACCGTTCGGGTGCGTGGCGAAAACGATGTGTGGGCGGTGGGGGGACTCCAGCTGCCCGAGTTCTGGCATTGGGACGGCGCCACATGGTCGCGGCCTGAACTCGACACGCTCTGCGTCGGTCAGGCGCTGAATGGGGTCATCACGGCTCCTGGTGAGCCCGTCTACGTCACAGGGAATTTCGGAACGGTGTCGGCCTACGAGGACGATGGCACCTATACCTGTGCGTCCTTTCCGGTCACCGCCGAGCACTTCCACGCGGTGTGGACGTTTGGCGGGGAAGTCCTTGCGGTAGGCGGCAACCTCTTTGCGCAGTCGGGCCACTACGCGACGATCGCACGCTCGCCGGCCAGGGGCCCGATCACCTTCGCCGGAGCCTGCGCTCCGTAGCCTCCTAGAGGGTCGCGGGAAGCGGCACGGCGTAGGGGTTTTCTCCCGTGGGTGGTCGTCCCACAACCTGGCCATTGGCGTCGCGGTGCGGCGGTTCCGAGAACGCCTTCAGCCCCTCCAGATCGTTCCGGTGGAGCTCGCGGGTCCACCGGGTCAGGCCGGCGAACTGCCAAATCGCATTGAAGGGTCGGGAGAACTCATTCACAAAGTGAAGTTTCACCCTGCAATGCTGTGCGTCAAGCGGTTCCAGCTCGAAGCGCAGTGACGGTCGGTGCGGTGGTCCTGGACCAACCAGCGTCATCGCGATCTCACGCTGGTCTACGATGCGTGTGATGACTTGGTGGCCGATCGAGCGACCCCGGGACACAAACACGGTCCGAGAACCCTCGCTACCATCCACACCTGATGGGCCAGGGTCGACCGCACACTGTGAACCCGTTTCCGCTGGCCATGCCGACCAACGCATCAACCTTTCTTGAAGCCTGATGTCGTCGAAGACGTCGGCGGCAGGCGCGTCGATGTCGATGGATTCGGTGTACGTGACGCGAGTGGGGGCCCATGCCGCCAGCCCGATCCCCAAAAGCGTGATCGCACCGAGTACGGCGAGGACTACAAAGAGAACGGTCAAGGTGAACCTCCGGGCAATATGTCTTGGTGATCAAGCTTCTTGATAATCAAGATAATAAATCCGCGGAAGGTCTGGGCAAGCATCGAGGCGTTTCTGTGAACCACCCACCGTCCTCGGGCGCATTGGCGCTCATCGCGATCTGCCGTGAACTCTATGCGGTCATCGACCGGCTCGACCAGCAGGCGGCGGACCAGGTGGGCGTCTCGCGCAACGACCTTCGGGCGCTAAACGTGCTCGAAAACGGGCCTTGTCGTGCGGGCGTTCTTGCAGATACGCTTGGGTTGACCACGGGATCCATTTCAACGCTCGTCGATCGATTGGAAAAGCGAGGCCTTGTGGTTCGCGATCGGGATCCCCAGGATCGTCGAGCGGTGTTGATTGCACCTACAGACCGGCTGTTCGATGAACTCGGCCCTCTCTACCGCCAAGTTGCGGTCCACCTCGCGAACGTTGCGGAAGAGTACTCGGACGAGGAACTGGATTCTGCCCTTGGCCATCTTCGAGACGTAGTTGCAGCCTACAGGAGTGCTACCCGCGAATCCTCCGGGGGGTGAGAGGCTTGGAGACTGCGGTAGAAGAGCGTGATGCAAAACGCCAGCTCCACGAAGAGGGGAATGACGTAGAGCGGCTGTACGGAAGGGCCCCAGCGGGGGGCGTCGCGAGCAGCCCGTCCCCGAGCCAACGGGGAAAGTGCGGTGAGCGCCAGAGCAACCAGCCGGTGAGGGCGCTGTTGACGAGAAGGCTCGTGCCAATGAGGGTGGCCTGAACGAGCCGGAACGCGGTGGCAGCGATTCGTGGCTCGGAGCCGCTTGCGAAGGGCTGAGAACCGAATAAAACACGTTGTGCTTTTTTGAGGGTGAGCCGATGCCTCCGCAGCGCCCGAAACCCGAGGTCCGCCAGCGATTCCTCGACGCCGCCCACGCGCTCTTCGAGGCTCGGGGGTTTCGCGACGCATCGCTGCGCGACGTCGCGGCCCGCGCGGGTGGCTCACTCGGCAATCTCAGGGCCTACTTTCCGACCAAAGACGCGCTCTTCGAGGCGATCTGCGGCGCTGTGGCCGACGAGATCGACCTGGCGATCGCACAGGCTCGTGCGCTTCCGATGTACCGGGCCCAGACACAGCCGCGGCAGACCGATCACCTACTGGTGCAGAGTGTCGTCACCTACGTCATCGAGCATCGACCGGCGCTGTGGCTGCTCCTCGAACGCAGCGCGGGATCGGCCCGGGCGGGGTGGCGCGAGCGTGTTCAGCACGCCTACGTCGCCCTCGAGATCCACCGGTTGGAGACCTACGTTGCCGCGCATCGCGACCGCTTCACCCGCGTGCCCTCCTCCGAGCTCGTCCGGGCGATCTGCCGCATGTACCTCGGTCTGACCGAGGACTTCATTCGTGGCGAACTCGACGAGGCCACGTTTCGCCGAGCCGTCGACGAGCTCGATGCCTTTCGGCACGCGGGCACCACCGTCTTTCAGTTGGAGGAACCATGATCGCTTGGTTGGCGACCGTCGCGAGCGCGGTGATCGTGCAGACCCCACAGGGGCCCGTGGATGTGCGCGTCACCGGCGAGGGTCCAGCCGTGATCGCGTTCCACGGCTCACCGGGAGGCTCGGATCAGGGTCGGCTGCTCGATCCACTGGCCCAAGCTGGCTTCACCGTCGTCACGATGTCCCGCCCCGGCTACCTCGGCACGCCGCTCGAGATCGGGCCCTCGTTCGATGCGCAAGCCGATGTTGCCGCAGCGCTCCTCGACACGCTCGGGATCGATCGGGCTGCGGCCTTGGGCATGAGCGCTGGAGGCCCCGTCGCCCTGGCCTTCGCGACGCGTCACCCCGACCGAGCCTGGGCATTGGTGCTGGAGGCCGCGGTAGTCGACGCCTATGTGCCTTCCGACCTGGCCAAGAACAAGCTCCTGGGCAGGCTCATCTTGTCGAGGACCTTCGGCGGCCCGACGTTCCGAAGCCTCCGGCGCTCGATGCTCCGAAAGCCCGAGCGCTCCGCCCGGCGGCTGCTGAAGATCGAGTCGACACTCGACAAAGCCGCTCGAGAAGCCTGCGCTTCCGCCATCGCCCTCGACCCCGAGCCCTGGTCGGTGCTGGCCGACAGCTTCGTGCCTTACCGTGACCGCCGCCGAGGCCTTCGCAACGATCTGGACGGGCTTGCAGCGGTGGACGCGGGTCGGTGGCGCACGCTGTCCGTCCCGACCCTCATGCAGTACAGTCCTTCCGACGCCGACGTGCCCTTGGCCCACGCTGAGGCGTTGCTGGCCGAGGATGTCGAGGCCACCCTCGTGCTACACGAGGAGGCCTGCGGGCACCTATTGTGGTTCGGTCCGTCGGCCGAACCCGTCGCCGATGCACGGGTCCAGTTCCTCCGCCAGCATCAGCCGTAGGCCTCCTATGGGGATGGGATAACCAAGCGCAACCGTCCAGCGGATTATGCGCATCCGTATGGACTTCGATTGGAACCGCGCCCGCGCCTTTCTGGCGACGGCTGACCACGGGACGCTTAGTGCGGCTGGAGCCGCGTTGGGGCTTGCGCAACCTACCGTGGGCCGGCAGATCGCGGCCCTTGAGGAGCAACTGGGTGTCGCGCTGTTCGAGCGCGCGGGGAACCGGCTTACGCTAACTCCGGCCGGCCTCGATTTGCTTGAGCATGTGCGGGCCATGGACCAAGCGGCCAACCGTGTCGTCCTTGTGGCGAGTGGTCGGACCCTTTCGCTCGAAGGGAGGGTGAGTGTCAGTGCGGGAGAAGCGATCAGTGCGTTTCTGCTTTGGCCCGTGCTCGGAGCACTACGAACGGAGTTTCCAGGGCTTGAACTCGACATCGTGGCCACCAACGACACAAGCGATCTGTTGCGACGCGAGGCCGACATTGCCATTCGGAACTTTCAACCCGAGCAGGCGGATTTGGTTGCGAAGCGGTTGCGGTCTCGCGAAGGGTGGATGTATGCCACGCCCGAATACCTGGCGCGGGTTGGGGTTCAAACCGCCGCCGACCTGTCACGGGCCGAGTTCATAGGATGGAATCGAGGGCCTGAACTTCGGGATGGGCTCAACGCGCTTGGCTTGCAGCTCACGCTAGCGAACTTCGCCGTGGTTTGTTCCAGTCATCTGGTACAGTGGGAGTTGTGCAAGGCGGGCATCGGGGTTTGTGTCATGCTCGCGGACATCGGGGATGTGGAGCCTCGTGTGGTTCGGATTTTGCCGGACCAGATTCCTGCGGTGCCCGTTCAAATGTGGCTGACCACCCACCGAGAGGTCAAGACGAGCGCGCGGGTGCGGTTGGTCTACGATCGGTTGGCCCAAGCGCTCAGCTAGCCGTCTTGCGGTTTGAGACCGACTCCGAATCGGTACCCCGCGCGCAGCGCAATCGCTGGGTTCGGGCTGCCGAACACGAAGGTTGCCCCTGGTCTGAGTTCGAACGACAGACCATTGTTGAGGTCGAGCCCGACAATCCCTTGAGTGGTAGCCCGGCCTGGATAGAGAAATCCGCCTCCCACGCCGATTCGTGTTGCCTCCGTGAGGCGGACGCCTGCGGCCCCGCTCACCCCAAAATTGGTCGACACGCTTTGGTTGCCGTCGCTTCCGGAGAACAGGTATTGGCCTGACGTCAGGAACCCGGGCCCGAAGAGCACTCGGGCCCAGGCTTGACGGAATTCAAATCCCACGCCCACTTCGAAGTCCACGGACGTCTTGTCTTCGGGTTCGCCGGTAATGACCGACTCGTTCAGCGACACGCTGGTGCCCACGTAGCCCTGAAGCACAAGGTGCGGGCCTTCGTCGCGAAACGGAAACGGCTCATTCGGTCCGACGTAGACCGTGGTCATACCTCCGCCCTTTTGGTATTGAGCGATGACGGGCGGCGGCAGGGCCTCGTAGCTTCGGAACTGTCGAACGCCATCCACAAACACGTTGCCGAAGGTCGGCAGGCGAATCGTCTCGCGGTTCGCGGGGGGCTCGAACTGGGCGTCGCTGAAGAGCTTTCGGAGCCAGTGCCCTTGGGGCCAATGCTCGCCGATGATCAGTTCGAACGACCGATCCCGTCGGGCGGCGCGAAAGGCCTGTAGAACCGCCAAATCGCCTTCGCCTAGCAGCACTCGTGCTCGAATGCCCATCATCGTGTGATAGCGCGCTGCGAGGCCCTCATCAAGCGTGCCCCTGACGCAGTCAAACGTTTTCATGGCACGTGTCGTCGTCCGGTCGAGGCGTTGCTTGAACTCATCGATCGGTTGCTTGACCACAATCGTGTCGAGTGCGCGGTTGACGTGTTGCTCAAGTTCGCCTGTGGTGCACGGCTTGGCGAAGGCCAGGCCGGCCATCCAAAGAAGCATGCTTTCCCCAACAAAAGCTTAGAATTCGCAGATTCCGACGTCCCTGTCGCACTGCACACTCACGTCGCCTTCGACACGAACCGGGCCAAACGACTGGATGGGTTGGTCGATGAATCGGACGTCGATTCGATATTCCCCTTCGGGCACCGACAGGCTCCCGCCCGGCTGGATTGGCCAGGATTTGTTCTTGGTGGCGAGTTTGAACCACTCGATACCGTTTCCGCGAAGCGTCACGGTGTGCTGTGGCGTCGCTGGCGGAGCCGGAACCACCGGCGGGGGTGGGTCGCTCCTTCGTTGCGTTGAGTTGTTGAGAAGAACCTTAGGTTTGGCTGTGACCTCAACGACATGCGTTTGGGACGCGAGGAGCTTCCCGTCGAGCGTCTTGAGTTTGACGGTCAGGGCTTGCGACCCCGGTTGCGACAAGGTCAGCCGCTTCGAAACCAGCGACGAAGCCCTGGGCGTCACGACGACCGTTTCGGCGTGGACCTCTTCGGTACCCTGAAGGATGCGCAGCGAAAGTTCTTCCTCGGCGGGCGAAAGGGAACCCTGCACGTCGACGGTGAAGGACTGTCCGGCCCGGATTCGTGGTGGAGCATCGATCGAGAGTGTGGCTTCCTTGGCCACCGTAGGCGGAGGCAGCAAGGGCTCCGACGATGGAGGCCACATCCAATATGCCACCCCCGCCACCGTGAGGGTGGCCCCAACGAACAGCACGAACAACGCGAGGGCCGCCACCGCGATCAGTTCCCGGCGAATCGGGATGGTCTTCGAGTTCACGGGGGCATGGGTCGGAGGGGTTGCAGGTGCGGTGGGCGGCA
Organism: Myxococcota bacterium; assembly: GCA_039208735.1. Lineage (GTDB taxonomy): Bacteria > Myxococcota_A > UBA796 > UBA796 > DRPG01. The sequence continues at coordinate 17,667 of JBCCQY010000049.1, read as the reverse complement.
GGGTCGACGGTGGCTTCGATATGGAGGAGTGGCTGGCCAATTCGCCACGTCGAGGGTGCCAGTAGGTCTGATGGGAGACCCCCTTAAGGGTCTTCCGGCACCATCGGTGAAACGCCGTGTCGGCGCCACAAACCTGAGCAACTTCCAACGCGGTGGGGCGGCGTTGGGGGTCAAAGTCAGTGGCCTGTTCGATCAACTCGATCAGCTCGGGTCGCACCTTATCGGCGGGAAGGTCGGACAGCCCCTCGCGAATCACCTCCTCCCACAAGGGCTGGGAGGCCAGTGACCGATACCAGCGTTCCTCGCTGAAGTCTTCGTTGAGTGGACGGCCTGCCGCGGCCTGGAACAGGATGAGACCTAGCGCGAACACATCGCATTCGGGTCCGACCATGTCGCGGAGGCGTTCTGGGGCCAGGTAGGCGGGGGTACCCACCACCCAGCCCTTCCGAGTCTCGGCCATGCGTTGTCCGCCTTTGGGGCGGGCGATGCCAAAGTCGAGCAGTTTGACCGTTCCGTGCACGCCAATTCGAATGTTCGAGGGCTTGATGTCCCGATGGACGAGTTCGTTCTGTGCCACCACATGCAACGCGTCCGCGACTTGGCCGACCACGTGCACCAGCAATTCCAGTGGAATCGGTGGGGTGCTGCGTGAGGGAGGTCGAAGCGCCTTCGACAGATCGATGCCGTCGACGAACTCGGTGACAAGGCCCAATCGACCATCGACCTCGATCAGTTCCCGCATGGCGAGGATGACCGGATGCTGCAGACTTGCGAGCGAAGCGGCTTCGTCCCACATGCGCTCAACCGACTGGCTCTCGGGACGCTGTTCAGGCTTTAGCAGCTTGACGGCAACGGTGGGCCATAGGCCGTGACCGCTTTCGATCTGGGCCTTGTACACCTCTCCGAAGGCGCCACTTCCCAGTCGGTCAAGAAAGCGAATGCTTCGCCCAAGGGAATCCGCGCGAACGAAGGGTAGTGCTTCATCCGAAGGGAACGCGCCGGCGCCCGCCTGTCCTGTCATCCCCATTGCCTCCGGGGGCTCACTATGCCAGATGCCAGAGCCCAGCTCGTGTGAACGGAGGCGCAAGAGGAGGACGTGATGCCGATGAAGGCGTCCCAACGAAGGAGGGATCGCGACCTGTCGCGGTGGCTACGGATTCACGACCGGTGACCATCGCACCTGATGGTCCACCACATCACCCACCCAAAGTTCGTCGTCGGACACGAAGAGGGAGCGCGTTCGGCCTGCTGCATCTTCACGGCAGCCATCGTCGAGTGGTCGCCACGTCACGGCGTCCGCGTCGTAGTGAATCAACCGGGGAGTGGGCGCCGGTTGGCCAAGGATGCCGAGCCGCCAAATCGCGAACGGCACGTCCTCGTCACCTCGAGGTTCCAGCCATCCGGTGGGGGCCAGGCCTCCTGGGATGTCGTCGAGTTCAGGCACGGAGACGGTTTGCGCGCGCTCAAGGACCCGCTCCCCGGTCTCTCGAACGATGGTTTGCCAGTCCGAATCAGTACCATTCGACAGCTCGACATGGATCAGACCCTCGACATCCGTGCCTTCGATGTGGGCGTTCGTCCAAGGGCCAGACGGCGGAGGCGGTGAAGAAAGCACCACCGCAGGTCCCAGGGCCCGAGCGGTCACGGGCTCGGCGTGGGTCCACACCGTGTCCATCATCCACGCCGCGAGGTCCGCGTACAGTGCATCCTCGGGGGCTCCGCACTCCGACACGAGGAGCTGCGCCGCGAGTGGCGTGAGGTTGTGGCTGACTCGTAGTAGCTTGCTTGCTCGTCGCCGAGGTCGACAAACTCGATGCTGCGCAGCCGAATGCGATCGCCGCCCGTCCAGGCTTCGAAATCGGCGATTTCGTTGCGCACGGCAGCGTCTTGCGCGGAACTCGCTCCGCGCAAACGCACGTTCTCTGGGGAAACCCCTGCGGCACAACCAACGGTTCCGACGACCCAAAGGCTTCGAAGCATGAGCGGCATGCGAACTCCCTGCCGCCGAAGCATGCCTGACATTCGCCGAAGAGGCAACCAGAGAGGTCAGGAGCCGGTGGCTCCAAGCTCACGCCCCGGTGAGTGGCCTGCTGGGCAGATCGTACAGCCCAGACGCCTCGAGGACCGCGAGTCCTTTGGCGGAGAGGCTCGGCCGGCCCGCGAGCATCCGTGCCATTGGGTCATCATGGGGGCGATCGTCGGGAACGCCCTCCTGGTTCCGACGGTCCAGTTCGACGTCCGAGGGTTCGACCCAGCCTCGCGCGTAGTGCAGGTCACCCAAACGATGAATGGCGCCGGACTCGTATTCGTGTTTGCGTAGCCAGTCCCGAAGGGGGTCATGGTCGCGCCAGGAGCTTTCCAAAAAGAGCGACAGCCCGTAGTACGAGAAGGTGCCAGGGTGATCGTTGGGTCCGAAGTCGACCCGCATGAACCGCCCGTCGTCGTGGGCGAGATCACATTCGAGTCCGTGAAAGCGAAGGGTCCATCCAACGGCGCGAGGAAAGGTCCTTCTTCGTCGGCCTTCACCGGGGTGGATCCAGTACGCATACAGCGACCACCCCAGCACCGCTTCCACGTGGGCCACCCAGGTGTGGCGAAGTTCGACGAAGCGACGGGCCGTGTGGAGCAGGCCGAGGGCTGCGGATTCTTGGTCCATGCCCCGGCCCGTATTGAATGGACGTCAGTCCTCGGACGGTGGGGCTTCTTCTTCGGCGGCCTCGAGCTTCCATCCCAGTTCGGGTTTGGCCTCATCGAGAGGGTCGAAGGTGATGCGAGCGAGGCCTGCATTGAACGCCTCCGACATGCGGAAGGTGATGCGCTGGTCCGGCTCGCCGCCCTTGCCCGTCGGTCCGTTCATCGTACGAACGACGACCTGATGGGGCACCTTCTCGGCGTTGCGCCCCGATAGGGTGCGCTGGTCGGAGTGTCCCTGCTGGCCGGCCTTGGCGAGGTAGCCCGCAGCATCGGCATCGGGACCCATGAAGATCGCGGCGTACACACAAGGATCTTCGCTGCAATCCACCGTGAGGACCTGTCCCCCAAAGCCGCCCATCGCGCCTTCGAGTTCGGCCTGTACCGCCTTTGCGTCAGGGGCGTCGGCTCCCCAAGGCTTGGGCCGGCCCACCGAGGCGGCGGCGTCGTCACCGAGTTCGGCCAGCGCGGCCTGCTTGGTGTCCAGATCGGCCTGGGTTTCGACCATGGCCGCTTCCAATTCGTCGAGCTTGGCGCACGACTCGGCGGCCGCCGGGTCGGGGGGCCGCACTGCGCCGAAGGCGAGCGCCATCCCTCCCCCCACGAGCACGCCCACAACGGCAATGATGAGCGGACGAATCACTGGGCACCTCCGTTCATGCCTTTCTGCAGCACATCACGCACCGCGGAGTTGATGCGGAAGCTCAAACGCTGCGATGTGCCCTTGGGGCGTTGGCCTTCAACTGGCACCACAGCGAAGATGCGAATGGCTCGCTCGGGACCGTTGGGGAACGGGTCGGCGAGCGCGGTTCCTCCGGAAAGCACATCGTAGCCTGCGAATGGCCCCTTCTTGAGTGAGCCCGTGACCTTGTCGAGGCCCTTGTCGCCGTCGACGCCTTCGCCGAACCGCACCGTGGCGAGACAGGGGTATTCGCTACAGTCGAGGTTCATCTTCTCGGCGCCCGCTGCTTCGACGGCGGAGGCGAGATGCCCCTCGAACTGCTCGGGCGCTTCTGCTTCGCCTGCGTTCTCGGGCCAATCGAGGACTTCCCCCTCGCGTGCGACGAGCTGCCCGCGCAGGCGCTCAGTCTCGGCCTCAACCTGCGCCACCTGCTCGTTCAGGGCGGTGTGATCGGTCATTCGTGCCGCGAATTCCTCACGACAATCCTCACCGGCAGGCCCCGCCGTCATCGCGAGGCCCACGCCCACCGCGATACCCGCAATGGCCGCGATCGCGTCGATCGCCCACTTTGGCATGCTCTCCTCCGACCCGCCACCCTCCCGCGGCGGACCGGAGCCATTAGCCCGTCCCGTCGCCGACAGCCCGCCTCACTTCCTGCTCCAGGCGCTCGACGAAGTCCTCGTGCTGGTCAACGGGAAGCCGCTCCGTGAGTTCGGTCCGCAACGCCCGCAGCTCTGCAACCAGTTGCGACAACACGCCTCCGATGCGGGTTGCCGGGTCGGCATCGCTGCCTCCGACCAGCTTCTGCCTTTGGAATTCGGTTCGGATCGCTTCCCAGCGGGCTTGCTGGGTTGCGTCGAGGGTGCCCCGCAAGGCCCCGAGCTTCAGCAGATTCGCCTCGGCACCTGTGGTCAGCGTTTGCGCTTCGCTCGTGTAGTGGTCGGTGATCAACGCTTCGACTTCCTCGTCGGTCATCACCGCGACAATCTTCTCGGCGAGCTTGTTCATGTTTCGGTAGCTGCCTTGAAGCTGGAACCGTGGCTCGGTGCGGTAGGCATCTTCCATGGCCGCGGACCGGACGTATTCGGCATTCACGGAAAGCAAGACGTCTCGGCATCGGAAGAGATGACGTAGCACCCAAGTAATTTCCTCGAGTTCAACGGCCGAGTATTCGTGGGACAGCTCCGAGTCGGCCACGGGCTCACCGCGAGCCCGCCGCATGAGCGCATAAACATCGTCCATGGACCGGCTGGCCAGGGGCGCGAGGGTCGCATTGGAGGTCAGGGCATTTTCGATGAACGACATGGCGAACACCGTTTCGCGGCCCGACAAAACGTCGCCGAGATTGTACGTATCGGCTCGGTTCGCGAGCATATCGGGAATTTGGAAGCGGTCGCCGGACTCGGTGTAAGGGTTACCCGCCATCACCACGGCGAACTTCTTGCCCCGCAAGTCGTAGGTCTGCGTGCGCGCTCGCCACACCCCTTCGATGCGCCGCTGGGCATCGCATAGGCTGATGAACTTCTGCAGCAACTCTGGGTGACAGTGTTGGATGTCGTCGAGGTAGAGCAGCACGTTGTTACCCATTTCGAGGGCAAGGTTGATCTTGTCGACTTCCTGTCGGGCAGTGGCGTTGGGCGCTTCCGAGGGATCGAGCGACGTGACGTCGTGCCCCAACGCGGGTCCGTTGACCTTGACGAAGGTGAGGCCGAGGCGACTCGCGACGTACTCCATGAGGGTCGTCTTGCCGTACCCCGGCGGGCTGACGAGCAGCAGCAGACCCATCAGATCGGTGCGCTTGTGCCCCCCCGCGGCGCCGATCTGTTTGGCGAGGTTGTCGCCGACGAGAGGCAGGTACACCTCGTTGACGAGCCGATTCCGTACAAACGCGCTCATCACCTTGGGCTCGAATTCGTCGAGACGGAGCCGCCGTCGCTCCCGTTCGAGCAACGCCTGACGGGCCTCGCGATAGGCGCGGTAACCAGGCACTCGCTCGGTGCGAAATCGTCTTAGGCGGTCCAGGAAGGCGTCGAGTTGAAGGTCAAGGCGCCCGTCTTGAACGCGGCGGTGACGACCGAGCAGGCCTTCGACGACGGTGTGTCCGGAGGTGCCGGCCACATGCACGTCCAGGCGTGCTCCGAGGACGCGCAACGTCGCGGCTTCGAGGGCGAGGGTTGGCTCGACCTCATGGGCGCTCGCAAAGGCCCGCATCCATGCGGAGGTAACCGCGTACCGCCTGGCTACCTCATCGCCTAACGGCTGCAATGCATCGTCGAACGCGTGTTGTCCGCCATGGTCCTCAAGCCAGCGGGTGAACCGCTCGTTGAGGTCGGAGGCATCGTGGCGGAACGCGAAGCGGAGTTCATCCCTGGCGAGTTCCTCAAACAGGTAGGGAGCTGCGTCAAGATGCGGGCCCAGCCCGAAGCCTGCGGTGTCGCAAAAGGCGTCGAGGTGGCCCCGCCATTCGGCGAGGAGCGTGGTGTGCCGCTCCGTAGGGCCAAACGCCTCTCGCAAGCGGGCCAGGCTTCGCGCTTCGGCACGCCACACATCGGCGTCGGCAGGCCGACCAAACGCCCAGAACAGGGTGGCCAGCGCACGGGCGTGGGCGCTGAAGCGCAGACGTCCCGCGGTTTGCACGAGCGTATGCAGCGCGCTGAACACCTTGGCGGCGTCGTGGTCGTGCACGCCTCGGTCGTAGCCTTCGTCGTATCGATTGGCGGCGTAGTCCCGAACTTGGTCGAGGACCGGTTCGTGGGGCACGAGTCCGTCGTGGAGCATGCACGCGGCGAGGTACTCCGCCCGGTAGGTCGCCGGGTCCTCCGAGACCACGACCTGGTCCCAATAGGGCTGGGTCGTCGCAAATGCGGGGTCGTCGACGGGCTCGGTAAAGTCGGTGCCGTTGAGGTGCAGCGCCAGCCCTGGGTCGCCCGCATCGGTGGGGTGGGGAACCAACGTGAGTTGGAGGGGTTGACGGTTCACCGTAAAGCGATGTTTGCCGAGCCGAATGAGGTCGTCAGCGTCGAACAAATCGATCTGATCGCGAAGGGCTCGCAGGGCGTCCTGACGGGCGCGCAACAGCTTGCTTTCGACCTCGTCGGCCTTGACCGTGTCGCCGAGTTCGACGAGTTGAGCCGCGATCTGACGCAGCTTCGCGACCATCGAATCCGCAGCGAACCAGCTTTGGAGGGCCTCTTCGCTGTCGAATGTGGTCGCGCGCCGTTGCACACCGCCGAGGATGCGGTCGGCTGATGCCACCAATTGCCCGACCCGCCGTTGCCGCGCGTCGAGGAGCCCCTGCTTTCGTGCGGTGAGGGCGTCGTAGACCTCTTCACGCTTTTCGCCGAGCTTTTCGAGGAATCCCTCGTCCTCTCCGAACCGGGCCTCGAGTTCCTCGAGCTGGAGCAACATGCGAGACAGCTGTTCATCGCACGTTTCTGGCGTGTCGCAGAGGGCAAGCGCGGACTGTACGGATTGTCCGAAAAGGCGGAACTGTGCCGCAAACTCGGCCTGGTCTTCCGAGCTACGCAGCCGGGCCCGGGCTTGCTCCACCACGGCGCGGGTGCGGTTGCCGTGGGCGACGACCTCACTGATGCCATCGAGCAATCGAGTCTTTTCTGTGGCATCCGCCACGTCCAGTTGGGCGGTGACCTCGGCTAGCAGCTGCACGCCCTCCCCAACCTCATCGAGGGTCGCAAGCAGCGGTTCGAAGTCCGCGGTCTTCTTGAGGGTTCCCGCCTGCTCGAGAAGCGCATCGAGCCGTTGCCGCAACGGGGCCAACGCATCGTCACCGAGTAAGAAAGCGACCGTTGCTTCGGTGGTGCGGTCGAAGGCCTCGACGGTGGCGGTTTCGAGGGCATCGATCCGTCCTACATCGACGTAGCGGACGTCGCGCAGCGTGATGAGCCGGCCTCGATGCGCCCGCAGCTCGGTCATGGCCCCAAGGAACGATTCGACGGCGTCGAAGGCGTGCGGTCGGATGCTCGCAAGCAAGGCGTCATGGTCGCGTTGGGCCTCGGCCATGACCTGTTCGGCGCGCTGCTTGAGGATTTGGACCTTCTCGAACTCGTCGATGACCAGTTCAGCGGTGCCCCGAATGGCATCCGCGTGACCGGCCAGGTCGCCGACCTCCGCCTCGGAGGACCAGTAGGTGCCATCCACAAACCGGGTGCAGGCGCGCACGAGTTCTTCGTACATGGCCCGCGTCGGCTCTTGGTTCGCGACCATGCGGCACAGCGTGTACGCCTCGCTGATCCCGCGCACGAGGTCCCGGTTGCCGATGCGTCCCAGCAACGACCCATCGGATGGCGTGGCCTCGTGGACTTCGGCGCTCACAAAGGGGGTGCGCCAAATCTGTACGGGATGCACCCGGGTGGGCTCCCCGTCGGCCCGGAAGACGATGAGCGTCCCATCGTCGAACAGCGAGTAGCCATGGGCCGTAATTGGGTTGGTGACCTCCTTGCGGACCACATTGTAGGGGTACAACGCATACAGGCCGTCTCGTCGGCGGTGAAAGACGTAGAGCAGATCTTCGCCGTTCGGCGCCTGGATCGACCGGACGAATTCGAGCTCTTCGAGCCCGTCGTCGAAGACCTTCACCTCGCCGGTGCGGAGGTACGTCCCCCCTGGGAACAAGATGCCGTGGTCTTCAGGGAGCTGTACGCAGCTTTGGCCGATGGCATCGATGCGCAAGACGGTGCGCGTATTGATGTTGAAGACGAGGTACCGCCATGCCGTCTCGCGGAAGGGACGAACCTTCAGGAGCACCAGCTGGCCGAGCTTGGCGTAGTGGATCTCGGCGTCGTCGAGCGACTGGTCGGGGTCGTCGACGGGCTCCGAGAAAATCCCCCGTCCATCGTCGGTATTGTCATCGACCTTGACGGTGAGGTCACCGCCAATGGTCTCGACAAAGACCGTGTCGAGCACGTTGACGTGGGGGTGGCGGCCTAAGACGTGGTCGGCCCGGGTGGTGGGCGTCCACGCAAAGTCATGGGTCGGCGGAAAGACGTGGTCCCGCTCTCCGCGGTTGTCGAGGTAGGTGACCGACCCATCGGGGTCGACGGCCCACCGCAGGACTTTGACATCGCGAGCGGTGGCACCGGTCTGGAAAATCGCGAGGAGCTTGGTTTCGGTGACGCGCAGTTGAATGAGCCGCGCATCTTTGTAGTACTGGTACAGTTCTTCGAATTCGCGGGCGAAGCCCCGATCGGCGAGGAACTGGGCGTGCCGGTGGTCGGTGACGGTATGAAAGCCGCTTCCTTCGGGGGCGTCGGGGGCGTAGGTTTGCAGGCTGAAGACGTCCTGCGGCACGGCGTTGCGCTTGAGCCCGAGGTGGACGTTGTAGCCGAAGAGCAGGGCGCCACCGACCTGGACGATGTCGCAGGGCACACAGTGGTTTTCGGTGCGAACGCGTTCGTGGCCGAGGATGGCCAGCTCGGTTGAGCCGAACGTGGCCTGGCGACGGGTGTTGAGGTCGTCGGTGGCCTGCCGAAGGGCTTCGCCGAGCCCCTGCAGCCGGTCGCGCACGACCTCATAGTTGCCCCCCGTTCCGACTTCATCTTGCGTGCTCACGCGGTCGTCTCCTCGTGCCGGTGGTCGGTCAGAGTCCCAGTTCGCGGGCCTTGTCGAGCAGGGCGCCAAGCTTGCGCTTGTCGTCTTCTTCGTCCGCCGACGCGATCATCTTTTCGATCATCTTGGTGGGCGCTGCGGTCGCGTGCCCGGCGCCATTCGTCGCCTTCACGAGGTCGGCGGCGGTGTCTTGCAACGAGCGCTGGCCGGTGAGGTACGGCCCCAGGAAAGTCGAGGCAGCCTGAGAGTTCTCGAGGAACCCATCGAGCGCGTTGCCCATGGACGCCGCCTGGACGAACTTGTCGAGGAACGCGCCGTCGCCGCCCATGATCTGGATGTCGGCCTTGCCAAATGCCTCGGCGAGCACGCTGGCCTGAGCCTCGGCGAGCTGCTTTTGTACTTCGAAGCTGGCGAGCCGCACCTTCTCTTCGTGCTCGAGGCCCAGGCGGAACTCTTCGTGGGCCTTGGCCGCTCCTTCCATGGACTGCATGGCCTGCAGCTTCTCGGCGAGGCCCGACGCTTCGGCTCGGAGCTTCTCTTCGATGGCCTTGGCCTCGGCGTAGCCAGCCAGTTCGATGACCTTGGCTTCGGCTTCGCGCCCTTCGGCATCGGCGAGCAGTCGCGCCTTGTGCGCCTCGGCCTCGGCCATTCCCTGCCGCTCGAAGGCGACAGCGTCTGCGGTCTTGCCCTCGGCCTCGGCCTTGGCCTTGGCTTCGATCACCGCAGCTTCCACGCGACCCTGCTGCTCGGTCACTTCGACCTGCTGCTGCTGCACGCGCACCTTGGCGAGCCCAATCTCCTCTTCGCCCTTGGCCCGGGCCTGCAAGCGCTCGAGTTGCACGCGTGCTTCGGCAAGGCCTTCCTTTTCGAGGGCCACCGCGTTGGCTTCCTTGACCCGCACTTCGGCGAGCCCCGATGCGGCTTCTTCGGCCTGAACGCCCTCGGCCACGCGGATCTTCGCCTGGGCCACCCGGTCGGCGGCCTCGAGGTCGGCATTGGCCATCGTCAGCTGCTCGCGTGCCGCGTGCTCGGCCACGCGCTCCTTCGCTTCGGCTTCCTTGATGGTCTTGACCAACGCCTCTTCGGCATCGGCCTGAGCCGCGATGACCTGAACATCCTTGTTTCGCTCGGCCTCGGCGGTGGCGCGCAGATCCTTGATGCGCTCCTCTTCCTCGGCGACATGCTTGTCGACCGCGATGCGCGATTGCACCACTTCGGCGATTTCCTTACGCTTGACCTCGAGTTCCATCTCTTTGTCGATTTCCTGGCGCTCGACTTCACGCTTGCGTGCGATGACCTCGAGTTCGCGGTCCCGGTCCACCTGTTCGGACTTGATGGCCACTACGCGCTCGCGGTCCTTATCGGCCACCTGCACCTGTCGCTCGCGGTTGAGCTGGGCGATCTGGATCTCTTCTTCGGCCTTGATGCGCGCCGCTTCGGAGCGCTGCAGCTCTTCGGCTTCCACCTTCTTGGTCTCGGCCTCCTCGCGGGCCTGCACGGTGGCGATTTCGCGCTGCTGCTTTGCTTCAGCGTCGGCCCGTCGCCGCTCGAGTTCGAGGATGGCCTCGTCCGCTTCCAGGTTCTGACGGGTGATTTCCTTGCGCTCGTTTTGCCGCAGCTGGTTCGTGTGGAGGTTCTGCTCGGCCGTGATCATGGTGATCTTACGGATGCCGCGGGCGTCGAGGATGTTGTCTTTGTCGAGGCTCTCGACCGGCGTCTGCTCGAGGTAGTCGATCGCGCAATCGTCGAGGACGTAGCCGTTCAAATCACGACCGATAACGTCGATGATTTGGTCCTTGAAGTCATCGCGCTGGGTGTAGAGCTGCTCAAAGTCGAGCTTCTTGCCGACCGTCTTGAGGGCTTCCGAAAACTTGGCTGCGAACAGGGTCTCCAGGGTGTCCTGCTCGCTCGCCCGCTCACAGCCGATGCTCTGGGCCACTTTCAGCACGTCTTCCTTCGTCTTGTTGACCCGAACGAAGAAGGCCACCTTGATGTCGGCTCGAATGTTGTCTTGGCAAATCAGACCTTCTTTGCCTCGACGGGCAATCTCGATGGTCTTGACCGAGATGTCCATGACTTCCGCGCGGTGGAAGATGGGCACGACCACCCCCCCGGTGAACGTCACGTCCGGCTCCGCGCGCATCTTGTTGATGATGAGGGCCTTGCCTTGGTCGACCTTTCGATAAAAGCGCGCCACGAGGTACATCACGCCAACGAGCAACACAACGATGGCGCCGAGCACGAGGGGGCCCGCGACGATGAGGGCAGAGGGATCCATCTCAAACCTCCGTAGATGGGTTTTCGAGCGGCTCCACCACGAAGGCCTCGCGCTCGGCGTCGAATTGGATGATGAGGGCTTCGCTGCCCCGAGGGAGTTGGGCTCCCTCGGTGTCGCAGCGAACCTGAATGGTGAGATGGTCGTGGTCGACCACAACCTCGGCTTGGCCGAAGGTTTCGTCGACGCGACCCGTGGTCACCCGGCAGACCTCACCCTTGAGGGCATGGTTGCTGCGGGCGGTAATCGTTCGGAACACAGGCTCTAGCGGTCGGCTTCCTACGTTCGCGGTCGCGATGGCGCCGACGAGCGAAACCGCAAGAATGCCGACCCCGAGGAGGGCTCCTCCTGGGGCACCGAGGAGCTGGACACTAAGCCAAGTCAGCAGGAATGAACTTACGAATCCGCCCAGCGCGAGCAGGCTCAGGGTCACCGTGACGGGCACGCGGCCCAGGCGCAGCAGCTGAGCCGTGGCCACCCACGCCCCCGATGCCGCTGACCCCTCCATCTCGGCGTCTGCGTCGACATCGGCATCCACGTCCACGTCCACGTCGACATCCACATCGATGTCGCCGTCGAGCATGTCGCCGTCGAGCCCACCCAGTAGGGAGAACGCCCAAAATGCGGTGGCGAGCGCGAATGCCAACCCAAAGAGGCTGGTTGGAAAGGTCAATAGGATCTGGAGGAAATCGGCCACCGGTACCCCTGGACATCAAGCCATCGTCCATCGGTACGGGGGGAACAGGGACTTATTGCAGCAAATCGGTTCCCACAGGGATGGCCCGACAGACCATTCGTGGGGCCACCTAACCGTTCCGATTTGCGCGTGCGGTCAGGTTCCCGTATACGGAGGGTCGCCTGGAGACCGATAGCGGTCGATGGGGCTCCGTACCGCATCGCTTCCGTAGTACCAGCCGTTTCCTTCGAGTTCGCCGAACAGCAGGTGCATGGGCGCCCGGGCACCGTCTTCGGGCTGCTTCATGCCCATCTCGGCGGGGGTTCGGCCTGACGTTTGGGCGAACCGACGGGTGAGGTCCGTCTCGATGAAGCCAGGTGTGCACGCGTTGACCCATAGCTCAGGGTATTCGCGGGCGAGCAGGGTGGTGTAGGCGTTGGCCAGGGCCTTTGACAGCCCGTAGACCTCCTGGCCGAAGCCGAGCTGTTTCAGGCCATCAGGCCCTCCCGCTTTCAAACACACATCGATGAGGGTGTTCAGTGCCTCGCGCGTGATGTCGGGATCCGTGAACTGCCAACGCTGTTTCGGTTCGGTCGCGCTAACGAAGTTGGGCCCCGACGCCGAGGTGATGTTTACGACTCGGCCTCCGTCAGCCTGAATCGAGGCGAGGAATGCCTCGGTGACGTTGATCAGGCCGATGGTGTTGACGGCCAGGGTAGTGGCGAGGTCTTGCCCGGCGATGCCCGCATTGTTGACCAAGCCGTAGATCGGTCCTTCCACCGAGGCCGCGGCCTTGGCAATCGAGGTTGCATCCACCACATCGAGCGGGAGCACCGTGATGCGGTCCGCCCAGTCGGGTGACGCGTCGACAAGGCGCTGTCGAGCCGCCTGGCCGCGCCCCTCATCACGCGAGCCGAGCCATACCGAGGCGTCGGCGTGGTCCTGCAAGATGGCTTTGACGATGGCGAGGCCGATGCCCTTGTTCGCCCCGGTGACGACAATCCGCTTCAAACGTGCCTCCGTGGTCGGCATGGGCCTTCATAGCGTCGCGATCGTGCCTATCGGGTCAACGCCTCACGGAGGGCTGCAACGGATGCCTCGGTGCGCGGCTGCTCAAAGAGGTCGAGGACACGCAACAGCGGTTTTTGGTCGTCGTTGTGGCCCAAGAAGGCGCGCAGGTGGACCCATTCCCAGCCCGATTGGAAGTCGGGAGGGGTTGCGCCATAAGCTTCGATGAGCGCCTTGGCGGTTGGAACCCAGTCTTCGCCTGCGACAAGTTGGAGCAAGTGGGCCTCCGGGCGGTCCGAAGTTTGGCGTTGGTCGCCGGTCAGCCCCCGCTTGAGGGCGGCTCGTGCGGCTTCGGGACGTCCGCGTTCGATTTCGATGGACCCGAGCTTGATGCAACCATCGGGCTCGCCCAGATCACAAGCTTGAATCGCGAGTTTGCGGGCTCTGTCCAAGTTTCGGGGCTGCGCCTCACCCAGGTAATACCCGACCGTCGCGTTGTTGCAGGCCAATGCGTCTTGCGCTTCGCAAGCTCGCAACCACAACGACTGGGCGACGGTCGGGTTCTTCGCCACGCCGTTACCGAGGTAGTAGGCGACGCCGAGCTGTGTGCAGCCCGAGAATTCGGCGTCGGTGCAGCCGCGTTCAAACAAGGGCAGGGCCTTGGTCATGTCGGCCGGCACGCCCTTGCCGGATTCGTACAGCATTCCCAGTCGGGTACACGAGGGCAGGTCGTCGTCGTCACAGGCGGACGCGTAGCGGGCCCGGGCTTTTTCGAAGTCAGGTTCGGTGCCGTTGCCCCATTCCCACGCCAGGCCTTCGAGACCACACCCAAAGGCGTCGCCGAGCGCACAGCCCTGGGTGTAGAGTTCGAGGGCCAGCTCCAAATCCTGCTTCACGCCATCGCCCGTGGCGTAGTTGATGCCCAGGTTTGAGCACGCACGAGCATGGCCGTTGTCACACGCACTGCGGTACATCGCCGAAGCCTTGACCTCGTCTTCCGGGACGCCCAGCGCGTTTGCGTACATGGTCGCGAGGTTGTTGCAGGCACGCCCTTCGTTGTCCTCACAGGCCGTTTCGTACAACGACCGTGCTTCGTCGAGGTCTTGGGCGATGCCTTTGCCGGATTCGAGGAGATACGCCAGGTTTGTGCACGCCGTGGCGTAGCCGTGATCACACCCCTTCCGGTACCACCGCGGTGCTTCCGTGAGCTTACGAATCCCGGCTTCTCCAAACTCGGCGAGCAAGGCGCGCCCGTTGCACCCTTCACCATCGCCTGCATCACACGACCGTTCGTAGAATGTGGCGGCGGCACGCAAATCAACGGGGCCCCCCCGTCCATGTTCCACCAGCTCGCCCAGGTTCACACAGCCACGGCCATTCCCAAGGTCACAGGCGGTCTTGTAGAGCTCTCGAGCCCGTTCGTACGACGTCTCAACCCCGCGCCCTTTTTCGTGGGCAAACCCTGCGTTCGCACATCCAATGCCGTTGCCGAGGTCACAGCCCTGCACGTAGTAGGTCACCGCCTTGACGAGGTCCTTGCCGACGCCGCGGCCAAACTCGTGCATCCAGCCCAAGCTCGCACAGCCCTTGCCGTCTTCAAGATCGCAAGCCCGGCGGAACAGGTCGACGGCGACACCGTCGTCGGTGTCCACGCCATCGGCATCCCGGTATGCAAAACCGGCCGACGCGCAGCTCGGACCCCATTCTAGTGCGCAGGCCTGCTCGTGGAGTTTGACCGCTTCACGGCCTGACTTGCGAGTACCAAGCCAGGAGCAACCTCGACCTTCGAGCAAGTCACAGCTCTTGCGAAAGCGCAGGTCGGCCGTGGTTGGGTCGCTAGGCGTGCCCTCGCCGGAGAGGGACGCAAGCCCTTCGAACGCACAGCCCAACCCGTCGTTCAATGCGCAGGCTTGGGCGTAGGCGCGGTAGGCGCCCGTGAGGTCCTTGGCGCCGCCCGTTCCCTCTTCGAGGACCAACCCGTAGCCCACGCAGCCGGAGCCAGAATCGCCTTCGCAGCTGCGTTTGAACGCCGAACGGGCTGCAAACCCGTCAGCGGGACCCCCGATGCCATACTGAAGGTTGTGGCCGAGCCACCCGCAGCCGTCGGCGTGGCCCCCCTCGCAGCCCTGCTGAAAGCGCTCATTGGCGCGCTCGGAGTCTGCCGGCACGCCGAGCCCAGAGTTGTAGAGCACGCCGGTCAGCGAGCAACTGCGCGCGTCGCTGCGCATGCACCCTTGGGTGAACTTCGTCCGTGCAGTTTCGTAGTCGGGGTCCTCCGAGCCGATGCCGAGCGCCGCGAGAACCCCCAGATTTCCACAGGCGGCCGCGTTTCCGCCGTCACAGGCCTTGGCGTAAAGCGCTGCCGCGGCCTCGACATCAACCTCCACGCCGTGACCACCCTCGTAGGCAAGCCCCAGGTCGCTACAGGCCGCCATGTCGCCACCCTCACAGGCGGTGCGCCAGTTAGGGACCTCTTGGGCGACGTCGACGGACGTCCACTGGGTGTTGCCCGTGGCATAGGCGGATTCTGCAGGTTGTTCGCTGCCCTTCGGTTCCGTGAGGCGGAGGAGCCACCGGGCTTCCGTGAGTTGCTCGATTTGCATCGCCGCTTCTTCGCCGCAGGCTTGGACCGACTGCACCCGCTCCCACCGATCAAGCCACGTTCGAAGTGCGTCTTGGGCTTGGTTTGGTGCACGGTCGAGGGCCTCTCGCACGGTGGCCCACTGGGCGGTGGCTTGGGCCTGGACCCGACGCTTTTCGGCGTCGAGTTCGGCCTGACACGCTTCGCCATTCAGCAGCACGAACTGACCATCTTCGTGAAAGGTCTTGCCGAACTGACCTTGGGTGGGCGTTTGGTCTGCGTTTGCGGAGACCCGCCGCCGCACGTGGGGAAACAGCACGTCGGGGGTCACGTAGCGGTCGTCGGCGTTGGCCAGGGCATCGGCGAAGTAGTAGGCGAACACGCTCATGCCGTCGCGGCCGCCGTCGGCCACGGGTTCGTTGCCCCCCGACGAGATGATCCAGCGGCTGCGGTTGCGGGCGAGCTTGCGGGCTTCGCGGAGGTCGGCGAGCGCGCGTTCGCTCGCGGGGTCGCCGGCCCCCTTGAACTTGCCCGAAAAGCAGGAGTCGACCACCAACAGCACATGACGTGCGGGAATCGCGCGCATCTTGGCGGCCACATCATCGTTGCTCACCCACCGCGCGGTGTTGCCGAGCTGGGCGTCCGAAGGCAGCCAATAGCCTCGGTCTTCGTCGGCATCGTAGATCCCGTGGCCCGCGTAGTAGATGAGGACCGCGTCGTCTTCGTTGGACTCGTTGCGCAGGCGGTCGAGCGTCTCGATGATCTGGGCTTCCGTGGCATCTTCCACGACTTCGGCGTCAAACCCATAGCGCTTGCGCAAGATGGCCGAGATGCGGCGGACGTCTTCGGTCGGCGTCTCGAGGTCTGCGAGTTCCGATCCGCGTTCGTAGTCCTGCACCGAGAACAGCACGGCTCGGTACCGGCCGATGCCAAGTTCCGCCTTGCCGGCTTCAACCCCGATTGGGGCCACGGGTACGGTGCGGTCGAGGCCTCGTGTGCCGTCTTGGGGGGCTGTCTTGGGCCCGCAAGCGACCGCGAGGGTGACAACGGTGGCGAGGCGTACGCCGAATGACCTGAACACAAAGCCCTCCCGAGGACGGCCGATGCTACCCAAGGTCGGAGCCATCGGCGGTGGCGGGCTGGGCACAGGGGCGAGTCGAGGTCGATGGGATGCCGCTTCGCGCAGCCGTGGCCTCGACGATCGCTTGGATCAGTTCTTGGCGTCCACCATGAGCGGCGAGTTGCCGTCCGTGATCACCACCTTCGTGTTCGGCGACGTGGCCAGGGCTTCAAACGCCTGAATGGCCGACCAGCGGAGCATCGCCTCGTCGATCGTCGAGGCCACAGTGGCCTGCGCGTCCCGCACCCCTTCGGCTTCGATGCGCTTGCGTTCCGCTTCGAGGCGCTCCCGTTCCAACACGAACTGCATGCGCTGGGCGTCCTGCTCGGCCGAGAGCTTGGCTTCGATGGCCTCGGACAACCCTGCGGGCAGGCGAATGCTCTTGAGCAGCACCGCTTCGATGTCGAAGCCGCGCTCTGACACGACCGTCATCATGCGATCGCGGATGGCCTGTTCGATTTCGTAGCGCTTCGCGGTGTGCATGTCTTTGGCGAGGTAGCCCGCCGACACATCGGCCGACGCGGACCGGAACGTAGCGAGGATGACGCTTCGCTCGTAGGTCGGTCCAATCTCCATCAGGACTTCCCGCACACGGTCGGGGAGCACCCGGTAGAGGATGGAGACCTCTGCTTCCACATTGAGCCCTTCTTGGCTCGGCAATGACAGACGAACTTCGAGGTTTACTGTGCGCACCGGAACGCGAACCATCTTCGTGAGGATGGGGTTCACGCCAACCGGGCCGGGTTGGTAGACCTTATTGCCCAGGTTGCCGAGGCGGCGCTTCACGCCGACGTCACCGGGCTGGATCACCGCACAGCTAAGCACCCCCAACCAAAACATCATGTTTCCCTCCTTTGGAGTCCTTGTAATTTCGCGATACTCAATACGCGATAGTTTTTTCGGGTTTCAAAGTGCACAGAATTATCCCACAAACGACAGACGAAACCCAGGTGGGTTCTGACGTTCAGTCGGATTGAGGACGTGGATGGTTTTGGGACACCAGTCATCCCAAAAGAGGCAACCGGAAGGGTCACGCGCCGTTGAGTGCTTGCCGAAGTTGCCGTGCACG